>DAIDGU010000088.1 GCA_027459785.1 Ktedonobacteria bacterium | reverse complement strand
TGCGGGCAAGGTCGCGCTGCGCATGGGCCAGCTTCTTTTCGTCTTGGTGGAAGAAGCGTTCGTTGCCGACCTTCTCCCCGGTGCTGAGGGTCACGGTATCGTGGATGCCCAGGTCAAGACCAACCATCTGGGGCGTGACGGGCTTGGGGCGGATAGCTTCTTCGATCAGGAGGCTGACGAAATAGCGCCCCGCCGCGTCGCGTGTCACCGTCACGGTGCTGGGCCGGGCGTCCTTGGGCATGTCGCGCGACCACACGATGGCGAGTGGCTCATCCATCTTTGCCAGTTTCAGGGTACGGGTCGTCCCATCCCACGTGAAGGCGGAACTGGCATAAGTGGCGGCTTGGCGGTTGCGTTTCTTCTTGAAGACGGGATACTTGGCACGACCCGCAAAGAAATTGCGAAAGGCGCGGTCCAGGTGACGCAAGGCTTGTTGCAAGGGGACGCTAGAGACCTCGTTGAGCCATTCCGTCGCCTTGTCCTTTTTCAGCGCCGTCAATGCTGCCGACGTGTCTTCGTAGTGCATCCGTTCCTGGCGGTCATACCAGGCATCCGTGCGCAGTTTCAAGGCCCAGTTATACACGAAGCGCGTACAGCCAAACGTCCGGCTCAGGATGGCCTCCTGGTCGGGCGTCGGGTAAAACCGATAGCGGTACGCACGTTCGTGTTGCATGCGTACCGTATACCACATACTGCTGTAAGATGGCAAGGGGTACGGGGTCGCATCGTGCGACGGCGCTTCTATCCCCCGCTTGAAAGACGGGGGTTTTACGCGCCCTTCTATAATCATAGCTGCCCCTGCATGATATCATGAGAGAGAGGCGGATCAAAGGCGTCTTGATCGAACACGAAAGCCTCGCACAAGCACGAAAACCAGGAAATCAGACGTTTTGCTGCTTGTTGCTGCGATCTTTTTTCGTGACCTTCGTGGAATTACGTGGTTTTCGTGTTCGATCTCGTCCTCGATCCATTCTTTTTTGATACGTCTAAACCAGAAAGGGCTTGATGTTAGATGGAAGGCAAAACCGTGGAGCAGAGCCGCGTGGTGATGGCGCGGTCGATGCAGCCGACCGACGCGAACGGGTATGGCAACGTGCATGGCGGCGCGATCATGCGCTTCGTGGACGAAGCCGGCGGCGCGGCGGCGATCCGCCATGCGCGCATGCGCTGTGTCACCGCCGCTGTTGACCACATGAGCTTCCGCGCGCCCGTGCATGTGGGCGATCTCGTCACCGTCACCGCCTGCGTGACCTATACCGGCCACAAATCAATTGAGGTCGAATGTCAGGTGCATGCCGAAAACTTCATCACTGGCGTGGTGACGCACACCGCGACCTGCCATCTCGTTTTCGTCGCCATCGACGAGGATGGTCACACCATCCCCGTGCCGCCGCTCATCCTGACAACCGACGAGGACCACGAACGCTGGGCCGCCGCCGAGCGCCGCCGCGCTAGCCGGCCCCGCGACTAAGGGAAGTTCGCACCTAGGGCTGGTAGCCGAAATGCTTTTCCAAGCGTTGAATAACGTTCTTCGCCATCGTTACACCGGTTGAATTCTTGCGCGGTGCCGTGCCTTTGGGCATGGCATGATGCGCCAGGATATGCTCAAGGGTGGTTGGCGTTTCATAGTAGATGATACGGTAGTAGGCATCGCGTCCGAAATGCTGCCATCCCTCGATTGGATCATACTGGTCGCTCAATTCCAATAACCCTATACCCGGCCAAATAGCCGGGTTTTTGTACGGGTCTGGCACAGATGGCTTAGCATTAGCTTTGGCTTTTTGTTGTGTGGCCTGACCTTTCGCGGATTTCACGGCACTTGCCGAAAGATCGGATGTCACTCGTTCCGCCACACCTTGAAGAAGGCGGGCAACGAAAATTTTGCGTGCTTCAGGAGTTGCCTGTGCCACATGATCCAGCAACTCTTGAACTTCCTGCTCTGTCGGAGAAAGTGCGTCTATGAAAAGCACGTCCTCAGTTGGGGTTGTTATCAAGGTTGACACGACCGTAGATCCTTTCTGCGAGGTTCTGAATGTCTCTGGCCGCATCCGAATGCGGTTTATAGCTGAAGATGGAACAGTGTAGGCCGATGATGTCTGAAAATGCAACATGATGGCGTATCCTTCCTAGGATAAAGCGGTCTGCTAAACCATCACGCTTACTACGCTCAATCGCTGAGCCGGTTGCGTTGATCTCGCGTGCCATTTTCTGAAAAATAGTGGTCCGCTCTCTTGCCTTCGTCCCAACAGCACCCAAAATCTGAATCGATCGCCCATGCATGCGCTCGGCTTCATCGACGAATTCAATCATTTTGCCGACACCGAGGCGCGATAGATCATCATATTCCAGAGGAAAGATGACGTGGTTGGCGGCAATCAGCGCGGCGCGGGTTAGTCGCGTGAGATCCGGCTGCGTATCAATGAGGATGATATCAATGGGAGGATTGCTCAGGGAAAGCGCGGGCAACGCTTGCGCCAGCCACCGCTCGCTATCAAAGGTCATATGTTCGATAAAACGTGCCATTCCACGATGACAGGGAATAAGATGGACACCCGGCATGGCGGTTTGCGATATAACGGTGGAATGGATGGGGTGGTGATTCTCTATGATGCCCTGTAAAGTAATATCCTGGCCTTGTTCCGTCATTGAGGTAAGCCAATACGTCGTGTTGCACTGGGGATCGGCATCGATGACCAGCACCGATTTGTTCATGCGTGCGAAAGCATCGGCCAGGTTGACAGTCAGGGTCGTTTTGCCGACGCCCCCTTTGTTATTGGCGAAGCAGATGACGGGAATAGGGAGCGGAACAATGGCTTCCGCCGGGCGAATGCCATTGCTCTCGCGGCGAACGATATCTATGATGAAGCGCCGAATGCCTTCAACATTATAAAGGTCAATATGCTCTTCACGTGCTTGCTTATAAGCGTCCGGCGTAAAGTCTGTGTTAGCAAAAAAACAGCGCCGTCCTAAACGTAAGGGGCGCGTTCGCTGAATAAAAACAGCCACATCATTGACGCCGATATTAGGGTTGCCATGATTGTTGATCTGTCTGGTACGACATTGCACCACGCCGATAAGTTCAGGATGAGCCGGATCGGCTGAGCGCAGTTCGATATCGACTTGCCCGTCATGGGGTCCATTGACATACACCGGCTTATACAAGCCGTCACGGAAGTAGATGTACCAGATGAACCACTGGAAATCATCGGGAGAAAGCTCACGGATGGCTGTAGCAGTGGGTGTGGCAAAGATGCGCTCGAATAAGGTCCGTTGCTGCGGGGTTGGTTCCACTGGATGCTCCTTTGTAGAGAATCAGCGACAACAGCCGATGCAAGTTGAGAACAACCAAGATCAGAACTAGAAAGATGATTCCATTGCGAAGGAACCGAAATGGTTTTCTTGCATTCTATTCTTTCATGCAACCTTGTGTCAATCCCAAGAGGCTCGTTGCGCTATCACAGTCTTTTTATCGTGATAGCGGCGTGCTACTGCGCGCCAGCAGATCCAGTGGGACGTTGTCGCTCATCTCGTCGTGCCAGCCGTCCCCGCGCGACGGGAAAGCTATTTTCAAAGGTATCATACAGCAATCCTGTGCCAGCGCAAGCTATTGCAGAAACTTTGCAAATCTCATCTTGACATCATAGTTGTAGGACCACTATACTCTATTTAATACCTGCCTCGCGGGTATTCGCCTGTGGCGTGCACGGCATCAATCCGTTTTGTTCGCCGGCCTGCAAGGTGAGCAAAAACGTCGTTCATGCTGGCTGCTCCACACATCATTCGCGCAACAGAGGAGTTGGACACATGGGCAAATCTCCCAGCGCGTTGCAGCGCGCCTCATTGGTGTTGCTGCTGGTGCCATTCGTCGGCCTGTTGTGGGTTCCGTTCTACAATAGCACGACGCCGAACTTTGTTGGCATCCCCTTCTTCTATTGGTATCTTTTGCTGTGGTTGCCGCTCAGCACGGCACTCACCGCCGTCGTCTACTTCGCCAACCGCGCCAAGTAGCCGCGCACATCCCGGTTCCATCACGATCTCGTCAATCATGCACTGCCGGCAGCAGTGGTGCTGCCGCGAACGGAGGGTCGTTTCATGGTCAACTGGACCGCTCTTATCATCTTCAGCGCGCTCTTCCTGGTCGTCACGGTGATCGGTTTCGTCGCCGTGCGCTGGCGCAAGGGCGACCTGAACAACATTCAGGAATGGGGCCTGGGCGGGCGCTCGTTTGGCACGCTCATCACCTGGTTCCTCCTCGGCGGCGACCTTTACACGGCGTATACCTTCATCGCCGTGCCATCCCTGGTCTTCGCCGCTGGTGCCATCGGCTTTTACGCCGTGCCGTACACCATCCTCGTCTACCCCTTCATCTTCGTCGTGATGCCGCGCATGTGGGCCGTCGCCCGCAAGCACAACTTCGTCACGGCGGCGGACTTCGTGGAGGGCCGTTTCCAGAGCAAGCCGCTGGCGTTGGCTATCGCCTTCACCGGCATCCTGGCGACGATGCCCTACATCGCCCTGCAACTCGTCGGCCTCCAAGCCGTTCTGACGGCGATGGGCCTGGGCCAGTATGGCGAGCTGCCGTTGGTCATCGCCTTTGCGATCCTGGCGGTGTATACCTTCAGCAGCGGCCTGCGCGCTCCCGCGCTCGTCGCCGTGGTGAAGGACGCGCTGGTCTACATTACTGTGCTGGCGATCGTCATCTATGTGCCGATCAAGCTCGGTGGCTTCGGCGCGATCTTCTCCCACATCCCCGCCGCCAAGCAAACCCTGGCAACGGATCCCTCCAAGGGCAATTCGATGTGGGCCTTCGGCACGCTGGCGTTCGGCTCGGCTTTCGCGCTCTTCCTGTATCCCCACTCGCTCACCAGCGTCTTCAGCTCGAAGAGCGGGCGGGTCATCCAGCGTAACGCCATGTTGCTGCCAACGTATTCCGTGATGCTCGCCTTCCTGGCGCTGACCGGCTTCATGGCGGCGGTCGCGTTGCCGAAATTGGGCGTCGCTAACAGCATCCAGGCTGTGCCGGCGCTGATCAACTATGCCTTCCCAGATTGGTTCAAGGGCATCGCCTTTGCCGCCATCGGCATCGGCGCGCTGGTGCCAGCGGCGGTTATGTCCATCGCCGCCGCCAACCTTTTCACCCGCAACATCTACAAGCCCTTCTTCCGCCCGAACGCGAGCGATGCGGAAGAGGCGAATACCGCCAAGATCACCTCGCTGGTGGTCAAGATCGGCGCGCTGGCGGTCGTGCTGCTTATCCCTGTCGCGCAGGCCATCAACCTGCAATTGCTGGGCGGCATGTGGATCTTGCAGACCGTGCCTACCGTGATCTTCGCGCTGTATACCCGCTGGTTTAACCGCTGGGCGCTGCTCGCCGGCTGGGCCGTCGCCATGGTGTATGGCACGATTACCATGCTCCAGCCGCTCTTCAATCCCACCGCGTTCGGGTTGCCGGCCAACGGTGGTAAAGTGCTTTCGACCGTGCCGATCACGCTCGGCAGCATGAAGCTCAACGGCTACGTCGGTTTGAACGCCGTGGTGCTGAATATCGTCATCGCGGCGGTACTCTCGCTGGTGCTCAACCTGGCGCGCGTCTCTAACGGCACCGATGTGACCCAGAAAGCGGATTACATCGAGTCCGAAGCGCCGATTCCGGCCTCCGAAATCGCCGCCCCCCCCGCGCTGGCCGAGGAGTAGATCGCCTCGCTTGTGGTTCCAGAGCTCAATGTCCCGTTTCATCCGTGATGGAGCGGGACATCCTTTTTTTCGGTGGTAGGGCGGGTTAGCTGGCCCGTGAAGGCGAAGTAGACGGCCAGCGCAGCATCCACCGTCAGCCCCGCCCAGTTGCTGACGAACGACAACAGAAACGCCACGAGATAGATGAAGGGGGCAAAGCGATATTCCTGGCCGAGCTTTGTCACCTGAGCCACCGTGATCTGCCTGTTCAGCAAACGCCCTTTGTGTGAGGCGTGTCGCCAGATCCAGTTATAGAGGATGGCGATCAGCACGAGCGTACCGCTATAGAGCAGCGCAGCGTAATTCTCGTCCGGCGTGAGGATGTAGCTGGCGACCAGTGCGGTGGGATAATTGATGAAAGTGATCAGCAACAGCAAGATGCCGTTGGCGATCAGGAATTCGCGATCAATGCGCTGCACCATCTGGAACATGCTGTGGTGATTGATCCACATCACCAGGATTGTGATGAAGCTGACGACATACGCTGCGAAATTTGGCCACTCATGCAATAGCACATCGCCCAGGTGGCGGCCTGCCGTCAGGTTATTGGGATCGGGGTGGGTGACGGGGATTGCGAAAACCAACAAGGTGACGGCCACAGCAAACACGCCGTCACTGAATGCCTCCACGCGCCCGGTCTCTTTCTCTTCCCCCCGCTCAACGTTGCTCATGCGGCCTCCTGGTATTTTGCGTAATCGTATTGTTATGCGTTTTGCGGGTGAGCAGTCTGGGTACCGGAGGACATAATAGGGGTAGTAGGGAACCGCCATGCCTGTCGGTCACTATGTTCCCCCGGAGGACGGACATTTTCCATAACAACGGAGGACAGACATTCCTGTCTATCCGGCCCCGCTGGCCACTCTCTTTCCCCGCAATCGGTATTATGCACCATACCATAAGGTGGCAAGCGCAGGGAATGGTCAATCGGGCGGGTCGGCACTCTGCCCATTTAGGCAGTGGAGTGGGGCAATCACATCCCCACTTCCAAAAAGGATGGCGAGAGGCGCATCGTTGGTGCTAGACGCTCAATACGTGAATTTTGGCTCCCAGTCGCCGCTGCCGCCGGGCAAGAGATCGAAGAGGTGCCAGGCGGAACAATAGAGGTCGCCGGGACCGAATATGTCGCGGCTCACGTGCGTGATCGTGCCATCCGCCGCGCGATGAAAGATGGAGACGCCGGGCGTCAGTTCGTCGCCGTGCTGAAAGCCCAAGTCGGCGCGGAAGCTCGTTCCCTGACTCGACGCCATGCGGAAGCGCCAGCCGCGCTGCGCTGCGAACTGCTGTTGGGCGACGGGCGCGTCGGGGGAGAGCACGACGAAAGCCGCGCGGTTTTCCAGGTGGGGCAATACACCATTGAACCCATCGGCCCACATCGTGCAATAGGCGCAGCGTGCGCCCATGTTATGAATCACGATCAGGTCAGTGTGCGCGCCAAACAGATCGGCCAGCGCCACCGCTCCGCCGGCATCCTGCAACGTATAATTTGCCACTGTCGCGTGGGGCATCTGGCGGCGTAGTTCCACCAGTTTCGAGCGCGCGCGCTCGAAGTCCTCGTAAGCCTGGGCCAATGCGGTTGCGCTGGTGTCTGCTTGTGTCGTCATGTTTCGATCCCTTTCCTGTAAATGGTGTTCAGGTGGTCTCACATCCACCATACGCTGCTATTCTGCCAGCACCAAACCCAAGCGGAATGGGCTAGGCAAAATAGCTAGGCCGCGACCACATAGGCCCACCACCAACAGGGGCAGTCGGGGGCCGGGGGCGCGTTGCATCGCGCCCGTACAGGATCGTTGGGCAAGCACGTCTATCCGTCAGCCGTTGGGTTGGGCGAACTCCATGATGGGGCGCACCTCCACCGCGCCATGCCGCGCGCCAGGTATCTTCGCCGCCAGCGCCGTCGCCTCATCGAGATTCGTACACTGTACCAGGTAATAGCCACCCAGTTGCTCTTTCGTTTCGGCGAACGGTCCATCCGTCAGCAACATTTGTCCATCGCGCACGCGCACCGTCGTGGCATCGGTAGTTGGCATCAGCGCCTCACCGCCCAAGATACGCTTCCCCCCTTCCTGATTGAAGATTTCGTACTCGCGCATGCCGGCTTCCTGTTCCGCCGGGGTCGCGCGCATGTCCTCCGTCTCGTTCGTGTAGATGAGCAACAGATAGCGCATGTTGATGTGCCTCCGCAACGTGATATGATGAACTCGTGGTCCATCTAGGATAGCTACGTTTGGGGATGCGCCGGATCGACAGCAAACATACGGCACCGTAGCGCCAGACCCGATCTTCTTCCGTACAGATGTGATGCACATTCACCACCATAGGCGGCACGGTTCACCATGGCAGAAGGCAAATCACACGCATCAACTTCAATCGTTCCTCTCTCCAATATTGCCAGAGAGGCCCAGCCTGCAATCCCCTCGCCATCCCCAGATGCGGCGAATCCCTCAACTTCCCTCGCCAGCGCAGATGGGGCGGTGCCAGAAGTGAGGCTGTCGCTGCGCGTCAGCGAGCAATTCGTCTCCATTCAGGGCGAGGGGTTGGATAGTGGGCGACCGTTCAGTTTCATTCGCTTGTTCGGCTGCAATTATTATTGTTCCTGGTGCGATACCAAGTATGCTGTGCAACATTGGAGCGATACCTATGACGAGCGCACGCCGGCGGAACTGGCGGCCTGGGCCGATGCGCAGGGCAACGTGGCCGTGTGCCTGACCGGCGGCGAACCCCTCACCGCGCCCGCCGCGCCTTTCCTGGATCTTGTCCGTCGCCTGAAAGCGAGCGGGCATTACCTCGACATCCAGACCAACGGCACGATCTTTCGCCCCGCGCTCGCCCCCCTGATCGATTCGTGGTCGATCAGCCCCAAGCTGGGCAGCAGCGGCATGGTCGAGCGCCCCGCGATCCTGCGCCGTTACCTGGCCGCGCAGGCGGACGGCACGCTCCGCGGGCGGCTGCTCTTCAAGTTCGTCATCGCCGACCCCCGTGATCTGGACCTCACCTGGCACCTGCTGCAAGCTATCCCAGCGATCGCCGCGCAGCAGATCCCGATCATCCTCCAGCCGGAAGGGCTGGAACACGCGAGCGTCGCGGATTACGCCCAGGCGCTGCGGGCGCTGACCGAAGCCGTCGCGCTCGACCCCGCCGCCGCCAAGTGGCGCGCCTATCCCGTCCGTGTGTTGCCGCAACTCCACCGCGTCATCTGGGGAGGCAAGCGTGGCATCTGATAGCCATTTGCGGGCTAACAGCCATGTCCCTTGTCCGGTGGCATGATCGTGGGGGCCGGGACGATCCAGACCCGATGGCAGCCTGATTGCACGGGGACGAGGGCGACCACAAGGGTACGCCCCTACAGACCCGATGGCAACCGGGGATGTCGCGCCCTAGCCCGGAGGGGTTCCTTTTCCGAGCCGGGGGGTTTAACCCCCGGCGGGCGTGCGGCGGCTGACGTCCTTGCCGGCGGGCGTGCGGCGGCTGTGATCTCGCCCCCCGGCGACTAAACACAAGCAATACCAGGGGAACCAGGGCCACAAGTCCTAAGTATGGGCATGCAACATCCATGCAGATGTGATATCCTATGATCAAAGTATCACGATGAAACGATAATTGAGGCATGAGTAGCATCCCAGAACGCGAGGAGCGGGCCGCCCCCGCCCCCAAACGCCGCGTGAAGCGCAAGCAAGTGCCAGGCGATATCGCGCAGGAATTGGTCGCCGCGTTCAGCCAATCGTATCCCTTCCCGCTGGACGAATTTCAACTCGCCGCCATCCAGCAGTTAGCCGAAGGCCAATCCGTATTAGTTGCTGCGCCAACCGGAACCGGTAAAACGATCGTGGCAGAATTTGCGATCTGGTTGGCGCTGCGCGAGGGGCGGCGCGTCTTTTACACCGCGCCCTTGAAGGCGCTGAGCAACCAGAAGTTCCGCGATTTCCGCGCGCGCTATGGCGACGAGCAGGTGGGGCTGATGACCGGCGATATCGTCGAGAACGCTAGCGCGCCCATCGTCGTGATGACCACCGAGATCTATCGCAACGTCTTGCTGGAACTGGAGCGCAACGATGAATCCGTGGCGCTGACTGGCTTGGCGCATTCCGTCGCAGAAACGACGCAGCGCGGCGGCAAAAAGCAGCTTGATCCGCAGCTCGCCCGCGTCGGCTGGATCATCTTCGACGAACTGCATTTCATGGCCGATCCCCAGCGCGGCCCCGTGTGGGAGGAATGCATCATTCACTCGCCGCCCCACGTGCGCTTCGTTGGCCTTTCGGCCACCGTCTCGAACGCCAACGAGATGATCGCCTGGATGTCGCAGATCCACGCGCCCACGCAGTTGATCTTTCATCCCGAACGTGCGATCCCGCTGGAAGATTATTATTTTTTCGACAACCAGTTGCATCTGGTGCGCGACGCCAACGGCCAGCGGGTGGCGCACTTTCCGCACGTCGGCGGCGAGGCCAAGCGGCGCGGGCATTACGAGCGGCGACGCTGGGGCCGCGACGACAAGGACGACGACGGCATCCCGTTCCATGAGCCGCCCCTGCCGCCGGACGTGCTGACGCACCTGCGCGACGCCGGCATGCTGCCGTGCCTCTACTTTTTGCCGGGGCGCAAGGCGGTGGAAGAAGCCGCGCGGAGCGCCGCCGCCGTCAGGTTGACGACGAGCGAGGAGCAGCGCGCCATCGCGGAAGAGGTCTATTTCGCCATCCAGTCGCTTTCCGAAGAAGATCGCGCCCTGCAACAGGTGGTGGAATTGAGCGAATTGCTGCCGCGCGGTCTGGCGTATCATCATGCCGGCCTCTTGCCCAGCTTGAAGGTGCTGGTGGAAACGCTCTTCGCCCGTGGCGCGCTGCGCGCCGTTTTCGCCACGGATACGCTGGCGCTGGGCGTGAACATGCCCGCCCGCGCGGTGGTGCTGGGCAGCCTCAGCAAGTTCGACGGCGTGGGCATGCGCTTGCTGACGCCGAACGAATATAACCAACTGACCGGGCGCGCGGGGCGGCGCGGCAAAGACGCGCACGGCGCGGCGGTGATCCTCTATTCCCCATGGGAAGCCTTCGAGGACTGCTTCAAGGCGCTCACCAAGCCGCTGAACCCCGTCGAGAGCGCCTTCGTGATGCGCTATAATTCGGTGCTGAACCTGTGGCGGCCCTTCGCTTTTGAGCGCCTGCGCCGTATCGGCGCGGCCAGCTTCCTCGAATTCCAGCGCCGCGCGCGCCGCCAAAAGCGCCTGGAAGGTAAGAGCGCCAAGAAAACGGGCAAGAAGAACAAAGGTGCCGTCCCCGATCTCGCGGCCCCAGCCGCCTCACCCGCCACCGAGGCCGATCAGCCGGCGAGTGTGGAACTCAGCGGTGGTGTGGAACACGAATTACTGGCGACGACGACTGTGCTGCGCATCTTTGGCTACATCGGCGAGGCCGACGACGCGCTGACCCTGCGCGGGCGGCTGCTGCGCGCCATCTTCCATCCCGCAGGCCTGATCCTCACCGAACTGATGCTTTCCGGCGCGCTGGATAGCCTGACGAGCATCGAACTGGGCGAGGTCGTGAGCTGGTTCACCTATGACAGCGACAAGCCGCTGTGGGCCAAGGACGTGCTATCCGACCGCTTGCGCCTCGCCCGCCGCGCCGCGCGCGGCATGGCCGAACGTGTGCGCAAGACGGAGATCAAGCAGCAATTGCCGCCCAGCCCTGGCATCAACGATCAGTTCATGGGCGTGGCGCTGGGGTGGGCGCAGGGATTCTCGCTCGCCGCGCTGCGCCAGCGCATCAGCCTGGCCGAGGGCGATCTGCTGATGATCCTCAACCAGACCATCGACCTGCTCCGCCAACTCGAATCCGCCACCCGCCAGATTTTGGATGACGAGACCCTGTGGACGGCGGAAGCTTCCGGCCTGACATGGCTGGACCGCCGCGACCTGCGCCAGCGGCTCGACAAACTGCGCGCCGGCCTGGGCCTGGCCTCGCGGGCGCTGCTGCGCAGCACCGTCGCCCAAAGCCGCTCGCTGCCCTTCAAGCTCGCCGGCCTCCCCGCGCCGCCGGTGGAGGAAGCCGCGCCGGAGGTGGCGGAGGAAGCGGCGGAGGGTTAATAGCAAAAACACTGACAGCCCGAAACAGGCTGCCAGCATCTTGTACAGTCGATTGCGCTGAAACGCGCGGTCAGGCAACGCCGAGTGAATGCCAGTTCGACCAGCCGGCGGCTGCTCCTGAGCCACCCGGAACCTGGGCTACCCACCACAGCGCGCCATCAGTTCCGACGGCAAAAACCTGAATATTATTGCCAGCGTTGGTGATCGCAACGGGGTTGCCCTGCCAAACTTGCGTGCTGAGCGTACTCCAACTGCCGGACCACGTACCCGGACCTGTCTGCCACTGGTGATAGATGTAGCCGGTGTTCCCTCGCATGAACACATCCAGCCAGCTCCCTGTGTTGGTATTGACGCCAACGGTAGGATCACCAGGCCAGTTGCCACCCAACGAGGACCAACCACTCTGCCATGAACCATTAGCGGTTAATTCCCAGATGTGGTAGAGATAACCGGTGGTGCCATGCGCAAAAGCTTCAAGCCGTCCGTCGTTATTCATGGCAACGGCAAAACCTGCTGGCCAGCTACCGCCGAGTGAATGCCAATTCGACCAGCCGCTATCTGCTCCCGTTCCACCTGGAACCTGGACTACCCACCACAGCGCACCGTCGGTCCCCTTAGCAAAGACCTGTAAAGAACCGGCGGCGTTGTTGATCGCTTGGGGTGTACCTTGCCACGTTTGCGTGCTCAATTCGTTCCAGTTACTCGACCACGCACCATCTGGGCTAGTTTGCCAGCGGTGATAGATATAGCCGGTCGTGCCGCGGATGAAGATTTCCAGGCGACCATCGCTATTCATGCCAATGGCGGGATCGCTCGGCCAATTGCCGCCCAGCGAGGTCCACCCACTTTGCCAGCCACCACCCGCTGAGGTTTGCTCAATGTAATAGAGGTAGCCGGTTGTGCCACGTGCGAATACTTCTAGTTTGCCATCCGCGTTGCGTGCCACTGCGATGCCACCGGGCCAGTTGCCGCCAAGAGACGACCAACTGCCAACCCAGGAACCGTTGGAAGCAGTTTCCCAGGTATGATACAGCGCGCCATCGCTGCCGATCATAAAGGCTTCCAGGCGACCATCGGCATTATCGACGACGGCAAACCGCTGACTGGCACTGCCACCACCGTTATGCAACCATGCAGTCGTATAATTGGGGCCATCGCCACCAACGCTCCAATTTGACAAATACAGGGTTTCGCGCCCGCTCGTGTTGCCATTTTCCGAGAGCATCACGATGGAACCATTGCCACTACCATCGACACTGGCACTTTCCACCACGCCGGTGTGACCAGGATCTCCCGATGTGTAGGATTGCATCTGGATGACATCGCCGGGTTGGGGGTAACTCCCTACTGTCCCATTCCGAATTTCCTGGACAGAAGGATATCTGCTGAAAGGGAAATCATCGGCAATGACATTTGAGGTATTCACGTTGTAGGATGTCACACCCCACGCCACGTCCATGTAGCGAAGGCTCAGTTCGCCACACTGCCACTCTTCAGCGCCTTCACCATCAAAGTAGACCTGAATGGTTCCTCCCAGGCCACCGCCACTGGGCGCGCAGACCTCTAGGCCACCCACGACACCATTGCCGGTGGTCAAGAGTCTCCCGGCATTGTTGCACGTGCCACTCCACCAATGCGGCCATGGCAAGGTGGCCGGTTTTGCTGCTGCTGTTAATTCCGCTGCCTGGGCCGTTTGTGGCATGACGGCGGCCATACCCATGAACATCACGCAGGCAATCAGCATCGAGAAACCTAGGCGATGCAAAATGATGTGAGATGCTCTGCGTTGCTTGAGTCTAGCGAAGTTCAACATGAGGCGCTCCTATTTGTAGCTACAGGGCAGAATTGTTCTGTCCGTAGCAAGATGATACCATAAGCGATCCTCCTGATTTCTGCAATTTCTCTGCAATTTCTCTGCAATTGTAGTTTATTTGCCCGTGGATCATCTGCTGGACGGTGGATCGCTGGCGGAAAAAGATTCCGAGGCGGCGGCGGAGGGCTAGCCCAAAATCACCGGTCGCCTTCCATGGGCATCCAGATCGAAGATCGGCAGTGGCTCGCCGAGTTCGTGTGCCAGCCGTTTCTGAGGCGGAGGGAAAGTCTACCAGTGGGACAATGAGCAGGGCAGGTCGTATGGTGGGCAATGCCCCACAGTGCCGTGGGACATGCGCACTATTGACACTCCCCTGGCTAAAGCCGAGGGGATTCTGCCAACCCAAGCAGCCCAGCGTTGGCAGAAGGACTGATCAGATGTGGATTCTGGCTTGCGCCAGCAACATGCCGTTTGTCAGAACGGACTACGCTTGCCCGCCGAAA
>DAIDGU010000087.1 GCA_027459785.1 Ktedonobacteria bacterium | reverse complement strand
AGGGGCGTGCCGCCACGAAGTCCACCTACGTGGACTGGAGGTAGTCCGCGACGGCGGACTTCGTCGCCGCCAGGCGCTTAGGCGCGGTTTCAACCGCCCGCCGTTCCCCGTGCGCCCGCCATCCCCCGCCGTCCGCCGTTCCCACGCGCATATACCACCGCCCGCCCGTCCCTGGCCTATCACTATCCACACTCAGCACAAAAGGAGCAGCAGTTGACCATGCCGGAGATTCATGCTACCACCATCCTCGCCGTGCGGCGCGACGGCGTGACGGCGCTGGCCGGCGACGGCCAGGTGACGGTGGGCGATGTGGTGATGAAGCACACCGCGCGCAAACTGCGTTTGTTGCGTGACGGCACCATCGCCACCGGGTTCGCCGGTTCCACCGCCGATGCCCTGACGCTTTTCGACCGCTTCGAGCAGCAGTTAGAGCGCATGCAGGGCAACTTGCGTCGCGCCGCCGTAGAATTGAGCAAAGATTGGCGCTCCGACAAATACTTACGGCGTCTTGAAGCGTTATTATTAGTAGCCGATGCGGCACAGATTTTCGTCCTCACCGGCGATGGCGACGTGATCGAGCCGGATGAGGGGGTGGCCGCGATTGGTTCCGGTGGCAACTACGCCCAGGCCGCCGCCCGCGCCTTGCTGCGCCACACCGCCCTGGACGCGCCGACGATCGCCCGAGCCGCAATGGAAATTGCCGCCCAAATGTGCATCTATACGAATGATCAGATTGTGCTGGTCACGCTCAGCGGACAAAAGGATGCCTCCTAGCCACCACCAGTGTGACGCGGTTATAATCCATGCGTGGGACGGTCATGCTGGTCTGCCGTTTACGCCATAAAAGCTTCACATTGACAAACAAGGGTACATGATCATGAGAGATCTCACACCACACGAGATCGTGCGCGAATTGGATCGCTATATTATCGGGCAGGAGCGTGCCAAGCGCGCCGTGGCCGTGGCGTTGCGTAACCGTATGCGTCGTATGAAGTTAACCGACGAGTTACGCGCCGAGGTCATGCCCAAAAACATCCTGATGATCGGCCCAACGGGGGTAGGTAAGACGGAGATCGCGCGGCGCATGGCGAAGCTGGTGGGCGCGCCATTCCTCAAGATCGAGGTGACAAAGTTTACCCAGGTCGGCTATGTGGGCCGTGATGTCGAATCCATTATCCGCGATCTGATGGACACCGCCATCAGCATGGTGCAGGAGGAGCGCGAGGCCGAGGTGCAGACCCAGGCCGAGGCGCGGGCGCAGGAGCGCATCCTCAGCTATCTGCTCGCGCCGAAGAACGCGCGCGAGATCGCCGCCGTGCTGGGTCTGGAAAGCGAAGCGCCAGTGCCGGAAGAAGCCGTCGCCACAGCAGCAACGCCAGCCCGGCGCCGCCGCGCCACGCCCGCCGCCGCGTCGTCCCAGGTGGCCGCTCAGGCTGCGCCAGCCCGGCGCGAATCCGCGCGCCTGCGGGCGCTACGCAAGAAGCGCATCACCGAGGCGCTGGCGAACCACCAACTGGAAGAGCGCATCATCGAGATCGAACTGGAACCGGAAGACAGCATCGACACCGTGCTGGAATACATGACCACGTTCAACAACGATGATGCCGGCGATATGATGCCCAGCTTCTTCGCGCCCGCCCTGGGCGGTGGCCACAAGCGCACGCGCCGTGTCGCCGTCAAGGATGCGCGCCAGTTGTTGGCGCGCGAAGAGGCGCAGAAGCTGATCGACAGCGATCAGGTGGTGGAGGAAAGCACACGCCGCGTCGAGCAGAACGGCATCGTCTTTCTGGACGAGATCGACAAGATCGTCGGCTCCAAGCTGGATTACGGGCCGGATGTCGCCGGCGAGGGCGTGCAGCGCGACCTGCTGCCCATCGTCGAGGGCGCGACGGTGATGACCCGTTTCGGCGCGGTGAAAACCGACCACATCCTCTGGATCGCCGCTGGCGCGTTCCACAAGCATAAGCCCGCCGACCTTATCCCTGAATTGCAGGGCCGCTTCCCCCTGCGCGTGGAACTGACGACGCTCACCGAGGCCGACTTCAAGGCGATCCTCTGCCAGCCGGCCCATGCGCTCACACGGCAATATCAAGAGTTGCTGGCGACCGAAGATGTGCGCCTGACCTTCACCGATGATGGACTGGATGCGATGGCCCGCGCAGCCCGCGAGATGAACGAGCGCCAGGAAAACATCGGCGCACGCCGGCTGCATACCATCATCGAAAAGGTCGTCGAAGATATCTCTTTCAACGCGCCGGACCTCGCCGGCCAGGCGATCAGCATCGACGCCGCATTCGTACAAGGCCGTCTGGGCGCGATCATGGCCGACGAAGATCTGAGCAAATATATTTTATAATAGCAACCAGGGGGTAATACCGATGCAGGCACGATCACAATCCTACCCGGCCTGGGGCCAGCCGCTGCTGGGTGGCTCGTCCTTTACCGCCGCTGATGTCGAACGGCTACCCGACGACGGCTTTCGCTACGAAGTCTATCGAGGAGTGTTAATCCGTATGCCTGGAATCGGCGAAGACCATGCCCTTATTTGTCAGTTCGTCGCGCGTCTTCTCGATGCTTACTGGCTCAAACAATGCCAGCGATTTCGAGTTGTTCAGAACATGGGCTTCGATTTCACCTTTTCAGGCGATCCAGCCCAAACAACGATGCTCGTGCCTGATGTGGCTGTAAAGGCCGACAATGTGCGCCACGGTCCTGGCATCGGTCAGATTCCACCTTTGCTTGTCGTTGAGGTGGCCTCACCATCTGATACACGTGCTGAACTCAAGAGCAAGGCAGAGTTTTACCTCAATGGTGGCGTGGCAGAGGTGTGGGTGGTATGGCCCAAGTCGCGCACCATCGATGTCTGGACGGCCCCCGCCGCGCCCATCACGTATACCGATCAGCAGCACCTCGCCAGCGCCCACCTGCCCGGCTGGCAGTGCCTCGTCAGCGAATGCTTCGACGGTTAATCACCTTAGCTCGTCACGCCCGGCTGGTAGAGCTTGGCGGTGATGATCAGCGCGCCATTGTCGGTATGCACATCCAGCAGTTGGTAGTTGAGTCCCTTGACAAGATTACCTTGGCCGAGGTCGCTGAATTGATCGTTGAGGGCGGATTCCAGCGCGGCGTTCGTCAGACCGAAGAAGCTGACATCGAGGCCGGCGAGTTGGACATCGGTGATCTGGAAGTCAAGTTGGCCCTGGCTGGTGATGCGCGGTGCCATCGTCACCATCATGCTGATCGGAGCCGATCCCAAAAGCGAAGGACCGTCCGCATCGAGTTCGACATGGTCGCCGGTTTGCGTGGATGCTGAGACGTGCGAGACGGTGAAAGGCAGTTTGCCCTGCTCGCGTTGCAGTGCCATGCGCATGCCCGTCGTCAGCAAATCATCGTTCATCGAGATCGTCATGTCGCCGGAGGTCACAGACGATGGGGCCGCCGCCTGGCTATGCGGAGCGCCGAGCCAGGCGATGAGCAGAACGAGGAGCGGCACCAGGATAAGGCCGATGGCGATGCCACCATAGAATGAGCGTTGGCGATAGAAGCGTGGTCGTTGGTCGGGCATGAGCATGCAGATTACTCCCAGCATTCGTTTGGTCGCACCCACCACGATCAGCCAATCAGGGCGCGAGACTATTGCCTGTATTGTAGCACGCAATCACCACGCCGAGGCGTAACTTTTTCACATGATCCTACGGGAACACACCACTCTTTGCCAGGGTCTGTTCAGAGGAGAGAAAGGATCAGGGAAGTAGCGTGGTGAGGGCGAGCATTCCTGTCGTTCTGCTGCCATGGCCCGAAATTGCCCCACGATCCCCTTGCATTCCCCGCAAGGATGTGGTATCATTGAAAACGTTCTTGGGGGTGTAGCTCAGCGGGAGAGCATCGCGTTCGCAATGCGAGGGTCACGGGTTCAAATCCCGTCACCTCCACCATCACAACTCTATATCGCCATAAACCATGGATGCGACACAGGGCTTTTCAGCTACTGGTCGCTTTTTTTGTGCTGAATCGCTCTGTACCACCGCGACAGGAGGTAAGCCCGCGTTCTCAATCACCGCTGACCGCTCTTGACCAGACGCTTCGCTTGCCCTCCGTCTGTGAACTGCACCCTGCACCTTTTCATCACGTTCTCATGTGGATGTCATATGCTGAAAGGAGACGACATGGCACAGCGAGGGGGAATAGCCGATGCGCATTCTGGTGGTCGAAGACGATCCGCGCCTGGGGCCGAGCTTGAAAAAGGGCTTGGAGGCCAGCCATTACGCCGTGGACCTGCTGACGGACGGCGAGGAAGCGGTGGCGGCGGGTCTGACGGTGGACTATGATCTGGTCATTCTGGACGTGATGTTGCCGCACCTGACGGGCTTCGAGGTGTGCCGGCAACTGCGCGACGGGCAGCGCACCATGCCCATTCTGCTGCTGACGGCGCTGGGTGAGGTCGATCATCGCGTGCAAGGGCTGGATAGCGGCGCGGATGACTATCTGGTGAAACCCTTCGCTTTCCGCGAATTGGAGGCGCGCGTGCGGGCGCTGCTGCGGCGCGAGGGGCCGAGCAAGTCACCAGACCTGCGCTTCATGGATGTGGTGCTGGATCCGCGCACGCATGAGGTGCGGCGCGGCGACCGCGTCATCCCGCTCAGCAGCAAGGAATATGCCCTGCTGGATCTGCTGCTGCGCCATCCGCGCCAGGTACTCAGCCGCGCCACCATCGCCGACCATGTGTGGGATTACGATGCCGACAACCTCTCGAACGTGATCGATGTCTACATCCGTTATCTGCGCCGCAAGCTGTGCGAGGGTGGCGAGCCGGACATCATCCACACCCTGCGCGGGTCGGGCTACATGCTGCGGGAGCCGGCGGAATGATCGGGCGGATCGGGCGCACCGTCCGCCGCCACTTCCCCCCCAGCATCCGCGCCGTGCTGACGCTCTTTTACACGGCGATCTTCGCTTTCTTGCTGGCGATCATCCTGATCGTCTCGTATGCCTTCATCCGCATCTCCACCGCCGTGCAAACGCAGGGCGTACTCATCCAAACCGCGAATGCGATGGCGCAACGGCTCGCCTTTCACGGCGGCCAGATTTGCCTCTATCCCGCGACGACGTTGCCGGGCGGCAATGGTGCGTTGCCCACGTGTGACGGTCAGCCGGATGGGCCGCCAAAGCTGCAATTGGTGATACCAGGGAATGTGGCGCTGCGTTTGCAAGATATTCGGGGCAGCGTCCTCTATCAAAGCCCCACGTTCGCCCGTTTGATCGTGCCGGCAACCATCACCAGCACCGCGCTGGAAGGAGTCATCAAGGAAGATACCGTCCCCGTGCGGACCGGCGGCGCGGCGGATTTGCTGACCGTTCCCGTGCAAGAGAGCGCGCAACATCTCATCTTCGGCGTGCTGCAAATCGCGCGGACGCCCGCCGAGCGCGTGCAAAGTGACAACGGGCTGGGCGTGATTTTATTGCTGAGTTATCCGGTGCTGGTGGTGCTGGGCGGTTTCGGCAGCTACGTCCTGGCGACGCGCGCGTTCCGGCCTATCAAGCGTTTGACGCAGGCGGCGCGACAGATTGCCGGGGGTGATTTGCAGCAGCGCGTGCCGGTGCCGCTGGCCCATGACGACATCCACACCCTGGCGCAGACCTTCAACGAGATGACGGCGCGGCTGGAACGCGCCTTCGCGCACCAGCGCCGCTTCGTGGCGGACGCCAGCCATGAATTGCGCACGCCCGTCGCCGTGATCCGCAGCATGACGGATGTGGCGCTGGTCGGTGAGCCGACGCGCGCCGAGGCGCTGGCCACGCTACGCGAGGTGAATGCCGAGGCCGAACGGCTGAGCCGGCTGATCAATACCTTGCTGGGCCTGGCGCGGGCCGATGACGGGCGGCTGCCGATGGATCGCGAGGTGGTGCAACTGGACCTGCTGGTGGCGGACGTAGTTGAAAGCGTGACGCCGCTGGCGCAGGAGCGCGGGTTGCGCCTCGCCGCGCGGCGGTTGGACGCCGCCCAGGTGGTCGGCGACACGGCGCAGCTCATCCAGATCATCATGTGCCTGGTGGATAACGCGCTGAATTATACCCCCGCCGACGGTCTCATCAACCTTGCGGTGATCGTAGCCGACGGCACGGCGCAGGTGGCCGTGAGCGACACCGGGATGGGCATCGCGCCCGCCGACCTGCCGCACATCTTCGAGCGCTTCTACCGCGCCGACGCCGCGCGCTCGCGCGCCACGGGTGGCAACGGCCTGGGCCTGGCGCTGGCCCTGGAATTCGCCCGCGCGCTCGGCGGGACGATCACGGTGCTGAGCCAGGTGGGGCAAGGCTCAACCTTCACCCTGACCCTGCCGCTGGCGGCGCAAGGCTAGCGGCGCGCGAACTCGCGTTCGAGGGCGTCCAGGCTGAGGTGGATCGTCGTGGGGCGACCGTGGCAGCAGCTATGGCGCGCGTCCACGCCTTCGAGCTGGCGCACCAGTTCGCGCTGCTCGTCGGGGGCCAGCGCCTTGCCGGCCTTGATGGCGGAGCGGCAGGCGATGTTCGCCAGGGCATGTTCTTCCCAGGTCTCGGCGTGGCCCGCGCCTTCGGCACCGACGAGTTCGGGCAGTAGTTCGGCCAGCCCCTCGGCGGAAGCGTGCGCGGCCAGCGGCACCGGGACGGCGCGCACGATGAACGACGCCGCGCCGAACGGTTCCATGTCGAAGCTCAATTGCCGCAAGGCATCCAGCCGCTCTTCGACGGCCTCATAGATATCCGGTGGCAATGCGACGACGACAGGTTCCAGCAAGCCCTGCGCGGGCAACGCCTGGCCGCGCCACTGCCGCACCATCTTTTCCAGCAAGATGCGTTCGTGGGCGGCATGCTGATCGATCATATACACGCCGTCCGGCCCCTCGGTGATGATGTAGCTCTGCGAGACCTGCCCCAGCACGCGCAGCGCCGGCAAGCGCGGCGGCGGGGGCGGCTGTGCCACCGCCTGGCGCTCCGGTGGTCGTTCCACCTGGCGTAGCGCGCCCGCGTTCCACAGCGGGCGCGGCCCTGCCCCCAACCCCTCCCCACCTGTGGTGGAGAGGGGAGATCCCATCACTGGCTGAGCGCGCCGATCAACGCTAGTATCTTTCTGTGTGCTCTCCCCCTCTCCAGCTTCGCTGGGGAGGGGGCTGGGGGGTGGGGCGAACGCGCCGGATGAGATGGCAGGCGCTTCGGTCGTCGTGACGACAGCGGCGCGCACGGCGCGTTGCACGGCGGCGTAAACCTGGCGCTCGCGGGCGAACTTGATCTCGGTTTTCGCCGGATGGACGTTGACATCCAATAGGGCGGGGTCGAGGTCCAGGTTGACGATGGCGATGGGATGGCGACCGGTGAGCAGCAGCGAGTGATATGCCTCCTCGACGGCGTAGGTGAGCGATTGGCTGCGCACCCAGCGCCGGTTGACGAAGATGTGGATATGCTGCTTGGTCGATTTGTAGCTGGCGGGGCGGCTGGTCATGCCGGTGACGACGGGCGGGCGCTCGTTCAGCGGCAACGCCTGCCACTCGTCGTCCGCGCCGTAGCGGAGCGGGATCATCTGCTCGGCGGTCGCCAGATCGTAGATCTGCGCGATGGCGCTGGTCAGTTGGCCGTCGCCGGGCGTGCGCAGGGCCAGCCGCCCCTCGCTGAGGACGGTGAAGGCGATCTCCGGGTAGGCCAGGGCATAGCGTTCCAACACCTGCACACAATAGCCGGCCTCCGCCTGGCGCGATTTCAAAAACTTCAGCCGGGCGGGAACGTGGGCGAATAGGTCACGCACGGTGATGATGCTGCCGGGCGGCAACGCCAGTGCGCCCACCTCGCCCAGCGCGCCGTGCGCCATACACAGCGATGCGCCGGCGGGGGCGTCTGCCGGGCGTGAGGCGAAGGTGACGTCGGCCACCGCGCCGATGCTGGCGAGCGCCTCGCCCCGAAAGCCGAGCGTGTGCAACTCTTCCAGATCGTCCAGCGCGCGGAGCTTGCTGGTGGCATGCCGGGCGAAGACGAGCGGCAGGTCATCCCGTGCCACACCGCGCCCGTTATCCGTCACGCGCAGCGCCGTCGCGCCGCCCCCCTGCAAGTCCACGGTGATGCGCGTCGCCCCCGCGTCGATGGCGTTTTCCACCACCTCTTTCACGATGGAAGCCGGTCGCTCTACGACCTCGCCCGCCGCGATCTTCGCCGCGACATCGGCTGGTAGAATCTGGATGCTGCTCATGATTGAAATCCTCGTTGCTAGGGCCGCCAGTGCGGACGCGGGCGGTTGCATATAATAGTATATCATTCTGGCCCTCCCGCTGCGTTGCGGTAGCGACCCTTCTGGCTATCCCGCGCCCTGCCTATCCTGTGTATCTCGCTCACCCTGCTTAGGGGGTGGTGTAGGAAAGCGTTGTCAGGCGACCTTGGGATGATAAGAAGGTGGCTAACACCGCGCTGGCTTGGGCAAAGGGATTGTTCCCAGACAACTTTTTGCTAGACCCGAAAATCCCATCATGCTTGACAGCGCGCAAAGGGCATGCTATGATGAGGGGCGACTATTCCCGATAGCAGAACGAATGGCGCGGTAGCCGCTGGGCAGGCGCGCATGGAGTGAATCACACAATGTTTGCAGTCATTCAAACGGGTGGCAAGCAATATACCGTGCATCCCGGCGATACGCTCGAAGTGGAATTGCTGCCCTTCGTCCCCGGCACCGCTGTGGATCTCGATCAGGTATTGCTGATCGCCACCGATAGCGAGACGCTGGTGGGTGCGCCACTGGTCGCGGGCGCGGTCGTGAAGACCACCGTCGCGCGGCAAGGGCGTGGCAAGAAGATTATCGTCTTCAAGTATCGGTCCAAGAAGCGCTATCGCCGTAAGACCGGCCACCGCCAAAACTACACGTATCTGACGATCGATGAGGTCGTTGTCAACGGCACCAGCTATAGGGCTGAGGCAAAGGCGGTCGCTGAACCCGATGAGGAAGCCACCGTAGAGACGACGGCATAAGGGAGAGAACCGCTCATGGCACATAAAAAAGGTGTAGGTAGTTCGCGCAATGGCCGCGACTCGAAGCCCAAAATGCTTGGCGTCAAGCGTTATGACGGCCAGGTGATCAACGCCGGCACGATCATCGTGCGCCAGCGCGGCACGCGCATCATGCCCGGCACGAACGTCGGCATGGGCCGCGACCACACGCTGTTCGCCAAGATCGAGGGCAAGGTGAAGTTCGAATGGCAGACCAAGGATAAGAAGCGCGTCAGCGTCTATCCCGCCGTCGATGCCATCGAACCCGCTCCCGTGCAAGCCTAGCCTAACGAACCACGCGATGCACGATCATGGAGGCGCAAGCGCGCCTCCGCTTTTTTTGTATCTACGTGAATAACGCAAATCGTACTGCCATTGAGCATGCGGGCGGGTGCGCGGGCGGTTGAAACACATTGAGGGACGAGCGGGCGGTTGAAACCGCGCCTAAGAGCCTGACGGCTACAAAGTCCGCCTGCGCGGACTGGAGTTCGGCGAGCTTGTTCGATCTTGCTCAATCTTCCTGCACGTTGCTCTAACGCAAGTGGGCCGCCTCTAACCTTGAGGCGGCCCACCTTTCAGCGTGCTTGGGCGTTTGCAATATGCGCCGGAGGGCGCGATCAAGCTAGTAGCGGGGGGAACCGCCGGCATTGATCTGCTGGAAGCACTCGCTGCAATACACCGGGCGGTCGCCGCGCGGCTGGAACGGCACGCGGGCCTCACGGCCACAGTTGGAGCAGACGGCGCTGAAGAATTCGCGGCGGGAGCGGGAATCACCATAGCCGCCACCGGACTGCTGCTGTTTGCGCGCGGCGCGGCATTCGGGGCAGCGGGAGGGGTTGTTGGTGAGGCCGCGGCTGGCGAAGAATTCTTGCTCGCCCACGGTGAAGAGGAAGTCATTGCCGCAGTCGCGGCAACGCAGGGTCATGTCAGTAGCCAAGGTGTGTGTGAACCTTTCTGTCGGCGGATCGCCATTCCCGAAACTTGGATGGTCTACGCCCTCGATAATGCCTGGTGGACAGGCGGGATGTAACGCGACGGGGGGATAACTGATGAGAGCTGCTACCCAAGCAGAGGGAAGACAATAACCTCGACCAGGCCACCGTATACGCGGCGAGTGAAATGGCTTCACTCTTGGAGCCATTATACACTACTTACGGCAAAAATGCTAGCTGGAAATCCGGTTTTCGGGGGCAAATCCCCGAAATTGATGTACAAGAAAGGGAGGGGTAAGGACGGGAGGGGTAAAGACGGGAACACGAAGGCCACGAAATCTTCACGAAGGACACGAATAGGGGATGTGACACGAAGGACGCGAAGATGGCGATGGGGAAGATTGATGCAAGGAGCGGGTGCGTGCCATTACGGCCACAGACAGCGGGCGGTATGGATTGAAACCAATTTGCGGGATTAAGCGCCTCCGGCGACGAAATCCGCCGTCGCGGACTAACTCAAGTCCACGCAGGTGGACTTTGTGGCGACAGCCCTAGGAGCGTGTCTGACAAGGGGGAGACGAAGCGAGTAAGATGAGGGCATGAAACCAACATACCCCTCGGATCTTATCCCCCCTTGCGGGCAAAGACGGTGGTTATTGGGACCGGTTGGGACCGGACAGACAGGAAGGTCTGTCCTCCGTTATCTATACGGATCACCCGCAAAGCGTATTACATAACCGCGCTTGCTTCCCACTAGCTGGAAGGGGGAAGTAAGCTTGGTTGCGAAAGCGGCTGCCAAGCGTTGACGACGTACCATTCCGTATGGTACGCAGCCAGTGGCAATGAGCCTGAGCAGTGCTCGCCATTGCCTTTGTTTTCAAGCGGCAAAAGATACTGTGCCGCTGGACAGGAGGGAACGGACGAGCTGCGGCTCTCAGTCGCCTGGGAACAGGGAACCGCTAGAGGCCCAGGCACGTTCCCTGAGTGAGCCAGGAACCGCTCTCTTGTGAGGGATTCCCCTGGCTCCGAGCCGTGGGGAGGGAATCCAGATTCACCATTGCGGGCGGGCAGCAAGGTGCTAATGACGGCACCTCACCCCGTAGCAGAGAGCGATGCTCTTGCGAGTCGTTCTCTGCCAGTAGAGGAAGACGCACTAGGTCGCTTTGACACCGCACTGCAAGGCGAAGGCCACCTGCCCCAGTTGGAATCCCGCGCCCTGACGGTGGAAATCGATGCAGTGTCCGGCGAACGGCGTTAGTTGGGCGTCTACCCAGGGCGAAGCGGTAAATGCCGCACCGAACTCGCTCACCTGCTGCGCGTCAGTGATCCACAGGTGATCAAACTGCCCCTGGCGGCTATAGACTGGCACGCGCACCTGGGCCGCGACCGAGCGTACCTGTTCGATCCATGTCGTGGTGATGTCAATCAATTCGGCACGAGGAACCAGCGTATTCGCCGGGTGACTGCGCGCGGGCATGCCGTCATCATAGGATCCTGCCGGTCCGAACATGACCTGGTCTTTCATGCCCACGGGCAGGTCAATCATCGGAATGTTCGGCAACGCGCGCCACTGCTCGCGTGAGTCGGTGGGGACTTTCAGCAAACATCCAGAGATGGCCATACCCAGCAGGGGCCACGTGGGGTGGTTCGCCGCTATCGCGGTCACAATTGCCCCCCCAATCGAGTGACCGATGAGCACCACGCCTGCTGTCCCTGTGCCAGTAGCCTGCCATAGCTCGCCAATCGCCTGATCGAGGACGGCGGCATTCTTCAAGATGGTCGCATCCTCCGGGGCCAGCGGCGTGCTCCCGACATAGCCGGGGCGGTCGAGCGCGATGATGGGAATGCCTGCCGCCGCGGCACGGTCCAGCAAGGAATAGCCGGGGATGTCAAAGTACGTCGATGAGTAGGTACCCCCATGGAGGGCAATGATGAGGGGCACATCTTTAGTGGCAGGTGGCCCTGCGAGCAGGCGTCTTTTGCCGGTCAGCGTCATGCCGTGCGCCGCGCCTGCTCCTATGACGGTGTGGGTGAAGCTCGTGTCATTTGTTCCGACGGTCATCGTCGGGTTACCAGTCTTCATCGGCGATTCCGTCATTGGTTGGCTGCGCCGTTGCCAGGGTAGTTTCATCGGTGTCGCTCCAGTCTGCACTAGCTGAATGGTTCCTTGCGAGGAACGTAAGCGCATCGTGGCGCTCATGCGCCACGGACACGGTCAAGAATGGTTTCCGCCGTGAGTCGCCCCACGGTCGTGCCACGCCAGGCGACATGCTGATCGGGCCGTACCAGCAGCAGAGGCGCACCATAGGTAGGAATGAGGGTTGGGTCGTGCAGCTCGATGACCGTGAGTGGCATCCCACACGCGGCAGCGGCAGAGCTGAAGGCAATCCCATCGGCGTCGTCGCTGAGCCGCAGAAGTGACCAGCCGTTCCCCAGGCGATCATAGAGCGACGTACCATCGGGCAGCCAGCGGTGCGGTAGCCGCGCGCCCGGTCGCGCCGTCGGCACGTAGTCCTGCCCTTCGGGCATCGGAGGAGTGCCATCCCCCACGATCACCGGTGAGTCCTCGTACTGGTAGCCCAGCACCAGACCCAAACTGTGGAACTCGCGGTCTTTGGCGACGCGGATGGTCGCGGCAGCGGCACGTCGCGCCTGCGCGCCGATTGGTCCGGCCACTTGCAGATCGGCGCTGCTGAGTTCGGGGGCCAGCACACGCATATTCGCCGCCGCCTCCCGGATGGTGCGCTCGGCAACAGGGCGTCGTTCGACTTCATAGCTGGCGAGCAAACGTTCACCCCCCCAGCCGTGGAGCACCGCCGCAAGCTTCCAGCCGAGATTCACGGCATCACCGATCCCCGTGTTAAAGCCATGTCCTCCCCAGGGCGGATTCAGATGTGCGGCGTCGCCCGCCAGAAAGATGCGCCCGTTGCGGTAGTGATCCGCTAACAACATGCGCGCGGTCCAGGGATCGGTACCCAGTACCTCGGCATCGATCTCGGCCCCAACGAGACCCCGTATGAGGGCCACGGGGTTCGCCTGGCCCTCATCGAGCGACACACCATTGACGATGGCCCACCACTGATCGCTGAGATCCATGCGGCCCAGGAGTCCGGGACAGGCGGGATTGAGCACCCAATATTGGACAGCGGGGCCGTGGGGCTGTCGCTCGGCCAAGCCAGGGGCGCGAAAGACGATGCCGAGGTTTGGACGCCCATCCGATGTCCCTTCATAGTGCATCCCGCTGATCGCGCGAACGACGCTACGGGACCCGTCACCACCCACGACGTAGGCCGCCGCAACTGTCCGTTGCTCTCCCTGCGCATTGACGAGGGTGGCGAGAACCGCGTCGCCATGCTGTTGCAGGGTGTGCAGTGACCAGCCCAGAGCGAACTGACATGTCGCCAGATCAGCGACTGCCTCGCGCAACACCTCCTCGACCAGGGGTTGGGGGATCTGTTGCCCCGCTTCCGCCACCAGGTCGGTACGTTGGGGAAACAGCCCCAAGGAGTCGGTGAAACGCATCACTTCCTCACCCAGCAGGGTTGTGCAATAGACGATATCCTGCGACCACGCGACCTTGAGGGGAGCCGCCGCGCGGAGACGTTCAGCCAGCCCCCAGCGGCGAAAGTGTTCCATCGTGCGGGCATTCGTGGTTTTCGCCCGTGGCCGCAGCCGGTCAACGCTTTGCCGTGGCTCGACGATCAGGCAGTGGACGCCGCGCCGCCCCAGTTCGACCGCGGCACTCAGCCCAACTGGGCCGCCGCCGGCGATGAGCACCTGCGTCTGCGGGGGAATCGCGTCGCCGTAGTCAGCGGTCGTATCAATCATGATGTTTCACCCCTGCCTCGTTGCAAGATGGTGTGCTTGCCATCACCTGGGTGCCAGTTTGAGCACCAGTTCGGCATTCTGATGCGCGATTTTCGTTCGGTCTGCTGGGCTGATGGGTGCCTGCTCCAGGAACGCCCTGGCGTGTTCCGTTTGAATGTAGGGATAATCAACCGAGTACATGATGCGCTCGGCCCCCATGATTTGATGTGTCAGGATGAACGGTGGCAGGGTAAACATCCCGCTGGGGGTGACATACATCTGCTGCAAGAAGTAGTCTGCGACGGGTCGTTGCAGGTGTTTCGTGACAGGACGCAATGCTTCATCAAAGCGCGCCAGGTAGAACGGGATCATTTCGCCCCAGTGGCCCAGAATGAGTTGTAAACCAGGATAGCGATCAAACACCCCGGCCAGGATCATGTGGAGCGCGTGGATGCCGGTTTCGAGGTGCCAGCTCCAGCCAGCCGTCGCAAAGCTCAGGCTGATCGCCGGATCGAGATCCGCATAACAGGCATCCACCACAGCTTGAGGTGGCACCGCCGGATGCAGGTAGAGGGGAACGTTCAGCGCCTCTGCGGCGGCAAGAATGGGGCGAAACGCCGGATCGTCCAGAAAACGGCCATTGGTTCGGCCAGCAATGAGCGCGCCCTTCAGCCCCAGCGTGCGAACCGCGCGTTCGAGTTCGTCTGCGGCGGCTTCGGGGTCAGGGGTCGGCAACGCCGCAAATCCGGCGAAACGGTCGGGATGCACGGCAATCGCCGCCGCCAGCCGGTCATTCATCTCTCTGGCCAGTGGCACGGCTTCGGCGGCAGGCAGCGCGGGAAGACGGGCAGAGGTATTGGAGAGCACCTGAACGTCAATGCCCATCGCATCCATCCGCTGGATGCGTCCTTCCCCCAGATCTTCCAACTGCGCGAGGGGGGGATCATAGGCGGCCTGGTGAAACGCAGGCTGGTCAGGGAGATATTTGGCCACCACGCGCTGGATCTCTGGAAACTGAAAGTGTTCTTCCAGGGTGATAATGTTCATCAGCGACCTCGTTGCCGGATGCTGCTCAAAGGGGGGATGGATTGTGGCAAGGCACCACTAACGCGCAACGTGTTGTTACACCGTTGCTACTGCGACTAGCAGCAGACCACCAATCAAGCCAAGGTTTTTGAGGAACTGGATCGCCTGTTGATCACGTGCTGATCCTGATGTTTCGTGCCAAAATGGATGGCCCACCAGGGTCGTTGGGATCATGCTGACAACCAGTGCAGCGGCGGCCACTCTGGGGAAGAAGCCGATGGCGAGGAGCAGACCGGCAACGACCATCAGACCGCCGTTCAGGATCACCGCCAGCTTTGCAAACGGGATGTGCGCAGCGGCGACCTTTTGCGGGCGACCGCCTGGTTTGGTCATAGCTCCCCAACCACCATATACAAAGATGCCAGCGAGCAGCACGCGAATGATGACGTGGAGGATGAATTGTACCATCGTTCGGTTCCTTATAATCCAGTGCTGCACCTGCCAGAAACTGCGCTGCGGTGCATGTGCCGTGTGACCTATCCGCGTGTCTGCGGGTTCTTTGTGGCTGGGGGTTTTTGCAACGGCTTGCTAGCAAAGAGAGCAAATGCCTGGCTCCGTTTGGGGAAATCAGCGGCCTCGAAGGCGATGATGTCATACGCCGCCAGCCCCATCTGTTGTAGCGGGTCCAGCGCCAGGATCTCCCGCAATTCCTGCTCGCTCTCGGCGCGCGCGACGATAACACCGCCGACCGGGGGTTCCTGACGCCCGGAAACGAGAAAGCGCCCTGAATCATAGTGCGATTGCACCCAGGCGCTATGTTCCACGAGCAAGCGCTGGATCGCTTCAAACGGTTGCTGAAAACGAGAGAGCAGAACGAACATGCGCATAGCGCCTCCACGTGCAAGGAAGATGCGGAGAAGGGGTGTGGATAGCCTTTTCAGGATGTCCTGGAAGGTGTTCTGCCACACCCCAGTGCGGGGAGCCTTCCACTAGGTGCTTGCATCATCCGGTGCGCACTTACACGGGGAAATGCAAATCTTGTTCGGTTGGGGGCAGGAATTCGCCCTCGTAAGCGCGCCGATGCAATTCTTGCCAGGAAGCGCCAGCCGTGCGCGCGGCCACCATTTGGTCAGGATCAAAGGGTGACCCGATGGGATTGGCGGCGAAAAGCGGCGATGTGCGGATCCACTCGCCTGATTTTTGCCAGTCGCCAAACATGTCCGCTTGCAGTTCGACACTGTTGCCATCAGGGTCGGCATAATACATGGAGCAGGTGATGCCATGGTCGAGGCAGGCGTGCGGCTCAATGCCGAGCGCCTTGAGGCGTGTGTAGGTATCGAGCAGATCGTCCAGCGAGGCGTACTCGAAGGCGCTATGATGAAAACCCGTATGCATAATCTTGTCGTGATCATCGCTCAAGAGAGGTGAGACCAACAACGCGAGGCGATGGTTGGCGGCATCATTGGTCAGCCAGGCTCCGCCAGGAAACTGATGCTGCGTTTCCATCCCCAGGACTGTTGCGTACCAGTCAATCATCTCTTGCAACCGCAGCGTCTTCAGATTGAAATGGTGAAGTGCTGGCCGCGCAAAGGCTGTGGTCTTCGGTTCGTGTGTCATCCTCTTTCGCCTCCATCGTGAAAAAAGCATACTCTCTCTCCTTTGAAATCGTTCGCTGTTCTGGTATGCCGTGCTGTGGGTTGCCCCTGGCGCTTCCTGTGGAAAGGCGTACTGCGCGCTTTACGGTTTGCCGGCGTATCCGACGACAGGATTGCGGATGTGGCCAATGCCCTCGATCTCCACTTCAGCGACATCCCCGTCGCGCAGATAGAGGGGGGGCGTGTGCTTAAAACCCACTCCCGCCGGTGTTCCCGTGGCGATGATATCGCCGGGCTCTAGCGTCATGAGCGAGCTGAGATACGCGATGATCGTTGCCACCGAAAAGAGCATTGTCGCCGTGTTCGCCTGCTGAACAATCTGGCCATTGACCCGTGTCGTCAAAAGGAGCGTCTGCGGGTTGGGCAGTGCCGCAGCCAAGACAATGCCTGGTCCCATTGGGGCAAAGGTATCGAGCGCCTTCCCCGCAGTCCATTGGCTGGTACGCAATTGCACATCGCGCGCGCTGACATCGTTCATGATGGAATAGCCCGCGACCACGCGCAGCGCCTCTTGCTCAGAGACCTCTTTGCAGCGCGCGCCAATGACGACTGCCAGTTCCCCTTCATAGTCAATTTGCTGGCTGACACGTGGCAAACGGATAAGGCTAGTGGGGCCGATCAGGCTGTTGCGGAACTTGGTGAAAAACACAGGCACTTCGGTCAGGTCGAGTCCAGCTTCGTTGGCATGGCTGGCATAGTTCAGACCGATGCAAATAATTTTGTCCGGATCGGGAACAGGCGGACCCAGTTCGATGGCTGCAACCTGCAAGACACCTGCGGCCTCTGGCTCCGCTTCGAGGATCGTGCGGGTCTGCTGAAACATGCTTGCGATGGTTGCAGAACCAGCGGCAAGCACCTGCTTGACTGTCACTTCACGCCCCTCTCCCTGCCAGAGGGAGGCGGCATCGACCACGTGGCCCCCGTGTTCCACACCGGCACGCCAGCGTTCATCGCTTCCACCAGGGAACCGGTAACTTACCAGTTGCATAACGATATTCCTCTCTGAGACGACTCCCCACAAAGAACCTGGCCATCAAACGCAAGCTGGTCAGCGCAAACCGCGTTTTCCCTCTGGACAAGATGGTGTGGATTGGTGTATATTATGCATAATGCATTCGACATTTGTCAAGAGGGAGAGCGAACACTCGCATGAATCCACTCGCGCCATCAGGAAAAGATCGGCAGGCAACCACCCTGGCCAAGCAGACGATAGCGGAACAGATCGCGCAGGCCCTGCGACAGGAGATTGTTTCCGGGCAGATTCCCGCCGGAAGCCGGTTGCCCCAGGTCGAGATCGCGCAGCGCTTTGGGGTAAGCACGACTCCCGTGCGCGAGGCATTTGGCTTGCTGCAACGGGATGGCTTGGTCCAGATCGATACCCATCGCGGCGTCACGGTCTTCTTACCCACGGTCCAGGATCTGATCGAGCACTACGAAATTCGCACGGCGCTCGAAATGCTCGCGGTCGAGAAGGCGGCTGAATGCTTTCAGCCACAGGACGCGCCGCCACTGGCGGCCATTCTGGATGCAATGCATGCGACGGATGACGCGGCGTTTTATGTTGAACGCAATCATCAGTTTCACCTGCGCCTCTATCGCCTCGGCAGGCGCGCGCGGCTGGTCACGATGATCGAAGAATTACGCAATGCGTCGCTGGCATATAACCATCTTTATGCCGCTGCCGATGTTCCCAAAGATGCCAGGCGTCTTGACGCTGAGCACCGTGAAATTCTTGCCGCCTGCCAGGCCAACGATCCCGCGCGTGCGGCCAATGCCGTGCGCCAGCACATCCAACAGACCATCCAGCATTTGCAAGCGGTCATAGAACCGCGACGAGCTGAGTGATCGGGAGCGTTCTCCTCCCACTGGCGAGGGCGTTCCTGAGTGATCGCGGTGGACCCTTATAAACTTCCACACGCGCAGAAAGCGAAGGGGAATTATGACCGCAGCATCTACTGCCATCACCAATGTCCGTGTCTTTGATGGCCAGCAGGTATCCGAACCACGCACGGTCGTGGTAGAAGGTGCGCTGATCGCTTCAGCCACTACGGCGACAACGACGGTTGATGGTCAAGGTGGCACGCTGTTGCCTGGTTTGATCGATGCGCATGTGCATCTTATAGACCGTGCCGATCTCGCCAAAGGTGCCGACACGGGCGTCACCACTATGTTGGATATGGCGAGCCATCTGGAGCGGCTGGCACATTTGCATGGGTTGCCTGATTTACCGGATTTCCGCAGCGCAGGGATTCCGGCTTCCGCAGCGGGTGGCATGCAGACGACACGGATGGGCTTTCCCCTCAGCAGCATCGTCTCTGGCCCTGCAGATGCCGAACGGTTTGTCACCGAACGCCTCGCTGAAGGGTCCGATTATATCAAGATCATCGTCGAGGATCCGCACATCATGGGTACGGCGGCCCTCGATGCGGGGACTATCGCGGCCCTGGTCGCATCCGCCCACGCCCACCACCAGCGGGTGTTCGCCCATGTCACCACCGTGCCTGCCGTGCAGATGGCGACGAACGCGGGCGTGGATGTACTCACCCATGCGCCCATCGATGCGCCCCTGGATGATGCTCTTGTCGCGCAGATCAAGGCGCAGGGCATCATCTCTGTGCCAACATTGGTGATGATGCGCAGTGTGGCGGCCCTTGCCTTGCCCACCCATCGCCCTGGCAGCGATTTCGGTCATGCCCTCGCATCCGTCAGAGCATTGCACCATGCAGGTGTCCCCGTGCTGGCAGGAACGGATGCCAGTTCGACACCCAACTCCCCCTTTCGTATCGCTCACGGTACCGCGTTGCATGAGGAACTCGAACTCTTCGTTTCTGCTGGCCTCAGCCCGACAGAAGCCCTACAAAGTGCTACCATCCGTTGCGCCGATCTCCTGGATCTCAGTGACAGGGGGGCCATCATCCCTGGTCGCCGGGCTGATCTGGTGCTGGTGACGGGCGATCCCACCGCAGACATCCGCGCGACGCGTGCCATTCAGGGGGTCTGGATCGCCGGAACCCGTGTCCGCTAAGGTAGCGGTATCGCGGCAGCCTCCGCGTGTCCTCATGACGCTTCATTAACCGATCACAGTGCGACGATCCTGCGGTACAAAGGCTCTGATGGGTGCCTGCCCACACATTCGACCGCATCGAGAAGCTTACACCGGGTGAGGTCGTCGAGATCGACATGGAACTGCTCCCGATTGGACTGGCCTTTCACCTCGGCGAGCAGCTGCGCTTCGTCATCAGCTCGAACAACCTGCTTGGCACAATGATGCCGGGGATCCAGGAATTCGTCGGTGTGAACTGTGGCACACACGTCATCCACACGGGGGCGCGCATCCTTCGTATCTGCGGCTCCCCGTGCAAGCGGGGTAGCGACGGCCCATGACGTCATGTACGAGCCGTAAAGAACGGTATAAGATCCGAGGGATATGTTGGTTTCAACCGCCCTCATCGTCCCCCCGTTTTGCTCCCGCCCGCCCGCTTCCTCCCCCCATTGCTGCCCGCTGGCTGCATGATAGCAGCGGCTTATGCGCCGCGCGCCGCCCGTGCCTGGCGCATGATCTCGCGCAGTTGGTCCAGGTGCGCGTCTTCGTGGATCAGGCCCAGGGCGAAGCGGGCGCTGGCGTTGAGCGGCCCGAAATATTGCGTCTCCTGGATGACATCCAGGTGGGGTGTGGCGGGCCAGGCATCCAGGAAGGCATGCCGCATGCGGCGGCTTTCTGCCAGCCGTTGGCGCACCTCGGCGATGGTCGTCACCGTGCGCCAGTCCGGCTCGTAGCGCGAGCGGCCCTCCGGCACGAGCCCGCGCGCGAAGCTCGCTGCCTGCGCTGCGCCCTCCTCGGATGACGCCGTCGCGTGCAACACGACATGCCCCAGCGTCCAGGCGAGGTCCGCTTCTTCCGCCTTGCCAAAGGTGTCTTTCGCCTGGGGATCGACCGGCGTGAAGACGACATCGGCGTCCGTCGCGTCAGTGATAATCGCGGTCACTTCGTCCAGCATCTCATCCGTCAGGCGATGCAGATCGCGCGCCGTCAGATCCTTGGTCAAATCGTAGATCGACATCTGCTTCTCGCGCACCGGCGTGAAGTCTAGCATGGGTAGGGTTTCCTTTGCGGTGTGATTCTGTACCAGGCATGACGCCTCTACTGTGTGCGATTATAGCGCGAGCGCGCGGGAAAATGCACCTTCGCCATGTGGAGATGATGGTTGCCTCACGCACCGGCAGCGTATTCCTGCGTGCCGCGCGCCCTGATTTGCGCCGTTCCCCCGCCCTGTGCTACCATTCCAGCGGGACGGTCGGGCGGCGTCGCCCCCGTGTGCCAAGCAAACAAAACACAGTGCTGTGGAATGTAACGCGCGCATCCGATAGGATACAGAGCAGGGGATGATTGGTTTTCCAGGCAACCGGACACGTGGCACGCCTTGAGCGCGACGAACGGCGGGCGGAGCTGCCCGTCTGCCATGTCTGCTTGCCAGATCATCCGCAGGGCTGTTTTTTTTATTGCTGAGCCGCTGGGGGGCGTGGGCGTTGTATGATGAAGGTGTTCATGTGCAACTCCCGTTGCGTCACCCGTAAGGAGAATTTCCCGTGGCAATCGAGCAGCAGATTTCGATTGACGATCTCTGCGTCAACACCATTCGCACGCTGAGCATCGACGCGGTGCAGCAGGCGAATTCGGGGCATCCCGGCGCACCGCTGGGGCTGGCCCCCGCCGCTTATGTCCTCTGGCACAACTTCCTGAAGTTCAACCCGCGCGATCCCCAGTGGCCGGACCGCGACCGCTTCGTGCTATCCGCCGGCCATGCCTCGATGTTGCTCTATAGCTTGCTCTATCTCACCGGCTATGACCTCTCGCTGGATGACATCAAGCATTTTCGCCAGTGGGAATCCTTGACGCCCGGCCACCCGGAGCATGGGGTGACGCCCGGCGTGGAGACGACGACCGGCCCACTGGGCCAGGGCATCTCGACGGCGGTCGGCATGGCCATTGCGGAAGCGCACCTGGCGGCGATCTTCAACCGCCCGGACCATGAGATCGTCAACCACTACACCTATGTCATCGCCAGCGACGGCGACATGATGGAAGGCGTAACGCACGAGGCGTGTGCCATCGCCGGCCACCTGCGGCTGAATAAGCTCGTCGTGATCTATGACGACAATCAAGTGATGCTTTCGGGGCCGACGAACGTGGCGATGAGCGACGACGTGGGGACGCGCTTCGAGGCGTATGAATGGTACGTGCAGCGTGTCGATGGCATGGACCGCAAGCAGGTGCAAGACGCACTGGATAACGCCAGTCAGGAGCGCGAGCGCCCCTCGCTGATCATCGCGCGCACACACATCGGCTTCGCCAGCCCCCTGCAAGACTCATACAAGTCCCACGGCAGCCCGCTGGGTGCGGAGAACGTGGCGAAGACCAAGCAAAACCTCGGCTGGCAATGGCAAGATCCCTTCCACGTGCCGCCAGAGGCGCTGAACCACATGCGCGAGGCCGTGCAGAAGGGCCAGCAGGCCCAGCAAGACTGGCAGCAGCGTTTCAGTGCCTACGCCGCCGCCTTCCCCGACCTCGCGGCCAAGTGGACCGAGATGCTGAGCGGCGCGCTGCCCCAGGGCTATGACACGACCATCCCCACCTGGACGCCCGCCGACAGCAAGGGCGAGCTTTCTACCCGCGTAGCCTCCGGCAAGGTGATCAATGCCATCGCGCCCAAGCTGCCCGCGCTGATGGGCGGCTCCGCCGACCTGGCGACCTCGAACGAGACGCTGATCGAGGGCGAGGGCTTGTTTTCCGGCACGGACCGCGTGGGGCGCAACATGAACTTCGGCGTGCGCGAACACGGCATGGGCGCGATCCTCACCGGCATGGCGCTGCACAAGGGTATCATCCCCTACGGCGGCACCTTCCTGATCTTCTCGGATTACATGCGCCCCGCGATTCGCCTGGCGTCGCTGATGGGGGTGCGCGTGATCTACGTTTTCACGCATGATAGCATCGGCCTGGGCGAAGACGGTCCGACGCACCAACCGATCTCGCAACTCAGCGCCCTGCGCGCCATCCCCGGCCTGACGGTGATCCGCCCTGCCGACGCGAACGAGACGGCTGCCGCCTGGCGCGCGGCGCTCGCCAACACCAGCGGCCCCACGGCGCTCTCGTTGACGCGCCAGAATCTGCCGATCATCGACCAGAGCAAGTACGCGCCGGCGACGGACCTGGAACGCGGCGGCTACATTTTAGCCGACGCGCAGGGCGGCGATCCGCAGGTCATCCTCATCGCCAGCGGCTCGGAGGTGCCGCTGTGCCTGCAAGCGCAGGGGCAGCTCGCGGCCCAGGGCGTGCGGGCGCGCGTGGTCAGCATGCCCTGCACCGAGTTTTTTGACAAGCAGCCTCAGAGTTACCGCGATCAGGTATTGCCGCCGCAGATCACGCAGCGCCTGGCGGTGGAAGCTGCCGCGCCGATGACGTGGTACAAATACGTCGGCTTGAACGGCGCTGTGCTGGGCCTGACCCATTACGGCGCATCCGCCCCAGCGAAGGTTCTGTTCGAGAAATTCGGTTTCACGCCCGAAAACGTCGTCACCCAGGCGCAAGCCTTGCTGGGCAAGTGATGTTGTCGAACACGAAAGATACGGAACGCGAGATGCCACGAAATAAACGCGGAATGACGCGGAATAAGCTGAAAGAGGCGAAATGCAAGATGGCGCGCAATATCAGCATGCGATTATATCGCGTCATTTCGCGCACATCTCGTGGCATTTCGCGTTTCGCCTTTTCCGGGTGCTTCCGGGTAGCTTTCCGTGACCACCATGTTCTCGTCTTTTCTTGACGATTGGTTCATACGAAAGGAGCATCGATCATGCGTGTCGCGGTGGGCGTGGATCACGCCGGGTATCCGCTGAAGGCGACGGTGATCGCGCAGTTGCAGGCGCTGGGCCACGAGGTGGTGGATCTCGGCGGCGATGGCAGCGATCCCAACGATGATTATCCCGATTCCGCGCGGGCGGTGGCGCAGGCGGTGCAGTCCGGTCGGGCGCAGCGCGGCGTGCTGATCTGCGGCAGCGGCGTGGGGGCGAGCGCGGCGGCGAACAAGGTGCGCGGCATCCGCTGCGCGCTGTGCCATGATTCGTTCTCCGCGCGGCAAGGGGTGGAAGACGACGACATGAACGTGCTGGCGCTGGGTGCGCGCGTCATCGGCCCCGCGCTGGCGAAGGATCTGGTGACGGACTATATGGCCGCGCAGTTTTCCGGCCTGGAACGCCACGTGCGCCGTCTGGGTAAGATCAAGGCGATGGAAGAGGAGTTTTGTAATTCATGAGCAACCCATTGACGGAATTGGTCGCCCAGGGGCAGAGTCCCTGGATCGACTTCATCCGCCGCAGCTTTATGGAGAAGGGCGATTTCGGCAAGCTGATCGCCGCCGGTGAGATCCGAGGGGCGACCTCGAATCCTACCATCTTCGAGAAAGCTATCGGCGGCAGCGCCGACTATGACGACCAACTGAAGGATCTGGTGCGCCAGGGCGTGACCGATCCCAAGAAAATCTTCGACGAACTTTCGATCCGCGACATCCAGATGGCGGCGGACATTCTGCGCCCGATCTATGACCAGAGCAACGGCGCGGATGGTTTCATCTCGCTGGAAGTCTCGCCCGGCGCGGCGCACGACGACCAGACGACGCTCAGCGAGGCGCGCTACCTGTGGGGCCGCGTGCAGCGCCCGAACCTGATGATCAAGGTGCCGGCGACCTCCGAAGGATTGGCCGCCGTGGAACAATTGTTGAGCGAGGGCATCAACGTCAACATCACGCTGATGTTCGCCGTGCCGGTCTATGAACTGGTGGCGCAGGCGTATGTGAATGCGCTCAAGAAGCGCGCCGCCGCCGGCCAGCCGGTGGATCGCATCGCCTCCGTCGCCAGCTTCTTCGTCAGCCGCGTGGATACGGAGACGGACAAGCGGCTGGCTAAGCTGGCCGAACAGGCCGGCAGCGAAGCGGAGAAGCAGCGCATCTTGGCGTTGCAGGGCAAAGCGGCCATCGCCAACGCCAAGATCGCGTATGAGCGCTTCCAGGCGATCTTCGGTGGCCCCGACTTCGCCGCCCTGCGCGCCAAGGGGGCGCATGTGCAGCGCCCGCTGTGGGCCAGCACCAGCACGAAGAATCCGGCCTACCGCGACGTGATCTATGTTGAGGAGCTGATCGGCCCCGACACGGTGAATACGATGCCGCCGGCCACCGTCGACGCTTTCCGCGATCACGGCAAGGTCGCGCCGACCCTGGCGGCGGATCAGGCGGGCGCGCAGCAGGTGATGGCAGATCTCGCCGCCGTTGGCATCGCCATCGACGACGTGACCCAGACGCTGCTGGTGGAGGGCGTCAAGAGCTTCACCGACTCGTATGACCAGTTGATGGAGGAAACGGCCAAAAAGGTCGGCGAGTTGCAGCAACAGATGGCGAGCACAAACCACCCTACTAAGGCCAGCGGCGCACCCACAGGGGATGAGGTCATCCCCGCGCCGCTGGCGGACGTGGCCGATGCAGCATTGCGCAGCCTCGCGGCTGCCAATGTCGGCGCGCGTCTGTGGGACAAAGACACGACCCTGTGGCCGAGCGACCCGACCGGCGGCAGTGCCGCCGACCGGCTGGGTTGGCTCGACCTCCCGCGCGTGCTGGCCTCCGAGGTGCGCGATCTCGCCGAATTCGCCGACGAGATCCGCACGGCGGGGTACAGCGACATGGTGTTGCTGGGGATGAACGGCAGCGGCCTATTCGCGGCGGCGCTCGGCGCGGCCTTCGGCGCGCAGCCTGGCTTCCCGCGCCTACATGTGCTGGCGACAACCGATCCCACGACGGTGCTGCGGGTGGAGCGACTGCTTGATCTGCGCCGCACGCTCTTCGTCGTGGCATCCAAGTCTGGCACGACGCTGGAGACGTTGACGCTCTTCCACTATTTTTTCGGCGCGGCGCGCACCGCCTTGGGCGACCAGGCGGCGGCGCGCAACGTCATCGCCATCACCGATCCCGGCTCCGCGCTGGAGGCGAGCCGATTCCCGTTCCGGCGCGTCTTTCGTAACCCGCCGGATATGGTGGGCGGTTACGCCGCGCTGGCATATTTCGGGCTGGTGCCAGCCGCGCTCATGGGCCTCGATGTGGATGCCCTGCTGGACGCCGCGCTGGCGCAGATGACGGCGTGCGGCCCCGACGTGCCAGCGGAGCGCAATCCCGGCCTGGTGCTGGGGGCCGTCTTGGGCGCGGGGGCGCAAGCGGGGCGCGACAAGCTGACCATCGTGGCGTCGCCCTCGGTCGCATCCTTCGCACCGTGGATCGCGCAGCTCGTCGCCAACAGCACGGGCCAACAGGGACAGGGCATCATTCCCGTGGTGGATGAACCGCTGGGCGCACCGGCTGTCTATGGCGACGACCGGCTCTTCGTCTATCTGCGCGCGGACGAGGGCTTCGATGCCGCGCAGGATGCCGCGCTGGCTGCCTTGCAAGCCGCCGGGCAGCCGGTGGTGCGCCTGCGCATCCCCCGGCGCTACGCGCTGGCCGGCGAGGTCTATCGCTGGCAAGTGGCGACGGTGGTCGCGGCTCACATCCTGGGCAGCAACCCCTGCACCACGCCCGATCTGCCGGCGGTCACTGAGGCGACGCGGCACCTTCTGAGCGACTTCGAGCGCAACGGGCGCTTCCCTGTGCTACCAACCGTGACCCCGCTGACGCCGCTTCTGGTGGGTACCGCCATCAAGGTCAGCGCCACGGACGCGAGCGCCAGCGCGCTACGCAGCGCGGCGGCCTTGCCCGGCACTTCCAACGCCCGCTCGTTCAAGGCAGCCCTGGCGTACCTGGCCCAGGCCGGCGACGCCTTCGCCCTCATCGCGTACCTTGATCCCGCGCCGGACCACGATGCGTTGCTGCAACGGCTGCGCCTGTGGCTGCGCGACCACGCCAAGGTGGCGACGACGCTGGACTACGGGGCGGGCGCGCGGCACGCGGCGGGGCAATTGCACCTGGACGGGCCACCCGGCGGCATCGTCATCCAGATCGTCGGCGAGGCGCAACTCGATGCGCGTATCCCCGGCGTAGCCTATACCTTTGGCAATCTCACTGCCGCGCAAGCTCTGGGCGACTACCAGGCGCTCCAAAGTCGCGGGCGGCGGGTTGTGCGCATCGAGCTGGGCCGCGCCATCCGCGCCGGTCTGGCCCACCTGGCGGAGTAACGAGAACAAAAAGACGAACGGAACGCGAAATGACACGAAAAATCCGCGAAAAGGCGCGAGATATTGCTGTAGTTTTAAATATGTCTCGTGTTATTTCGCGAAGCTATCGCGTCATTTCGCGTTCCGCACCATTTCCTTATAAGAGGATAAGAGGAGATTCAACCTGTGGAGATCGGATTTTACGGCTTGGGTCGCATGGGCGGCAACATGGTCACGCGGCTGGTGCAGGGCGGGCATAAGGTCATCGCCAGCAATCGCAGCAAGGGGCCGGTGGATCTCGCGGCGCAGCACGGCGCGATCCCGGCGTATAGCATGGAAGAACTGGTGAGCAAGCTAAGCGACTCGCCCAAGGTCGTGTGGATTATGGTGCCGTCGGGCCAGGTGGTGGATGAGACGCTGGCGCACTTGACCACCCTGCTCAAGCCCGGCGACATCATCGTGGACGGCGGCAACTCGTGGTTCAAAGACACGAAGCGCCGCGCGGTGGACCTGACGGCCAAGGGCTTTCACTATATGGACTGCGGCACCAGCGGCGGCGTGTGGGGGCTGAAGGAAGGCTATTCGCTGATGATCGGTGGCGAGCAAGACATCTTCAAGCATCTGGAACCGATCTTCAAGACACTCGCGCCGCCCGACGGCTACGGCTACTTTGGCCCGCACGGTGCTGGGCATTTCGTCAAGATGGTGCATAACGGCGTAGAGTACGGCATGCTGCAAGCCTATGGCGAGGGTTTCGAGATCCTCAAGGCGTCTGAGTATGACCTGAATCTGCTGGATGTCACGCATGTGTGGCAGCACGGCAGCGTCGTGCGCTCCTGGCTGCTGGACCTGGCCGAACTGGCCTTCAAGGCCGACGGCTCGGATCTGAGCAACATTCGCGGCTACGTCGAAGATTCGGGCGAGGGCCGCTGGACGGTGGCCGAGGCCATCGACAAGAGCGTTCCCGCGCCGGTCATCACGCTGTCGCTGCTCGAACGCTTCCACTCACGCCAGCCGGAATCGTTCGCGGCCAAGGTCATCGCGGCGTTGCGCAACCAATTCGGCGGCCACGCGGTGCAAACCGAAGACGGCAAACCGGCGCAATAAGCAGGAGGACGGGAACACGGAAGGCACGGAAATAGACACGGAGAACACGGAAAGGATGAAGACGGAACGCGAGATACCACGAAATATCTGCGAGATCGCACGAAATGGATGCTCGCTTACCTCTCGTGTCATTTCGCGCCGATCTCGCGTCATTTCGCGTTCCGCCTCCTTTTTTCTTATTTCCGTGTCTTCCGTGGTACGTTCCGTGTCCTCCGTGTTCCCGTCCCGTCGCCCCCTTCTTGCGCCAAACGTCCTGGTCAGGATGTGCCAGATGACCTATGCCAGTAGGCATGAATCGTGGTATGATCAAAGATGGGGATGTAGGGAATCTCCCGACATTGTTGGAGGGTGTCATGCTGGTTGAAAATCCATCCGTAGTGGATAATCCTTTGCGCGCGGGGCTGTCGGAAACGCGCACGGTGGCACCATGCATCATGGTGATCTTTGGGGCCACCGGCGACCTGACCCAGCGCAAGCTGCTGCCCGCCCTCTATAGCCTCGCCGCTGACCAGCCCCCCTTGCCGGCGAACTTCACCGTCGTCGGCGTCGCCCGCCGCCCGTGGAGCGACGAGGAGTTCCGCCAGTACGCTGAAGACGGCGTCAAGGAATTCGCTCGCCAACCCTACGATCCGGCGCTGTGGGAGACGTTCGCCAAGGGGATCAGCTATTGCCAGGTGGAGTTCGACGACGACGCGGCCTATCGCACGTTGACCGAGAAGTTGACCCAACTGGATCAGGAGCGCGGCACTAACGGCAACCGTATCTTTTACCTGGCGACGCCGCCACGTTACTATGATGATATCGTGCAGCGCCTGGGCGCGGCGGGCGCGGTGGAACGCACGACGACCGGCCCCAGTTTCAGCCGGCTGATCGTCGAGAAGCCGTTCGGCCACGACCGCGAATCCGCGATGCGACTCAATGCTGAGTTGAATCAAGTGTTCAAAGAAGATCAAATCTATCGCATCGATCATTATCTGGGTAAGGAAACCGTGCAGAACATCCTCGTGTTGCGCTTCGGCAACGGCATCTTCGAGCCGATTTGGACCCGCGAGTACATCGACCACGTGCAGATCACCGTCGCCGAGAGCATCGGCGTCGAGGGGCGCGGCGGCTATTACGAAGAGGCCGGCACGCTGCGTGATATGGTGCAAAACCATATGTTGCAGCTCACGACCCTGGTGGCGATGGAGCCGCCGGCGGGCTTCGCCGCGAATCTGGTGCGCGATGAAAAGGTGAAAGTCCTCCACGCCATCATGCCGATGAGCATCGATGAGGTGGCGGAATGCACCGTGCGCGGCCAGTATGGCCCCGGCTGGATCGGCTCGCAGGAAGTCCCCGGCTATCGGGAGGAGAAGGGTGTGGCACCCAATTCGCCGACCGACACGTTCGTCGCCGCGAAGATCGCCATCGACAATTGGCGCTGGGCCGGCGTGCCGTTTTACCTGCGCACGGGCAAGCGCTTGCCGAAACGTATCAGCGAGGTGGCCATCCAATTCAAGCGCCCGCCGTTTTCTCTGTTTCGGAATACGGGGGCTGACGAGTTACAACCAAATATTTTGTCCATGCGCATCCAGCCCAATGAGGGCATCGCGCTGAAGTTCGGCGTCAAAGCGCCCGGCCAGGCGATGCACATCCGCACGATGAATATGGAATTTCTCTACGGTTCGTCGTTCGGCGGCGAGCCGCCGGAGGCGTATGAGCGGCTGTTGCTGGATTGCATGGTCGGCGATTCCACGCTGTTCACCCGGCGTGATGAAACCGAGGCGGCCTGGGAGTTGGTGGATGCCATCGAGGCTGGATGGCAGACCGAACCCGACGCGAATCCCGTGGAACTTTATGATCCAGGGACGTGGGGGCCGCGTCGCGCGGAAGAGTTTATCGAACGCGATGGGCGTTCTTGGAGGCGGTTATAGTGTTACAAGCGCCGAGCACTCGTGAAGAGGCGCATGAGGTGTCCCTGAGCCAGATTGAGGCGACGCTGGCGCAACTGGGACGTGATATGAGCATTATCCACGGTGGGCAGGTCGCCGTGCGCAGCAGCGTGATGACGCTCGTCGCCTATGCACGCGGGGCGGAACAGGGCGCGCGCGTCGGGCGCGCGGTGGAAGGGCTGACGGGGCAACACCCCTCGCGTTCCATCATCCTGATCGCCGAACCCGACGAGCCGACCTCGCCCCTGCGCGCGGAAGTCTCGCTGCACTGCCACGTGCCGCAGCACGGCGCGGGCCAGACCTGCTCCGAGCAAATCAAGATCCATGCGCGCGGCGAAACCGCTCGCCACCTGTCCGGCGTCGTGCTGCCCCTGCTGTTGACGGAATTGCCCGTCTTCGTTTGGTGGACCGACGGCATGCCGCAGGGCGATCTGGTGCAAAACCTGATCGATGTCAGCGACCGCGTCATCGTCGATAGCGCCGATTTCGCCGATCCCGATGCCGCGTTCATCCGCCTGGCGGAGATGGCGCAGCAGGGGGCGAACCGCACCGCGTTCAGCGATTTCAACTGGACCCGCCTGCGCCCCTGGCGCGAACTGGTGGCGCAGTTCTTCGACGTGCCGCGCCTGCGCCCATACCTGGACGGCGTGCAGCGCATCGAGATCGAATATGCCGTGGCGCAGGGCGAGCATCCCAACCCCGCGCAGGCGAATCTCTGTGCCGGCTGGTTCGCCTCCCGTTTGCGCTGGCAGTCGCTGACGGCGATGCATACGCCGCAGGGCGCGAGCACGATCGGGCTGCGCACGCACCAGGGCGCGCCGGTGACGATCGCCATCGAGCCGCGCTTCGGCGTGCAGACGCATGACTGGTGGACGATGTCTAGCGCGGAATGGCCGATGCTGACCAATGGCGACGAGGATATCTGTGTTGATGTCAACGCGCAGGGCCAAACAGAGGTGCATCCCTGCGTGGGCGTGGGCGCGCTGATGCGCGTCGGCATTCAAGCGCGCGTGGCCGGTGGCCAGTCGGCTACTTTCACGGTGCGGCGCGACGACGATTTGAAAAATGCGACGACGGTCATCGTGGCGGAAGGCGAGACGATGCCGCCGCGCTGCTCGCCGCTGACGGCCCCGAACGAAACCAGCCTGTTGCATACGCAATTGGGCGTGTTTGGCCACGATCAGGTGTATGAGGCGGCCTTGCTGGCGGCGAAGCCGCTGGTGAAGCCACCGGTTAGCAAGGGAGGCAAACGGCGATGATGAGCGAGGGCGGCGCGGTCCGCATCAGTCCTGATGTGCAACTGTTGACGACGGCGGCGGCGGACCTTATGGTCACGGTGATCCAGGAGGCCGTCGCGGCTCGCGGGCGGGCGGATGTCACGATCACGGGCGGCTCGTCGCCCACCACGCTCTATCAATTGCTGGCGACGCCGGCCTATCTCGCTCAGATCGCGTGGGGGCAGGTCCACATCTGGTTCAGCGACGAACGCTGCGTGCCGCCCGATAACGCACTCAGCAATTACAAGCTGGCCAACGATAATTTGCTGAGCAAGGTTCCCATCCCCGCCGCGCAGGTCCATCGCATGCGCGGCGAAGACCCGCGTGACCAGGCCGCCGAACATTATGCGGAGGAACTACGGCGCAGCTTTGGCTTGGAGCCAGTGACCAATCCGACGCTGTTGGCCCTGCCACGCATGGACTTCATCCTGCTGGGCCTGGGGCCGGATGGTCACGTGGCCTCGCTCTTCCCTGGCAACCCCGTCGACGATGTCGAAGATCGCCTGGTGGTCGGCGTGGAACACCACAGCGGGCCGGACCCGCTGGTGGATCGCATCTCGCTCACGCTGCCGGTGCTGAACGCCGGCGCGGTGGTCGCCTTCATCGTCACCAGCGCGGGCAAGGCCGGCATCACAGCCAAGGTGCTCGAAGACATCCCCGCCAACCCGCAAGACCTGTTGCCCTCGCAGCGCGTCAAGCCCACCCAGGGCCAACTGCTCTGGCTGCTCGACATGGCCTCCGCCGGCGAACTGCACATGTGAGAGTTTTTCGAACACGAAGGCCACGAAAGCGCGCACGAAAATAAGAAGAAGTACGAAGGATTACGAAAATTTAGAAATAACTTTTTCATGGCTCTTTCGTGATCTTCGTGTTCACTTTCGTGGCTTTCGTGTTCGATCTAGTAGTGTTCGCTAGCGATCAACTTTCAAAAGGAGTGTCTGACCGTGGCACTTATCGTACCCTCGATCCTTTCTGCCGATTTCACGCGCCTGGGCGAGCAGGTGCAAGCTGTCACCGCTGCCGGCGCGGATCGCATTCAGGTAGACGTGATGGATGGGCATTTCGTCCCCAACATCAGCATCGGCACGCTGGGGGTTGAGGCTGTGCGCCGCGCCACGACACTGCCCATCGAAGCCCACCTGATGATCACCGATCCCACGCGCTATGTGGATGACTTCTTGCGCGCGGGGGCGAACATCATCATCGTTCACCGCGAAGTGTTGCCCGATCCGCGCCCACTGCTGGGCTACATCCGCCAGCATGGCGCGCAGGCCGGCCTGGCGATCAGCCCCGCCACGCCGGTGCAGGCGATCATGGACGATCTCACTGATGCTGATCTGTTCCTGGTGATGACCGTGCATCCCGGCTTCGGCGGTCAGGCGCTCATCCCCGATTGCCTGGCGAAAGTGACGCAACTGCGCCAGGCGTTGAATGCGCGCGGGCTGACGCGTGATATCGAGGTGGATGGCGGCATCCACGAAGGCACCGTGGCACAGGCCGTCAGCGCGGGGGCGAACGTGCTGGTCGCCGGCTCCGCCGTCTTTAACGACCGCGAGACGCCCGCCCAGTCCATCCAGCGCCTGCGCGCTCTCATCGGCGCATAAGGCACGGCCTGGAACGCGGCATCCCCCGATTATGTTGCCAAGCGCCAATTGGAAACCCCCTCTCCATCCGCAGATGGGGAGGGGGCAGGGGGCGGGGCCGGCTACTCCGCTGGCACTTCGCTCAGGGCGGCGGCGTCTACCGACGTGGCCTGGCCGTTGCTGCCGGCGGCTCCGTACTGTTGGATGAACTGCTCCACCAGTTGGCGGGCCTGGGGATCGGTGTATTGCACCGGCGGGGACTTCATGAAGTAAGAGGACGGCCCCAGCAGCGCGCCGCCGACGCCATTGTCCTTCGCCAGCTTGGCGCAACGCACCGCATCGATGACCACGCCCGCGCTGTTCGGCGAATCCCACACTTCCAGCTTCAGTTCCAGGTTCAGCGGCACGTCACCGAAGGTGCGGCCTTCCAGGCGGATGTACGCCCACTTGCGGTCTGAGAGCCAGGCGACGTAGTCGCTGGGGCCGATGTGGACGTTGTCTTTGCCGATATCGTAGTCGAGCTGGCTGGTGACGGAGTTGGTCTTGGAGATCTTTTTGGATTCGAGGCGCTCGCGCTCCAGCATGTTCAGGAAGTCGGTGTTGCCGCCGACGTTGAGCTGCATCGTGCGTTCCAGACGCACGCCGCGCTCGCGGAACAGCCGTGCCAGCGTGCGGTGGACGATGGTCGCGCCGACCTGGCTCTTGATGTCGTCGCCGACGACCGGCAGCTTCTCCGCCTCGAAGCGTTCGCGCCAATACTGCTCGCGCCCGATGAAGACGGGGATGCAGTTGACGAAGCCACAGCCAGCGCGCAAGATCTGCTCCACATACCACTTCGTCGCCGTCTCGCTGCCCACCGGCAGGTAGTTGATGACGACATCCGTGCCGGTGTCTTGCAGGATTTTGACGATGTCGCTGGTCGAACCAGGCGCTTTGGTGATGACCTGCGAGAGATATTTGCCCAGGCCGTCGTGTGTCATGCCGCGATGTACGGGGACGTTCAGGGTCGGCACATCGGCGAACTTGATGGTGTTGTTCTGGCCCGCCCAGATGGCCTCGCTGAGATCTTTGCCGACCTTGGTGGTGTCGATGTCGAAGGCGGCGCTGAACTCGATATCACTGACATGATAGCCACCCAGGTTCGCATGCATGAGGCCGGGGATGAAATCCGTATCGCTGGCGTTGCGATAATACTCAATGCCTTGCACCAGCGACGACGCACAGTTACCCACGCCGATGATCGCGGCGCGCACCTTCTTACCCATCTGTGTTCTTTCTTCCTCGTTATAGGGGGGAACGTGGGCGCAGTACTGGCACACATGCCGTTCCCCGGCTTCGTCCGCGCCCCGCGCGCGGACCTGACTGACGCGCCGCCGCAGCCCCTCCGGCAGCACCACGCTTTCCAGCAGGCGTTGCAACCGCGCGAACTGCGCGGCATCCAGCGCGTAAAAGACCTGGCGGCCTTGCCGGCGCTGATGTACCAGGCCGGCTTCGCGGAGGAACTTCAGATGAAACGAGACGAGCGGTTGGCTGCGGCCTAGCGCCGTCACCAACTCGCCGACGGTCAGCTCGTGCCGTTCCGCCAGCAGGCGCAGCAAGCTCAAACGAAAAGGATCGTTGAGCGCGCTCAAGTGCTGCTTGAGGTCTGGGTACGCCTGCCACTCGCTCGCCATCACATCCGCTCCTGCGCCCGCCCCCAACCCACCATCTATGGCTAGGGTGCGGGAGACGAGGCCGCGATATATAAGCTGCTATTTATATAACAGATGGACAAGGCGTTTGTCAAGAGGGGTGGATATATAAATCAGGGTTTATAGGATTGGGGGGTTTTGATAGCCCGGTAGGAAAGAGTTGTACTGATCGCGTTCGTCTTGCCCCCCGACTTTGTGCTATGCTACAAAATATCAAGGTGATCTCAACTGTCAGCCATGAGGAAAGTAGCGTTATTGTGTCACTCACGGATACCCACGCGCATGTGCAGATGCGCCAGTTCGACCGCGACCGTGCCGCTGTGCTGCAACGCGCGCGGGAGGCCGGTGTGGCGCGGCTGATCTGCCCCGGCGTGGATGTTGCCACCAGCGAGCTAGCCATTCAGCTTGCCGCCGACCATCCGGGCGAAATCTATGCCTGTGCCGGCGTGCATCCACACGATACCACCGGCTTCACGGATGCCACGCTGGCGGCGATCCGCGCGCTGTGCGGGCGCGACGGGATCGTTGCGCTCGGCGAGATCGGCCTGGATTTTTATCGCAACTTCGCGCCGGCGGAGGATCAGCGCCGTGCCTTCGCCGCGCAGGTGGCGCTGGCACGCGAACTGGACCTGCCCATCGTCGTGCATAACCGCGAGGCCCACGCGGCCATCATGGAGGTCTTGCGGCCTTACGGCACGGTGCGCGGTGTGTGGCACTGTTTCATCGGCGACCGCCAGATGGCGGAGGACGGCCTGGCGCTGGGGATGTATCTCTCGTTCGCCGGCCCGGTGACGTACCCCGCGAACACCGCGCTGGCCGATGTCGCCGCCTGGGCGCCGCTGGATCGCATTCTGGTGGAGACGGATTGCCCTTACCTGACGCCGCACCCACATCGGCGCGACCGCAACGAACCGGCGAATGTCGCCAAGAACGCCGCCCGCGTCGCCGAACTGCGCGGCATGGCCCTCGCCGACCTCGCCGCCGCCACCAGCGCCAATGCCGCCACCCTCTTCGGCCTGCCCCCGCTGGCAGCGGACGAATCTCGCAAAGGAGCGAACTGAAAGTCGATGCGCCTTTTCAACACGATGACGCAGCGCGTGGCAGAGTTCACCGCGCCGGATGGTCATGTGCGCCTGTATGTCTGTGGCGTTACGCCCTATGATACCGCGCACCTGGGGCATGCCTTCGTCTTTGCTACCTTCGACACCCTCGTCCGCTTCCTGCGCGCTCAGAGCCTGGCCGTGACCTATACGCAGAACGTCACCGACATCGACGATCCGCTCTTCGCTAAAGCTGAGGAACTGGGCATCCACTGGAACGAACTGGCGCAGCGCGAAACGGACCGCTTTTTGCGCGAGATGGCGGCGATCAATGTCGCCATGCCGGACCATTATGTGCGCGCCTCGGAAGAGTTACAGACGATGTTCGCTATCATCCAAACCTTGCTGGATAAAGGCAATGCCTATATCAGCGACGGCTGGATCTATTTCGCCGCGCAGAGCGATCCGACCTATGGAGATCTGGCGAAGGCCGCCGGCTTCGACACCTATGCGCAACTCTTGGCTGAGGCGAACGAACACGGCAATGATCCCAATGACCCGCGCAAGCGTGACCCGCTGGACTTCTTGCTCTGGCGGGCGCAGGCGCAACCGGACGAGCCGGCGTGGGCCAGCCCGTGGGGGCCGGGACGGCCCGGCTGGCACATCGAATGTACGGCGATGGCGACGCGCTATCTCGGCCCCACTATCGACATCCACGGCGGCGGCACAGATCTGATCTTCCCGCACCACAGCAGCGAGATCGTGCAATCCGAGAACGCGACCGGCGTGCGCCCCTACGTGCGCGAATGGATGCACGTCAGCATGGTGGCGCTGGATGGCGAGAAGATGAGCAAGTCCAAGGGCAACTTGACCATCGTGGGCCAATTGCTGAAACATTATGACGCAGACGCGGTGCGGCTGCTGCTCGCCACCCATCACTATCGGGAAGCGTGGGAATATTTCGAGGCCGACATGCAGCAGGCCCAGGCGCGAACCCTGCGCCTGCAAGAAGCCGCGCGTTTGGGGGCGGAGCAGGCGGCGACGCCGGCCTACGCGCTGTGGTCGATCCGTGAGCGTTTCGCGCCGGCAGCAACCTTCATCGCCGCGCTGGAAGACGACCTGGACACCCCGCGCGCCCTGGCGGAACTGGAGCGCGTGGCGGCAGGCATCCTGGCAGGGACGTATACCGGCGCGGAGCGCACGACCGCCCAGGCCGCTTTGCACGCGATGGCGCATTTGCTCGGCTTGAGGTTGGCCCGTGCCTGAGATCACCGCGCCCCCGCCGCCACGCGTGGAAGACCGGGACGGGCGCAAGGCGCTCGTCGTCGGCGGCTACGTGCAATCGATTGCTGTCGCCGCAGACCACGCCTTCGACGTGTGGGACGCCTTCATCCCCCGCCGCCGGCTGCCCTGGCGGGCGCTGATCCTCGGCGCGGGCGGCGGCACCATCGCTACGCTGCTCACTCACCGCTGCGGCCCGATCCGCATTGTCGCCATCGAGCGCGATCCCGCCGTCGCCCGGCTGGCGCGCGAGGAGTTCGGCCTGGCGCACCTCAGCAACGTCGAACTGATCGAGGCCGACGCTTTCACGTGGGTGGCAACCTGCGACGAGACCTTCGATCTCATCTGCATCGATATGTATGTCGCGGGCGAGATCGTCCATGGCACACTAGCCACGCCGTTCCTGCGCCAGATCGCGCGGCTACTGACGCCGGGCGGCACGGCGGCCTTCAACCTATTCAAGACCAAACGGCTTGATGAGCAGGTGCATCGCCTGAGCCGCGTCTTCAACATCGCCGACCGCATCGCCATCGGTGGCAACGTCGTCATCCACGCGCGGCGCGACTGAAATCGGCGAAGCACTTGCCTTTCAGGTAATCGGGGAAGGTGTGGACGCCGGTGATTTGCAGGTAGCAGCGGTCGGGATGCTTGACCCAGCCGCGCGAGAGGCCGATGCGTAGGAACACCTGGCCCGCGCTGATGGCGGCATGGCCGCGCCGGGCCACCTCAGCGGGCGCGACGCCCTGCACCGCGCGCAGGTAATCGAACGAGGCGCGCAGGGCGAGATCCACCACGCCCAGCCGGTACTGCGCACCAGCCTGATCGGTGAAGACGAACGTATATTCCCAGCGATCCGGGTGTTCTGCATAGATCACTTGCTCGATGGCGCGCGGCTGCACCGTCCCTAGCGAGTGCGTTCCTGTGCCGGCCCGGATGTACCAGCCCGCGTCGGCGTGGATGGGTGCGCCGAAGATCGCCGCGACGGTGGGATCGGCGCTGGCGGTGAGCAGCGCTTGCTGCTGGGACGTGCTCAGGCGACCCGCGACATGGTAGACAGGATCGATGATGTGGTCCTCGGTGTGCGGCGGATCGGGGACATGCTTGGCGACGGTGACAGCAAGCGTGGCAAAGGGGCGCACGGCGATGGCCCCATGTTCGTCGAACAGCCACGCCTCCGCGATGCCGCCCTTGTGGAACACCGGACGCAAGCAGCGCCCCTCCGGCGTATAGCCCGCGATGCACACATTGCCGTGCGCCATGCGCGTCAGATCGGTGATCGTCAGTAAGGTCATTGGTGGCCCCACCCCCGGCCCCTCCCCATCTGCGGATGGAGAGGGGAGATCAGACAGTTGTGGTGATCGGCAAGATGTACGCGGTCGGCCTCTGATCGCTGGATGGCGGACGGGAATGTCCGCCCCACGCTGCAATGATCGGTGTCCTGTTCACCCCTCTCCATCCGCAGATGGGATGTAGGGGCGAGTCTTGTACTCGCCCTTGAGGGAGGGGCTACCCGTGGCGCAGGCGGGCGATGACGGCGTCCGCGACCTGCGACGTGCCGACGGCGGACTTATCATCCGGCGTGGGTTTGAGGTCATAGGTCACGTATTTGCCCTCTGCGATAACGGCCCCCAGCGCGGCTTCCAGCCGCTCGGCTGCCGGGCGCTCACCCAGGTGGCGCAGCAACAGCGCGCCGGAAAACATCATCGCCATCGGATTGACCTTGTTCTGGCCGGCATATTTGGGCGCGCTGCCATGCACCGGCTCGAAGACGGCGTATTCGTTGCCGATGTTCGCGCCGGGGGCCACGCCCAACCCGCCGATCAGGCCGGCGGAAAGATCGGAAAGGATGTCGCCGTAGAGGTTCGGCAGCACCAGCACGTCATACTGCTCCGGCTTCTGCACCAGTTGCATGCACATGTTATCGACGATGCGGTCCTCGAACTGGATCTGCGGGTATTCGCGCGCCACCTCCTGCGCCACGGCGAGGAACAAGCCGTCGGAATAGCGCATGATGTTGGCTTTGTGGACCGCCGTCACCTTGCGGCGTTTGTTGGCCAGCGCGTAGTCGAAGGCGAACTTGACGATGCGACGCGAGGCGGCGTAGGAGATGTACTTGATGCTAATGGCGGCGTCGCGGCTCAGTTGCACCTGCGTGTGGGCGTCCAGCCAATCTACCAGTTCGGCCATGTCTGGCGAGCCGCGCTGAAATTCGATGCCGGCGTACAGGTCTTCGGTGTTCTCGCGCACGATGATCAGGTCGATGTTGCTATAGCGCGAGCGCAGGCCGGGGAACGATTTCGCCGGGCGGATGTTGGCGAAGAGATCGAGCGATTTGCGCAGGGTGACGTTGGCGCTGCGCATGCCGCGCCCGATGGGCGTGGTGATCGGCCCTTTCAGGGCGACGCCTGTCTGGCGGATCGAGTCCAGTACGCGCGGCGGCAGGATCGAGCCTTCGCGTTCCAAAACGAGCAAGCCGGCTTCTTGTACATGCCAGATGAAACGCACGCCCGTCGCATCCAGCACGCGGCGCGTGGCTTCGGTGATCTCAGGACCGGTCCCATCACCAGGGATCAGTGTGACAGGGTAAGCCATAAAGAAACAGCCTCTATGTGTATTCCGGTGCCGTCGGCACAGCGTGGGCGACGAGGGAACGCCGTTGTCCCGGTGTGCCAGCGATCAATCTAGTATAGCACACGGCAAAAGCAGTGTTGGTAGCACGCGGTTGATCGGGTGGTCATCCCATATGCTATACTATCTGCACGCGATCCCCATGAGGTGCCAGGCGGGCTGAGATGACTCAATCTTTTATTACACAGGATGCCACGACCAGTGGCATGCGGCTGGGCATCTTCGGTGGCACGTTCGACCCGCCACACCTGGGCCACCTGATCATCGCGCAAGAGGCGGCGGTACAATTGCACCTGGATCGCGTACTCTTCATTCCCGCTGGTGTGCCGCCCCACAAGCAAGGGCATCCGATCACCCCAGCGCACCACCGGCGCGCGATGGTGGCGCAAGCCATCGCCGGCGATCCGCGCTTTGCCCTCTCGCTGATCGAACTGGAACGCGGTGGCCCAAGCTATACCGTTGACACGCTGGCGCAGCTACGGGCGGAACTTGGCCCGGCGGCACAACTCATCCTGATCTTAGGCGGGGACATGGTGTATGATATAGGAGGCTGGCACAATCCAGCCGGCATCGTGGCGCAGGTCACGCAGATCGCCGCCGTGCAACGGCCCGGCTTCAGCTTCGCCCCAGCGGCATTGGCGCAAGTGACGGCGCAGGTGCCAGGGCTGGCGGCGGCGCTCGCGCGTGTGGATGTGCCACAGATCGGCATATCATCGAGCTTGCTTCGTGAGCGTGTGGCATCTTACTTGCCTATTACCTATCTGGTCCCGGATGCTGTCGCGGCCTATATTCAGGTCCATCAACTCTATCAAGCAGTAGCATAAGGAGGCGCGCGGTGAAGCCCATCATGGTCCTGGCCGTCGGCGATCATGTCCGTCTGCGCAAGCCACATCCCTGTGGCAGCACGGACTGGCAGATCGTGCGGTTGGGGGCCGATGTGGGGCTGAAATGCGACGGCTGTGGGCGACGAGTGTTGTTGCCGCGCCCTGAAGCGGAACGGCGCATCAAAAAAATCTTGGAGCATGGCCCCGCCGCGCTCCCAACCGACGACGCGAGGGAGGTCTAGCCCCTATGGCCCGTTCCACCACCCGCGCCCCATCCGGCGGCTTCCGCGCGACGCTGCGTAACCGCTACTTCTTGCGCCTCTGGCTCGCCCAGTTGATCTCCCAGACCGTGCAGAACTCGATCAATTACGGTTCATTGGTGCTACTCACGCAACAGAGCCATTCCTTCACGGCGGTCGGAGGCGTCATCATCGCCTTTAGCTTGCCGGCGGTGATCTTCGGCGTGCCGGCGGGCGTGCTGGTAGACCGTATGGATAAGCGCACACTGTTGTGGGTCAGCAACGCGCTGCGTGCCGTGGCATCCTTCGGTTTCGTTGTCTCGCTTCTGATGGACAATAAAGCCTTCGTCCCGATCTACATTCTCACCTTCCTCATCTCGATCATCGGCCAGTTCTTTGGGCCGGCGGAAGGCGCGGCCATCCCGCTCTTGGTAGAGGAAGACCAATTGGTGCCGGCGCTCTCGCTCTTCAACATCACCTTTTCGCTCTCGCAAGCGATCGGTTTCATCGTGTTGGGACCGCTGATCATCCTCGGCGTGCCGACCGTAACGTTGCCGATTGGGCCGATGGGGATGACGCTCACCAGCTTCCACTGGCTCTTCATCTTCATCGGCGTGATGTACCTGATCTGCACGCTGCTCACGTGGTCGATCCCCCACGAACGGCTTGTCAGCACCAGCCGGGCGGCTTTGCAGCGTTCGCAACGGCGTGTCGCCACCGTCTGGCACGGCGTGGTGGAGGCGTGGGACTACGTGCGGCGTTCGCCGCGCCTGTTCATCGCCGTGGCGCAGCTTACGCTGGGCGGCACGCTCATCACGGTCATCTCGATGATCGCGCCGCTGTTCAGCGCGCAATTCATGCAACGACCGCCCGCGCTGGCTGCCATCGTTTTCGTGCCGGCGGGGCTGGGCCTGATCATCGGTTCGGTGTTGATGCCGCGTATCATTCACCGCGTCGGCCTCACCTGGGCCGAAACCCTCGGCATCGTGGGCCTGGGCGGCGGCGTGGTGCTGCTGGTCGCCACCCATTGGGTGGCCCATCGCTTCAATCCCGCGCACTACGCGAGTTATCTGCCGTATGTCTTGATTATGGTCGCGCTGATCTTCGTCATCGGTCTGACGCTGGACTTGATCAACTTGCCGGCGCAGACGGCAATGCAGCAATTATCAGAAGATTGGATCAAGGGGCGCGTGCTGGCGCTACAGATGATGCTGATCAACGCCGCCGCGATCCCCATCGTGCTGATCGTTGGTCCCGCCGCCGACGTGCTGGGCCTGGGCCGGGCGATGGTGGCGATGGCAGTGGCCGTGGTGGTGCTGGGCCTGGGCAGCGTCTACCTGGCTGAACGCGCCCATGCCCGCGAAGAAGGTCGCACGCAATCGACGATCAGCATGGTGCAAGACAACATTGACCTGGCCGTGAAGGGAAAGAAGAGCCAGCCGTTGCAGGCGGGTGCCGGCGCGAACGGTACGACGCCTCGCGCCTCGCTGCCCTCGCCCCCCCGGCCCAGCAAACGCACACAGTCCCGCTGAAAGTGTAGCCTTCTCAGCTATCCTGGTGGCTAAAAATCTGGTTGTTCGAGGCAGAGCATGATCGAGCGCCCTGCGCGCTGGCACGCGCTGACCGCCTTGGGGCGCAGCATCGCGGCGACGGCGGGCATCATCCCCGGCGCGCGGCCTGACCCGGCGCGCATCCTGCTGGGGCTGACGATGCCCATCGGCGACACGCTCTTCGCCCAGCCCGCCGTCGCCGCCGTGCGGCGTCGCTTCCCGCACGCCCACATCACCGCGATCGCTTACGCGCATGTCGCGCCGCTGGTGGCGGCGAACCCTGCCCTCGACGAGGTCATCGCCTACAACGCCGATCCCGCGCTGGACTTCATCGCCCGGTTCGATACGACGCTGAGCGCCTTGCATGCCCGACGCTTCGATCTGCTGGTGAGCTTCTCGACGGGCAGCAATTGCATCGGCATCCTCACCGGCATCCCGCGCCAGGTGTGGCAGCGCCTGCCGTTCGCCTTCTGGCTTTGGGGAGCGGCCTTTGATCCCGCTTTTCGGGAGAAACATGCCGTCGATCATTATTGGGATGTCGTGGCCGATCTGGGCCTCGCCCCGCGTGACGCCGCCGACCGCATCCCCCACTGGCAGGTGGGTGTGGCGGAACAAACGGCAGCGCGTGCGGCGCTGGTGGGTGCGGGGATCGAGGTTGGTGGCCGGCGACCCATCGTGATCATACATCCGGGCGCGTCGGGGTTCGGCGGGCGCAAACGCTGGCCCATCGCGCACTGTGGCGAACTCGCCGCGCGGCTGATCGCGGAGCGGGACGCGCAGGTGGTGGTGCTGGGCGCGGCGGCAGATGTGCCGCTGGCTGATGCCATCGTCGCGGCGACGGGGGGCCACGCGCGCACCTTGGCTGGGCAACTCACGTTGCGCGCGAGCATCGCCGCCATCACCCAGGCGGATCTGTATGTCGGCAACGATAGCGGGCTGACGCATTTCGCCGTCGCGCTGGGCATCCCTACCGTCGCGCTCTACGGCGTCAGCGATCTGGTGCAATTCGGGCCGCGCGCCGCCGACCCGCGTCGGCTGCGTGTCCTGCTGCCGCAGCCGCTTTATCCGCCCGCCGGTTTCTTCATCGGCACCGAATCCGGCATGTTCGCGCCACGCCACCCGCCCGACGACCGCATGGCGACGATCACCGTCGCGCGCGTGCTGGCGGCGGCCGCCGCGCTGCTGCCCGCACCCGCGCGCGTGCCAGCACCGGTGCCACAGGATGAAGCCGCCGAGTGACGGCCCCACCCCCGGCCCCTCCCCATCGGAGATGGAGAGGGGAGCGCAGACAGTTGGGCGGATCGGCGAGTTCCTCGCGCTCAGTCCACAACGCCTTTGTGGATGGTATGGATACCGGAGGACAGCCATTCCCCATAACCACGGAGGTCAGACATTCCTGTCTGTCCGGTCCCATTGACCACAATCTTTCCCTGAAAGGGGTATGACCCGCTCCGCTCCGTTGCTGAGGGGGCGCGATCAGGGGTGGGGCAGCCGCTTAATCCAGCGCATCCTTGAGGTCGGCGATGAGGTCGCGGGCATCTTCGATGCCGACCGACAGGCGCAGCAGCGAATCGGTGACGCCGCGCGCTTCGCGCACCTCCTGGGGGATGCTGGCGTGCGTCATCGACGCCGGATGGCAGCAGAGCGATTCGATGCCGCCCAGGCTTTCGGCCAGCGCGAAGACGCGCAGCCGTTTGACGGCGCGCTTGACGGCGGGCAGGCCGCCTTTCATATCGAACGAGACCATGCCACCGTAGCCATGCATCTGCCTGGTCGCCAGCGCGTGGTCGGGGTGGTTCGCCAGGCCGGGATAGTACACCGCGCGCACCTTGGGATGCTCGCTGAGGAACTGCGCGACGGCCATTGCATTTTCGGCATGCTGGCGCATGCGCACGGCCAGCGTCTTCACGCCGCGCAACACCAGCCAGGCATCGAACGCGCCCGGCACACCGCCGGCGGCGTTCTGATAAAACGTGTAGGCCTCGAAAAGTTCGGCGTTGGAGGTCATCAGCGCGCCGCCCACCACATCGCTGTGGCCGTTGATGTACTTCGTCGTGCTATGGATCACGACATCCGCGCCCAGTTCCAGCGGGCGCTGAAAATAGGGCGTGGCGAAGGTGTTATCGACGACGAGCTGCGCGCCGCCCGCGTGCGCGGCTTCCGCGACGGCGGCGATATCCACCAGCGTCAGCAGCGGATTGGTCGGCGTTTCGGCCCAGATATATTTCGTCTGGCTGGTCAGCGCCTGCTGATAGGCTGCCGTGTCGCGCGCGGGAACGTAGGTGATCTCGACGCCCATCGGGCGCACCACGCGCTCGAACAGGCGATAGGTGCCGCCATACAGGTCATCGCCGGCCACGATGTGATCGCCGGGGCGCAACACCGATAGGATGCATGTTTCCGCCGCCAGGCCGCTGGCGAAAGCCAGGCCGAACTGCGCGCCTTCCAACGATGCCAGGCACGTTTCCAACGCGGCACGGGTGGGGTTGCCCGACCGCGAATATTCAAAACCCTTGTTTTCGCCCAGACCGGCCTGGGTGTAGGTCGAGGTCTGGTAGATGGGGAAGATGGTCGCGCCGGTGGTGGGGTCCGCCGGCTGGCCGGCGTGAATCGCGCGGGTGGCGAACGCCATTGGCCGCTCAGTGTGGCGCTGATTCGACATAATCGCCGCTAACCTCCAAGGCTGAAATCGAGTTTACTCCGTGTAGTGTAGCACACCCATGAGACAACTGGCCTATCGACTGGCAAAATCGCCACTTTCGTTCGTTAGCTATAGTGGATGTATTTGCGAAAGGATCATTTGGGCCTATGCAGCCTGGCTTGAACGAGAGCCTGACGACTCAGGGGCATGACACTCAGCCGAATCCTATCGTGCGCGTGGAACGTGGGATCGTCCTGGTCGGCGGCCAGCGCCTGGCCCAGTCCCACGCGGAGCCACAGGCGCAGCCCTTCTGGCGTGGCGCCCTGATCATGGCAGTCATCATCGTATTGATCGTCGCGGCAGTACTGGGCATCCTCCTCATCCAGCAGCCCCAACCAGCCCCGCCGCGTGGCGCGCTGCATCTGACCACCATGCCCGCGCTCACGTCGCTCGCGTTTCGCTAGATGCAAGCCGGCACGCGGCTCTCTTCCTGAACACCCCTCTCCATCCGCAGATGGGGAGCAGGGTTCCCGTGAAGCGACGGGAGGTCTGGGGGTGGGGCTACGCTGTCACGCGCTCACGCACCTGATTTTTCACCAACTCGCCGCCTTGCATCACCAGAACGATATTGGCGTGCGGCTGCAAGACGGTGATATCCGCCAGGGGATCGCCGTTGACAAGGATGAGGTCGGCGCGTTTGCCGGCTTCCAGCGTGCCGATCTCGTGGTCGAGCTTCATCAGCGTGGCGGCGTTGCGTGTGGTGGCGATGATGGCCTGCATGGGCGTCATGCCGTGTTGCACCATCACCGCCAGCTCCTCAGCGTTCTGGCCGTGTGGCCCCACGCCGGAATCGGTTCCCATCGCCACTTTCACGCCGGCTGCCACCGCGCGCCGGAACGATTGTTGGTGATCGCCGACGACCTGGCGCGCTTTGCGCACCCCATATTCGGGCATCGTGCCGGGCGCGGCCTCGGCGCGGCGAATGACCTGCATCGGCGCGACCAGCGTCGGCACCAGATAGACATCGTGCTTGATCATCAGCGCGATGGCCTCATCGTCCAGCCAGATGCCGTGCTCGATGGATTTTACACCAGAGCGCAGCGCGTTCTTGATGCCGTTGGTCCCCTGCGCGTGGGCCATCACCTCGATATTACCGTGCGCGCGACCCTCGTCCACAGCCGCCGCCAGTTCCGCCTCGGTGAATTGCGACGCCGTCGGCAAGTCGGAGGCCGACAGCACGCCGCCCGTCGCGCAGACCTTGATCCAGTCCGCCCCTGCGCGTAGGATCTCGCGGACGCGCTGGCGCATCGGTTCCACGCCGTCCACCACGCTCGCCGGCACATCCGGCGAAGGCACCGCCAGGCACGCGCCACAGGGCATCATGGAGTCGCCGTGGCCACCAGTTTGCGAGAGGATCGTGACGGCCACTTGCATGCGCGGGCCGGGGAAAATCTTCTGCTCGATGGCCAGTTTGAAGCCGGCGGGCGTGCCGCCCGCGTCGCGCACCGTTGTCACGCCGCCGTCCAGCGTCGCCGCCGCATTGGGGATGCCGCGCAGGAGGTGCAGGGAGAAGGGGGTCACCAGCCGGTGCAGCATGGGTTCGCTATTCGAGAGCATGTGGACGTGGGTGTCGATCATGCCCGGCATGAGCGTCAGCCCCGTGCCATCGATGACCTGCGCGCCAGCGGGGACCGCGCCCTGCGCCGCCACGCTCTGGATGCGCCCGTCCTCAATGATCACCGTGGCATTGCTGATGGGATCGCGCCCCGTCCCGTCGATCAAGGTCGCGCCGGTGATGGCCGTCTGCATAAGAAAATCCTCCGTCTATCGTTTCTGTCGCTATGGGATTATGCCCATCGTATCACAGTCATCAAACATGGGTGATGCCCACCAATCAGCGTAGGAACATGTAACCTTCGCTATGGCTCATAGGTATTGATTGCGACGCAGGTTTTCTGTATCATTATTCCCAGTGACACCGGAGGAGCAGTCAATGATATGGTGGACACTTGCCCCCAATCGCCCTTTGCCTCGCGACGTATTGGCACGTTTGCTGGCAACGATATCACGTGACCCGTCAGATCCCACCCAGGCTACGCCGCGCGCAAGCGCACAGGCCAGCGATGCCACGCAAGCACGCTTCGAGGAGTTCTTTACCACCTATGCGTCGCGCATCACCAGCTATCTGTGGCGCATGACGGGCGATCAGCAGACAGCATTCGATCTCAGCCAGGAGACGTTTCTGCGCGCCTGGCAACACTTCGCGCAGATCAGCGCGTATCCCCAGCCGGGCGCATGGCTCTTTCGCGTGGCGACGAATCTGGCGCTGAACGCGCTGCGCCGCCAGGCATCACCCATCGGCACGCCCCTCGTGCTGGATGACCTGACCGATCCGGGCCGCAGCGATCCCGCGCAGCGGCTGGTGGAGGACGACCACGTCCGCCAGGCGTTGCGCGTGCTGCCGCCGCGCGCCCGTGCGCTGTTGATCTTGCGCGAGGTCTACGGCCTGAGTTGCGCTGAGGTCGGCCAGGTGGTCGGGCTGTCACCCATCGCCGCCAAAACGGCTCTTTTTCGCGCCCGCGAGCAGTTTCGCGCGGCATATCTGCGCCAGGAGGAATCGGCATGACGACCAGACAGCACGCCTGCTCGCTATCCGTCACGCCGGAACAACTGGCCGCCCTGCGCGACGACATGCTGCCTGCCGCCGAGGCCGCGCGCCTGCGCGCGCATGCCATGAACTGCCCCGCCTGTCGCGCCCGCATGGCGGAGGATGACTTGCTTGGCCGTGCCTTGCGCCAACCCCGCCCGCCAGACATGGTGGATGCGCTGTGGCACAGCGTCCTCCGCGAACACGCGCGCCAGCCGCGCCGCTCCCTCCCAGCGCGCGAAGTCTGGTTGGGCGCGGGGATAACCCTCGCCCTGTTGGTGGCGCTGCTGCTTGTCGTCCCTCGGCTGCCCCGTGCCGGTGGCAGGCATCCTAGCACCACGATCTCCAGCGGCATGCCGACCAACGTTGCGGTTACGGCCACCGATGCGCCGACGCCTGTTACGACGCCCACTGCCACGCCTATTGCAATCCCGATCCGGATCATCACCCTCTCAGGTCTGCCGCTCACAGGGCCGCATCCCACCTGGCAGGTTTATACTCTACCAACAAATTTTGCTACCTGGGATGCGAATACCCCCAGCTTTGGAGTCGCACCCAGCGATCCTGCTATTGCCTATGCCTGCAACAGCCTGGGATTGGTTCCTGGGCAAACATCGCGTGTGATCGTTACGTATGATCGCGGCGCACATTGGGCGAGCACAACCGATCCTGCTGGTCTGACAGGAGAATGTGACAATATCGTTGTGGATGATGATGATCCCAACGTCGTTATCGTTGGTAACTTGATCTCCTTCAATGGCGGTGGATCATGGACACCACATGGGTTAGGCGATCCAACCTATCATCATTTCTACGGCCACTTCGCGTCCTGGCAGGGGAGTTTCTACGCAATTAACGCCAATCATCTCGTCGTGAGCCGCGACCACATGCATACCTGGCAGGCCATTGATCGCAGCATCACTGAGCCTATCGCTGACTTCCAACTCAATCCCGCGAATGGGGCCATTGCCGTCACGACCACCAGTACCACGACACCTCCTACGTACCATGTCTGGGTAACGCAAGATGGGGGACAACAGTGGCAGCATTTCGCCGCACCAACCGCGATCACCGATCTCACCCCCATCGGCCAGCAGGGGCAGTGGCGCTTCTGTGGCACGACCCTGGCCTATAGCTCACAGACCACTCTTGCTTTCATTTGCAGTGACACAATGGGGAAATCCTGGGTCGAGTGGCCGCTCACATTGGACCAAGGCGGCGGGGTTGATCCCATCGCTGTCGGCAACGATGGCACGCTGTACGCACAAGCAGTTGCCACCCAGATCGATATCTATCGCCTGGCTCCCAATGCGACACGTTGGGCAGATCTGGGACCATTGCCCGCGCCGATGGAAAGCATCATGGTTTACACGCAAGGTGGTGGCAGCTTGTGGGCTTTTACGTCGAATGTGCAGGGCGGCAAGCAGATTGCTACCGCGCCCATCCCATAAAATAACAAGGACCGCTGGCGGATTTTTCGCACAGTGACCTCTGCAAGCACATAATCTTTACCCTTTCGGGCAAAGGTTTTTGCCCTCACGCCGGATGTACAACGCTTGCCGCATGCCGTATTATGAGATACAGTGATTCATAACAAGTGCGCTCGCTAGTTGTTGGCAACGCTCGGCTGGCGCGGAGGAGATACAAGCATGATGGCGCTCGGTCGTTTCGCCGTGCGGTTCCGGTATCCTATGATCATCCTGTGGGTGGTCGTCACGGTCGCGTGTGTCAAGCTCTTGCCCTCGCTGGGCAGCGTCGCAAACAGCGATACCAGCGCGTTCCTGCCCGATTCCGCGCCCAGCATCCATGCGCAGAACCTGGCCGCGCCATTGCTACCGGCGGGCAAATCGTCCGCCACGCTCATCGCCGTGCGCGCCAGCGGTCCGTTGACGACGGCGGATGAGACGGCGATCCTTGCGACAGAAGCGGCGATCAAGGGCGTGCCTCACGTCACCGGCGTCGCTGATCAGGGTGATTCGAAGGACGGCCAGGCGCACAAAGCGCAGATCGCGCTGGACATCCTCGCCAACAATCCCGTTGCCAGCACGGTCGTCGGCGACATCCGGGGCGCGGTCGCGGCGCAGGCGCTGCCGCCGGGGCTAAGCGTCGCTATCACCGGGGCCGTCGCCACCAATGTTGATAACCAACAGGCCACCAAGCAAGCGCAACGTCTGACGCAGGTATTCTCCTACCTGGCGATCCTGGTGATGCTCTTCATCGTGTATCGCGCGATCCTCGCGCCGCTGCTGACGCTCATCCCCGCCGGGCTGGCGCTGGCGCTCGCCGGACCGATCATCGCCGAAGCCTCGACGGCAGGCTTGCAGGTGTCGTCGGTGACGCAGATCATCCTGACGGTGCTGGTGCTGGGCGCGGGAACGGACTACGGCCTCTTCCTGACCCTGCGCATGCGCGAGGAGATGCAGCGCGGCTATGAACCGCAAGAGGCGGTGGTGCGCGCGGTGGCGCGCGTCGGCGAATCGATCACGTTCTCCGCCGGCACGGTCATCGGCGCGCTGCTGAGCCTGGTGCTGGCGACGTTCGGTATCTATAAAGGGCTGGGGCCGGGGCTGGCCATCGGCATCGCGCTGATGTTGCTGGCGGCGCTGACGCTGTTGCCGGCGCTGTTGGCCGTCGCCGGGCGTGCGACCTTCTGGCCGGTGCCGATCAAAGCGGGCGAGGTGCGGGCCGGCGCGTGGAGCAAACTCTCGGCGCAGGTCGTGGCCCATCCCGTGATCACGCTGGTCAGCGGCTTGGTGCTATTCAGTGGGGTGGCGCTCTTCGCGCTGCAATACGCTCCCGCCGGCTTCGCTGGCACGACCACCGGCCCCGCCGGCAGCGCATCCGCCGCTGGCAGTGCTGCGTTGAATGCGCACTTCCCCGCCGCTGTGGCCAACCCTACGACCATCGTGCTGACCTTCCCCGCTTCCGTCTGGGGCCATTTGACGACGGTGCAACAGGCGGAACAGCAATTGAGTGCCAACAGCGTTTTCACGTCGGTGAATGGCGCGTTGAACCTCAACGGCACGGCCATCCCGCCCGCACAGCTCGCCAAGCTCTACGGCTACCTCGGTCCGCCGCAGAACCTCGCGCCCACCCCGCCGGCGGGCAGCCCCGTGCCGGCCCAGGCATATCGGCTCTATCGCGCGGAGGCGCAGTTTATCAGCGCCGACGGGCGCACGGTACAATATTACACCACGCTCGCGGCGGGCGATCCCACCAGCACGGCGGCGTTGAACGCGGTGCCGGCGATCCGCGCGGCGGTGACGAACATCGCCCAGCAGGTCGGGGCGACGGACAGCGGCGTGCTGGGCCGCGCCGCCTCTTCCTACGACGTGAGCCACGCCTCGGATAGCGATCTGACGCATATCGTGCCGATTGTGCTGGTGCTGATCGCGCTGCTGTTGGCCATCGTGATGCGCAGCCTGGTCGCGCCGCTCTACCTCGTCGCCAGCGTGGCGCTCTCCTTCGCCACCTCGCTCGGCCTGGCAGTGCTGATCTTCCAGATCCTCGGCAACACTGGCGGGCTGAACTTCGTGCTGCCGTTCCTGATGTTCATCTTCCTGATGGCGCTGGGCGAGGACTATAACATTCTGGTGATGAGCCGCATCCGCGAGGAAGCGCACCATCGCCCGCTGCGCGAGGCCGTCGCCGTGGCGCTCAACGCCACCGGCACCACCGTCACCTCCGCCGGCCTGATCCTCGCCGCCACGTTCTTGATCGCCGGGCTGGCGGGCAACTCGGATCAAATCCATCAACTCGGCATCAGCATCGGCATCGGCGTCCTGCTGGATACATTCCTGGTGCGCACGCTGCTCGTCCCCTCTGTGGTGGCGCTGCTGGGCCGCGCCAACTGGTGGCCGTCACCACTGGCGCACATAACCCCGCCCGCCACCTCCCTCCCCATTGCAGAAGGGGAAGCGACGGGGAAGTTGCCGGCGCAACGGTAAAAGCGCGGTGGCGCGCTGATATTCCATTAACCAGCAAGCTTCATGGCTGCGCAAAAAGATACCAGGCCGTCGCCGTCATGATGGCCATGGCCGGGTCGTCGCGCGCGGTGATGGTATGGTTGAGGACGATGCCGCGCCGCCCGATGCGTTCCGGTGTGGTGGAGATCGAGACGCCATCGCCTGGCAGCGCCGACCGCTGGTAATTGAGGGTCAGGCGGCGGATGAGGGGCGGGGACTGGAAGCGCGGATCACGCGCGGCCCACTGGGCGAAGGCCAGCCGCGCCGCTTCACTGAGCCAGTCGGCATAGACGCAGTTGTTGACATGCTTGAGCGAATCGGCCTCGTAGCCACGCGCCCACCATTCCACCTGCGTCGGGGGCAGATCGGGCGCGGCGTGGCTTTCCCATGCCTCCCATTGCGGGCGCGGCGGCAGCGGCTCGCGGTTTACCAGCGGAATGCGCGCTTGCACCTCTGGCGGAATGCGGCGCGGCATCTGGCGCTGGCGGTCTACATAGGCCCAGGTGGTGGCTGTGCGGGCGACGACGGCCCCCGTCGTGGCGTTGGTCACGCGATAGCAGCGCAGCGAAGCCACCCGCGAGAAGTTGTGGACCCACGTCATCAGGTCCAACGGTTGGCCGATGCCGACCGGCGCATTCAATTCAATGGTCTGGCGGAAGATCACCCAACCCTCGCTCCGCGCCGCATACCATGCCGGACTGAAGCCGGCGGCGGCGGACGCGACATTTGCCACCAACTCGCAGTAGCGCAGCAGATTGCCCGGCCCCAGCCGCCCGTTCGCCCCCGGCTCATAGGCGCGCACGTCCGCGCGCATCACAAATTCACCGGAGGGCAGGTAATGCCCCGCCGTCAGATCGGCCTCCGCCTCAGACATGCTGCACGTCCCTCCCGTTGGACACATAGCCACTGATGCCCAGGTCCAGCCGCAAACGTTCGGCCAGATCGCTCGCCCGCTGCGGTCCCAGCACCGCCGCCACACCGGTTTCGATGGCCGCGACCACCTGGGCCACGGCGGCGACCGACAGCGTGGTCACGCGCGCCAGGAACTCCGGCGGCATGCCAGCGGCGCGCAGCGCGTCATCGCAAAACAGTTCCGCCGCCACGCCCAGCGAGGGATAGGCCGACGCCACCACCAGGCGCACCAGCCGTTCACCGGCGCTGGGTGGCACCGGCGCGACGAAACCCGCGCGCAGCAGCTTCGCCGCATCCTCGCGGGCGCGCAACCGCCCGATCCCGACCCGCGTGGCAAGCGCCGCCAGCGACGCCTGGCCGTCGCACTGCGCCAGGATCTGCGCTTCCGTCGTGTGGCCTGGGGGCGGCAGCGCGGGCAGCGCCGGCGTGGCGCGCTGCAAGACGGTATGCACGGTTGGCACGAGTTCACAGGCGCGGTGCCAGCGATCTTGCCGCGTGATGCCCTGGAGGATCAGCGTGTGCGACTCCATGCTCAGGTTGGCGGGCGGCAGGTCATGGGCGGCGCGCGGCGCGAAGGCGAACACCCCCGCCTCCCATAGAAACATATTTTCCACCGCCGGCTCGCGGGCGCGATCGCCTAAAAACGCCGCGTGGGGATGGCCTTCGCGGAAATAGAGATGACCGACGGGCATGCGGTCGCGCGGCTGGTGCGCCGGAAAGAGCGGCACCAGTTCCAGATCCCCCGTCGCCGCGTTGATGGCGATCAACTGGATCACTTCCGCCAGCGGGATCTCCTGCAACAAACCCTCGATCATACAATCCTACAATCGTGCCATGATCAGCCGACAGATTGCGCGCAAGGTCGGGAAAACGCCCACACCCTGGATGGCCGCCGCCTCGAAGCTGGGCAGCCCGCGCCGATTCAGGTAGCGTTCCAGCACCGGCGTGGCGAGCGCGTCGGGCAGGTCGCGCTTGTTCCATTGCAAAACGAGCGGGAACTCAGCCATATCTTTGCCCTGTGCATGCATATTCGCTTCCAATTCGATCAAGCCACCATAGTTTTCTTCGAGACGATCGCGCCGCGAATCCGCGACGAAGACCACGCCGTCCGCACCTTCAAGCACGGCCTGGCGAGTGCGTTCATAGCGGATCTGCCCCGGCACGGTGTAGAGGTGGAAGCGAACGTGGAAGCCATGCACCATGCCGAAATCCAGCGGCAGGAAGTCGAAGAAGAGCGTCATCTCTTGCTCGGTGGCGACGGACAAAAACTGCCCGCGCGACTCTTCCGGCGAGTGCTGATAGACATATTGCACGTTGCTGGTTTTGCCGCTCTGGCCGATGCCATAATAGACCAGCTTGCATTGGATCTCGCGGCCCGCCGTATTGATGAGCGCCATACGATCACCGCTCCTCATTCGCCGTCTGGGGTTCATCCTGAAATAGCCGCTCCAGGGTGTCGTCGAAGCTGGCGCGAAATGCCTGGCTGTGGATCGTCGCCCGCACCGCCGTGACATCCGCTGTCGCCAGCCGCGCGAGGTCGTCGCCCAACGCCGTTGCCGCCTGGGTCGCCAGCATGCGCACCATGCCCACCTGGCTCTGCCGGTCAAAGACGGTGACGAGCAGCCAGCGGTCGCTGATAAGCAACGTATAGATGCTCACTGCGTTGCCTTGCTGGAAGAAGGCGCGAAAATCGGCTTCGCCGAAGATAGCAGCGAGCGCCCGCGCGGAGCCGAAGAGGCCAGCCAGCAGCGCGCCCAGCGCCACATCGTCTTGCCACGCCGCACCCGCCGCCGCCAGCACGTGACCACTCATTTCCAGCAACACCACCTGCCGCGCCTGCGCCTCCGCCGCGAAGGCGGCCACGCGGGCGCGAATCACGTCCAGTTGCGGCGCGTTGCCCACTACGTCTCCCGCCATCACCGGATTCTGCTCCGATCTTGATACCCACATGTTTACAGCATGCAGGCAAATTTCGTTGTTCCTGCTTCACCGACCCTTGCCATCGCACCGCGCCTTCGTGATCAGCTCTCGGTTTCGGTCTCACCAGGTCTCCACAGGCAGTTTTACGTCCGGCCTGAGCCACTGTCCGGGACGGGAAGGTGCAGCACGTCTCGTACGATACGCCGTGCCTCACGTTCCAGATTGATCGCTGCATTTAAATCGCGGTCGATCATCACCCCACACTTCATACAAATGAACGTGCGGTACTTCAAGGGCATGCGCTTCTTGACATGCCCACACTGCGAGCAGGTCTTGGTCGATGGAAAGAAGCGATCCACCAAGACGGCTACTCCGCCCGCTGCCTGCATCTTGGTCTCCAAGAAGCGCAATACCTGCCCCAGCCCGGCATCCGCCATTGCCCTGGCCAGCTTGCGGTTCTTGACCAGCCCCTTTACATGCAGGTCTTCGATGCCCACCACACTGCACGTGCGCGCTATCGCGGTGGTGAGCTTGTGGTGGGTATCCTCACGGATGTGAGCAATCTGCCCATGCAGGCGAGCCAGCTTGAGCTTGATTTCTTCCCGGTTCTTGCTGCCTTGTTTGGTGTCGGGGTCATATTGTTTGCGGCTCAGGTCGCGGTTGAGGCGCTTCAGCTTCGTTAGGTATTTGCTCAACGGTTTTTGGTTCTCAAACCGCCTCCCATCACTGACGATGGCTGATTCTTTGATCCCCACATCCATGCCTAACGCCGGTTGAGTGTTGACCACAGGGACTCGTGGGATAGCAACCTGAATACTGATGTACCAGTATCCCCCCGACTTCCCGATGGTTGCGACCACAATCTTGACCGAGGGAGAGGAGACCTTCTTGCGTTCCTGCCGGCGCTTACCCGCCTTCTTGCTACAATCGGACACTACAAAACGCAACTTCTCCGCCAGGTTCACCTTGCCCAGCTTGCGCTGGTACTTCCTACGATTCCTGATTTTCTCGGTTTGTGTTCCATTGGATTCGCGCTCTTTGAGCACGAAATCGCCTAACACAGGCACCGTGACCCACTGATCGCCCACGGAGAATTTGTCATTGGCTATATAGAAGGATTCATGACTCTTGTTCCTCTTCTTGAAGTTGGGGTACTTGGCTCGTCCAGCAAAAAAATTAGAGAAAGCTTTGCCCAGGTCATCGAAAGCGCCTTCGATGACACATTTGGTCACGTCATGCGTCCAAGGAAACTCCTGCTCACGGATGGCATTGAACTGCTGTTTGAGATCATAGGCGGTTGGCGGTCTGGCGCGCTGGCCTGCCTGGTACTCGGCGTAGTGTTGTTTCCATTGATCCAAGCCCCAGTTGTAGACGAAGCGGCGCGTGCCAGCAGCACGGCGCAGATAAGCTTCCTGCTCAGGCATTGGGTTCAAGCATATCTTGTGGGCCTTGATCGTTGTTTCCACCTTGTGCCAACGCCTCCTTCAAGGTTTTTCGATAGTTCCGCAGGCCGTACAACCGACTGGAAAAGCAACGGAGAATGGTCATCAAGTCTTAGCACATGTTTGGATACTATTTCAAGTACTTAGTACTTCCTCCATGAGAACGCTCCATCTCTATGCGGTAGTATAGCAGAAGTCAGCGGGTGGTGTGCAGAGGAGCGATAATCCGCGTTAGGCCAAGACGTTCGCCACGGTGAGCAGGCCCGTCAGGATGCTGGCGAGGCCGAGGAAGCCCAGGCCGAAGAGGCCCGCCACCGGCGAGACATTGCTCAGCGCGAAGAGGGCGACGGCATTCATCGCCAGCCACAGCACGCCCAGGCTGATGCCCTGCATCCAGCGGCGGTGCGCGGGGAGCTTGCCGCGCCGCGTGATCGGGCGATCCACGGCGCGCACCACCAGCGCAGTGAGCCAGATGACGATGCCGAGCCAGGCCGCACCCGCGCCCAGCACCAGCAGCGAGGGGGGATGCGTGAAGCCGCGCGTGCCGACGGCCCCGCCCAGCGCGGCGGCGCACAGCAGCCCCCAATAGAGTTCGACGGCGGCCAGCACCAGGCCTATTTTGCCCATACGCTGCACCAGCGGCCCGCCGAGGTTGAACCAGATCGGCTGGCGTAGCACCTGGGTGGTGGCGACGGGGGTGGCGACCGGCGCAGGCGGCAGCACGCGCGTCGGCGCGACAGAGCCTTGCGGGGCGTGGGGCGGCAGGGAGACGTTCGGCGCGGCCACCGGCACACGCATGGCCGTGCGGCGCATCGTCGCGCCATCCGAATCGCTGGGTCCGCGCGCCAGGAGTGGTCCCGTCGGGCCGCCGGCGGGGACGACTTTGGCCAGCGGCCCCGTCTGCGCGCCGCCGGTGCTAGGGGCGCGGCCATATTCCAGGCGATGGAGCGCGGCGGCCAGGTCGGCCTGCAATTCACGCGCGCTCTGGTGGCGCTGAGTCGTGCCGATGGACATCGCGCGGTCGATGATATTCGCCGTGCCGGCGCTGATGGCCGGGTTCAGGATGCGCGCGGGAACCAGGGGTTCGCCGGTGTGGCCGGACTTCGTCAGCAGCCGGTTCGGCGCTTCGGGCGGCTCGCGGCCCGTCAGCAGGGTATAGAGCGTCGCGCCCATGCCATAGATGTCCGTGCGGGGGTCCGTTTTGCCCTGTGCCAGATATTGTTCGGGCGGGGCATAGCCAGGGGTGACGCCCTGCGCCGCCTGGTTGGTCGGACCGGGCAGGCCCAACTTCGCCAGGCCGAAGTCGATGAGGATCGGCACGCCCAGCGCCGTCAGCTTGATATTCGCCGGCTTGATGTCGCGGTGGATGATGGGGACGGGCTGCGTATGCATCTCGTGCAGGGCATCGCAGATCGGCAGCAGCCAGCGCAACGCCTGCGCCTCATCGATGGGCCGGTTGCGCTGCGCCAGCGAGGTCGCCAGCATCTGTTCCAGGTCGTGGCCCTCGACATAATCCATCACCAGATAGGCGCGCTCGTTCTCCTCGAAATGATCGTAGCCGCGCGGGATGTTCGGGTGGCGCGAGCGCATCAGCAACTGAGCTTCCAGTGCGAACTGCTCGCGGATGCCGGCATCCTGATCGATCACTTCTTTCAGGGCGCGCGACGCCGTCACCTGCATATCGGTGACACGATACACGCTCGCATAGCCGCCCGTCGCGATCAAATATTCGACGCGATAGCGTTGCGCCAGGTAGATTCCGGCGATGAGACCAGGCTGCGCCACTGTGCCGTTACCTCCTCGCGCGACGGATGCGCTGCCAGCGCATGTTCGCTGGGTGATGCCCCAAACATCTCTCCTGGCACAGTCTAGCGTATGCCATGAACGGCGTCAAATCTAGCCCCTGGTAGCATGGTACTATTGGCCCGTTGGCTGGCAAGATAGCGAGCCGCGCAAAACGGTAGTACTGGGAGGCTTCTCGGTCGATAGGGGCAGATGCCAGCGCAGCGCCAACCATCCGCCGTCCCCAGCGCATTGTCGTCAACCTGCTAGATCCCTTGCATATGCACTTCCACCACGCGGGCGCGGTCGCCGCCGCCGAAGACCAGGCGCGTGCCGGGGCGCAGTTCCACGGCGCGGCCCACGGGAACGGGGACGGGGGTGGCACCGGTGGCGTCGGCCATCTGGGGGATGGCGAGGTTGACCAGCGACCACACCTCGCGGGCGCGGGCGCGCGGGTCTGGCTCCCACTGGAAGGCGGCGAGCGGCGCGGCTTCCACGCCGGGGCCGGGCAGCTTGCCCAGTTCCACGTGCCAGGTGTGCAGCGTGCGCTTGGGCCAGCCGACCAGCCGGAAATCGACCGGATACGTCGTGGAGTTGATGCGCCCGTCGGGCTTGCAAAAGCTGAGGATCGGGATCTGGCGCGGCCCCTTGGCTTCTGTATGGCACCAGGGGCAGCGCGTGCTGCCGCCCTCCACGTAGACGAAAGATTTCGCCTCGCAAGCCGGATTCGAGCAGGGCAGCGTCTGGTCATAGAGGCGCACCAGCGCGCCCTCCCATTCCGCCGCCAGCGGGCGCTGTTCCGGGTGGCGCACGCCCTCGATGAAGGCGCGGGCGAAGAGATCTTGCATCTGCTTGCCCAGGATGCTGGCGCGCATGAAGGGCGTCTTGGGCCGGTTGGAGTGATCGGTGGGATGCTCGATATACAGCGCGCCTTTGCCCAGCATCAGGCGTTCGTCTTCGTCGGGGTCGGGCGAGTGGAACTTGCTGCCGCGCAAGGGATGATGAAAGAGCAAGCTCTGATAGATGAGGACGGCCAGCGCATGGCGGTCGGTCGCTACCGTCGGCTGCGGCGGCTCCACGCCGCGCGCCATCATGCCGATGACCAGTTCGGGGGCCATGTAATCCGGCGTCCCCAGCACCGTCGGCAGCAGGATGTTCGATCCCGTCTCCACCAGGCCGTCGCAGTCGATCAGCGTCGCGTCGCCCGTCGCGGGGTTCACCAGCAGGTTATTCGTCGAGAGATCGGAGTGGCAGAGGCCGTTATTATGCAGCCGGTTCACCGTGCGCGCCAGCTTGATCATGATGCCCACATGGCCGATCCAGGAGCCAAGCACGCCGGGACCGACTTCGGCAGCCAGGCGCTTGCGGAAGCGCGGCGAAAGGAACTGCGCCAGCGGGCGCAGCCCAGGCCGGGCGCGCGGCATATACATCCCCAGCGACGGGCGCATCACCAGGGCTTCCGGCCAGCAGAAATAGCGCGACCAATACTCCACATGGTGGCCCATCACCGCGGCGCGCTTGCGGATGATCGTGTGCAAACTGGCCTCGCGCCAGGCTTCCGGGCGATTATACAGCTTGACGACATACTGATGATCGGCGGTGAAGTAGAGCCGCCCTTCGGAGCCGTAGCTGAACGGTTCGGTCGCACAGGCGATGGTGCGCCGATCACTCGTCACTACCGGCATCATCTGCGCCGTGGCTGTCGTGTTGCCTGGCGCTGCCGGCGTGCGCGGATCGTGGCCACGTGGAGGTCGATTGCCCATCTTCATCCTACTTCTCGCGGCGATACACGACCGCCAGCGTTCGATCATCAGCAGAATCGCGTTTTTCGTAGCCCAGGATCGTCAGCAGATCCTGGTCCGGCTGGGGCCGCACGATCACCTCGCGCAGCCCGCCGATCAGCGTCGGCGCTTGCTGGCGCAGCGGCACCAGATCGTCGGCCACGCCGTCCGACATCACCAGCACCATCTCTGGCAGGGGGTCCGCCGGCAGCGCCCAGGTGTGGGCCTCCCACTCGCTGACGGCCAGGCCGGGCAGAAAGACGGTTTCGCCAGCATAGAAGCCCTTTTCCGCCGCGCCCAACACGCGCAGGTCGTCGTCTGGCCCCACCGCCAACACCATGCCATCGCCGATCTGCCCCACCGCCAGCCAGGGCTGCGGCGACGGCACGGGGCCGAGGGCCAGCAGCAGCAGCGTGGACGATAGTTCGCGCACAGGGATGTCGCGCTTGCCCGCTTCGGTATAGACGGCGGCGTGCGCCTCTTCGATGCCGGCACGGATCACCTGGCGCAGCATCGTCGCGCCCAGGTCGTCCTTCGCGCCATTCCAGAAGCGGTTCAGGCCGGCCTTCAGACCGTCGATGGCTCCGGCGCAAGCGACGCGCGCCCCCACGCGCGAAAGCCGGCACGATCCCGCGCCGTCGGCGACGGCGATCAGGTGCCAGCCATGGTGCATCCCCAGCGCGAAGGCGTCCTCGCGGTACGAGCCTTCGTGCGCATGGAGCTTGCCGCGCCGGCTGGCCCCGATCATCTGCCAGCCCGCGACGCCAGCCATCTGCTGCGCCGCGAGGTGGTCCACCGCATCGCTGCGGTCAGTCGGCTCGATGACGCGCCATTTCGCGCCGGTGGGCGGGGCGACCACGGCGGGGCGTTCTTCCGCCGGCGGTGGGCCGTCCGGCACGGACGCGGGGGGCTGTGCTGGTGGCTCCGGTGGCGGCGCGGGAGAATCAGCGAAGTTGCCCATAAGCCAGGCTCCAATCGAATCGAATTGCTTGCGCAGGGTCGCCAGCGGATCGACGATCCGCGTGCCACCGGGTTCCTTGCTGAGCGCGTGGGCCACCTCCGGCGCGGGGTCTGGTCCGCAGCAGAGCGCCGTGACGGAAGCGACCAGCGCGTGCAGCGGCGCGACATCCGACTGCCAACCGGCGGCGGGCGTGCGTGTCAGCAGGATGAATGTGTGGAAGCCGCCGTTCTCATAGGGCAACTGTTTGATCTGCCGGTAGAGCGGCGCGAAGGCGGCACCCGTCGGGTTCGGCGCGGCGGCCATGCGCTGCGCGACGGCCAACAACTGCTCCAGCGCGACCACCGTGGCATCCTGCGCGTCGAAGATCACCAGATCGATGCGCGTCCGGCGCAGCAAACCGGGGGCATCCGCCAGCTTGCGCGCGAGATCCTGCAAGTAGACGGCCACCCGATAAACGACATCATCCCCGCCCGTGACATCCAGCGCGAAGATCAGGGCGGAGCGGCGATCCGCCCCGCGCGGCGGGTCAGGCATGGGCATCGGCGATCTCCCCTGCACGCAATAGGCTCCCCTGCGCTCCCCAGTATGGTAGCGCAGATCGTGCCAAGATGGCAAACATTATTGGCGAGCGATGAATGCACCGTGACGAACAGATCGGGTACGCCCAACTCCAGTCCACGCAGGTGGACTTCGTAGCCGTAGGCTCTTAGGCGCGGTTTCAACCGCCCGCCGTCCCCATCGCCACCCGCCCGCCATCCTCCGCCCACGTCACGGTTTCAATCGCTCCCTACGGCTACAGCACTTCGATGGAGGGCGGCGGCGGTGGCATGGCCGTCAGCGATTCACCACTGCCCAGGCGCGGCGCGGCGATGCTCGCCTGTTTGACCGAGGCCGAGACCCAGCGGAAGAACTCTTGCAGCGAGTCCGCCTGCACGTCGCGCATCAGCAGCACCTGATCGGTGATCTCCTTCAGCACGTCCACCTTCACCTCGTCGCCGCAGCCCAGCGCCACAAAAGTACCAAGCGGCGCTTTGGCGCGTTGCTTCAGCTCCTGGGCGGCGCTACGCCACTCGTCGGTCGGCGCGCCATCCGTCAGCAGGAAGGCCAGCGGCTTATAGTCGCCCTTGCGATCTGGCGAATTGGCGATGACATCGCTATCCAGCGCGCGTCCCAGTTCGCGCAAGGCCGCGCCCAGCGCCGTCGGCCCGCCAGCGGTCAGCACCGGCGGCGTGAACGTGCTGAGGTCGGTCAGCGGCGTGCGCTTCGCGTCCTGCGCAAAGGTGATGACCGAGATCCACACCGTTTCCAGCGCGTTAGGGTTGTTCATCAATTCACGATAAAGCAGCCCCACGCCGTTATTGACGGCGACGATGGGTGCGCCGGCCATCGAGCCGGACGTATCCAGCAGCAGATACACCGGCAACCGCCGCGTGGGGGTGTTATCGCCGAAATTCAAGCCATTCATGTTGCTTATCCTCCGCTGCGGCATCTGGCGCTCCGCTGCTCACGCCGCTCAGCAAGCGGGTTTATGCGCAAAGCAATACACCGGCAGCCGAGATCAGTGTAACGCCAACTGCCCCCATACCACAAGAACGGGGCGGCGCAAGTGTGAAACATTTCACCAAAACTCGCTATGGTGGTAGCAAATGCACTTCCTTCTTGCTCTCGCCCGCCCTTCCCCATTGACATCTGTACATTCGGTTGCTATAGTCGGGGTGCGCGTTGCGCTCATAGTGCCGATAGAGAGAGCTAGAGCTACAACACGCACGCGATACCATACGAAGGAGAGATTTTTTATGCAACGGCGCAACGTCTTGGTTTTATACATCCTGGGCGTCATCGGCTTGATCGTAGCCGGCTACTTCGTCGCCACCGCGCACCCGGCGAAGCCCGTCGAGGTGGATGGCACGCTCCAGCACTTCCGGGTATACACGACGAATGGATCGTATGACCATTCGGAGATCGTCTTGAACGAGCAGCCGAATACATCATACACGTTCAACAAAAACGATTTCACACCGGCGGTGCCGGATTCGGCCTACAAAGATGGTAAAGTCAACCTGTGGGTGGACCAAGGCACGACGCACGTGCTGGCGTTCAAGCTCTATGACGCGAGCGACGAGAATCCGACGCTGTATGCCAACGGCTACTACACAAATCCGCAGAAGCAGGCGACAGACGAGTATGCGACGGGCGGCGGAGCCGCGGTCGTCAGCTTGTTGCTGCTGGGCCTGGGCTACTTCCTCCAGCGCCGCCTGACGGCGCGGCAGGCGAAGGCCAAGGCAACCGTCATGGCGAACATGCCCCCGCTACCGCCCATGCCACCGACGCAGTAAACAACGACCGTCACAACCTCCCCGGATGTTGGTTCATCCGGGGAGGTTGTGCGTGTCGCGGCATCTTCTCGTGGGGCGGACATTCCTGTCCGCTGTGTGTGTCATTGCTCCTGTCGGGTGATCCGTATAGATCCGGAGGACCGCCATTCCTGTCGGTCATTACGCTCCTCCGGAGGACCGCCATTCCTGTCTGTCACAACGCTCCCCCGGAGGACAGACATTCTTGTCTGTCCGGTCCCAATATCCACAGTCTTTACAGAAGTGGGTATCAATGCTCCTGGCTGCCGATCAGCCTTAGCCCAGCAGCCGATCTTGCATGCGGGCTGGCACGAGCCAGGCGATGAGCGCGCCGAGGCGCGCGTCGCGCCCAGTCGGGTAGCGCAGGCGTGGGCGACGGGCGGTGAGCGCGTGGGTGACGGCGCGGGCCACCACCGCTGGCGGCGTGCCGCCGCCCTTGGCGTTGTGCTGCGCCCCGCGCCGCGCGCCCTGGATGGCCGCGCCATAGAGCTTCATGGCTTGCGGCGGGAGGTCGGCGGCGAGGTCGTCGCCGGCAGCGAGCGACTTCTGCCAGATCGGCGTGGCCGTCACGCCCGGCTCGATGATGGCAACGGGGATGCCCCACGGACGCAGTTCGCGGCGCAAGCTGTCCGTCAGCGCCTCCAATGCGAATTTCGAGGCAGCATACGCGCCGACCAGCGGCCCCGCGATTTTGCCGCTGATGGAGCCGATGTTCACGATGCGCCCGTGGCCGCGCCGGATGAGCGGCAGCAGCGCCTGGGTGACGGCGAGCTGGCCGATAACGTTCACTTCGAGCTGGCGGCGCAGTTCGGCGATGGGCAAAAACTCCAGCGGCCCCGCCACGGCGATGCCCGCGTTATTCACCAGCCCTTGCACGCCGGCGTCGCCTACCTCACGCGTGATCATATCTGTCGCTGAAGCGATGCTCGCCGCATCCGTCACATCCAGCACCACCGGCGTCAGGCGTGCCGAGGCGCGTGCGCGCAGCCGCGCGCCATCCTCCGCCCGCCGCACGCCGGCGAAAACGGCGTAACCCAGGCCGTCCAGGTGCAGCGCGCACGCCGCTCCGATGCCCGTCGCCGCGCCCGTCACTACCACCGCGCCCTTGCCCAAATCCATCGCCGCCCACCAGCCTTTCGTACCCCACAAAAAAAGCATTCCTCTCCTAATATACTATAATACCCCTTGCGGGGAAAGACGGTGGTCAGTGGGACCGGACAGGCAGGAATGTCTGTCCTCCGGTATCCATACGGATCGCCCACAAAGCGTATAAAGCATAGATACAGGGAGGAATGCTCATGGTGGGAAGCCGCCTCAGGGCAGGTGGTTGGTATCGATCACGTGCAGCACGTTCGCGTTGTTGACCTCGGTCATATAGAATGCGAAGGTGCAAGCTGAGACAATCCAAGCAGCATAACTCCTGGGGAAAAGACGAGCGGGGGCGCTGCTGCCATGCAGCGGCGATGTCCATTTCGTCTCTGCTCTTCTGAAACCTCATCCTCCTCACTTTTACTCCGCCGTGCCGCGCTGGCTGGCGATGAAGCGCGCATACCATTGGCCGCTGGTTTTGATGATACGCTCCTGGGTGGCGAAATCGACATAGACGATGCCGAAGCGCTTGTTATAGCCTTCCGCCCACTCGAAGTTATCCATCAGCGACCAGAGGAAGTAGCCTTTGAGGGGCATGGCATCGGCGATCACACGCGCCATCGCCTGGATGTGCTGGCGCACATAGTCTACCCGGCGCGGATCATGTACCTGGCCATCGCCGTCCAGCACGTCGGTGAAAGCCGCGCCGTTTTCCGTGATGACCACGGCGGCGGGATGATAGTCGCGGTGCAGCGTATGCAGCAGATCGTAGAGGCCCGGTGGGTAGATCTCCCAGCCCATGTCGGTGTAATCTGTCTGGTGTTCGGACGAGATGACCGTGGCCGAGCCGTTGCCAACGGGATTCGTCCCCATGTGGATCGGCACCATCGAGCGGGAATAATAATTGACACCCAGGAAGTCGATAGGCGCGGCGATGAGGGTCATATCACCGTCTTGCACGGGCGGCGGCGGCGCGTTGAATTGCGCAAAGAGGCCGTCGGGGTACGTGCCACGAAAGATCGGATCGAGGAACCAGCGATTGTTGAAGATCTCGACTTCCTCCGCGATGCGCTGCGTCTCCGGCAGGTCGTCGGCAGTGTAGACGGGGTTGAGGTTGAGTGAGATGCCAAGCTGGGTGCCGGGCTGCGTCAGCGCCCGCAGGCGCGGCAGCGCCAGCCCATGCGCCAGCAACAGGTGGTGGCCCGCGACGAAGGCGCTGGGCATATCCGTCAGCCCCGGCGCGTGCAGCCCGCTGCCATAGCCCAGGTAGGCCGCGCACCACGGCTCATTGTGCGTCAGCCACCAGCCCACGCGGTCGCCCAGCCGCCGCCCCACAGTCTCCGCGTAATCGGCATACGCATACGCCGTGTCGCGGTTCAGCCAGCCGCCGCGCTCGTGCAGCGCCAGGGGCAGATCCCAGTGATAGAGCGTCGCCAGCGGCGCGATGCCATTGGCAAGCAACGTATCTACCAGGCGATCATAAAAATCGAGGCCGGCGGCGTTGACCGCGCCGGTGCCAGTGGGGATGACGCGCGGCCAGGCGATGGAGAAGCGGTAGGAATTCACGCCCAGTTGCGCCATCAGCGCCACATCTGCCGGCATGCGGTGATAGTGATCGACGGCGACATCGCCGGTGTGGCCATCAAAGACTTTGCCCGGCGTGGCGGCGAACTGATCCCAGATCGAGGGCAGCCGACCGTCTTCGCGCGTCGCCCCTTCGATCTGATAGGCAGCCGTCGCCGTCCCCCACAGGAAGTCCGGTGGGAAGGGCGCGGCCAGAGTGATATCGAGCGCGGGCTGTAGGGCGGTCATAACTGATCCTCCGAGATATGGTAGAAGGGCTGGCACGCCGCTTCAAGGCAAAGTGTCGCCTGCCCGGCAGGCATCATTGCTCCGCTGGGTTGGTGTGATAAGGGGATCGCCCCACCCCCGGCCCCTCCCCATCTGCGGATGGAGAGGGGAGACCAGACAGTATAGGCTGATCGCGTTGATCAGGGCTGATCAGGGCTGATCACTACCCGAACGATCACCCCCTCTCCATCTCCGATGGGGAGGGGGCCGGGGGGTGGGGCCGCTAGCCCGTCAGGCCTCCAAAGGTCAGGCCACTGCGCCAGAACCGTTGCAAGAACAGGAACAGCACGATCAGCGGCAGCACCGAGACGAGCGAGCCGGTGACGATCAGGTTATAGAGCAACTGGTGCGATGCCGGATCGAAGTTCCAGGTCGCCAGGCCCAGGTTCAACGGGAACAGGTTGGGATCGTTCAGCACAACCAGCGCGAGGAAAAAGTTGTTCCAGATGGCCACGAACTGGAAGAGGAAGATCGTGACCATGCCGGGGACCATCACCGGCAACACGACGGATTGGAAGATGCGCCACTCACTGGCACCGTCGATGCGCGCGGCGGCGATGAGTTCGTCTGGCACCGAGGCGGCGATGTAGATGCGCGCCAGGTAGACGCCCAGCGGGTTCAGCAGCGAGGGCAACAACAAGGCCCAATAGGTGCTGGTGATGCCCATTTTGCTTTCCAGCAAATAAATCGGCAGCGCGAGGGTCGTAATCGGCACCAACACCGCGCCCAGCACCAGCGCGAAGATCAGATTCTGTCCAAAGAACTTGAACTTCGCCATCGCATAGCCCGCCATCACGGAGATCAGCGTGCTGGCCGCACCACCCACGCCAGCGTAGAGCGCGGTATTCTCTATCCAGCGGATGAAGATGCCATTTTCAAAGGTGAAAAGTTGGCTCAGGTTAGCGAAGAGGTTGAATTGGCCGAACCACAGGCCAAAAGTGCCGAACAGGTCGCTGTTATCCTTGGTCGAGGCGATGACCAGCCAGTAGAGCGGCATCAAGAAGTAGATCGCCAGCACGCTCAGGAAGATCAGCGCCAGCAGGCTGCCGAAGGAGAAACGTCGCGCGCCCACGTAGCGTTCCGCATGATTAGGCTGACGCTCCACGGGCGCTTCTGGCGCGTCGGTGAGAATGGTTGCCACGGGTTACACTCCTGACTGGCGGCGCGTCAACCGCAAGAAACCGAACGAGAAGACGAAGGTTAAAATACCCAGGATCGCCACAATCGCGCCACCGTAGTAATAATTCGTCTTCACGAAGGCGACGTTATAGGCGTCGATGTTGGGCGTGTAGGTGGAACTGATCGCCCCCGACATGCGCGTGAGGATCTCCGGCTCGTTGAAAAGCTGGATCGTGCCGATCAGCGAGAAGAGCAGGCCCATCACCAACGCCGGCAGGATCATCGGCACCTTCAGGAAGCGCGCGATGCCGATCTCCGAGAGGCCGTCCACGCGCCCCGCCTCATAGATCTCCTGCGGGATCGCTTGCAGGGCCGAGTAGAAGATGATCATGTTAAAGCCGGTGAATTCCCAGGTGGAGATGTTGGCGATGGACCACAACACCGTTTGCGGCCCCAGGAAGTCCGGCGGTGGGACGTGCGCATTGACGAAAAGAGCCGTGATCGGGCTGATATTCGGCGTGTAGAAAAAGCCCCACATGATCGCCGCCACCACCGTCGGCACGGCGTAAGGGATGAAGGCGGTCACGCGGAAGAAGTTGCGAAAGCGTATCGTGGCCGAATCCATCAGCAAGGCGATGATGAGCGCGACGCCCATCATGAGCGGAATCTGCACGATCCCGTAGATCAAAACACGCTTGATGGCATCGCGGAAAGCGGGATCTTGTAGCACTTGCGTATAATTATTCAGCCCGTTCCAGACAACCTTGGGCGCGGACAGGCCCAGCCCACTGCGTACCTCTTTATAAAAGCTTTGCGAGATGTCGTAGGCGAAGGGCAAGAAAAAGAACACGACGAACAGGATGAGAAAGGGTGCCAGGAACAGGTACGGGGTGGCCCACTGGAAGCGCAGCCAGCGGGGCAAGCCGGACATGCGACCACCGAGCGTGGCGCGGCGCGCACGGGCGGGTGGCGTCTGGGCGGCATCAACAACAAGATCGGTCTTGCTGGCCATGAATGATCCTCCATTCGATTGTGATCGTGCTGGCTTCCATTGTACGTGCCGGAGCAAGCGCATCAGGGATGCGGGCGATGGCAAAAAGTTGCCGAAAGAAACGAGTAATCGCTGGGGGTGGGGCGGGCGATTGAAATCGCACCTAAGGGCGTTCCGCCACGAAGTCCACCTGCGTGGACTAGCTTCAGTCCGCGTCGGCAGGGCGACCACAAGGGTACGCCCCTACAGCGTCGCCGCTAGGCGCTTAGGCGCGGTTTCAACCGCCCGCTGTTCCCAACGGGGCTAGCTCCCTTGCTCCACCGAGATGTTCTGCGATTGGAGGTCGGAGACGACCTGCTGCTGCAATTTATCCAGCGCATCCGAGATGGAGGTGTGGTTCGTCACAGCGGCGTTGAAATCGTCACCCTGATCCTGCACCACCGTTGTCAGATCCGGCGGGAAGGTCCAGGCGGGATTGACGGTGACGCTGGTGAAGATCTGATCGACCACCTGACCACCAGAGGTGGTGCCGGCGAAGTATGGGTCGGGCGTCGTGGCGGCGGTCTGGCGGGCCGTGAGGTTCGCGGGATACTAGCCGATCTCATTAACACCGATCTTCAGTCTGCCGGGGTCGGTGAGATACCAGCGCACGAATTCTTCCGCCTCTTTGGCGTGCTTGGTGCCGGCGATGACCGAGATGCTCGAACCACCCCAGAAGGCGGAGGCATTCGCACCAGCCGTATATTGTGGCATGGCCGCTACGGCCCACTTGCCGCTTGTGTCTTTGGCGTCGCCTTTGATCACGCCCTGGCCCCACACGGCAGAAACCCAACTGGCGATGGTGCCATGATCCATGCCATTGCCCCAACCGGGTTGGAAGTCAGCATCCGAGGCGCTGGTATCAACCAAACCTTTGCTGATCAGGTTATCCCAATAGCTGGCGACCTGCTTAGCGGCGGCGCTATTGATGTTCACCTTCCATGCCTGCTTGGCACTATCGATGGAGAACCAGATCGCGCCGGCTTGCCAGAACATCGCCTGGAACCAGCCGGTATTTTGTGCGCCGAAGGCGGTGATGTAATAGTTCTTGCCCAGGGCGTGAATCTTGGCGGCGTCGGTGGCGAAATCCGCCCAGGTCGCGGGTGGGCTGGTGATGCCGGCCTTCTTGAAGATCGCCGCGTTATAGAAGAGCGCCATCGGTCCGGTATCTTGCGGATAACCATAGACGGCATTCCCCTCGACCTCTTCGTTCCAGGCGGCGGGGTCGAACTGGCTCTTCACGTCGTTCGCGCCATACTGCGTCAGATCGACCAGGGCGCTATTGGCGACAAAGGTTGGCACATACTGATATTCGATCAGGGCGACATCCGGCGCGTTGCCCGCCTTGATGGCCGACAGCACCTTCGGATAGTATTGGTTGGCACCAGTAGGCTGCTGCAAGCCCGTCACATGGATGTTCGGATGCGTCGAGTTGAAAAGTGCGGCTTGTTCCGCGATCTGCTGGTTGAAGCCCCAGAAGACGAGATTGACCGGCCCGCTCTGTGTGCTGGCATTACTGCTGCTACCACACGCCGCGAGGATGAGCGTGGTGCTGACCATCAGGGTAGCAAGCATAGGCACGAGGGAACGACGAGCGAGGTGCTGCACGATAAGCCTCCTGCGAGAAGATGCGACGGACGAACAGTGTTCCGCCGGATGACGACGTCTGAAAAAGACCGCTGCCGTGAAGCCTGGCAACACGTATATGACATAACGTTTAATACGTGGCGTCCGCTGGCGCGGACTGGACCCTTAGATGAGCCTCACCCCCTTTAGGGACGCGCGCTCCCGCCACCTGGATGCGTGTAATCAAGGTGGGGTGAACCTGGCCGCATGAGCGGCGAACAGTTAGCGAACGGGTTGAGCGACCTGGGCGCCGCAGGACTCGCGGACGCTCAGGCTGGTGGCGAGTTGGATGCGCCGCGCTGGGCGTGCGGGGACGCGCGGCGTGGTGGCTGTGGCGAACGAGGTGGCAGGGGCCGAACGTGGCGCTTCGACCAGTTCGATCAATGCCTGCATCCCGTGCTGGCCCATCTCATAGAAGGGCTGGCGCACGGTCGTCAGGGCCACGCGCGTGTGAAAGAGCGGCGGGATGTCGTCGAAACCGACGATGGCGAGGTCTTCCGGTACTTGGACGCCGCGTTCTTGCAACAGTGCCAGCAGCCCATAGGCCATCTGGTCGTTGGTGGCGAAGACGGCGGTCGGGCGTTCCGCTTGCGCGAGGATCTGATCGCCACATGCGCGCCCGCTGGATACCTCAAAATTCCCCATCCACGTGAAAGCCGGGTCAGGCGTGATGCCCGCCTCTTGCAAGGCGCGACAATAGCCCTCATAGCGTTCCTGCGCGCAGAGATAGTGTTGGGGACCGCGAATGATGCCGATGCCGCGATGGCCGAGGTCGAGCAGGTGGCGCGTCGCCAGGTATGCCCCCGTGCGGTTGTCGGCACCGACCCAGGGCGCGCTGGTCGGCTGTTCCTGATCGTCGATCATCACAACGGGAAAGCCTTGCGCATTGATGGTGGCGACGAGTTGCGCCGCCGGGCCGGGGAAGATCGCTAATAAACCAGAGGTCAGCTTGGTCGCCAGAATCCGATCGAGCACTGCCACGCGGTCTTGTGCATGGGAGATACTATATAGCACCAATTCGTAATTGGTCTGCTCCACCACCTCGGCGATGCCGCGCATGATCTGCGGGATAAGCGGCCAGGTGAGCGAAGGCACCAGCACGCCCAAGAGGCGGCTACGTCCGGCTAAGCCGGTTGCTGCTGGGCTGGGGACGAAGCCTTCTTCTTCCACGATGCGCAATACCCGCTCGCGCGTCTCCGGATCGACATCCGGCTTGTGGTTGAGCACGCGCGACACGGTGGCTTTGGAAACCCCCGCTTTGTCGGCAATATCTTTGATCGTCATTCTGTCGGCCATAGCTGATCCTCATCTCTGAGACCGGTGTCGAAACCGTTTTCGGTACCGGTTACGAGAAAGTATACGGATGAGAGTGCGTCTTGTCAAGAGGTTTTGTACCGGAACCGTTTTCTTGGGTAAAAGCTGCTGCTTGTTGCGATTATTGCGTTTATGTGGTATACTCCTCGCTAAGAGGAGGTGCAGCATGATCAAACCATTCGCACCGGAGGCGACGATCACGTTGCAGGAACGCGACCACGAGGCGATCAAGCAGGTGCGCGTCGCCCTTCAGGCTGAACCATCGCTGCACCTGACGGCTGCCGATGGCACCGTAATCGAACTGCCGGAGGCCGCGCGTCAAGCATTGTTGTCCGCCGTCGAGCATCTGGCGCAAGGTGAAAGCATCGTCGTCATGCCACTCGGCGAAGAGTTGACAACTCAAGAGGCCGCCGACATCCTTAACGTCTCGCGGCCCTATCTGATTAAGCTGTTGGAAAACGGCGGCCTGCCTTTCACGCTGGTCGGCACCCATCGCCGTCTGCGACTGCGCGACGTGCTGGACTATCAGCGCGAGATGCACGCGCGCATGCGCCAAGGCATCCGCGCGATCGCCCGTCTGAGCCAGGAAGCCGGCGCATACGATTGACGTTATCTGTCATTCTTTTTTGCGACTACGTGCGGGCGCATCAAATTGGTGAATGCTGGGGCATGGTGCTGTAGCACATCCAACACGTCTGATGCTGTCAGTGGTGGATTGTGCAGATCTTCCGCTTGCGCCGTGATGATCGCCACCATCGCTGCTGTGTCGAGGTGATATAACCGAACGAGAAAGGCATCCGGCGTTTCCGCGACGATGCCATAAGGTGCAAGAGCAACTGACTGAAAATCACGTAGATTTTGGGTCACAATCACCTGTGCGCCGCAAGCAACTGCGGCAGCGAGGACATGACGATCTTTGGCATCATTCTGCATAGTAGGGATGAGCGACTGATACGCTTCGACGATAAAAGCGTGTGGAAAGAAAGCGGCGAAAGTATCTAGTAACCGTTGTGCCTGCGCTTTGGTCGATTTCCCTGTTTTGACGAGGTTACGGCGCACCTCTTCTAGGATTTCAGGGGTCCATTGCAAACGAAAGATATCCCGTTCGGTGGCGCGCAAGAGCGTGTCGCGCAGCGATGCCGGAAACAGCACGTTCGCGTCCAGCACCGCCGTCAAGGTTGCCATAAAACCGCCCCTTTCTCGCATGAAAACGTGCCTAAAAATCAGGTCGCCTTCATGATAGCAGGGGCGGGGCGTTGCCGCCAGGGCCGCGCCGGGCTAGTGCAGCGTCATCTGCAAGCCATATTTCGGGCGCAGGGTGATATTGGGCTGCGGCACCACAGGGAAGCCGGGGACCAGGCGCGGGCGGAAGTGCTGGGCGATGGTCGCCAGCAGCAAGCGCGCCTCCATCTGGGCGAAGGGCATGCCGATGCACATGCGCGGACCCCCGCCGAAGGGGTAGTAGGCGAACTGCGGCACCTCTTGCGCGTGCTGCGGATCGAAGCGTTCCGGCCTGAAGGCCAGCGCGTCTGCGCCCCAGATCTCCGGGTTGCGATGCATCACCCATTGCGGCATCAGCACCACCTGCCCCTTGGGCAGATGATAGTTGCCGATGGTGAAATCCTGCGATGCCATGCGGCCAATGGTCCAGGCGGGCGGAAAGAGGCGCATCGCCTCCTTGATCACCATATCCGTATAGGGCAGGTGCGCTAGGTCGTCCATCGTGGGGGCGCGTCCGCCCAGCACACGGTCCAACTCATCGCGCAGCAGCTCCGCCTTAGCGGGATGCTCGGAGAGCAGGTAAAAGGTCCAGGCGAGCGCGTTGGAGGTCGTTTCGTGGCCGGCGGCGAAAAAAGTCATCGTTTCGTCGCGCACCTGCTGGTCGGTCATCTCGCTGGCATCTTCATCCTGCGAGGCCAGCAACATCGAAAGCATATCGCCGGTATCTTCTTTGGTCGCGCGCCGCTGGGCGATAATGCCGAAGATCGTCTCATCCAACTTGCGCTTGCCGCGCATATAGCGACCATAGGGCGTGAGCGGCGTATCGAGGTGCAACAGCTTCTTCCAGGACAACCGCCGGTCGTTGGGGAACAGGATCACATCGTTGAACGCGCGGCCCAGTTGATCGCTGTCGTCGCGCAGATCGACATCGAAGAGCGTCTTGGCGACGATGCGCAGCGTCAACGTCTGCATCTCCATGGCGATGTCGCGCGTTTCGCCTGTGTGCCAGCCGGCCAGCATCTCTTCCGTGTGCTGCACCATCGTGGCGGCATAGCTTTCGATGCGTTTCTTGTGAAAGGCTGGCTGCACCATGCGGCGTTGTGAGCGGTGGAAGTCGCCGTCGATGGTCAGCAGTCCGTCGCCGAGCAGGCGCGTGAGAGTATAGTTGACCTCACGGCTGGTGAAGTCGCGCGGGTGTTCCGTCAGCACATAGCGCACGGCGGCGGGCGTGAAGAGAAACACCATCTTGAAATCGCCCATGAACTGCACCGTCGCCGCGTCGCCATATTGGCGCTGCAAGCGGGTGACGTACTGCAACGGCGATCTGCTGAAGTCGAACGACGCGCCGATGATCGGTTTGGGTTTGGGACCAGGCGGATAGGTATAGCCTTGTGCCGTCTGCATCTGTGTCTGCGTGGTTACTGTCGTCATAGGGTTGCCTCTCGCTGAGATCAAGGGGGCGGGCGGTTGAAACCGCGCCTAAGGGCCGAAGGCCACGAAGTCCACCGACGTGGACTGGGGTGTTATTCCGTGAACAGCGCGGGGGGTAAGCCGCCGCGCAACAAATGGATGATCTGGTCGGCCATGTGGGCGGGCGGCGGGGCAGGATGGTCGGACCACCACATCGCGCCCTGGATGATCATGCCGGAGATGAGGCCGGCAGCCAGGGGAGCGTCGATGGTCTCGCCGACCACGCCTTGCGCCTGCGCTGCTGTGATCGCCTGCTGCAAGTAGCCGGCGAGCAATTCTTGGCCGCGCCGGGTGATATCGATGAAGCTGCCGGAGGTATACGCGATGCGCACGATGTCGCGGTGCGCGTAAAGCGCGGCGCACAGAGCGCGAATCGCCGCTGGGATGCTGTGCGCCAGCGGCAGCGGCGCGACCACCGCGCCGATCTCCTCCCGCAGTTCCTCCAAGCCTTCTTCCAGGAGCGTGTGCAGCAAGGCGTCTTTATCGCGGAAGTGCAGGTAAAACGTCCCGACGCCGACATCCGCCGCACGGGTGATATCCGCGATGGTGGCGGCTTGATAGCCCAACCGCGTCAGCACGTGCCGCGCCGCTTCCAAAAGGCACGCCCGCGTTCGGCTGCGCCGCCGCGCCTGCCGGTCCAGCGCCGGCCCGCCTACCTGATCTGACGTGATGCTCATAACTGAAACCTCATTCTAACTATGAAGATAGCATCAGTTTCCATGAAAGTCAAGAGATCACGTATGCATGGTGTTATCTTCGCCGTCAAGCGGCGTTCTAATGGCAGAGGTATTTTTGCGCATCGCGTAAGGAGAGCAGGCAGCCCATGAGTGACTTTACCCCTGGCGAGGATGAACCGCCGATTTATCCAGTATCCGCGCCGTTCTTGTCAACAGGTGCCGGTACGCCGCCCGCCGATCCACCGGCACGGCGGAGTAACCTGGCGCTCGCAGGCGTCATCGTCGCGCTGCTGGCGCTGATGTTTACCGGCATCGGCATCGCTGTGCATGGCATGCGGCTATCATCCACGACGACCGGACCCACCGCCGCGGCCATTCTTCAGCGTGCCGCTGCCGCCCGCCTGGATGACACAAGCTTCACCATCAATCAGGAACAGGATCTGGGGGTGGGTGATGCCAGCAACGGCGGTGTCGCCATCACCGTGACGAGCACCGGCAAGGGTATGTTCACGCGCGTCCCGTCGCGGCTGCAAGTCATCATCAATCCCATCGGCGGCTCCGCATTCGGCGCTTCCGCCACGGAGTATATCTACGACGACTCCGACTTGTACGTGCGCCTTCCGACGAGCTTGTTCGGCAAAAGCAAGAAGCCGTGGCTCAAGATCGCTAGTGACAGCAACAATGGTCTCAGCAATCTGTTCGCAGCAACGATCAACCAGGCGACCATCACGGGCTACGCGCTCATCGAAAATCCCACGCTCGTCGCGGATAGCACGACCTTTGCTGGCCGTAAAACCTGGCACATCCACGGCACGGTGCCAGCGGCAAATTCCCTGGGATTGCTAGCGGGCGCGAGTGCGAATGTGGTCAGCACCGAAGACCTCTGGCTCGCGCAAGACACCCTGTTGCCGCTGCAAATCGTCATCCACCAGACCACGAATCTTACATTGTATACGGGAACGGCGGGGGGCGCGACGACTGAGACAACCAAGACGACGACCACCCTGGCTTTCACCGCCTGGAACACGGGCATCAGGATCGCGCTGCCGCCGCCCAGCCAGGTGACGACGCAACTGCCGACGCCGCCCCTGCCACCGACATCCACGCCGACACCAACGCCTTGATGTGCGGTTAAAATGCGGCGGGCGGTTGCAACCGCCCGCCGTCCTGGCCGCTGGCTCCCCGATCTTTTGGCCAATTTCCATCATCTTCCCTCTGTTCCCCCTCCCACGCCAGTTTACCTGCCGATTGCCTCGCCCTGCTGGCCCTGACCCATTCGGGCGGCATGTTGACGGAGCCGCTGGGCTTTGCTATGATACCTAGCAAGGCAGGAATACAGTGCCAGTCGCAAGCCGTGTGATGTGTGAAAGGTAGCGGAGCGCCTATGTCCGTCAATCGCCCGCCCACCCTCGAACTGGGTACAAGTCTTAAACATCGCTATACCATCGTCGCCGTCGTCGGGCAGGGCGGCTTGGGAACGGTGTATCAAGTGCGCGATGCACAGTCGCCCGTGCAGGTCGCCTTCGCCCTCAAAGAAACGTTCGATCTGTCGGAAGGCGCGCGGCAACAATTCGAGTCGGAAGCGCGTTGGCTGGAAAAGCTGAACCATCCGAACATCCCGCGCGTGCGCGAATATTTCCAATGGCACGACCGACTCTATCTGGTGATGGACTTCATCTCCGGCGAGAACCTGGAATTGAAGCTCATCCGTAATCGCCAGCGCCCTCTGCCCGAATTGGACGTGCTGCGCTGGATCCAGCCGATCTGTGATGCACTGGCCTATCTGCATACCCAGAATCCGCCGATCATTCACCGCGATGTCAAGCCGGCGAACATCATTGTCGCGCCCAACGGGCGACCGGCGCTGGTCGATCTCGGCATCGCCAAAGAATTGAATGAGGGTGACACGCGCACGGCGACCTTCATCCGCAAAGCCGGCACGGAAGGCTATGCGCCGCCGGAACAGTATGCTGGCAAAGGCACGACGGGCGCACACTCCGACATCTATTCGCTGGGCGCGACAATGTATCATCTGCTGACGGGCCAGGTGCCAGCCTCGGCGGTGGAACGCGCCGCGCTAGATAATCAACTCATTGCCCCGCGCAAACTGAATCCGATGTTGCTGCCGGAAGTTGAGGCGATTATCATGCGCGCCCTGGCAATCCGTCCCAGCGACCGCTTCGCCTCAATGCGCGAGATGGGCGCGGCGGTCGGCGAGGTCATCCGCATCGCCTCTACCTCACCCTTCGCTTCACCGGCAACGACCGGCCCCATGATCTCCGGACCGCTGCTGCCCTTCAACGGAGCCAGGCCCACGCCGCCCGGCAACAACTCGCTGCCGGCGGGTAATGGCGGCCCGCCGCCCGAACTCGCGCCGACGATGCTGCGCCCATCACCCACACCACCCCAGATGGCCGCGCCGCCCATGCCAACACCAAACAGCCAGCCCCGCCGAGGGAGCCGCAACGCCATCGAGCGCCCGCGTGACCGACGCTCGTCATCCAGCAGCGGCACCAGCCAGAACTATCAGTCGCTCTCGGCGTCATCATCGCTGCCACCCGCGTCCTCCAGCCCAGCAACGTCACAGCCGCGCTTCAGCCAGGCACCGCCGCCCCCCAAGCGCGCCCGTCCCTTCCCGTGGGCCACCATCGCCGTCGTGATCGCCATCGTGCTGCTGTTCGCCGGCATCTATGTTGGTACGCATGATTTCTGGCCGCAACTGCTGGGGTTGCACTGATACCAATTTCGGGTAAAGACGGTGGTCAGCGGGGCCGGACAGACAGGAATGTCTGTCCTCCGTAGTTATGGAGAATGGTGGTCCTTCGGGGCGGGTAGTAACCGACAGGAATGGTGGTCCTTCGATATCCCTGATGTCTGTCCTCCAATACCCATGCTGATCACCTGAAATGGGTATGATTTGGGGAAAGCCTACTCCAATTTACTTGCACCTTGGTTATGGCCAGGCATTGTGGTTCAGATATGGCGGACAGCCATTATAGGCACCGCCCTCACTATGCAGCGTCACGCCGTCAAGGCCGTTAGGATAGGCGCAGACGGGATCGATGGGAATGTTTTCCCACCACACCATATAATGGATGTGTGGGCCGGTGGCATCGCCCGTCATCCCCTGCAAGCCCAGAACTTGCCCTTGTGTGACGTTCTCGCCGACATGCACCTGGAACGAGCCGGCGACCATATGTGAATAAGATGTGGCGACATAACCGCAATGGCTGACCTTTACCGTGTAACCGCCGCCACCGTTATCCCAGGCGGCATAGATGACCGTGCCAGCCTGCGAAGCGTATATAGTGGTCCCCTCCATGCCGGTCGAGATGTCATTCCCGTCGTGGTAATAGGTAAAATGCTGGGTGAAATGGGAGTAGGGCGGTTTGCCCGATGGTGACTGATCGGGATTGATGAAATTGTAGAGGGCGGGGTTGCTACCCCATGCCTCATACCCCTGGGGGCAGATGCCGTTCGGCCCATTCGTTTTGCCGCCGACAGCGGAAAATTGAAAGCCGTCTTTCGAGAGGATATAGACTTGCGGCGTGCGGATGGTATAGGCATTTTCCCCGGCGGGAAAGGGGATGACATAGCCCACACCATAGTTAGAGTTGGTTGGAATTTTATAGACATCGCCGGCAATGAGGTCGGCATCCAGCGTCAGGCCGTTCATCTCGAAGATGCCACTGACCTGCACATGAAATTTGGCGGCGACGGAATCGAAGGTGTCGCCTGGCTGGGCGGTGTACGTGAAGAAGATGGCTTGTGGTTGTTCGATCAAATGGGCCAGCACGGTGAAGGGATTCGAGGTAGTGCCACCGGAAAAAGCTTCCGCCGCGCCCACACTGAAAAGCGCGCTCGCCACCACGCACAGCGTCACGAGGATCAGGAAGAATTGCGACGAAAACCGCCGCCGGCGCGGTACGGTGACACGCGCATGGGCCAGCGTCGTGCCGCCAGGGATGATCAGCGGCGCACGCACGGTGGGCAGGTCATCCCAATCCTGGTCGGTATAACCATCATCGGCGTGTTCCAGCGGAATGAGGGCCGGCGGCGTATGCTCTGGCTCAATATGCTCCGGCGCAAAAGGCGCATTCCAGTCATCCCCGCCGCTCACGATCTCGTTATCATGGACGAAAGCCATCGCTGCCCCCCTTGTCTGTCTGCTCCAGCCCCTGCTGCGATCTACTCTAGCGGTTGGTGGGACGGGCGTCAAGTTTTGGGGCGCGAGTACGACGAATGTCCTGGTTCAGCCTACCGGCAACGCCAGCCCTGGCTGCACGTCCAGCGTGAGGTCGGCGCGTTCGCCGCGCGCAAGATGGAAGTAGGCCGCGCCCGCGATCATCGCCGCGTTGTCGGTGCAGAGCGCGACGGGGGGATAGCGCAAGGGAATGCTCGCGCGCTGTAGGTCGCGCGCCAGGCGCGCCCGCAGCGCCAGGTTCGCCGCCACGCCGCCGGCCAGCGCCACTTCCGCCGCGCCCTCGGTCCGTGCCGCCGCCACGGTCTTCGTCGCCAACACATCCACCACGGCTTCCTGAAAGGCCGCCGCCACGGCGGGAACATCGACCACCGCACCCTGAGCGCGTGTGCGTTCCACTAACTGCATCACCGCTGTCTTGATGCCGCTGAAGCTGAAGTCGTGCGTTCCCTTCAGCCAGGCGCGCGGCAAGCGCAGCGGCAAGGGTTGCCCCGCTGGCCATGCCGCCGCCGCCCGCTGGATCGATGGTCCGCCGGGATAGGCCAGTCCCAGCAGCCGCGCCACTTTATCGAAGGCTTCGCCGGCAGCGTCATCTCGCGTCTGCCCCAGGATACGATAATCGCCGTGATCGCGGATCACAATCAACTCCGAATGCGCCCCCGACACGAGCAAGCTCAGCAGCGGGAAGCGGGGGTCAGGGGCTGGTGGCTCTGCCAGCCAATTCGCGTAGATATGGGCTTCCAGGTGGTTGACGCCGATGAAGGGCAGCCCGCGCGCGAAAGCGATGGTTTTCGCCGCCGTCAGGCCCACCAGCAGTGGCCCCGCCAGGCCCGGCCCATAGGTCGCCGCCACGGCGTCGATGGCGCCCCAGCCGACGCCCGCCTGAGCCAGCGCCGTCTCGATGACGGGGATGACGGCGGTGAGTTGCGCCCGCGCCGCCACCTCCGGCACCACGCCGCCATAGCGCGCATGCACCTCCGCCTGCGACGCCAGCGCGTTCGCCAAGATGACGCGCCCGTCGCGCACGAGCGCCGCGCCGGTCTCATCGCACGAGCTTTCGATTCCCAAGACGAGCATAATTGTGTTCCCTCTGCTGCTGATCATTCTCTGCGTAGTCTATTTTTGGCCGTCATCCATCGTGGTTTGTGTCGGTCAGACCGAACAACGTCGCGCCACACTTTTGCAGCTTCCTTCATGGAATAGCAGGCAACGTCGCCAGCGTTATATCTTGCGAGCGCATAGAGTCATGAATGCGAATCGCGTGGTGGGGATGAGTTGTCGTGGGCAGCGCGTCCGTCGCAAAATAGGCAATAATATCCGCCTCATCGCTTAACGTTGCTGCACCGCTGACGACTGAACAAGCAAATGAAAGAATGAAATCATCTGCTGGTGGATAGGCATAGATGCCCAGAAGCTTATCGATCTCGATCACTAATCCCACTTTTTCCCGAACCTCACGGATCAGCGCCGCCCACGGCGTTTCGCCCACTTCGACTCTGCCGCCCGGCAGATTCCACCAGTCGTGGTCGCGCCGATGGCAGAGCAACACACGCCGCTGTTCGTCGGCAATGATCGCGAAAACACCAATCGTAGACATGTTCGCTTTTTTCTTCCTACAACGAAACAATTCGCCCTACTGGATCTAACCCAAGTTCCGACTGACCACGGCACAGTAAATAAACTCCAGTCCACGCAGGTGGACTTTGTGGCGACAGCCCCTAGGCGCGGTTTCAACCGCCCGCTTTCTTTAGTGCGTTACGCTGGGGTCAGTAAAAGAGCTAGGCAGAGACAAACATGTTGGGTGACGGCAGCGGTTCCCCACGTGCTTGTCGGGCATCAACGAGAAACGCTAACATTTCTTCTCCAGCTTTGACCGCCTCGGCATACGTATCCCCGTGGGTATGCGCGATGGCTCCGGCAGCTTCCCATTCAGGGAAACTCACCACATAAGCTTGATCGGCATCAGACCAGGCGATGAGCATTGAATAATGGTTCATGGTTGGTTCCCTTTCTGTTTTTGCTGTGCTTCTTGCTGCTTTTTGGCAGCTTCCGCTGCTTTGGCGCGTCGCACTGCTTCTTGCACGTCGCGTTCCATATAGGGTTTGGCATCGGCTCCATCGGCACCAGCGAGCGTGATATCGTGATTGGGAACGAGCGAATGCCGCCAGCGTTGATGGCTCCCAGTCTGATGATCAATGGTCCATCCTGCCTGGTGTAAGTCGCGTCGCAGTTCGCGGATCTTGCGTGGCACGGTCTTCCCTCAGCAAACCTATTTATTCTTCGTCGTTCAAGGTTATGGTAATTTGATGTGCCATAACTTGGCCTCCTTGGGGAACTTCACCTAGAGTATACCACCGCAGTGGCAGGGCTGGCACAGGCGGCAGGGGCTGGCGTTACGGCGCGACAAATGATGGCATCGCCGCCTTCACCACGACGGATGTGTTGGCCCGCGCAGTGCCGTTCCTCCTGCGCTACCAAAAATGGCGTGTGGACGGTGTATCAACAAGGGTAGCGGTCCCACCACCTGGCCCCCCTCGTGGCGCGACGGGGTGGGGCCATTTGTCTCATCACGCTTGACGGTTTCCTGGTCTTCTGCTACGGTTGGTGGGACCGAGAGCGAAGGGGAGATAGGGTGGAAGACTTGCTTGCGCGGCTGCGCCAGCGCGCATCATCGGGCATGATTCTATTGGCCGCGAGCGGTGCCGTGGTGATCGTGGCCATCTGCGCGTTGGTCGTGGTCAGCATGATTGGCGCGGCCCCGTCACATTCGGCGACCGCTGGCGTGGTGCGCCAGGCAGCCACCGGCACCGCACAGTTGCCCACCAGCGCCGCCACGCGCCCGCCGACGCATACTGCCAAGCCGCGTCCCACGGCCAGCCCGACCCCGCGCCCCACACCGCACCCGCTCCCCGTGCCGACGGATAATCCCCCGCCGCCACCACCACCCACCGCGACGCCCCGCCCCACCGCGATCCCCGCGACCGCGACACCCACGCCGCGCCCTTCGCCAACCACGGTGGCCACGACGCCGACGCCCTGCCCCACCAACGGCTGCCCCACCGCGACGCCCGCACCGACGGCCACGCCCGCGCCGCCCACGCCGACGCCCGGCCCCTGCCAGCCAGGAGGGCCACCCCATTACGTGACGCCTACCGTGACGCCGACGACGGATCAGATCGCCCAGGCGATCACCACGGCGGCGAATAACGCGCACATCCCGGCGAACTTGCAGGAGGCCATCGCCTGGCAGGAGTCCGGTTGGCAGATCAATGTCATCGCCTGCGACGGCGGCATCGGCCTGATGCAGTTGCAGCCGACGACCGTCACCTGGCTCAACAACTATTACGGCATCTCCGATGATCCCTATACCCTCACCGGCAACGCCGACCTGGGGGCGCGCTACATCAGCTACTACTACTCGTTCTACATCGGCTATCTGCAACAGAACGATCCGGCGACCTGCGGCATGAATGGCTGCGACTGGGACACCGTCTGGCCCGGCGCGACGGATGGCGCGACCGTGCGCGATATCGTCATCAGCGTCTATAACGAGGGCGCGGGGACGATGAGCAACTACGGCATCATCAACTGGTGGTACGTCAACGATGTGATCCTGTGGTACCACACGCGCTACGGCGGCGTCGGGAACTGACATGAGCAGACGATCATCATCAGCCATCGGCGCATACGATGGCAGCAGAGGCGCGACAAATTGATATGAAAACGGTATCATCTGAAAATTCCGAGGCGAAAAGTTATGCCGTCCATTCCTCTATTCGCCAGTAGAATTGTGTATAATTGAGAGGAGATGCTATGCCACGAAAAATCAAAAAACTAACTGAAGGGAGCATTGTCATGAGTGCAGTGCAAACAAACCATTACTCAATGATTATCGAATGGTCCGATGAAGATCAGTGCTTCATTGTGACCTTACCAGAATTCCACGACTCCCATACGCACGGCGACACTTATGAAGAGGCCGTCCAAAATGGGCAGGATCTCCTTGAAACCTGGATGGAGATCTATCAGCAAGATGGGAAGTCCTTACCGGTACCAAAGCTCTTTGCCGCTTGATCGCCCCTTTCTTACTCCCTCCTGGCTGGGAATAGGGCGATTATGTGGAAGCAGGCAATCGCCGGTTCGGCTCCGATTATCCCGCCCCCATTTGCAACCGTATGGTACACAAAGATCCCATTGCGCGCCTCACACGCTTCCCTGTGCCGCGCCCGCCTCCGGCAGCGCCGGCAGCCCGCCGGCCTCGTCGTCCGTAACCAGCGGCGTGTCGTCCAGCGCCTCTTGCAGCGTGCGGGTGCGGGGGGTGCGGCGGAAGAGGCTGGCCCAGCTTTCGCGGGGGGCGAAGACCACGCGGCGCGCGAGCCAGTACGAGAGGAAGAGCGCCGGCACCAGGCTCAGGATCTGCAAGAGCGACGTGGGATCGTGGAACTTGACCAGCAGCGCGAAGGTTCCCAGGTAGAGCGCGATGACGGGCGCGACCGCGCCGTGGTACATCACCGCGCGCCAGAACCAGTCTTGCTTGCGCAGATTGCGCACATCGCGCCAGGTGAGGATGCTATTCAGGAAGAAGTTGCTGAGGATGCTCGCTTCTGTCGCGGCAAAGAGGACGGCCAGCGGATGCCAGTGGTGCGCCAGCAACAGCGCGAAGAGCGCCAGGTTCACGATCACGCCGCTCGCGCCCACCAGGCAGAACTTCCAGAAGCGACCCGCCGCCGGCACCTCGCGCACCAGGCGGCCCATGTGGCGCAGCACCAGCATCCCCTGCTTGAAGTCCGACTTACTCTGGCCGGCGTTGCGCGTGTGGAAGTGATACGGCACCTCCACCAGCCGCACCCAACGGCAGCGCACCAGCAATTCCAGCGAGATTTTGTAGCCGATGGGGCGCAGCGTCACGCCCTCGATGATCGACCGGCGCACTAGGAAGAAGCCGCCCAGCGGGTCCGACACGCGCAGCAGTTGGTCGGGGAAGACGATCTTGGCAACCCATTTCAAGCCGACGGAGATCAGCCGACGCGAGACGCCGTCCAGCCCGTCATAACTGCCACCGGCGCGATAGCGTGTGGCCAGCACCACATCCGCATTGTGCGCCACGGCCTCGTCGAAAAGCGCCCGCAGCCGCTCCGGCGGATGCTGCAAATCGGCGTCGATCACCGCGACGTACTTCGCCGCGGCCCGCTGCATCCCGGCGTTGACCGCCGTCGCCAGACCGCCGGCCCGTGCCGGCCCCGCCTCGCGGTGTACCAGGCGCACGCGAAAATCGTCGGGATAGCGCTGCGCCTCAGCGGTGATCACCGCTGGCGTGTCGTCGTCGCTGTCATCTACGATGATCACTTCAGTGCGCACGCCAGCCAGGGCTTGCGCCAGTTCAGCCAGCAGCGGCGTGATATTGTCGCGCTCGTTGCGGGTCGGAACGACCACGCTCAACAGCGGGTGTGCGGTACGTGCCACGGATGCTTCCCCCATTAGTAGATAAAAACACTGCTCAGAGCATGAGACGAACCACAGGGGCATTCGGTCAACTCTGTGGCACAGTGCATGCATCATTCGTTCCAAAAAGATGCTAGAATGTAAGGAAAGGCCGCCGGAGTATACACATGGAACCACCCTCGCCGCATGATATCGCCTGCCTCCTCGTCCACGGATTGAACGGCCTCCGCTATGATTTCGATGAGATCGCCGTGCAATTGCAGGCGCGCGGCTATGGTGCCGCGCAGGTGTTGCTGCCCGGCCACGAGGTGCATCATCGCGTAGCGAGCAATTACGGCTGGGACGACTGGACGGCGGAGGTGCAGCAGCAGTTCGATGCATTGGCACAACGCTATCGGCGCGTCGTCGTCATCGGCCATTCGATGGGCGGCGCGCTGGCGCTGCACCTGGCGACGCGCGAGCCACGTGTGACGGCGGTCGCCGCGCTGTGTGCGCCCACGGCGCTGCATGCCGGCCTGGTGCCGGTCGTGCGCCTGGGGCGTTACCTCATGCCCTTCATCCCCGTCTTCCGCGAAGACATCAGCGACCCCTGGGAGCGCTATACCTATCGCCGCCGCAAAGTGACGCAGTGGGTTTCGCTCGCGCCCTTGCACACGCTCTTGCAAGTGTTGCCCGCCTTGCGGCAAGATCTGTACAGGGTGCAGTGTCCTACGCTGCTGATCGCCGCCCGCAACGACCACGTCGTCCCCGTTCACGATGCGTACATCATCTATAACGCGATCAGCGCGCGGCACAAGCAGTTATTCGTGCTGGAACGCTCGTGGCATGTCGTCACGCGCGATGTCGAGCGCGATATCGTCACCGACCACATCCTGCACTTCCTGGAAGGATTGCGCGTCTCCGATGAGCAGATCAACGCTCACACCGGCCAGAACGACTGAACCGCGCGCCTGGCTCACCCGCGCCCGCGCCACCAGCGCCGCGCTGCGCGCCCGGCACCGCACGCCCGGCGAGTGGGCCTACCTCGTATTGTGGATCTTTTACCTGTGTAGCTATCCCATCGCCGTGACGGGCGTCGCCTTCGATGTGCGGCCTGGCTTCTCGATGGCGTGGGCGGGGAGCATCTTACTCTTTGTGCAGGGCGCGCTGGCGGCGCTGTGGTTGGAGTTGCGCCTGGGCGCGCGGCGCGGCGGCCTCCTGGCGCTGATCGTCGCCGTGGGCGCATGCGTTGGCGAGACGGTGGGTGTGGCAACGGGCTTCCCCTTCGGGCCGTATCACTACGCCGCCATCCTCTTTCCGCGCTTGCCCGGTTCGGTGCCGCTGCCTGTCATCGGCGCGTGGCTGCTAGTGGTGGCGAGCGCCGTCGGGGTCGCGCGTCGGCTGCTGCCGGCTGCCACCTTCGCGCGCCAACTCGCGCTGGCCGTCGCCCTGGGCGTCGCGCTGGATCTGGTGCTGGAACCCGTGGCCGTGCGCGTCGAACGATACTGGATCTGGCATGCCACCGGCCCCTATTATGGCATCCCCACGACGAATTTCCTGGGCTGGGCGGCGCTGTGCGCGCTGCTGGCGGGTGGGGTGCTGCGCGCCTGGCCTGGGCAACGAGGGGCAGGCGGGCGGGGCGACGGC
>DAIDGU010000086.1 GCA_027459785.1 Ktedonobacteria bacterium | reverse complement strand
CCACGGTCGGTGTGACCGTGGTTTCCTGTTGTGTTTTGCTCGCGTTCTTCACTTGTTCAGGTACCGCGTTTCCCCTGGCGTGTGTTGCCGTGGGGGCGCTCTGATAGTATCGCATCCCCTTGGCGCTTTGTCAAGCTCTATAGGACCGTTTTGGGGCAGAGTGATTGAAGAGCTTTTTGCGTTGACCATAAACCGTGCTGCATCCGTCCCGACCACCGTTCGTCCCTGCCCTGGCGACCATCGGGCCACTTGTGCGATTGCGTATGATGAAAGTGTAGCTTTCCCCAGATGGAATAGCAGTGCTGGCCACCCCTCGCGGCGAGCGCCCTCCACACCGGAAAGGCTATGCCATGCGGTCGCACCCGCTCTGGTATGGCGCACTAGCCAGCAAACGGCCCCTCTGAATCTACGCGGCACACTCTGACTTCGCGGCAAGGCTTGGAGCCACCTCCCTCCGCCCGTGGTGTCGCCATATTCAGCGGACCATACGACCATGCTGTCGGTGTGTTTCATGCTGGGCGCGCACCATGGAAAGGATTTCCTCCCGGCGTCGATTGCAGCAAAGGATTGAAAGGAACACACATGGCATTCGATTTCCACAGCGAAGCGGTGCGCGGTCTCGCCGCACTGCGCGACATCCTGGATCGCCTCATCGGCGAAGCCCAGACCTCCCAGCCGTTACCAGTGGACGTGCTGGAAACGGCGGACCATTTCATCCTCCACGCCGCGTTGCCCGGCATGCAGCCGGAAGACGTGGTGGTACAAGCACAGGGCAACCTCATCACGATTCAAGCGGAGTTGCTGCCGGTCGCTGAGGATCAGCAGTGGCTCATCCGCGAACGCCCCAGCACGTCCTATGCGCGCACCATCGCGCTCCCCGCCGCCATCGCGGCGGAAGATGCCCACGCGCGGTTGGTGGATGGCTTGCTGACCCTGCACCTGCCCAAAGCTGCTCCCGTCACGACCATCGCCCTCGCCACTCATCCGCACGTGGCGGATTTCGTCCCAGCAGCGGATGTGATCGACGAGGCCGACGCCATTATCACTGCCCATCAAGAAGATTACAGCACCACCGCGCTGACCGAGGAGGTGATCGATACAGCGCCAGCCGAGTTCACACCAGAAGAACCGCACGCTGAGGAGCAACCACTAGAAGAGGACGTGGCGGAGGAAGCATCCGCCGCGCCACTCATTGACGAAAGCATAGCTCTAGCCGAGGAGCCGCAAGCCGAAGCAGAGGAAGATCCTCCCTTGGTGGAGGACAGCGCCCCTAACTCAACCGAGCCAATGGCGGAAGTTGCGGCCATGAGCGCCGTGAGTGCAACGGCGGAAGCGGAAGCAGCAATGAGGGGCGAGGCGGACGCTGATGTGGGTGGGGTGGTGGCGGAATGCGGCACACCAGCGGAGGAGGTGATCCCTTTGGCTGACGAGGCGGGGGAAGAGGCGGGGAGTGCGGTGCCGGAAGCGCAGGCCGAGGTGGCGACCCTGCCTGTGCGAGCTGATGCTTGCCAGCCGGATCTGTTGGCCGACATGCTCGGCGATGATCTCGCCGAGCAACTGGCTGATATTCCTTTGGCCGATGTATTGGAAGCCGGCGCTAGCTCCACTCCGGTAAGTGAACTTGCCGGCGCGCACGAGGAGAGCCATTCTTAGTCTGGGTGGTTGTAAGCCAGTGACCAAGGGGCGGGCAGCAATGTCCGCCCCGACGCGCCCAACGCTTAGCCGTTGCTTAGCGCGAAGTTGCTGAAATCGGCGGTGCAATCGCTGGTGGTGGACGTACCGGCCACGTTCAGGCTGACGTAACTGGTCGTCGTAAAACCACTTTGGATGGTCTGGGTCGAAAGCGTGGTGCCATTCGCTGTCATCGTCAAAGTTGCACCGGAAATCTTGATGTCAAGCGTAATATCGCCAGTTACATCCACGCCGGAACCACCGTCGATCTTATGATGAGTGCCGGCGGAATCGTAATTGTTGAGCACCCAACTGCCGTCAGCGCAGACATAGCCGACATAGCTTTTCAGTTGATCGCCCAGCACGCCCAGCCCGGCGCACCCATTATTGATATTAGCGATGTGAACGCTAGCATCATAGTTCGCCGGCGAGCTTGCCAGTGTGTGCGTCAACTGCGAGATGAAATTCGACGTGGTTGGATTCGTGATGGTGAGGCTGGATGAACCACATTGGGGCGAGGCATTGCTGGACGCCTGCCATTTGCCAGCGTCACTGCCGCAGTTCGGTATGGCCGCACTGTAAGCAGGCGCAGCGGTCGTGGTCGATCCAGCGGTCGTGCTGGAATTCGGCCCCGTTCCAGTGGTGGTGGTTTTATGCGAGAACGCGATGAATGCCCCGATGAGCGCGACAACTACTACAGCGGCGATAACACCCAAAACCGCACCATTGGAAGACTTTTTTTGTACAGGCGGTAGATAGGGCGATTGGCCATACATCGGCGCGGGTTGCTGGCTGTACGGTTGCTGCCCATACACTGGCGCGGGTGGCACCTGCCCGTAGCCCGGTGCCGGCTGTTCATAACCCGGTGCGGGATAGCCGGACGGCGGCTGTTGCTGTTGCGGATACGGCGGTGGATAGCCTGACGGTTGCGGTTGCTGCGGGTAGGCGGGCTGCTGTGGATAGGCCGGCTGGGCCGACGGCGGCTGTTGCGGATACAACGGCTGCGGGCCATAGGGTGAGGATGCCGGCTGCTCCTGCGGGGAGCCATAGTTTGGTGGCTGCTCGTTATACGACATGTCCGACGCCTCTTTCACGATGAGTTCATACAAATGTATGGTTGTTTGTCCCTAGGGGGACGTTGACAGTTATTATTATATAGCATGGAGTAAAAGCCTGCAATTGACCAATGACAAATGGATATAGTTGTATGCCTCACAATGCAAGGTGCCGGCCATCTTTTCAATGACCGGCAGCAAGTGTGATACGGTTCACTGCGTCAGGCTGAACGTGCTATAAACGGCTGAGGCACTCACGTTGGTAAAGTGATCCAGCGTCAGACTCACCGCCTGGGTAACGGTGTAGGTGGCATCGACGGTGACGTGACTAATCGGCACATTGTTGATGCGCAACGCCAGGTTGCGCCCCGCTAGCGCGAAAAGCAGATCGTAGGCTGGCTTCGTCGCTGCAAGCTTACCTTGCGCCACGTTGCTGCCATGTCCGGTGCTGTCATAGCGCACGATCTTCCACGTGCCGTCGGCGCACACATAGCCGTCGTAGCCTTTGTACTGATCGCGCAGCACGGCCATCCCCGCGCAACCGTGCGTGAGCGCGGCTACATGAACTTTGAGGCTGTAACTGCTGGCAAACGACGTCAGGTTCAGGAAGACTTCGGCGATGGTGTTGGCGGAGGCGGGACTCGTGATCATTAGCCCCGCCGCGCTGCAATGCGTGACTGCCGAGGCTGCCGCATTCCAATCACTCGCGTTCACGCCACAGGCCGGCACGGGCGCGCTATACGTGGGGCCGGGTGTGCTGGTGGCACGCGGCGTGGCCGTAGGCTGGATCTGCCCGATGCTGCTGATGGTGGAGTTCACCTTGGGGCCGTGGAAGCCGATGATGGCGAGGCCAGCCAAACCGGCGAACACCACCCCTACCAACACGCTGACCAGCACCAGTGTCACGCGCGAACGCGGCGGCTCCGGTAGCGGCGGCGGGGGTGGCGGAGAATAGGGCGCGGGGTAGGGCGACGAGGGATAGGGATATTGCGGCGCGGCTGGTGGCGCGGTCGGCGGCCATGCTGGCGGCGCATACCCCGACGGTGGATAACCGGTCTGCCCCGGTGGTGGTTGTGGCGGATACACCGGCTGCCCGGTCGGTGGTGCCGGTTGATAGGGCGAAGCTGGATAGGCCGGCTGCCCGGTGGGAGGCTGCGGTGGATACGCCGGGGGATACATCGGCTGCCCGGTCGGTGGCTGCGGTGGATAGGGTGGCGGATCAGGATAGGTCATTATGGCTGGTCCCTTTATACGGCGAACACATGGATTCCCGGCACACCGCCAGCCGGCGCACCACAGCAGTATTATAAGCGACAAGGCGCGTTACCGCAATGGCGCAGTTGCCACCTGGGGATTGCATGACGGCTCGCACCGCCCCCATAGCTGCACCTTTCAATCGGCGTCCAGGGGCAACGTGAGGATGCGCGGCCCCGCCTCTGTGACGGCGACGGTATGCTCGAAGTAGGCCGACAGGCTATGATCCTTCGTTACGACGGTCCAGCGGTCGCTGAGTTCGCGCGTCTCGGCCCGGCCCGCGTTCACCATCGGCTCGATGGCGAAGACCATGCCAGGGCGCAGGATGGGGTTATCCATCTGCGAATCGACGTAGTTCGGCACCAGCGGCTCTTCGTGCATCTGGCGGCCCACGCCGTGGCCGGTGTAATGGCGCACGACACTGCACCCTTGCGCTTCCACGTATTGCTGCACCGCGCGCCCGATGGCTTGCAGGCGATTGCCGGGCCGCGCCTGTTCGATGCCGACGGCCCGCGCCCGCTCCGTGACATCCAACAGATGCTGCGCCTGGGCGGAGATTTGCCCGACTGGCACGGTGAGGCCCGAATCGCCGACCCAGCCGTCGAAGCGTGCGCCGAAATCCAAGGCGATGATATCGCCTTCCTTCAAAACGCGCTTGCCAGGGATGCCATGCACGATCTCGTCGTTGACGGAGGTGCAGATGACGCCGGGGTAGGGTGGCACGCCCTTGTGAATGACGTAATTTTTGAAGCAGGATTCGCCGCCACGCCGCGCCAATTCCTTTTCGGCGATGGCGTCCAGTTCGCCGGTAGTGATGCCCGGCTTCACCGCATCCCGCAGGATCAGCAGGATCTCGGCGACATGGCCACCGGCGATGCGCATCTTATCGATTTGTTTGCTTGATTTCAGGACGATTCCCATGCTGTAAAGCTCAACTTCCTGATGAAGTGTCGATCAATTTGGCCGCGTTCCCACGCCCATCGGGAGGACAGACATGCTTGCCTGTCACGCTCCCCCGGAGGCCAGCCATTCTCCAGAACACCGGAGGACAGACATTCCGGTCTGTCAGGCGGCGGACAGGAATGTCCGCCCCACGCTGAGGCTGCCGATCAGGCTTGCACCGGTTCCAGGCCCAGGCCGTAAAGCAGGTGCAGACTGACTTCTTCGATGGGCTGGTTGCCGTCGAGTTCCAGCAACTTGCCCTGCGCGCGATAGTAATGGACGACCTGAATCGTGTCTTCGAAAAAAGTTTGCAAGCGTTTCTCGATGACGGCGGGCGTGTCGTCGCTGCGCTGGATCAGGTCGCTGCCGTCGATATCACAGACGCCTGGCACCCTGGGTGGTTTGGTTTTGATGTTAAAGACGTGCTGATGGGCGATGCAGACATAGCGGCCAGAGAGGCGATCCAGCAACACATCGCGCGGGACGTTCAGATAGATCGCCCGGTCGATGGTGCGCTGCAACTGGGGCAGCGCGTCATCCAGCGCGCGCGCCTGGTCGCGCGTGCGGGGGAAGCCGTCGAGCACCACGCCTGGCGCATACTCCGGCGCTTGCAGCAGATCGAGAATGAGTTGGATCGTCAGGCGATCTGGCACTAAATCGCCGCGATCCATATAGCCTTTCAACTCCATGCCCAGCGGCGTGCCTTGGGCGACCGCATTACGAAAGATATCCCCACTGGAAAGATGCCGAATGCCTAACCGATCAATCAAGATGCTTGCCTGGGTGCCTTTGCCGGAACCTTGCGCGCCAATCAAAATCAAATTCACCGCAGTTTTCTCCCTTTCCGCACCGCGCAAGCAGCCGCGCGGGTGCGCCGTAAAGCCCGATCACGACATTGTGACGGGGCGACATCGTGCCTGGTGTTCGCCGCCTAGCTGGCGGCGGACCACGACGGATGCGGGTGACGGATTGCTCCGTCGGACCGGACTTCATGCAACACTGAGAGCGTGGCGGCTCAAAACCGCGAGCGCCACGCAAGATACATCAAATTATAGCAGATCGCGCCGGTGCATTGCAGCTATGTCGAATTGACGGACATTTCCGCCCGCTATCAGGGGAAGGGATACAAAATCCCTCACCATCAGCGATAGAGAGACAAAATCCCCCCTCTCCATCAAAGATGGGGAGGGGGTAAGGGGGTGGGGCCGCTAGCGCAAGAAGCCGGTGTAATTGCGCATCACCACCTGGGCCTGTACCTGCTTGACGGTGTCAAGCGCCACCTGCACCACGATGATGACCGAGGCGGCGCTGAGCAAGTTCGTCGAGGTACTCGTGCCGCGCACCACGTGTGTCGCCGTCAGGATGTAGGGCGAGATGGCGACCGCTGCCAGGAAGAGCGCGCCGCCCAGGGTGATGCGGTGCAGCACCTTCCACAGATAGCTCGTGGTATCCGCGCCAGGGCGCACGCCCGCGATGAACGCGCCCTGCTTGCGTAAGTTATCCGCCATGTTCTGCTGTTCCCACAACACTTCGGCATAGAAGAACGTGAAGGCGAAGACCAGCAGGAAGAACAAGGTGGGATAGACCCAGTTCGTCGGATCGAGTTGCGTTTGCAGCCACACGAACACGTTGCGGAGCCACTGTACCGGATTCTGGCCGATCGACAGATACGAAGCCAGAATGACCGGGAAGAGCAGCAACGATTGGGCGAAGATCAGCGGGATCATGCCGCCCTGGTTGACCATGATCGGAATGTAGCTCGCCTGGCGCGTCTCCATCATCGCGCGCCGCCCGATCATGCGTTTCGAGGGATATTGCACCGGGATGCGCCGCTGCGCGTTCGTCACATAGACGATCAGGTACACCAGCACCAGCACCACCGCCGCGATAATCGCCAGGGTGAGAAGCACGCTGGTTCCCGAACCCGCCGCCGAGCCGCTACCGCCCGCGCCGGTGGAAACGAACAGTTGCTGGATCGCGCTGGGGATGCGCGAAAGGATGCCGGTGAAGATGATCAGCGAGATGCCGTTGCCGACCCCGCTTTCGGTGATGACCTCACCGATCCACACCAGCAGCATCACGCCCGCCGTCATCGTGAGCAGCGTCGTCAGCGTCGGCAGGAAGGTTTTGCCGCTGAGCAGGTTGAACTGGCCGGAATTCACCGCGCCGATGCTGGCGAACAGCGCGAGCTGGCCCAGCGATTGCAAGAAGGCCAGCGGCACGGCGATATAGCGCGTGATCTGCGCCAGTTTGTTGCGCCCCTGCTCGCCTTCTTCTGTCCCCATCTTATGCAAAGCGGGGATGATCGGCTGCAACAACTGCATCACGATCGAGGCGGTGATGTAGGGATACACCCCCAGGCCGACGACCGAGAAGTTGGCGATGGAGCCGCCGGAGAAGACCGAGAGCAACCCAAAGATCTGGCTCAGATTCGTGTTCTTGCTCAAGGCATTATTCAGGACGGTAGGGTTGATACCTGGCACAGGCACATGCGCGACGAGACGATAGACGACGAGCATGCCGACAGTGAACAGAATCTTGTTGCGCAGATCGGTAGCTGCCCAGATACTTCGCAGACGGTCCAACATGAGATGCGCTCCTCGACTTAGGTTGCCGCCGCAGCGGGCTTTTTCGCGCGCTTGGTTTTAACCGTCGTCTTCATTGGGATTTCGATAACTTGGCCACCCGCCGCTTCAATTTTTTGCCGGGCGCTCGCACTGAATTTGTGCGCGTGGACGGTCAGCTTGCGGGTGAGTGCGCCCTCACCGAGGATCTTGATGAGGCCGGTCGCCTCTCTGTTGCGAATGAACTGCTGTTCAGCGAGTGCCTGGGGTGTCACCTCGGCATCGCCGACCCAGTTTTCGAGTTCCTCGATATTGATGATCGCAAATTCCTTGCGGAAGGGATTGGTGAAGCCGCGCGTTTTCGGCAAGCGCCGCGACAGGCGCATCTGGCCGCCTTCAAAATAGGCGGGGATGCTGCTGCCGGTGCGGGCTTTCTGGCCCTTCTGGCCGCGTCCGGAGGTCTTGACCTTGCCGGAACCGTGGCCGCGTCCCAGGCGCTTGCTCTTGTGGCGTGCGCCGGGGGGTGCTTTCAGATCTGACAGTCTCATGGTTACTCCGCGACCTCTTCTACCCGCACCAGATGCTTGACCTTAAAGATCATGCCGCGCAGGGTGGGATTATCCATATGTTCGACGGTTTGATGCAGCTTGCGCAAACCAAGCGCCTGAATCGTCCGTTTCTGGTCTGCGGGATGCCCAATGCCGCTCCGCACCCAGGTAATACGCAGTTTAGCCATTACATATTCCCTCGACGCTGGAAGGTGAGCAGACCGCGATAAATCCCTGTGCTGCTCGACTTTCCGCTATTTTACCATGTCCGTGTCCGGTACGCCAGTGGGTGGGACCGGACTTTTTGCATATTTCGTGCGCCGCCCCACCCCCCGGCCCCCTCCCCATCTTTGATGGAGAGGGGGTGATCAGACGTGGGGCGGACATTCCTGTCCGCCGCCAGGGGCGCGATGCATCGCGCCCCTGGCGGCGACGAGACTGGCCGGCGTTTACGCCTGGCCGCTGCCCTCGCTAGCGGACGCCGCTGGCGGAGGGGTCTGTGGCGCGGGCGCGGGTGCCGGTGGGGCGGGCGGGTTCACCGGCGCGGGCGGCGGGGCCGCCTGGGGCTGGCGAGCAACGGGGCCGGGCCGGCGGTCGCCGCCTCGGTCGCCGCCACCACTGCCACCGCGTCCACCACGCCGGTCGCCACCGCGCTCGCCGCGTTCGCGGCGGGGACGGTCGAAGCGTTCGGCTTCGGGGGCCGGCTGGGTGGGCATGGTCGCCATCAGTTCAGTATAACGCGCCGCCGCCTTGGCACCGATGACATCGACCAGCGAGCGATTGCGCCGCAGCGCCTCCTGATCGGGCGTGCGCAGTTCGCGCAGCGCCTCGATGGTCGCCGTCACGGTGTTCAGTTCGCTGTGACCGAACGACTTCGTCAGGATGTCGCGGATGCCGGCGGCTTCCACCACCGCGCGCACCGCGCCGCCGGCGATCACGCCGGTGCCTGGGGCGGCAGGCTTGAGCATCACTTCCGACGACGAGAACGTCGCGCGGATCTGATAAGGAATGGTTGTGCCGACGAGGGGGACGGCGACCAGGCGCTTGCGCGCATCTTCGCCGGCCTTGCGGATAGCATCCGGCACCTCAGCGGCTTTGCCCAGGCCCATGCCCACATGGCCGTTGCGATCGCCGATCACCACCAGTGCGCGGAAGTTGAAGCGTTTGCCGCCCTTCACCACCTTGGCCACGCGACTGACCTTGACGACGGTCTCTTCCAGATTCAATTGTTTCGCGTCGATACGTGGCATTAGAAGTCTAGCCCTCCCTCGCGCGCACCGGTCGCCACAGCGGCGACTCGTCCGTGATACTGGTAGCCGCCGCGATCGAAGACCACCTGGCTGATGTTCTGCGCTTTCGCGCGCTCCGCCACCGCGCGGCCAATCGCGCGCGCCAGCGCCACTTTGGCGTTCGCCTCGATGCCCGCCAGCCCTTTCGCTGGCTCGGCACCTTCCCCTGCTGGGGGCGCCGCAGTCGCCTTCACCTTACGCAGATCCGGTTCCATCGACGACGCCGCGACCAACGTGCGCCCGGTGCTATCATCCACAATCTGCGCATAAATATGCTTGCTGCTGCGGAAGACCGACAACCGTGGGCGGGCCGACGTGCCGGCGACACGTTTGCGCACGCGCTGGTGCCGCCGCTGACGGGCCTTGTTGGAATTGAACTGTTTGATCATCGTTTACTTCTTCTTTCCGCCCACCTTGCCAGCTTTGCCAGCCTTGCGGCGGATGACCTCATTGGCGTATTTGATGCCCTTGCCTTTATAGGGTTCAGGCTTGCGGATATCGCGGATTTGCGCGGCCACCTGGCCGACCATATATTTGTCGATGCCGCTCACCGTACACTTGGTGACGCCATCGACGGCGAACTCGATGCCCGCCGGCGGATCGACCTGGACGGGATGGGAATAGCCGACCTGAAAGACCAGATTCGTGCCGACTTTCGCCACGCGATAGCCGGTACCACTGATCTCCAGCGACTTCGTGAAACCGGTCGTCACGCCTGTAACCATGTTCGCCAGCAGCGTGCGCGTGAGGCCGTGCATGGCCTTGTGCGTCTGGCTGTCGTCGGGCCGCGTGACGCTCAGGGTGCCATCCTGCTGGGCGATGGTGATATCGGGCGAGAACTGGCGTTGCAGTGTCCCCTTCGGGCCTTTGACTGTTACCACGTTGCCCTGCCCGATCTCGACGGTGACGCCCTTAGCCATTGGGATGGGCTTCTTACCAATACGAGACATTTCTTAGCTCCCGAATATCATTTTGCGCCTGGTGCGTCAGCGCGGGCCGCAACGTGCTTAGTGCGGGTGGTTGAAACCGCGCCTAAGGGCCGTGGGCCACGAAACCCGCCGTGGCGGGTTAGGTGCGACGCTACCAGACATAACACACGACTTCGCCACCCATGCCAAGCTGATAGGCTTTGCGGCCTGTCATCAGCCCCTTGGGCGTCGAGATGATGGCGGTTCCCAGGCCGTCGCGCACGCGGGGGATGTCATCGCGCCGCGTGTAAACGCGCAGGCCGGGCTTGCTCACCCGCTTGAGTTGCGTCACGACAGGCCGTTTTTCGACATAGCGCAGGGTCACGCGAATCGTCCCCTGCGGATTGTCCTTGACCAACTCGAAATCTTTGATATACCCTTCCTCTTTCAAGATCTTGGCGATGGCCAATTTCATGTTCGAGGCCGGAATCGATGTGCGCAGTTGCCGCGCCAGCGCCGCATTGCGGATGCGCGTCAGCATATCTGCGATGGGATCGGTCATGTTCATCGCGTTTTTCCTTTACCTGCGCTTACCAGCTCGACTTCGTCACGCCAGGCAACTCGCCCCGCAGGGCGCGCTCACGGAAGCAGATGCGGCACAACCCGAAGGGGCGCATATACGCGCGCGGGCGACCACAGATGCTACAGCGATTGTGCTGGCGCACAGAAAACTTCGGCTTGCGCTGGGATTTCACGATCATTGAGATCTTCGCCATGCAATCCTCTTATTTCTTGAACGGCATCCCCAGCAGCTGAAGCAACTGGCGGCCCTCTTCATCAGTGCGGGCGGTCGTCACGATGGTCACTTCCATGCCGCGCACTTTGTCGATTTTGTCATAGTCGATCTCCGGGAAGATCAACTGTTCTTTCACGCCCAGGGTATAATTGCCGCGCCCGTCAAAGGCATCGCCGGAAACGCCCTGGAAGTCGCGCTGCCGGGGCAGGGCGACATTGATCAGCTTATCCAGGAAGTCATACATGCGCGGGCCGCGCAGAGTCACCATGCAGCCGATGGCCATGCCTTCGCGCAGCTTGAAAGCGGCGACGGACTTCTTGGCCTTGGTCACGACAGCATGTTGGCCGGTGATCTCCGCCAGGTCACGGGTGGCGTTCTCCATCGCTTTATTGTTTTGGATGGCCTCGCCCATGCCGATGTTGATGACCACTTTCACCAGCTTCGGCACCTGCATGGCACTCGTAAAGTTGAAATGCGCTTTGAGCGCCGGCGCGATCTCGCTGGCGTAGCGCTCTTGCATACGTGATGTCGCCATCGCTCACTACTCCCCCGTTGTCCGCGTGCGTTCCTGAATGGGCTTGCCGCACTTCTTGCAGATCCGGCGCACGCGCACCTTTTGGTCGCTGCCCTGTGGCACGCGGTCGTGGGCGATGCGCGTCGGGTTGCCGCATTCGGTGCAGATCACCATCACGTTCGAGACGTGAATCGGCATCGCCTTCTCGATGATGCCGCCGGGCTGGGTGGGGCCACGCGCTTTCAGGTGCCGCTTGGCAATGTTGTGGCCCTCCACGATGACCCGCTCGGTGCGCGGGAAGGTACGCTCCACGCGCCCCTCCTGCCCGCGATCCTTGCCGGCGATGATCTTGACCGTATCGCCCTTATGCACATGCAGCTTCGCTTTATGCAGCGGCTTGATAATAGATTTCGTCATGGCTACAACACCTCCGGCGCGAGCGACACGATCTTCATAAAGTTCTTGTTGCGCAGCTCGCGCGCGACGGGGCCAAAGATGCGCGTGCCACGTGGGTTGTTGCCCGCGCTCAGGATCACCGCCGCGTTATCATCGAAGCGGATATACGAGCCATCGGCGCGACCATATTCCTTGGTGATGCGCACGATGACGGCGGTGACGACCTCACCTTTTTTGACCGCACCGTTGGGCATGGCGTTTTTTACTGAGGCTTTGATCACGTCGCCGACCTCAGCGGCCTTCTTGCGGCCACCACCCATGATGCGGATGCACATAATCTCGCGGGCGCCGGTGTTATCGGCGACTTTCAGGCGCGTTTGCGGCTGAATCATGGTACTACTCCTCGTCCTCCGCCGCGTCTGTTTCGGTCACATCGGCGGTCGCAATCTCATCGACGGCAGGCGCTTGGTTGCCGCGCGTCATGATCTCGACCAAGAGCCACCGCTTCTCTTTGCTCAGCGGGCGGCACTCTTCGATGCGCACGATATCGCCCACACGGGCGGTGTTCTCTTCGTCATGCGCTTTATAGCGCTTGGTCCAACGATAATTTTTCTTATACAGCGGATGCTGCTTGAAGGATTCGACGGCGACAACGATGGTTTTCTGCATCTTGTCGCTGACGACGCGCCCCACTTTCACCTGCCGGCGATGGGCGGGAGCCTCAGTCGTTCCTGGTTGGGTCATGGCTTACTCCTCGTCCTCGGTGGTCTCGTCATCGGCAATTGCCGTCGTGTCCTCAGCGGCGGCGTCCGTCTCGCTGAGATCCTCATCATCTGCCGCGTCTTCGTCCAACGCGAAATGCGTTTCCGCGTGGACCTTATACATCAGGCGGGCGACGCGCTTTTTCGTCTTGGCGAACTCGCGCACGTCCTTCACCTCGCCGCGTCCCTGTTGCAGACGCAGATCAAAGAGGTTGCGGCGTGATTTGGCGAGTTCTTCCACGGCGGTTTCCAGCGTCATCTCGCGGATCTCGCGGCGCTCTTCGCTAACCTTACTCACCGCATACCTCCTGGCGCGGGGCGCGGAACTTATTCTTCGACACTTTCCGCCTCCCCCTTTATGATGAACTTCGTCTTGATGGGCAGTTTGTGCGCGGCCAAGCGCATCGCCTCGCGGGCGAGGTCTTCCTGCACGCCGCCCACCTCGAACAGGATGCGGCCCGGCTTGACGACGCTGACCCAATGGTCCGGCGCGCCCTTGCCGCTGCCCATGCGGGTTTCCGCCGGCTTGGCCGTGACGGGTTTATCGGGGAACACGCGAATCCACACCTTGCCGCCACGTTTCAACTCGTGGTTGATGGCGCGGCGCGCGGCCTCGATCTGCTTCGCTTCCATCCAGCAGGGTTCGAGCGCTTGCAGGGCATATTCGCCGAACGCGATCGTGTTGCCGCGATGGGCCTCGCCCCGCATATTGCCCCGGTGCTGCTTGCGGAACTTCGTCCGCGATGGTGACAACAACATAGCTTCTTACTTCCTCCGGCAAAACGGGAGTGGTTCGCCTGCTGCGCCTGCTCCCGTTACGCTCCTACTCTGTTTCGGGCTTCTGCTCAGGGGCCGGTGCGGGTGCCGGAGCAGCAGGATTTTCGCCATTGGCCGGCGCGGCCTGGTTGACAGGGCCAGCCGGCGGGCGGGAACCACCTTCGCCAGCGGGCCGTGGCGGGCGCGGCCCACCCTCACCTGCCGGTCGTGGCGGGCGCGGCCCACCCTCACCAGCGGGCCGTGGCGGACGCGGTCCCCCTTCACCCAGCGGGCGCGGCGGCCTTGGACCACCCTCGCCCAGCGGACGTGGCGGGCGGGGACCACCCTCGCCCATTGGGCGCGGCGGGCCACCCTCGCGGCGGAACCCGCCACCGCCGCCACCACCACCATAACCACCGCCATCGCGGCGGCCACCACCGCGATCATCGCGGCGACCACCACCATCGCGGCGCGGACCACGGTCGTCGCGCCGATTCTCGCGGCGTGGCGGGCGCTCGCCCGTCATATCCGCCGGCGTCGCCGACACCTGGCGGCGCGTGCCGGGCAGGATGTCGCCGCGATAGATCCACACCTTGATGCCGATCGTGCCATAGGTGGTATGCGCGACGCCGATGGCGAAGTCGATATCCGCCCGCAGCGTCTGCAGCGGCACCGAGCCGTCCACTTCGCGCTCCGTGCGCGCGATCTCCGCGCCACCCAGGCGGCCAGAGCTAATGATCTTGACGCCCAGCGCGCCCGCCTTCATCGTCTTCTGCACGGCCTGTTTCATGGCGCGGCGGAATGAGATGCGCTTTTCGAGCTGCTCGGCGATGCTCGCCGCCACCAGCACCGCTTCCAGTTCCGGCTGGCGGATCTCCATGATCTTCGGGTGAACTTTCTTCTTGGTCAGCTTTTCCAGCGACAGGCGCAGGCGCTCCACCTTTTCGCCGCTTTTGCCGATGACGACGCCCGGCTTCGCCGTGTAGATCGTCACCGAGATCTGCGTCCCCGCCACGCGCTCGATTTCGATGCGCGCGATGCCGGCGTTGACCAACTCTTTGGTGATCAGCTTGCGGATGGCGATGTCTTCCGCCAGCAGTTCTTTATAGTTTTTGTCGGCGTACCAGCGTGACTGCCACCCCTTGATGACGCCAAGCCGGAAGCCCATCGGATGAACTTTGTGTCCCAAATGGCACCTTCCTCTGTGTTGTGTACGAGGCGGCAGGCGTCGGGTGGCCTCCCGCTACTGCGCCTCAGCGGCTGTACTTCTTCTGATATTCACGGGGGATGAGATCGTACTCATCCGAGATGACAACGGTGATGTGCGTGCGGCGCTTCATGATGCGAACCATGCCCCGGCGCGATGCCACCTTGAAGCGTTTGATCGTCGGCGCGGGATCGGCGACGATCTGCACGATGTACATCTCGTTCGGATCCAGCGCGTAGTTGTTTTCGGCGTTGGCGACGGCGGACTTCAGCAGATTCAAGATCGGCTGCGCCGAAGCGTTCGGGATGTAGCGCAGCAGGTCCAGTGCAACATTGACCTTACGGCCCTTGACTGCCTCCGTCACCAGGCGCACCTTGCGTGGCGGAATGCCGCAGTCACGCAGAATGGCGCGAACTTCCATTGTGCTGTTCCTTCCTAGCGACGTGAAGCCGTTTTTTCGTCTTTGCTGCCCGCGTGGCCGGTGAACCGGCGCGTCGGTGCGAATTCGCCCAGCTTGTGGCCGACCATGTTTTCGGTAATGAAGACCGTCACGTGGGTTTTGCCGTTATGCACCCCGATGCTCATGCCGACCATCTGCGGCAGGATCGTCGAGGAGCGTGACCACGTTTTGATGAGTTTCTTATCGCCGCTACGCAGCATTTGGATGATCTTTTTGCGCAGCGAGGGATGAATATACGGCCCTTTTTTGGTTGAGCGCGACATCGTCGTTGACCCTCTCTATTTACTGCGGCCCGCGTTGCGGCGACGCACGATAAATTTGTCGGTGCGCTTGTTATTGCGCGTGCGGAAACCCAGCGCCGGCTTGCCCCATGGCGTGCGCGGCGGGCCACCACGCGGCGCGCGGCCTTCGCCGCCACCATGCGGGTGATCGACCGGGTTCATTACCGAGCCGCGCACTTCCGGGCGCAGCCCCATATGGCGAGCGCGGCCCGCCTTGCCGATGCTCTCATTGGCGTGGTCCACGTTGCCCACCTGGCCGATGGTGGCCCGGCAGAGGATGTGGATCATGCGCTGCTCGCCGGAAGGCAAGCGTACCTGCGCGTAGTCGCCCTCTTTCGCCATCAACTGCGCCGACGTGCCGGCCCCGCGCACCAACTGGCCGCCGCGCCCGCGCGTCAGCTCGATGTTGTGGATGACCATGCCCTGCGGAATGTTTTGCAGCGGCAGCGAGTTACCGACTTTCGGTTCCGCCTCCGGGCCGGACATCAGCATGTCGCCGACCTTCAGGCCCAGGGGTGCCAGGATGTAGCGCTTCTCGCCATCCACGTAATGCAGGAGCGCGATGCGCGCCGAGCGGTTCGGATCATACTCGATCGTCGCCACCTTGGCCGGCACGCCGTCCTTGTTGCGCTTGAAGTCGATGAGGCGATACATGCGCTTCGCGCCGCCGCCTCGGTGGCGCGTGGTAATGCGCCCCTGGTTGTTGCGCCCACCGTTCTTCTTCAGCGGCTCCAGCAGCTTGCGCTCTGGCTTGGAGCGCGTGATCTCCTCGAAGGTGTTGACCGACATTCCACGCCGTCCAGGCGAGGTCGGTCGATATTGCCGAATAGGCATGTGCTTTCCTCCTCAGCCAGCAGCGGCTATGGTTGTAGTTGCGGGATGATATCGGTCGCGCGCACCGTCACAATCGCCTTTTTCCACGGCTTCGGCTCGCTGCGGCGATACCCCCGGCGCGTGCGCATCGTGCGCGCCTTGCCCGGCATGCGCATGGTGTTGACGCCCAACACCTTCACGTCGGGAAACATCAGTTCGACCGCCTGACGGATCTGGATTTTGTTCGCGGTCAGGGCGACCTCGAAGACGTACTTATGCGTCAACTGGTCTTCGGTTTTCCAACCCTTTTCCACCGAACGCTTTTGCGAGGCCGTCGGCTCCTGCATGGCGACGGTTTTCTCCGTCACGATACCCCGGCGGATGACTTCGGTCAGTTCCATTGCCTTTACTCCTCTTCCGCCGCCTCGTCATCGTCCGGCAGCGGGATGCCGTCGTCGAACGTCTCTTCGAGGAACGTCACCGCGTCGGGCGACAGGATCAAGTAGTCGTGCTTGAGCAACTCGACCACGTTGACCGCCGACACATGCGTGTACTTGACATACGGGATGTTGCGGATCGAGCGGACGAAGTTTTCGTCGCGCTCAGCCAGCAGGATGAGCGACGAGGGGTAGCGATGCACCTCATCAGTGAGCGCCAGTTCCTTGAAGAAGGCGATCATCTCTTTCGTGCTGGGTGTCTCCATCGTTGTATCTTGAATGATCAGCAGGCGTTCATTATACGCCTTATCCGACAGGGCGGAGCGAATGGCGATGCGCCCCATCTTGCGCGGCACCTTGTTATTGTAGTCGTGCGGATGTGGGCCAAAGACCACGCCGCCGTGCCGGAACTGAGGTGCGCGCGTCGAACCCTGGCGGGCGCGACCGGTGCCTTTCTGGCGATAGGGCTTGCTGTTGCCGCCGCTCACCTGGGCGCGCGTCTTGGTGGAAGCGTTCCCCTGGCGGCGATTGACCAGTTGCGCGGTCACGACCTGATGCAACACGGCGGTGTGAACCGGCATCCCGAAAACCGCCTCGGCCAGATCCTGCTCGCCCACCTGCTGGCCTTGCAGGTCATACACTTTTGCCGTTGGCATGGTTTATCTCTCCAGATGCTTTCTGATGATCACGATGCCGCCGTTCGCGCCAGGGATCGATCCCTTGACGACGAGCAGATTGCGCTCCGCGTCGGCCTGGATGACCTCCAACCCCAGCAGGGTGCAGCGGTCATTGCCCATTTTGCCGGCCATGCGCGTGCCTTTGAAAACACGACCGGGGGTGGTACCCGCGCCGATCGAGCCAGGGGCGCGCATGCGGTCGGACTGGCCGTGGGTGCGCTGGCCGCCGTGGAAGCCGTGGCGTTTCATCACGCCAGCGAAGCCTTTGCCTTTGGTCGTGCCGATGACATCCACGAAATCGCCGGTGGTGAAGATATCCGCTTCGACCACCTGGCCGATGGTCGGGGCCGCACCATCCTGCGCCTGCACCTCGCGCAACACCTGGAAGGGGCCGAGGCCGCCGCCCTGGCGTCCGCGCCGGCGCGGCGTGGGGGTGCGCTCCGCTGTCGCGGTCTGTTGCTCGGTATCTTCGCCTTCGCCCTCGGTCGCCGTCTCGGCGGCCAGGCCGCTTTCGCCGCGCTCGCGCGCCGCGTCGCGCGACTTCAGGCGCTGCTGTTGCTGGCGCTTGCGCTGCGCTTCCAGCACCGGCAACTGATGGCCCAGGTGGCCCAATTCGGGCCGCGTGGTGTTCTTCAGCTTTTTGGTGCCATAGCCGATCTGCACGGCCTCATAGCCGTCGCGCTCGACCGTTTTCACTTGTGTCACGGTGCAGGGACCAGCTTCGATCACCGTCACCGGAATCACATTGCCGCCCTCGGCGAAGACTTGCGTCATGCCGACCTTGCGGCCAATGATGGCTTGTAACATACCTTTCCGCCTCGTTCAATCATGTTCATTGTCAGCCACCACCACTTACCAAGCGGAGGCGTCGCCGCCGTCTTGTCGCCCCACGCCATCGCCGATGGGGAGGGGCCAGGGGTGGGGCCAGGCTCACGAAGCGGTTCGCAAGAAGTGAAGCGCAGCGCCGGTTGCTCAACTGAGACGTATCCCGCTGGCATTCCTGCCGCCAGACACGCAGCCCGCCTCGCATCCTCTCCCCTCCCCATCGCCGATGGGGAGGGGTCGGGGGTGGGGCCGGGCTTTCCCCGCACCTACACGCTTCAGCTCGCGCGAACGCGCTAGAGCTTGATTTCGATGTCAACGCCGCCGGGCAGATTCAGCTTCGTGAGCTGCTCGACCGTCTTCCCCGTCGGTTCCAGAATGTCGATGAGGCGCTTGTGCGTCCGCATCTCGAACTGCTCGCGCGAATCCTTGTCGATGAAGGGCGAGCGCAATACGGTGAACTTCTTGATCTCCGTCGGCAGCGGAATCGGACCCGATACCGTGGCTCCCGAAGCTTCCGCCGTCTCAACGATCTGCTTCGCTGAGGCGTCCAGAATGTGGTGGTCATACGCGCGCAGCCGGATGCGGATGCGGCGCTTGGCTGGCTTAGACATACACGTTCTCTCTTTACGCTGTTCTCAATCGTGGGGGCAACACTTGATCATATCGCATGTCGGTTCCCCGCTGCAAAACTCTGGCCCGAATGGGGCCACCCTGACAGACAGGAATGTCTGTCCTCCGGATTTCGACAGACAGGAATGTCTGTCCTCCGGATACTGACAGACAAGAATGTCTGTCCTCCGGTGTTATGGAGAATGTCTGTCCTCCGGATACTGGCAGACAAGAATGTCTGTCGTGCGCATAAAAAGTCGCGGACGATAAGAAAGGGCTACAGGCGTTGGCCTGTAACCCTTCGTCGCTATTGTTGCCCGATGCGCGTCGCCAGGCGACCGGCAGACTTGGCGATAATCTCTTCCGCCACGTTGCGCGGCACCTCGGCGTAATGCGAAAACTCCATGCTGCTGGAAGCACGTCCGCTGGTCATGGAACGCAGATCGCTGATGTAGCCGAACATCTCGGAGAGCGGAACGTTGGCGCGGATCACCTGCGTGCCGCCGTGCTCGTCCATCGCCGTGATGTGGCCGCGCCGGCGATTGAGGTCGCCGATCACGTCGCCATAGAACTCCTGCGAGGTTGTGACTTCCACCTTGAAGATCGGTTCCAACAAAATCGGCTTGGCTTTGCGCGCCGCTTCGCGGACACCCATCGACCCCGCCGTTTTGAACGCCATTTCGTTGGAGTCCACTTCGTGATACGAGCCGTCATAGAGCGTCGCGCGGATGTCGATCAGCGGGTAGCCCGCGATGACGCCGCTTTCCAGCGCCTCGCGCACGCCATCTTCGGTCGGACGAATATACTCTTTCGGTACCACGCCACCGACGATGCCATTGACGAACTCCACGCCCTTGCCGGCTTCCAGCGGCTCCACGCGAATCCACACGTCGCCGTACTGGCCGCGCCCGCCGGACTGCCGCACGAAGCGGCCTTCGGCCTGCGCCGTCTGCGTGATCGTCTCGCGGTAGGCCACCTGGGGCTTGCCCTGGTTCGCCTCCACCTTGAACTCGCGGAACATGCGGTCGATCAGCACTTCCAGGTGCAGTTCGCCCATGCCGGAGATGATCGTCTGGCCCGATTCCTCATCGGTGCGCACGCGGAAGGTGGGATCTTCCTCGGCTAGGCGCGCGAGGGCGAGGCCCATCTTATCCTGGTCGGCCTTGGTCTTCGGCTCGATGGCGATGGAGATGACCGGCACCGGGAAGGTGATCGTTTCGAGTTGCACCGGATGATCAGGATTGCACAACGAGTCGCCGGTGAAGGTATCCTTCAGGCCGACGGCGGCACAGATGTCACCGGCGTAGACCACGTCGATATCCTCGCGGTGGTTCGCGTGCATCTCCAACAAGCGTCCGACGCGCTCGCGCTTGTTTTTGGTCACGTTGAGGACATACGAACCTTTTTCCAGCTTGCCGGAATAGATGCGCATGTACGACAGGCGACCGTAGGGGTCGGCCACAATCTTGAAGGCCAGCGCGGCGAACGTGCCGTCGTCGCTCACCAGCAACTCGCGCTCCTCACCGGTGCGCGGGTCGGTTCCCATTGGCGGCGGGATGTCCAGCGGCGAGGGCAGGAAGTCGATGACGGCATCGAGCATCGCCTGGACGCCCTTGTTTTTCAGCGACGAGCCACACAACACCGGCACCAGCATGCCTTTGATGCAGGCAGTGCGCAGGGCGGCGCGGATCTCATCCGCCGTGATCTCTTCGCCCAGGACGTATTTTTCCATCAGGGCGTCGTCGGTCTCGGCGACTTTCTCGATCATGTGGTCGCGGTGCTTGCGCACCTCGTCTACCAGGTCCGCCGGGATGGCGACTGACTCAGATTTTGTTCCCAGGTCATCCACAAAGATGATGCCTTCCTGAGTGATCAGGTCCACAAAACCCTTGTAGTTGCTCTCGCGGCCAATCGGGATCTGGATCGGCAATGGGGCCGCGTTCAAGCGATCCTCGATCATGCCGACGGTGCGCCAGAAATCCGCTCCCACGCGGTCCATCTTATTGACGAAGCAGATGCGCGGCACGCTGTACTTATCGGCTTGCCGCCACACCGTCTCGGATTGCGGTTCCACGCCAGCGACGGCGTCGAAGACCACCACGCCGCCATCCAGCACGCGCAGCGAGCGTTCGACCTCGACGGTGAAGTCCACGTGGCCGGGGGTGTCGATGATGTTGACGCGATGATCCTTCCAGAAGCAGGTGGTCGCGGCGGACGTGATCGTGATGCCGCGTTCTTGCTCCTGAACCATCCAGTCCATCGTCGCCGCGCCTTCATGCACTTCGCCGATGCGATGAATCTTTTTCGTATAGAACAGGATGCGCTCCGTCGTCGTCGTTTTGCCGGCGTCGATGTGGGCGATGATCCCGATGTTGCGTGTTCGTTCGAGCGGATATTCTCTGGACATGATCCTCACCGTCTGTAAGAGGCGAACGCCTTATTGGATTCGGCCATCTTATGCATTTCGTCTTTTTTCCTGATAGTCGCGCCTTGCATCGCGGCAGCATCCATCAGCTCAGCGGCCAGCTTCTCCGCCATCGTGCGGCCCTTGCGGGCGCGCGAGGCCGCGATGATCCAGCGCATCGCCAGGGCAGCGCGCCGCTCACGGCGAATTTCCACTGGCACTTGATAGGTCGCGCCGCCGACACGGCGCGGCTTCACTTCCAGATTTGGCGCGGCGTTGCGCAGGGCCACCTCGAAAACCTCGATGGCGGGGCGCTTGAGCCGCTCGTCTGCGGTTGTCTTGCTGCGTTCATCGATCAGCGTCAGCGCGTCGTAAACGATGCGCTCCGCCAGGCTGCGCTTGCCGCTGAGCATGATGCGCCCGATGAACTGCGTGATGTTCACGTTGTTGTACTTGGCGTCGGGCAATATCGGACGCCGGACAATCTTTCCTCGACGAGGCATTGCAAAGGCTCCTCAACTGATAACATGACCCACCGTGGGCAGTGTCAGCGCAATGATGGTACGGGGCGCGTCGCCGCGCCGCTGCCGGCCTGACCGGCTCGTCTTGTCATCCACCGACCCGACCGCGCACGCGCGGCTGGTATCAGGCAGAAGCCGACCGGCGGGGCGCAGTGGATCATGCGCCAGGATCGCCGATCACCTTATGGGTGGTGTGCAAGCGATGCCGCCCGATGCTTCACTGCATCAAGCCGCACCCGATATTCGCTCGTGGCGGAGTTCAACACGCCGCCACGCATTAAACGAGAATATGCGATGGCAAATTACAAGGCCGGGAAACGGATCTACTTCTTCGCGCCGGCCTTCGGGCGCTTCGAACCATACTTGGAGCGGCCCTGGCGGCGCTTATCGACGCCCTGGCTATCCAGCGTGCCGCGCACGATGTGGTAGCGCACGCTCGGCAGATCTTTCACGCGGCCCCCGCGAATCAGCACAACGGAATGCTCTTGCAGGTTGTGGCCCTCGCCAGGGATGTACGCCGTCACTTCCATCGAATTCGATAGGCGCACGCGGGCGATCTTGCGTAGCGCGGAGTTCGGCTTTTTCGGCGTCATCGTGCGCACCTGCGTGCAGACACCGCGCTTGAACGGCGCGCCGCGCATGCGCTCAACCTTGTTTTTCAGCGCGTTGAACGAGAATTGCAGCGCCGGCGCTTTATTCTTTTTGACTTTGTTGGTGCGGCCTTTGCGCACCAGCTGATTGATTGTTGGCACGTCTGGCCTCCACCAATGTTATCAGATCTGGTATGTCTCAGGGTTGCCACACAGCCATGCCCCGCTGCTGCGAGGAAACAGTGTGTGGTGCTGGTGTTCCATCAGGCGCGCACCATAAGCAGACACCGCGCCCAAATACACCCATGCAATTCCATAGGTTATCACGTCGCAAGGCGTTTGTCAAATGTCATGGGACTTTACCGTGGCAGTTTTCCCAGCGATCTGATAGAATGCTACCCAAAGACGTTTTCCTTGTGCTTTCAATATATCACACTTTCCGCGATTTTGCCGGAAGTGCCGCGCCATCAATGGAGAGGAACACCATGCCAATCATTAAAGCGAACATCTCTTCAGAAGACCTGCTCCAAGCCGTCAAACAACTGAATGAGCATGAACTGGAAAGCTTTATTGCTGATGTCATCGCCTTTCATGCTCAGCGTAAGGCACCGCACCTGGCGGAGACGGAAGCGACGCTCTTGCAACACATCAATTTGCCAGTGCCTGATACGATGCAGCAACGGTATAACGAATTGATTGCTTCGCGTCGCGCCGAACGTTTGACGGATGAAGAATATGCGGAACTCCTGCGCCTGACCGACCAGGTCGAGGCGTTGCAGGCACAGCGAGTGGCCTATTTAGCACAACTCGCGCAACTGCGCGGCAAATCGCTGACACAGGTAATGGCCGATCTCGGCATCAAGACGCCGGAATATGAGTGAGCGCATTACGAAAAAACAAAAGCAGGTTGTTAGCAGCCGTGCGGGAGGTTGCTGTGAATATTGCCTGAGCCAGGCTCGTTTCTCACCCCAACCATTTTCCGTCGAGCATATTCTTCCTCGGCAAGCTGGCGGCTCATCCACCTCAGATAACCTCGCGCTCTCGTGTCAGGGCTGCAACAATTTCAAATATACGAAAACCGAGGGACGCGATCCAGCTAGCGGTGAAATCGTTCCTCTTTACCATCCGCGTCACCATCACTGGCGCGAGCATTTCGTCTGGAACGAGGATTTCAGCACGATCATTGGCATTTCCCCGACTGGTCGTGCTACTACCGCTTTATTACAACTGAATCGTCAAAACGTTGTCAATCTCCGTCGCGTCCTTTATTTGATGGGTGAACATCCTCCTGGGCAAACCAGAGAATGAGGCTAACTCCATCAACGGGATGCAACCTCTCAGCCAAACAACTCTCGCCAGCTGCCGGTATATGCCGCCGCACCATCACACCTTCACACCGGCGGTAGGTTCGCGCCCCACAGGCCGCCCTGCTCGTCCTTGGGTGCCAGGCCCAGGTAGGTATACGCGCCGCGCGTGGCGACGCGCCCACGGGGGGTGCGCGCGATGAAGCCCAGGTGCAGCAAGAACGGCTCCATCACGTCTTCGAGGGTTTCCGCCGCCTCGCTGAGCGTCGCCGCCAGCGTCTCCACGCCGACGGGGCCACCATTGAACTTCTCGATGATGCTCAGCAGGTAACGCCGGTCCAGCATATCCAGACCCAGGTCGTCGATCTCCAGCGCGGTCAGCGCCGTCTGGGCGACGGGGCGCGTAATGTTGCCGTCGGCGCGCACCTGCGCGTAGTCGCGCACACGGCGCAGCAGCCGGTTAGCGATACGCGGTGTGCCGCGCGCCCGATTGGCGATCTCGCTCACGCCCTCCGCCACAATCGGCACCTTCAGGATGCGCGCCGAACGCTCGATGATCTGCCCCAGCGCGGCGGGATCATAATAATCCAGCCGGTAGAGCGCGCCGAAGCGGTCGCGCAGGGGTGCGGCGAGCGCGCCAAGGCGGGTGGTCGCGCCGACCACAGTGAAGCGCGGCAGGTTCAGCCGCACGCTCCGGGCGCTCGGCCCCTTGCCGATCATCAGATCCAGCGCGAAATCTTCCATCGCAGCATACAGGCGCTCTTCGATGGTGCGGCTCAGGCGGTGGATCTCGTCGATAAAGAGGATGTCATTGGCTTCCAGCGTCGTCAGCAGCGAGGCCAGGTCGCCGCTGTGTTCGATGGCCGGCGCGCTGGTCATGCGCAGGTTCGCGCCCATCTCAGCGGCCAGGATGATCGCCAGCGAGGTCTTGCCCAGGCCGGGCGGCCCATATAATAGCACGTGGTCCAGCGCCTCGGCGCGGCCCTTCGCCGCCGCCAGCAAGATCTCGACCTGCTCTTTCACTTTGTCTTGCCCGATATATTCGCGCAACAGGCGGGGGCGCAAACTCCCCTCGGTCTGGTCTTCATCCTGCCAGTTGGGGCCGGCCAACCGTTGATCTGCCATCGCCGCGATCCTCTTTATATTTGGCGAACACGTGTTCGCTGAGATGTCCTGCTTTTCAGTATAGCATATGGTCATTCTTGTGCAGAAGAGCGAAAGCGGCAATCCCTATCTACCTGTATTGCATCCATCAATGGATGTCTATTGCCGCTGCGCTTTGCAATCGCCCTCGGTCGGCGCTAAGCGAGCAGCTTCAGCACCAGGGATGGGATCTGGTTGGCCTGGGCCAGCATGGCGATATCGGTCTGCTGCACGATCTTCAGGCGCGCTTCGTTGACCATCTCCTGCGCCACGTTGACATCGACGAGGTTGCTGTTGGCGGTAGCGATGTTCGCCTGGGTGGTGTTGTCCACGTTCAGGGCGTCGGTGAGGGCATTTTGCAGGCCGCCCAGTTGGCCCTGCTGGTTCGCCACCGTGTTCAGCGCGTTGCTGATCTGCGTGAGGGCGGCGCTGGCGGCGGCTGGCGTCATGATATTCAGGCCCGTCGGCGCAGTGGCGGGAGTGAGTACCGTGCCGGCGGCGGTTGTCGCCGCCTGGGGCGTGGTGATGGTGAAGGCCGTCGTCCCCGCCGTCAGCCCGCCAGACGTGCCGAGGGCGGCGAAGTTCGCCGTGATGCTCTGGGTGCCGCTGCCGACGGTGGCGGAGGTCTGCGACGCGCTTGCCAGCACCGTCGGACCGATGTTCGCCGCCGCGCCGGTATATTTAGCCACGCCCCCGACCTGGGTGGTGTCGCTCAGTTGCAGCAATTGTGCCGTCTGTCCAGTCGCTACCGTGTTGAAAAAGAACGTGTCGCCGTTGGTGGCAACCTGATTCGCGTTGAAGGTGCTTTGGTTCCAGGTGAAGGTGAGGCCGTTACCGATGCTGAAGGTCGTCGCCGTCCCCGCCGCGAAGGCCGTGCCGGAATAGCCCGTCGCCACCACCGGCAGCGCGCTGAAGGTGTGACCGCCATCCGTCGAAACCTCCACGCCGACGACGTTGTTGTTGCTGTCAAGCTGCGTCGCTTTGACGGCATATTGCAGATTCGTCGTGCCGGTGTAGGTGTTCGAGACGCTGGTGGTCGCGTTGCCGATGTTCGCGCCGGCCCGCGCCGTCGCCTGGATCGCCGCCGTCGCCGCGCCATTCGTCGCCGTGAAGGCGAACTGGTCGCCCACCTGGGGATTAGCCGCGCCGTTCGCATAGCTGAGGCTGATGCCGCTCGCGCCCAGGCCGAAACTGAGCGCGCCGCCCGGACCGGCGGAGACGCTGGCCTGCGTCCAACTGGGCGTGCCGCTGGTTGAGGTGGAGTATTGCACGCCGGTGATCGTGCCGCTCGCGTTCACGCCCGTCACTTGCACCTGATAATTCGCCGTCGCGCCCACATAGGTGCCGCCGCTGACGGCCAACGTCATGCTTTCATTGCCGGCGTTCGCCGCCGCCGCGCCGCTGGTCCCCGCCGCGCCGGTGGTGGTGAAGATATTGTTGCCCGCGCTACCCGTCATCTGCGTCGCCGCGATCTGGTATTGCGCGCCGGTCGCGCTCGCGCCCAGCAGGCCCGTCCCCACGCTGCTCAGTGACGAGATCAGCGTATTATTCTGCCCTGGGGTGAGCGTCGCCGTGCTGCCGGCCACGCCCAGGCTAGCGGCGTCCATCGGACTGATGCTCAGGGCGGTCGTAGCGCCCGCGTCGGGGCCGATCTGGAAGTGCAGGTTTTGTAGGCCGCCCGCCAGCAGGTTGCGCCCATTGAAGGTCGTGCTGTTGCTGATCTGCGTCACTTGACCGGCGAGCTGGTTCATCTCGCTCTGGATGGCGGCGAGGTCGGTCGGGCTGTTGGTGCCGTTGCCGGCTTGCGTCGCCAGGGTTTGCATGCGCTGCAAGATCGCCGTCGTCTCGTTCAGCGCACCGCTGGCCGCCTGGGCCATGTTCAGCGCCGTCTGCGTGTTCTGCGCTGCCTGGCTCAGCCCGTTCGCCTGGCTCGTCAGTTGCATGCTCGCCGCCAGACCCGCCGGATCGTCCGCCGCCGACTGGATGCGCAGTCCCGACGCGAGATGCCCGATCGAGGCCATCAATTCCTGCGAGACGAGGTTCATGCTGTTTTCGGTCGCCAGCGCGTAGAGGTTGGTGTTGATGCTGAAACCCATGTGTGATAGACCCTTTCTCGCTCCCGTTGCGTTGTACAGGAGAACACAAGAAACGTATCGTCATGGGTAACACGAAACTTGAGGGGGGATGATTATTCTCGTTCGTCTTCCATACCCGTTTCAGATGAACATTGGGTCTGGTGGTGGCGAGGAGGGCGCACGGGCGTGAGTGGGGGCCACGCGGGCGCGATGAATCGCGCCCATACAAAGACCAAGGGCGAGAGAGAGGTAGGCTGAGAGGCAGAGGACCGATTTGATCGGCTTCTATGATATAATGCTTCTCATGAACGTGCTTCATCCAGAGAGGTGCAGTAATGGTCGCAGCGACCCAGGTGGAAGAAGAAGTTGTCCGTTTTCTTATCAACCAGCCAACACCGGAACAGATCCTCGCCTTTCACCCCTCGGCTGATGTGGCCGCGCGTTTCTATGAGCTTGTCGCCACCGAACGCGATCAGCCGCTCACCCCCGCCGAGCAGCGTGAATTAGAGACATTTTTATATATCGAACATATGATGCGCTTGATGAAAGCGGCGGCACACCAGGCGTTGCAGCAGAAAGCTTCTTAGTATGAGCCATAAACAACCTATCCCTGATGCATTTAGATTCACCGCTAGGAAGCATTCGACTGATAGCGCACGCCAGCGGAGCGATTGCGGCAGATGCTGCCGCATAAGCAGGATCTTTGACAAGCGACACACCAGCAGCCAGTGGATCAGGAGGACGATGAAACGCACTCATACTGAGAAGGAAGTTGTGGATGACATGTTTCTCCATACAGGTGTTACAGGTGGAGTGATCGCGTAAAAGCAACAAGAGCATATGGTGCGCTCGGCTGGCGGGTAAACCCGCGCCTTCGATCTGGAAGCCTCTCTGTAGGGTTCCCGAAATAAGCCGATGACTGCTTCAAACGCTGCTATCACCGCCAGCGGATCACCCAAGCTGATCATCTGTGGAAAGAAGCCGCGTCCGTGGAACGAACTCAAGCTCAAAACAATCGCTTCATACCATTGCAGCGGTGTCGAATGGGTTGTTCCCGTAAAATTTTTCAGATGAATAAGGCCAGAGGCTCTTGACAGCTGCAATCTAATGATGTACACTCGTTCTATCAAGAGGAGTGCTTTGTCCGAAATAAATGTGCCTGGAGCAGGCAGACATAAAGAGTTGTGAAAGATGCGAAGAAAACCCAACAATCTAGCCTCTTTCGATGGCACACACCCCCGAGAATTTATCGCAAATCAAGCAAGTGACCACAATATCAAAGTAGGAGACGTTTATAGCAAATTAGGTTTTTTAGGCAGCCCCAATTTAGTACATCAGAATGCGGACTGGGAGCAAGTTCCAACCGATCTGAGAACTATTTGGTATGATATCAAAAATGAATTTGAAGAGGGTTTTCAGATAGATGGAGTTTATTTTGTTGCTGGAACACCGGTTATCTACTTTAAATCGTTCGAAAGTGTAGACATAAAAGCTCTTGCTGAATTCCATTGCAAGGTATGGAATCAGAGCAAGGTCCCCTTAATCATTGTTGTGTTGCCAACTGAAGTTCGTATCTATAATGGGTTTGAGGCACCCGCGCGTACTGATGAAAGCAATCATTCAGAGCCTACTCGCCTAGACCTTAAATTGCCAGCAAAAGCCATATCAGATTTATGGGATAGAATTAACATCTTTAACCGAGAAAGTATAGATTCCGGCAGTTTTTGGAGAGAATATGGAAGATTCTTCTCGAAAGAACACAAAGCAGATCGTCAATTGCTTGCTAATCTTAAATTCATAAGACACGAATTGAAGAAAATGCGGCTTGATTATGAACATATTCATAGCCTAATAGGACGCTCGATTTTCGCTTTGTATCTCCAAGATAGAGGAGTATTAGAAGTCGGTGAAAGTGGTTTCTTCGGAAGAAATTTTGGCAGTGAATACACAAGATTCACTGATATACTTTCATCTTACTCGACCACATATGCTTTCTTCGACCTTTTAAGAGAGCAATTCAACGGAGATATGTTTCCCGTTACTAAAGAAGAGAAGGATGCTGTTAAACCTGAACACCTAAATGAATTGAAGCGGTTGTTTACAGTCGACTCTTTATCAGATCAGTTTCTTTTCTTTTGGGCATACGACTTCGAATATATTCCTATTGAATTGATTAGTGCGATTTACGAAGAATTTTTAGAGGAAGAAGATAAAGAAGCTAAGCAGGATAAAGAAAATAGAACCGATAAGGAAATAGAAGGTGCATATTATACTCCGCCTTCTCTTGTGGATTTTGTCTTGAATCAAATTCTACCCTTGAATGACGATAAAATTGATATGAAAATTTTAGATCCCGCTTGTGGCTCTGGTATTTTTCTGGTCGAAAGCTATAAACGTTTGGTTGAAAGATGGAGGCGGAAAAATAATAGGAAACAAAATCCTGATGAGCTAGCCAGTATTTTGCAAAACTCTATATTTGGAATCGATGTGAAGAGGCAAGCACTTCGCATAGCTGCCTTTAGCCTTTACCTCGCATTGCTCGACTATGTTGAGCCGAAATCTATCTGGACTCAAGTCCAGTTTCCTAAACTCCTTGATATAAATCTTATAGAGGCAGATTTTTTTGACACGATTGATACAATAGATCAAATTCCTTTCGACGTGGTTGTTGGAAATCCACCTTGGGATAGTCAACTCACTACACCGGCAAAAAAATACATCGAGGTAAGCAAGCGACCTATCGGTGACAAGCAGATTGCACAGGCTTTTTTATGGAAAGCTCCTCAGCATTGTGCAAAAAACGGCCAAATTGCGCTTTTATGTCCTAGTAAAGGTCTTTTGTACAACAGAAGTAAAAAGAATACAAATTTCAGAGCAGCGTTTTTTACCACTCATTGGACAAAACGGATATTTGATTTTTCGGCGGTTAGGCGTTATCTGTTTGAGAATGCAATTGCGCCAACTGCAATTATTTTCTATATTCCAATGAAGCCAAGATTAGACGCAAACATATTTTACGGAGCGATCAAACCTACTCATTTAGTAAGAGTCTTTGGCATTATCGCTTTAGATTCAGACGATATAAAACAGCTTCCTCTTTGGCAAGTTGTCGAAAGTTTTAAGACTCCCATTAGTTCTAAGAGCGATGAACTTGAACCGGAGGAACCTTATCAAGCAAGGTTATGGCATCGAGAAGATCCAGATGAACATTTCCTAGAGAATTCAAGCGCCGATAACACAGAAGATGAAGAAATTCCATCAACCCTCAACATTTGGAAGATCGCTTTATGGGGGAAGAACTTTGATTATGCCCTTTTACGTTCTTTGAAAGAAAATTTTCCTTCACTTGAAGAATTTAGAAGAGAGTTAAGATGGGCAAAGCCTAAAGTTGGTTTTAATGAAAAAGGCCCTGGAAAGCGTGAACCCGCTGAATGGCTTGACAATGCCCAATTTATACCGACGAGGAAATTTAGTAGATATTACATTCAGCCATCTACCATTGTACGCTTAGAAACAGGCAAACTTTATTATAGAAAAGGCGAACCTGCCCGATTTAAAGCTCCTCTTGCTCTTTTTAAAAGAACATTTGTTAAAAATAGACCAGCTGCTACTTTCTTTGATAAAGATATAGCATATACAGAATCGTTTACTGGAATTTTTGGAACTGCCGAAACTGAGATCTTTCTGAAGGCCATCACTGGCCTTCTTAACTCAGAGTTCGCGCAATATTACTTCTTTTTAACGACGGCATCTTGGGGAATAGAAAGAGATGAGGTCAAGATTGGCGAAGTCTGCTCCCTCCCTATCCCTTTTTCAGTCGAACATCCTCAGCAAGCGAGTACAATCGCGGAAATCGTTGACGACCTTGCACTCGCTGTCAAAAATAATGTGGGAGCATCTAATATTCAGGAAAAAGAGCATCTTCTTAATTTAGCAATTTACGAGTGTTACGGCCTTGATCAAAACGAAATTGAAATCGTTCATGAAACGATAGCGCAAACTATTGGATTTTTTAATAATCCTGAACGTTCCTTAGCACTGAGGAGACCCGATCCCTACATGCTAATTAGATATACTCAGGCTTTCATAGATACATTGAATTATTATTTATCTCCTGTCGATTTACGATCAACAGGAGAAATACTTTTTGATTCTAATCTCAATATGCTCCCTGTAAAATTCGATATAGTTCCTTCTATACTCGATGTACCGAATGTAACTGAATCCTCTCCTAACGATGCTACAAAAGATGCTATCAAACTATTTTGGTTACTAGGTAACGAGAATATTTCAGATACTTTTCGCTATAGGAGAAATATCAGAATATTTTCTATCCCTGATCCTGGCCAGGGATCCAATGGCTTTTATTTGATTAAACCATTGGAGCAAAGACATTGGACCATAGGCGCAGCGATTAGTGATGCAGAAGGTGTGATCCTCGAGATCGTACAACCTAGGAAGGGTTAAGAAAGTGCAGGAATTAGTCGGAGCGCAGGTGTTACCCATCAGTGAAAACTTAGCATTTGCCTTGCAAAAAGGACTTACTATACGTGCGGTTGAACTTGTTCTTGAGGGCTTTGCCCGGTTAGGAGATAGAAACAAATTTATTCGACTTCACGAAAATAGCATTACCGCTGCTCTAAGAGGCAAGATTATAAAACAATGCCCCCAATATGGTCGAAAAACCAAGCAAGTATGGGAAGTGGTACGAGAATATTATAATGATGACGAATTGATCGAATCTGGGGAGAGGGACGCTAATTCAGCACCACGAATCGATATCGTTATCACAACCTGGACTCCAGACTTCGAACCTATTCGTTTCCCCTTTGAATGCAAATTATTGGCTGATAACTCTACTCTGATAAGATTATATGTTAGAAAAGGAATCCAAGAACGATATTTGCAAAAAGACAAGGATTATTCGAATAATTCAAACTGGGGAGCCATGATCGGATATGTAATTCAAGGGAATCATGCATCTATAGCTCCGAAAATCAATAAACAGATCCGTAAACAACTGAGAACAAAAGAAGAACTTCTACTTAACGGATGTAGTGATAGTGTAGCAAGGTACTTATCTATTCATAAGCGTGATTGGATTGACAGGCAGATTGAGGTTATTCATTTATTTCTATCGCTGATCGAATAATCATTAGGAGGAAGGTTAGTAACAATGTACAACAACCTCCGAATCGCTAGTCCACCTAGGATTTTCTCCCGATCTCTGCTGAAAAAGAGCTGCTGTATACGTCTGTAGTATTGGACGGGCGCGGTTACGATGTTTTAAATTACCGGGGACACGTCGCGTCAGTAGGCCGGAGGCGTTCCTGTTCAAATCCGGGACGATGGCGCTTCCATCTATGCACCCAGCGGGCGGCGTAGATGCCCGATCTATTTACTAAGACATCATTTTCACGTCGTCCCTCATTGGAAAGCATGTATGTCGTCACCCCACGATCTCCAGCTTGGCGAAGCTCAGGTCCAGCGTTTTCTTGCCGATGCTAGTGCGCTCGAAAAGCACCTCGACGGTGGTGGTGTCGCGCTCGGCGATGACTTTGAGCACGAGCCCTTTGCCGTAGATGCGATGGCGCACGGTGTCGCCGGGGCGCGGCTCGCGGGCGGGGGCGGGCGGGGGCGCGGGTTCGGCTTGCGCCACGTCGTCTTCGGGCGGCAGCGGGCGGGATGGCGGGGCGGGCGGAATGCCGCGCTGGCCGCGCGGCACGTAGGGCGCGGGGGACGATCCCGCGTTGGGGCGGGTGGGCGTGCGGGAGGACGAGCCGTGGGCGTGCGTGGGCGTGGCACTCGTCTTCAGGCCGCCGGCGGAAGGCTTGAAGTCGCTGTGCATCAGCTTGGCGGGGATGTCCCCCAGGAAGCGCGACGGCTCTTGCAGATTCGAGTTGCCGCCGTAGAAGGTGCGGCGGAAGGCGCGGATGAGGTAGAGCTTGCGCATGGCGCGGGTGATGCCCACGTAGGCCAGCCGCCGTTCTTCCTCAAGCTGATCCTGATGCTCCATTGAGCGCGAGTGAGGTAACACGCCCTCTTCCATTCCCACCATGAAGACGATGGGGAATTCGAGTCCCTTGGCGGCGTGCAGCGTGATCAGCGTCACGGCGTCGCGCGGCTCGTTCACCAGCGTGCCGTCGTCGCTGTTGGTCGCGGTGGTGTCGGCCCCGCCGATGAGCGCGACGTTTTCCAGGAAGAGCGCCAGCGCGGCATGAGGATCGATCTCGGCGTAGTCGCCGGCCACGCGGCGCAGTTCCAGCACGTTGCGCCAGCGTTCCTCGCCCTCTTCGCTGCCGTCGCGGATCTCGCTGGCATAGCCGGTGTGTTCCAGCAGCTTATCCACGGCGATGTCCAGCGGCACGGTGGTGATCATGGCGCGCAAGTCGGCGATCAGCGCGGCGAAGCGTTTCAGCGCCTCTTTGGGCGGATTGCCCAGCGTGGGATGCTCGTCGATGGCGGCGATTGCGTCTTCCGGCGTCTGCCGGCGCTGCTCCGCCCACCCCAGCAGGTGGCGCACGGTGACATCACCGATTTTGCGCGATGGCACGTTGATGATGCGCTGCAAGGCCGTGATGTCGCGGGGATTGGCGATCAGGCGCAGATAGGCGATGACATCGCGGATCTCCTTGCGCTCGTAGAACTTGCGCGAGCCGACGACGACATACGGCACCCCGGCGCGCAGGAATTGTTCTTCGATGGCGCGCGACTGCGCATTCGTGCGATACAAGACGGCGCATTCGGCCAGCTTCGCCTCGCCCCGCGCTTGCAGCACGCGCACCATATCGGCGACGAACCGGCCCTCCTCCTCTTCGTTATAGACCTCGCGCACCTCGATCAGATCGCCCGATCCCTTGTCCGTCCACAGTTCGCGGTCGATGCGATCAGAATTGCGCCGCACAATGTTCATGGCGGCATCTAAGATATTTTGGGTCGAGCGATAATTACGTCCCAAGACGATCAGCGTGCGGTCGGGGAAATCTTTCTCGAATTGCAGGATGTTTTTACTGCTCGCTCCGCGCCAGGAATAAATGCCCTGGTCGGGGTCGCCGACCACGCAGAGATTGCGCCGCCCGGTGAAGGCGGCCTCGGTCTTGCCGTCCAGCGGGGGCAGGCCCAGCGCCAGCAGGCGTACCAGTTCGTATTGCGCGCGGTTGCAATCCTGAAACTCATCGACGTGGATGTAGTGATAGCGGTTTTGGGCGCGCAGGAGGGCGTCGGGGTTGCGCCGCCAGAGCTGGTGTGTGAGCATGATCAGATCATCGAAGTCGGCGGCGTTCTGAGTGCGCAACTGCTCGTCGTAGCGCAGATAGACGCGGGCTGCTATCTCGTCCAGGTATTTGTTGGCGCTCTCGGCGAACTGGCGCGGGGTGAGCAATTCGTTTTTAGCGCGCGAGATGATGCCGCCGATGACGCGCGGCTGGTATTGCCGCTCGCTCAGGTTCATATCCTTGATCGCGGCCTTGATCAAGGCTTGCTGCTCGTCGTCGTCCAGGATGGTGAAATCGCGCGTGCGCCCGAAATCCATCGTCTCGATCTCGCTGCGCAAGACACGCGCGCAGATGCTATGGAACGTGCCGACGTGGATCTCTTTCGCCGCTGGCCCGACGAGCGGTTCCAGGCGCTCCTTCATCTCGCGCGCGGCTTTGTTGGTGAAGGTCACGGCCAGGATATTCCACGGGCGCACGCGCTCATGCTCGATGAGGTAGGCGATGCGGAAGGTGACGACCCTGGTTTTGCCGCTCCCCGGTCCGGCGAGGATCAGCACCGGCCCAGCGGTGGTCGTGACCGCCTGGCGCTGCTCGGTGTTCAGCCCGGCCAACTGGCTCATCAGATCTGTTGTCGTCGCCTGCTCCGGCTCATACGCGCTATCCATCGTCCGCTGCTCCCTTTATTTGCCCGCTGATCATTTCTTCTTGTAGGATATGCCGCGCGCAGCAGAGATGCAAGCATCAGGACCAGCGGCATGTGACGAACATCACCGTCAGGAGAGTTGACGTGGGGCGATTGGTGGGCTACTATCACGCTAGAAGCTCTTATTCCAGCACCACCAGCGAGAAAGGATCTGCCCATGACTGCGCCAACTGTGCTGACGCCCCACCAGGCCGACATCCTCAAGACGGCGGCAGCGGTCGTCTATGTCATCGACGATACCGCGCTGCATCCCAGCCTGCGCCAAACGACGCCGCTCACCCACGAGCAGATCAGTGCGCTGGCCCGCCGCTTTTCCGATGGGCTGGACCGCTGGGACCGTGAGGTGCGGGCGCAACGCGCGCCGAGTACCGTGGAAGCCAACCAGATCGCCATCGCCGCCTATATCTTGAATCAACGCTATCCGGATCTGGTCAAGCGCGATGATCGCGGTGAGATCACCCTGCCGGTCAGCGACATCGCTGCGGTGTGGAATGAGCTGGGCGGCGATGTTTCGCGCTTCAGTGCTTTGCATCAGGAGTGGGAGAACCGCATCTACACGCTCTTCGGCCCTGACCCCAGCGCCCCGACGCACACGCGCCGCGAGCAAGCTGGCACGGCGGCGAAGTCCTTTGGTATGGCGGTGGCGAAGTCGATGGGCATCGACGGCATCTTCAATAACGCCTTCGATGCCGGCCACGTGCCGGAAGTCAGCGTCCCCGCACTGCCCGCGTATCCAGCTACCGATCCGCGTTCGCAAGATCCGCAGTTGATGGCGAAGTTGCAGATTGAACTGAGTGTCACGGAAGGACTGCTGGCGGCCATCACGCCGGACGCGCAGAATCCGACGCACGATAGCAAAGTTTCGGCGTGGTTCAAGGAACGCGCCTCGACGGCGCTGGATACCGTCACCAGCCTGGTCGTGCCGTCGGGCGTCAGCCGGCTCAGCAGTCAGCTGAGCGACACCGAGCGCATCCTCAAGCAGTCGCGCGATCTGCTGAAAACGTGTCTGTATGGCACGGAGCAAGAGGTGGCGGCGGAGGCGGCGCAGCACGCCGTCGAACGGTCGATTGGGACGATCCTGTTCCTGGCGATCTGCCCGAATATCCCGTTCGTCATCCCCACGCTGGAACTGCGCCTGGCGATCACCAAGCCGCTGTATTACGTCACCAAGGGCGCGCACGCTTCGCTGGGCAAGATCCCCATCTTCGGCTTCCTCTTCCTGCTGATGCGCTGGCTGGGCGAGGCCATCGATGCCATCCCGCGCTTCCAGGTGCGCGTGGTGCAGGGCATCGTCTCGGATGCCTGGCTGGGCAATCCCACCAAGCGCGCCAAGCTGATTCGCCGCTACCTGAACTACGCCGACCGCCGTGCTACCAAGCCGCGCGTGGACGCCCTGCAACGGGTCTTCCTCGGCATCGTGTCGTAGGTGCGCGCCTTGTGTCCCAGCCTTTTGCGTAGTGCCGCTTGGCCCACGTGGCGTGATGGATGCTGGGTGGCGCAACAATGGCGTAAGTGGTAGCGCCAGGCCGTAAACCACGGGCGCACGATGTCGGGGCATGTCCCAGCCGTCGTGCGCCCGCTGGCAGCATCGCTTGCAAGTGAAAATCATCCCGGCGCGGAATTATCAACCCCTAATGATGCTGGATTCTCGCTTGCGCGAGCAACCGATACCATTACTGTTAAGTGGTGATGCTTGCTCATGCCCGGTGCATGGCGATGAGGCGGGCGACGAGCGGATCGACGAGATGCCGCCCGCGAGGTGTTCTGCTTGATACTGCATGGCATTCGCTCCTAGCTGATCATCGGCTGGCCGCCGATCACGACGCCTGCCACCAGATTCACACCGAAATGGTAGCCGATCTGGTCGTGGCGCGGGATGTTCCACAGGGCGAGATCACAGCGTAGGCCGGGCGCGACCGTCCCGCAGTCGTCCAGGGCCAGCGCGGCGGCGGCGTGGCGCGTGACGGCCAGCAGTGCCTCCGGCAGCGTCATGCCCATATGCGCGACGGCCAGTGCGACCATCATCTGCAAGTTCTCGCAATAACACGTGCCAGGATTGAAGTCCGTCGCCAGCGCCACCCGCACGCCATGCGCGAGCAGCCGCCGCGCCGCCGGGTACGGCGCGTTCAGCGTGAAGGCGCAACCGGGCAGTAGGACGCCGACGACGCCCGCCGCCGCCAGGTGATCCAGGTCGGCGTCGCTGGCATGGTCCAGATGATCGGCGCTGGTCGCACCCAGTTCCGCTGCCAGTGCCGCCCCGCCGGTGCGGGAAAGCTGTTCGGCGTGCAGCTTCAGCCCGTAGCCCAGCCGGCGCGCGGTCTGCAAGATCGACCGCGTCTCGGCCAGTGTGAAGGCATTCTGCTCGCAGAAGACATCGCAGAAGCGCGCCCGTCCCGCGAAGGCCGGCAGCCAATCGTCGCGCACACGGGCGACATAGGCCGCGCGGTCGGCCTGATCTTCCGGCGGCACGACATGCGCGCCCAGAAAGGTCGGCACGACACGCGGCAACTCCGGCTCCCAGGCGAAGTGCGCCGCCACGGCCAGGAGGCGATCTTCTGTCGCGCGGTCCAGGCCATAGCCGGTCTTGGCCTCCACCGTGGTCGTGCCGTGTGCGCGCATCGACCGCAAGCGTTGCCGTGCCAGCGCGACGAGGTCGCCGTAGCCGGCGGCGCGCGTGGCGCGCATCGTGCCGGCGATGCCCCCGCCCTGCGCCTGGATCGCCGCATAGCTCGCACCCGCGTGACGCTGCTGAAACTCCCCCGCGCGGTCGCCCGCGAAGACGAGGTGCGTGTGCGCGTCGATCAAGCCCGGCGTCACCACGCCGCCCCCTGCGTCGATGATCGTGGCCGGCACGTCACTTGGCGCGCAGGTGAGCTGCTCGAACTCCGCCGCCGGCCCGGCGAAGATGATCTGCGCGCCGCGCGCCGCGACGACGGCAGCGCGCACGATGCCCAATGGACCACTGGCTGCCGGCACACCCCGGTCAGCTCCCATCGTCAGCAATTCGCCGATGTTGCGCACGATCAAGGTCGGTGGTGGCAAAGCGGGCATACACAAAACTCCCCAACAGTGTGAATTGATGTCACCCTCTGATAAAGCCACCATCGCACCATGCGGGTCAAGCGTGAAGAAACACGACATTGTCATTATTCTCGTGGTATACAAGGGACGCAGAACATCAGGCAGAGGCAGACACAATTTTGGTGCTTGGCCGCTGAGCAATCGGCGTTGCAATGACGGTGCCGTTTCTGGCGCAATGTCCGGCGCTACCGGCGTTCATCACCTTGGATGCACGGTCTTTTCAGCAGAGAAAGAAGCGAGTAAAGAACAGACACCTCACGTGAAAGCTGTCTTCTGCCCTGATCATTTTTTTCTGAAAAGAATGCCCTGCCGCTCGATCAATAGCCCTTGCTTTCCCTGCCGCGTTATGCCACAATGGCAGCACCATCGTTGTGCAGGAGGAACCATGACACCGGAAGAGTTCATCGCTAAGTGGGCCGGAGTGACGCTGACGGAACGCGCCTCGGCACAGCCGCATTTCATCGACCTGTGCCAGCTCTTAAACGTGCCAACGCCGAATGACGCCGACCATCAGGGCAAATTCTATACCTTTGAAAAGAACACCGATAAGGATACTGGCAGAAAAGGCTTTGCCGACGTGTGGTATGAAGATCACTTCGCCTGGGAATATAAGCGCCCCAACGGCGATCTCGACAAGGCGCTGATCCAGATCCGCCAGTATTCCGGCGCGTTGGGCAATCCTCCGTTGCTCGTGGTATCAGACATCCAGCGTATCCGCATTGTCCCCCAATTCACCGGCTATGTGACCACGCCCATCGACATCGCCATCACCGATCTGGCGGATAGCCGTAAGCGCGACCTTTTGCGCGCCTTATGGATCAAGCCCGAAGCCTTGAAGCCGACGCAGACGCGCGAAGGCGTGACGCTCGCAGCCGCCAAGCAATTCGGTCACATCGCTGATCGGTTACAGTCGCGCGCTACCGGCGATCCCCACCTGATCGCCCACTTTTTGATCCGCATCCTCTTTTGCCTTTTCTCTGAGAATATCGGTTTGTTGCCGCCCAAGCATTTTACGGAGATGCTGCGGCGGTTTCGTAGCACGCCCGAAGGCTTTATGCGCCGCGTGATCGGCATCTTTTCGACCATGGCGACGGGCGGCTTTGATGGCAACGACGCGATCCGTTATTTCAATGGCGATCTCTTTACCCGCGCCGCCGAAGAGGTGTTGCGCCTGGCACCGGATGAACTGGAATTGCTCTGGCACACCACCGCGCATGATTGGTCCAGTGTCGCGCCCAGCATCTTTGGCACGCTCTTCGAGCGCGGCCTGGACCCCGCCAAGCGTTCGCAGATCGGCGCGCATTACACCAGCGAGGCGGATATCATGGACGTGGTGCAGCCGGTGGTGATTGCCCCGTTGCGCCGCCAGTGGGATGACGCCCGCGCCTCCCTGGACGATTACGCCGCGAAAGGCCGCGCCGCCAGCGAGCCCGCCCGCCGCGTGCTGGGCCAGATGCAAGAAGCCATCCGCACCACCACCGTGCTGGACCCCGCCTGTGGTTCGGGCAATTTCCTCTATGTGACCTTGCGCCTGTTGCACGAACTGGAATTCGAGCTGATCACCTGGGCCGCGCAGCATGCCGACCAGGGCGTGTCGCTGATGTTTCCGCTCGTCAACCCGCAGCAGTTGTATGGCATCGAGATCAATCCCTATGCCGCCGAACTGGCCCGCGCCGTCATCTGGATCGGCCACCTGCAATGGATGTTGGAACACGGCTATGACGTGGGCGACCCCGTCTTGCAACGGCTGGATAACATCCACCAGGCCGATGCCCTGCTGGAACGCAGCGATGACGGGCCCCCGCGCCGCACGCCCTGGCCCGCCACCACCTGCATCGTCAGCAATCCGCCGTTTCTGGGCGGCAACAAGGTGCGCGCTGAATTGGGCGATGCGTATGTCGAGACGCTCTGGCGCGAATACGGCGCATCGGTCGGTGCCTTCGCCGATCTCGTCTGCTACTTTGTGGAGCGCGCCCGCGAGCAGATGGCCGCCGGCAAGGTGCAGCGCGTCGGCTTAATCACCACCAATTCGATTCGCGGCGGCGTCAATCGCCAGGTGATCGAAAATATCAAACGCACCACAACACCAACGGATCAGAAAGTCGATCTTTTCATGGCCTGGGCCGACCGCCCGTGGATCTTGGAAGGGGCCGCTGTACGTATCTCCATGCTGGGTTTCGATGCCAACGCCGATGAACCGCGCATATTAGACGGTCATGCTGTTGCTGCCATCAACGCTGATCTCACCAGCACCATTGATCTGACGCAAGCGCGTCGCCTCGCTGAAAACGCCGGCATCGGTTTCATGGGAATTAAAAAGGATGCTCCATTCGATATTGATGATGCAACAGCGCAAGCAATGCTAGCAGCCAAGGGCAATCCTAATGGTCGTCCAAACAGTGACGTAGTCAAACCTTGGATGAATGCTCTCGATATCACGCGGCGACCACGCAATATGTGGATTATTGATTTTGGTGTAGGTATGCCAATGGAAGAAGCAGCTTTATATGAAATGCCATTTGAGTACGTCAAACAATATTGCCTACCCATACGAGCAATTAGTAGAGATCGGTTGTATCGCCAAAATTGGTGGTTACATGCTCGACCTCGGCCTGATTTACGTCAAGCAATGATGCCGTTCTCGCGTTATATTGCGACACCGTGCGTTTCCAAACATCGTCTATTCGTTTGGTTAGATGCAACCATTGTTCCTGATCATGCGCTAATTGCCTTTGCCCGCGACGATGATTACACCTTCGGCGTGCTGCACAGCCACGCGCACGAGATCTGGGCCTTGCGCCTGGGAACATCGCTGGAGGATCGCCCACGCTACACGCCGACGACGACGTTCGAGACGTTCCCGTTGCCGCGCCCGACGGATGCACAGCGCGAGGCGATTGCCGAGGCAGCGCGGCGGCTGGTGGCGCAGCGCGACGCCTGGCTGAACCCGCCGGAGGCCAGCGAAGCGGACCTGAAGAAGCGCACGCTGACGAACCTCTATAACGCGCGCCCGCAATGGCTGATCAACGCGCACGCCGCGCTGGACCACGCCGTCTACGCCGCCTATGGCTGGCCGGCGGAGATCAGCGACGACGAGATACTGGCGCGACTGCTGGCGGAAAATCTGCGGCGAAGCGCGGCGGATCCTGGTTTGCAGGAACAAGGTAATCTAAGCGAAGAAACAGAGGGTGAGATCGAAGATCATTAAAATTTTAACAGCATGAGATCGAAGTAACCGCTGGCAAAACTCATTCTCGTAAAGATCCACGGAGAGTAGCACAGCGGAGATGAAAGAATCCTTCCACCCCCGCTGTACTTCACTTGCCCTTGCGCGGCGGCTTTGGGATAGCTGCTATCTGCTGTAGCAGATCACATGGCAAGGTTGGTGCCTACTGACAGTAATACTAATTCACGGAGAAAGTGACAAGTTAGCATCAATGGCAGCTTGCCACCAGGGATAGTCGGTCAACCGAATGACCACTTCTGGATGGTCCCAAAAGCGGCGCAAAGCTGAGGTCAGAGCGTCTTCCAGATCATCTTCATCCGCAAAGATGCGGTTGGATAACGCCAGGCGGAGGACGCGGAAGACTTGTTCGGCGGGATTCAATTCGGGACTGTAGGGCGGCAAAAACAGTGGGGTGATCCCCTCCGGCCACTGGACCGCATGGTTCTTGTGACTGGGAGCATTATCCAGGACGACTCCCACCGTTGCATCGCCCGTTTCCTGGCGAAACGAGTCGAGGAACCGTTGTAACCAGTCACCCGTGACGCGGGGGCAGAAGCAGACATGCCAGCGCCCATGCGTTGGTTCGATGGCGACATAGACCCACGTCCAGCGGTACATCTCACTCACCCGCCACGGCGGGCGTTTCCCCAGCGGACACCAGCGACGGCGACACCACGTTTTCAGCCCAAAGCGGCCTTCATCAAAGGCCCACACCTGCTCACTGCCTGCTACGAGGGCAGCGAAGTTTTTTTAAAGGCATCTTGTCTTTCAGCCGACGAACGGATATGGCGTCGTCCCGTCTTCTTGCGCGTGCGTTCGTGGCGAAATTGTTGCCAGACACCATTGACGCTCTGGTAGGTAATACCCCAGTGCTGCTGCAAGTACTGGCGTGCCTGTTCCAAGGTCGCAATCTCCCCCCGCTGCATTGCGGCGTGGAGATCTGCACGGGCGTCCGGCGTGAGACGGGGCGTGACCCCCGGATAGTGGGGCGCACGTTCCAGGCCGCTGAGGCCAGCGGTGCGATAACGTGTCCACCACCGCACGACTTGCGTCACGCTGTAGCCCACCAGCGGGGCCACGGCCTGCATCGTGCGCGCTTGCCCACTTTTGAGCAGGATCAGCATCCGCAGATGGACGGCGACCTTCTGCCCGCGCAGGCGCTGTTCCTCCGCACGCAACTCCTCCACGCTTTCCTGGATCGCCATCTGGTAGTTTATCCGCATCGCTGTTTCCTTCCTCTGTTTGTCCCCCCTCCTGTACTTTACCATATCTTCCGTGAATTAGTATAAGTAGTCCGCAGACATCTTCCCCTGCTGCGTGCGCTAGCCCTAACACGTGATCGAAAACGTGTCAATATACGAGGTAACGTTACCGTTAGCATCCACAGTGATATGCAACAGCCCATGAATCTGTTCGTTGGGCGCTGAACCCTGTGAGATAAGGGCTTCGTTGAGGGTTTCGGTAAAGTTGAAAGCCTGGCCGGCGGTGAAATTTTCGGTCACGTGGAAAGTACCAGGTATCTGGTATTTCAAGCCCGATGTCTCGCCAATGCCGCTCACACCTTGAAAGTTTTCGCTCAGGCTGAGATGCGCCCCGCCTGAGTTGTCGTACGTGATGTTGACCTGTTGGTGGTAGTAGCCACTAATGGCAATGATCTCACCTGTGCAGCTGCTATAAGCGGTGCCAGAGATGGGAACGTCAGTTTGGACCGCAGCGGCACGAGCCGGCTGCGCGCTGAGTCCGAATAAGCCCAGCAGTACAACCGCGCTGGTGATGCTCGTCACGAGGATGCGTCGGAACAACAACATCGGTAGTTCCCCTTTGTTTTTGTGGTTGTGCGACATCACAGGTTCATGTGACGACGCACACGAGGAGTGCGGGGTAAGCAATGCATCCGACGATTGAACAGCCGATCTCCATATCCGCTGCTGGAGCAGGGCGCTCCGCGATGCCTTCGATGGCCGCCGCGCAGAAAGCGTTGGGTGTGTGGCTGGGACTGCCAGGCGAGCCTGCCGCTGGAACACGTGCCAGCTATACAGTATGCCCGCTGAAGTTCACATTGCGGCACTCACCGGCGAGAGTATACATCACGAGATAAAAATGTACAAGGGGGAAGATCTTCAGGGGGAGTACTTTCACTAAAAATTGGCAGTTCAATCATCACCCTAATTTCTTGCTGGATATCCCCCCGATCATCGCACCACTGGCTGCCGCCCGCCCGCGCGACGTAGCCGCTCTGGTGCTCCGCAGCGGACCCGTGTTGAATACCCCCACTCAGAGCGCATTTGCTTTTTTCGACCATCGCGTGGAAACGGAGGGTGTGCGTGGCCTATAGTGGCTTGTGGGGCTGAACCGCTTGACAGCCCCATAGGCATAAACTTAGGACACAAGATATAAGAAGGGGGCAGTATAGTACGGGGAGGAACGACGTGACAGCCGAGACATCTCCTGGCATGATGGTGATACCAATCCAGCCAGCACACCAGGAGAACATGTCATGCCTAC
>DAIDGU010000085.1 GCA_027459785.1 Ktedonobacteria bacterium | reverse complement strand
GCATCGTCCGGGAGGAGGATATGGCTTCGGCGTGCGCCTCTTTTCGCCAGACTTCACTGCTAGTATACCTGGAAACGCAGTGGCTGTCAAGGGTATGGTCACTGGCTCAAGCCAACGCACGCCCGTGCATCCGCACGCCCTAAAGGGACGGCGGCTTTACGGGCTATTCTGTAACGTTCGCGCAGCTTGGCGCGGTAGCTGGCCTCGAAGGCGGCGTGCAGGTCCGCCGGCAGGCGTTCCAGATAGGGAACGAGCGTGCTGCCCTTGGTCCAGTCCGCGATGGCAGCGGCATCCGGCAAGACATGCCCATAGACCTTCTCGAAAGCGGTGATCGCTGTACCGCCCAGCGCATACAGCAGATCGGCGTAGTGGTCGATGCCCAGCACCGGCGATTCGCGCGCCCAGCCGGCAAGCGCGCTACGGAACGGCTCTTCCTGGGCGGTGGCGATGATGAGCGTGTGTGAGGGATGGCGGAAGTTTGATGGCACCTGCACCGCCAGTTGCCCGCCAGGCCGTACCAGCCCGAAAAGCCGCGTGATCAGCGCCGGCTGGTCATCGATCCAATGCAGGGCGGCGGTGGAAAAAACGAGATCGACCGGCTGATCGAAGGCTTCGATAGCACCCTGCACGAAGCGCAAACCAGGCCGGGCATACTGAGCCGCTTGCGCCAACATCTCGGCGGAACTATCCAGGCCGGTCACATCGCTGTCGGGCAGCATGTCGGCCAGTTGCGCCGTCAGTTCGCCCGTGCCACAGCCCAGATCGACCACGGTGAGGTGCGCGCGTTTGGTGACGAGCGCCGTCAGGTCAACGAACGGCTCGGCGCGTTGCTGCTGAAACCGGTGATACTGCGCAGGATTCCAAGGCATGCGGTCATCTACTCCTCTGTGATCACGTCCGTTGCCGCGCCAGCATCAGTAGGCCGCAGGGCTGGGCGTCGGCCAGCGTCGCTGCGGGGTACAGTTGGAAGCGGCGCATGATTTCGGGATGGGCGCTATCAGCGGCAAGGTAGCCGTCGTCCTGGCAGCCGACGATGGCGATGGCGTGATAACGCAGATCGGATGCATCGTGCGCCCCCGTTGCGGCATCGCAGAGCGCCGCGCCGTGTGCCACTTGTAGCACAATCGGCTGTTCGCCCGCGTGCGCCGCCAGCAGGTCACGCCAGTTCGCCAGCAGCGGCTCCTGATACGGTAATTCCAGCGCCACGGCGCAGCCCTCCGCCCGCGCTTGCGCGCCCAACGCCGTCAGGCGCGACGCCCCGTTCGGCGCGGCAAGGCCGGCGGCGATCATCGCGCGCGTCAGGTGAATCATCAGTTCGCCCACGCCCTCGAAGTCCGTGGGGGTGCCACGCGCCGCTGCGATGCAAACGGCCAACGCCGTCTGGCCACAAGTGCCGAAAAACTGCGTCCCATCATCCTTTTGCCGGTAAAACTGCGTCATACGAATGACGGGTTCGGGTAAAATACGCCGCATAGATGCGTCCTTCAGAGCAAGTATTCTTTAACAATAGCACGCAGCAGGAGATCGGTCGCGGGGAACGGGATGACATGCACGCCGGGGATCGCGCCGTAATGGGTGATGGTCGCATGTTCCGCCGCGCGGGTGAAGATGAGCAAGGGCGGCCCACCGCGCGCCTTCGGCATGCAACACGCGATGACGAACTCCGGCTCGATTTCGCAGGGCGCGGTCATATCCAGGATCAACAGTTGGGGCGGGCGGGCATGCAGGGCGTTGACCGCCTGCACGACACGGCTGGCGGTGACGATGGCGACCTCCGGCACCGCCCCACCCAAGACACGCGCCAGGCGTTGGCCCACCTGTGGCGTGCCGCTCATGAATAGCACCATCCGTGCACCCCCCTTGGCTGCACAATGTTCTTCCCACAGTATAGCCCAACTGCGCATTGCATGGCGCAGGCAAATGATAGCCAGAGGACACTTTTATGATACAATGGGGCAACCTCAACCCCGTAAAGGAGCGCACTCCATGCAGACAACGCCGTCAGCACCACCCCTGATCATCCTGAATCCGGCGGCCAACCGGGGCCGGATGGAGGCGTGGCGCGCCCTCGTGCGCCCACGCGCCGCAGCGGTCGGCGCGGAATACGCGGAGACGCGGCAGCGCGGCGAGGCGCGTGAGCGCGCTCAGGCGGCGGCGGAGGCCGGGCGCGGCGTCGTCATCGTCGGTGGCGACGGCTCGATCAATGAGGTGGTAAACGGGCTGCTCGCCAGCGGGCGGCAGGTGCCGCTGGGCATCGTGCCGGCGGGGTCCGGCAACGACTTCGCCTGCAACACGCTCAAGCTCCCGCGCGATAGCGCCCAGGCGCTAGAGATCGCGCTCAACGGCACGCCGACCGCCGTGGATGCTGGCAAGGCGAATGACCGCTACTTCGCCAATTCCTTCAGCGTGGGGCTGGATGCCGACGTGGCCGTCGCCGCCGAGGGCATGAAGCACTTGCCCTTTATGACTGGCGCGACGCTATATTATGCCTCGTCGCTGCAACGCCTGTTCTTTGGCTATCGCCGCTGTCCCTGGCTCACCATCACGCTCGATGGCCAGCCGCTGGGGAACGGTGAGCCGCTACGGCACGTCATCGTCGCCATCACCAATGGCCCGACCTATGGCGGCGGCTTCCGCGTGAACCCCACGGCGACGCACACCGACGGCCAGTTCGACATCTGTGCCGTGCGCTACATGCCGCGCCTGCGCGCCCTCAACCTGCTGCCGAAATTACAAAAGGGCCAGCACGCAGGCGAACCGGAAGTGACCTTTTATCGCGCGCAGACGGTGCGCCTCACCTGCCCCCAGGGCGTGAACGCCCAGATGGACGGCGAAACGTTGCGCGCCACCGACTACACTGTGCAGATCTTGCCCCAGGCGCTGCTCGTGCGCGTTTAGCCATTGCTGGACTGTTTGCAGAGCGTCTGCCAGGCGCTGTGTGTGCCGTGCTGGAAGCTCATGCTTACTTGTTCCGATCCGCCCTGGAAGCCGCTGCCCGAAAAACCGCCCGCCATGCTGAAACTAGCGGCAGTCTTAGGGAAGTCGCCGAGCAAGATGTATTGCTCCCCCTGACCGATCAACGACAGGTGCAGCGTCGTGCCGTCGGTATAGCCGGTGACAGCGAGCGCGGTTTGTTGCGCGCCATAAGCAATCGAACAATCATTGCCGCTGCCCCTGAGCTGACCCTGCGCGTTGATCGACAGCACCAGAAACAGGTCGGAGTGGCCGATGAAGGTGTCTTTATGCGTGACAACACTGACCCAGTCGCCGTTGACGTTCGTGAAAGGCGGATGTTGCGGGGCGATGAGGCTGCGCCCATAAATCGCCCCTAGTGTCACCACGGCCACCACCAAGGCGGCGATGCCCGCCTGGCCGACGGTCAGCCGGAAGCGGCGCGTCTTGACCAGTGTGCGGCGCGGCAGCGCCCACGTCCAGGTCGGCGCAATCGCCACTGCCGCTGGCGCGCGTTCGGTGCCAGCGCGGATGCGCGGGTCGGCGTAGGCATAGGTGATGTCGGTCAGCGCCGAGACGAGCAGCGTGAACAGGCCCAGCACCAGGAAGTAGCCTGTGGCGATGTTGAGGTCCGGCGGGGCCGGCGGGCCGCCATTCAGGCCGCCCTGGAATGCCGGGGTGAAGACGGCGTCGATGAAGAGCTTGCCCAGGCCGGGGATGCCGAAAGCGTATTCGATGATGGCGGCGGCGAAGACCAGGCGCGGCAACTGCACGCCGATGTTGGTGATGACCGGGATGATCGCGTTGCGCAAGGCATGCTTCCAGATCACCAGCCGCTCCGGCAGGCCGCGCGCCCGCGCCGCGCGGATGTATTCCTGGTTCAGCACTTCCAGCGTGGCGACGCGCACCAGTTGGCTATCCGCCGCCGCGCCGATCACGGCCAGCGTCAGCACCGGCAACAGCAGGTGCCGCGCCAGTTCCAGGATCGCCGTGCCGATGTTGGCGTGGAAATAGGCCCAGTACGCCGGCGTATTGAAGGGCGGCGTGTTGACGAAATTCGTGAGGCCACCGAACGGCACCCAATGGAGATCCACGCTGAACAACACCAGCGTGTAGAGGCCCAAAAGAAACGGCGGGATCGATGAGACGATGAAGACGGCGGAGGTGATGACGCGGTCGATCACGTGCTGGTAGCGCACCGCCGCGAACATGCCCAGCGCCACGCCGATCAGTTCTTGTAGGATGAAGGCCGGCACCACCAGCAATAGCGTCGCCGGCAGGCGGCTCAGGATGCTTTGCAGCACTGGCTGACCCGTGCGCAGCGAAAAGCCCAGGTCGCCCTGCAAAACGTTATTCAGCCAGGTCAGATAGCGCGCCGGCAACAGGGCGGTCGGCCCCAGGTGTTGCAGCGACCGCGCGCCATCATAGGTCGTCAGAAACCAGGTGGCGTAGGTCAAGAGGAACGCGGCGAGCACCATCAACAGCAGCCGTCACAGGAGATAAGCGAGCATGAAGCGTACCCTTTCTCAGCGCACCGTCCGGCTGACATCCAGCGCGTCGCGCAGACCCTCGCCGATATAATTGATGGCGAGGACCGTGATGATGATGAACAGGCCAGGGAACACGACCGGCCACCAGAAGCCGGCGTCCAGAAAGTTCTGGTTGGCGGCGATGATGTTGCCCCACGTGGCTTGGTCGGTGATCCCCAGCAGGATATAATCGAGCGATGCTTCCGCCAGGATGAAGGCGGCGGCGTTGAGAGCGGTGACAACGAAGACCGGCGCGAGGACCAGCGGCAGGAGATGCCGAAAAAGGATGCGCAGGTGCGGCACCCCCTGAGCGACCGCGGCCTCCACATATTCGCGCTCGCGCTGCGCGAGCAACTGGGCGCGCACCAGCCGCGCGATGACCGGCCAGTCCAGCAGGCTGAAGAGCAGCAGCAAGGCTTGCGGCGTGACGGTGATGGAGCCGGCGATGGTGATGGCGATGACCAGCGGCAGGAACGGGAAAGCCAAAGCAAGATCGGTCACGCGCATGATGACGCCGTCGATCCAGCCGCCGAAATAGCCGGCCAGCGCGCCCAACAGCGTGCCGATGATCGCGGTGACGAGCGCGCCGATGAGGCCGATGCTCAGCGAGACGCGCGCCCCATACGCGACCTCCACAAAGACAGAGTGTTTGCTGTCGTAGATATTCGTGATGCCCATGAGTTGGAGGGGGAAGTGATCCAGCGAGGGTGCCTGGGCGGCAGAGCTGGTCGGTACTTGCAGCAAAAACTGGGTATTCGGGGTGATGCCCGGCGTCAGGTAGGGTGCCAGGATCGCCAGCAAAACGAGCAGCACCAGCACAACCACGCTGAGCAGCGCCGGCCAATTGCGACGAAAGCGTCGCCACACCTGGCCAACCGGCGACGCCATGCGCAGAACGACGACGGTTTCGTCCAGGTCGCTGGCGAGGGTGCCGGAAACGGGAACATTTGCCATGAGAACTCCTTCGCGTGGAAGATGGATAGCATGATGCCATGGTATACGAGAATGGTCCATACGTATGACACGAGTTGAAATGCTTCTAGGACACCACCGACCGCAAGCGCGGCAATACCCTTGTTGCCCAACGCCGCAGTTCACAGCATGAAAGCTGCTATCTTCATAGCTAGCTCTGAATGTTGCTCTTTGCTGTGGTGTGGATGACGCGCAAGGCGCCCCTCGCTCGTTACGGCCCGGTGCCAGCGGCGCTATCAGCGGGTGTTTCGGGCGTCGCTTGAGCAGCGGCGATCTGTTGCCGCTCCTCGACCTGCGCGGAGACATGGCGCGCGAGGGGAGCGAGCATATCTTCGACGAGGATGTCGAGGATTACAGCGACGGGGACCGCCAGGATCGCCCCCAGGATGCCATAGAGTTCGCCGCCCACCACTACGGCGATGACCACAGCCAGCGGGTGCAGCTTCACCGTGCGATTCATTACGTTTGGCACCAACACATTGCTCTCGAATTGCTGAATCGCCACGACCAACACGAAAACTTCCAGACATTTGCCCGGCCCCACGGCGAACAGCGCCACCGCCATCGCCACCGCGCCAGCAATGAACGGTCCGGCGAAGGGGATGGCCTCCGTGATGCCCGCGAAAACGCCCAGCAAGAGCGGATATGGCACGCCCAGCACCAGCAAGCCCAGCGTGTGCGTGACGCCGATGAAGACCATGTTCACCAACAACCCGCGCACATACCAGCTCAGCCGATGGGCGGCCTCATCAATGACATGCGCCGCGCGCACCTGAATCTGCCCCGGCAAGAGGCTGACGACAAACGGCTTGAGCGCGTCGATGCTGTTGACCCAAAAGAACGCGACGGTCAGTATGAAGATGATATAAAACAAGCCGGTGATGATCGAGACCGGCAGCCGTAAGAGGAACGTGACGACCTGACCGACGAGATTACCGCCCTGCGATTTCAACGTCTGCAACGCCTGTTCCGCGATTAGATTGCTGTGAACTGCCGCCTGCACGCGCGTGAGCAGCTCTTGCCCTCTGTTCGCATAGGTGGGGAGGTTGTTGATGAAGGCGGCGGACTGCGAGATCAGTGGTGTCGCCAGGATGTAGCCCACCCCGCCCAGCGCGGCGAAGAGCAGCAGATAGACCAGCGCCGTCCCTAGCGGGCGCGGAATCTTCCAGCGATGGAGCCACATGACGAGCGGGCGGATTCCTTCGGCAAAGACGATTGCCAGGAACACCAGGACGACGATGTTGAAGACATGGTTCAGGATGACGATCGCCAGCAGCACGGCGATGCCGATGGCCGCCGCCAGCCAGAGCGTGCGCGGATTCAGCCGCACCGTCCAGCCGGCAGCCGCTGAGGGGCTGACCGGCTGCGTACCATTGCCGCTCGTCTCTACTCCAGTATCCATATCACCTGCTATTGCTAAGATCGCTTAAGCACAAGCGCGCAAACGGGATGCCAGCCCTCGCGTCGTGCTATACTGATATGACCCCAACGGGTATGATATGACCCCGACGGCGGGGCAGGGATGCGCTCCGTTGATCACAAGCAGGAGCCAGCTATGACACCCGATCCTTCCGCCTCGCCCTGGGCCGCGCAGGCGCGCACCGTCGGTGCTGCCGTCTATGAAGCGAGCATCGCATCATTGCAGCAGATGATGACCGCCGGCGCGCTCACCGCCCGCGATCTGGTGACGGCGTATACTGCGCGCATCCAGCAGATGGACGCGCAGGGACCACGGCTGCGGTCGGTGATCGAGCTGAACCCGGACGCACTGGCCATCGCCGCCGCACTGGACGCCGAGCGCGCCGCTGGCACGGTGCGCGGGCCGCTGCACGGCATCCCCATCCTCGTGAAAGACAACATCGACACCGCCGATGGCATGCATACCGCTGCTGGCTCGCTGGCCCTGCTGGACTCGCGCCCGCCGCGCGACGCCACCGTGGTCCAACGGCTGCGCGCCGCCGGCGCGATCATCCTGGGCAAAGCAAATCTCTCTGAGTGGGCCTTCTTCCGCTCTGAATATGGCGCGTGTGGGTGGAGTGGGCGCGGCGGGCAGGCGCGCAATCCCTATGTGCTGGATCGCAGTCCTGGCGGTTCCAGCGCGGGATCGGCGGCAGCGGTCGCGGCCAGCTTCGCCGCCGCCGCGTTGGGGACGGAGACGAACGGTTCCATCGTCTGCCCCTCGTCGCTGTGCGGCGTCGTGGGCATCAAGCCGACGGTCGGCCTCACCAGTCGCGCTGGCGTCATCCCCATCGCTCACAGCCAAGACACCGTTGGCCCGCATGCCCGCACCGTGGCAGATGCCGCGATCCTGCTGGGCGCGCTCACCGGCGTCGATCCGGCGGACCCGGCGACCGCAGCGAGCGCGGGACAGGCGCACGCCGACTACACGCCGTTCCTAGAGCCCGCCGGCCTGGCGGGGGCGCGCATCGGTGTCGCCCGGCGCGCTTTCGGCCACCACCCCGCGACAGATCACATCATCGAAAGCATGCTGGATGTGATGCGCGAGGCCGGCGCGACGATCAGCGATCCGGCGGATCTGCCCACGGCGGAGGAGATCGCTGCCGCGCCATCCAAGCTCACCGTTTTGCTCTATGAGTTCAAGGCCGACCTGAACGCCTATCTGGCGACGCGGTTGCCGCGCGACGGGCGAGGGGCCGCGCCCCAGGTGCGCACGCTGGCCGACCTGATCGCCTTCAACCGCGCCCACGCGGCGGCGGAGATGCCGTATTTCGGGCAAGAATTACTGGAACTGGCCGAGGCCAAGGGGCCGCTGACCGACCAGGACTATCAAGACGCGCTGGCAACCAATCACCGCCTCAGCCGGGCGCTGGGTCTGGACGCCGCGCTGGACCGCGATCACCTCGACGCGCTGGTCGCACCGACCTATGGCCCCGCCTGGCCGATTGATGTGGTCAACGGCGAAAATCCGCGCGGCGGCAGTTCCACGCCGGCGGCGCTGGCGGGCTATCCGCTGCTGACGCTGCCAGTGGGGCAGGTGCATGGCCTGCCGGTGGGCCTCACCTTCATGGGCCGCGCCTTCAGCGAACCGACGCTGATCCGCCTGGCCTACGCCCTGGAACAGCGCATCGCGGGCCGCCAGCCACCGATCTACATGCCAACCATTCCGCTGTGATCCGCATTTCTTATCACGGGCGGCCCTGCCGTCCCGCCGAGCCATAAAGGAGCGACCATCATGCGCGACCAACATCGTGAGCAACAACACCGTGAGCAGCAAGATTTCATCTGGGGTCGCCATCCCGTGGCGGAGGCGCTGGCCGCCGGCGGCGGCCGCGTGCGGCGCGTGTTGGTGGCGCAGGGCGCGCGCGAGAGCGGGCTGGCGGAGGTGCTGAGCGCGGCGGCCAAGGCGCGCGTGCTGGTCGATTACGTGCCACGTGACCGCCTGGATCAGATGACGCACGGCGCGAACCACCAGGGCGTCATCGCCTACATCGCGCCATGGGATTACGCCGATGTGGACGAGATCCTGGCTGCCGCCGAGCAGCGCGGCGAGGCACCGCTGGTGTTGGCGCTGGATAGCGTGCAGGACGTGCAGAACTTGGGATCGCTGATCCGCTCGGCGGAAGCCTTCGGCGCGCACGGCGTCATCCTGCCGGAACACCGGGCGGCGGGCGTCACGCCTGGCGTGGTGAAAAGCTCCGCTGGCGCGATCACCCATCTGCCGGTGGCCCAGGTGACGAACTTGCAGCGCACCCTGACGGACCTGCAAGGGCGCGGCCTCTGGGTGGTGGGCCTGGCCGGCGAAGCCGCGCAAGACATCGCCACCGTGGATCTGGATCGCCCGCTGGCGCTCGTCGTCGGCAGCGAAGGCAAGGGACTGGGCCGGCTGGTGCGCGAACGGTGCGATCTGGTCGTCGCCCTGCCCATGCAAGGCACCATCAACTCGCTCAACGCCGCCGTCGCCGGCTCCATCGCGCTTTACCTCGCCCGGCGCGCGCGCCTGAAATGAGCCGTCATGCGCCTACTGCCCCTGGAAGGCACCCTTGATCTCGTCTCAGGAGCGGTGGAATGAGGAGCTCCACTGCTCCTGCTTCGGCAGCACGAAGTCGCGTGCTAAGAACTATACCCCTCAGCAATTGAAGCATAGGGAACAGCACGCATGCTATGCCCCTCCGCTCGCTTGTAAACTGGCCTGCGAAAATCGAAGCAGGTTCCATTGCTATTTGAGTGAATGGAACCTGCTCTAGCCGTTTTTGGAAAGTGGTCCATTTGGAATATGAAGCGGCACCAGCCCGCTTTCCGCCTGGAAAAATGGACTGGTTCCGCTCGATTGGTCGGGGTACCCGGATTCGAACCGGGGACCTCCTGCTCCCAAAGCAGGCGCGCTGACCAGACTGCGCTATACCCCGTACAGCGTTAGTATAGTCTCATAGCGTGCGCCGCGTCAAGGGCTGGCGTGAAGCGGGTCCAAGCTGTGGCACAGGCGCTACAAGACATGTTTTTTCATCATGCTCCCTGGCGGGCGCTGCCGCTCACCAATCTGGCCGGCCCACGCTTTATGAGAGGCGCGGGTTTACCCGCCCGCCGGCGTTGCCCTTTGATGAAAAGGTCCTGCCCCATTGGTCGCCGATCTTGCATATCGGGCTGGTCCGTGGTAGCATAGCGCAGGAATGTCATCTTTGCCAGCACAAGGGGCTTGAAGTGAATCCACGCCTGCCAAATGCCAACACGCCGGAGGTGCCGGCGGATGTCGAAGCACGCTATAAAGAGATTCAGGAAGAGTTACAGCGCCTCAACATTGCGCCGGAAGCGACCGCTGGCGAGAGCCGTGAAGCGCGGTTCGAGCGCCGCCAGCGCATCAAGGCGTTGCGCCAGGAATTCGCCAGCACGGCGCGACCCCCTTCCGGCGCTCGTCAGCACACGGGGTATACCGTGTTGGCGATGGTAGGCATCGCCCTCTTGCTCTGCGCGTTCTCCGTCGGCGGCGGCATGTTGTTGGCGAACCAACTCAACCGCCCGGCAGATATTTCCGGCACGACCACCGATTTCTTAGATAAGATCAAGCAGCAAGACTATGGTGGAGCGATCACGGATTTGGCACCTGGCTTCGAGCCGGAGTCCTTCACCCTGCAAGCGCAGAGCGCCGACAAGCAGTTTGGTACCCTCACAAACTATACCAAACTCAGCCAGCAGGGCGGCAAATCGGGTGATGCCACCGGATCGGCGTCGTATGAGATCTATCGCAGCGGTGGGACCGCCATGAAGGCGAACCATTACGTCATCGTGCTGCAATTTACCTATACGAGCAACCACTGGCAGATCTTCGATTACGGTGGCATCTTCAAAGGGCCAACCACCGGCTCGTAGATCGCTAGCTAGCTAAGGATAGAGGCATGGCAGAACCACAATCCCTCGAAGCGCTCGGCGCGTTCGCGGAGGCGGCGCAAGATCTGGTGACGGCGGGACTGGAACGCTCCCTGGGGCGCAATTTCGCCTGCGCCGATGTGTGCAATCAGGCGGCAGAAAAGGCGCTGCAAGCGGTCAACCTGGCGCGGGAGGGGCATCGCGCGCCGTATAATCACGATCTGGCGGCGCTGGGCGCGGCGCTCGGCACACCACCGGAGATCATCGCGGCACTGGCCGATCTCTCGCGTTACCATCCCGAAACGTTTTATGCCCATACCGCGCCGGAACTCGCCGATGATGTCGTCACACCGGAAGAGGTGGTAACCTGTATGGCGGCGGCGAAACAGGTACTCCGATGGGCGCGGGCGATCGTAATGGCCGCCTAGCACCATGCGCGGACTGGCGAACGCGCGGCGCGTTCAATGCCAAGGGATCAGCACAGGTTGATAGAGGTTTAGTTATGCACATACGTTCACGAATTTCTTCCCGGCAGCGCACCCTGCCGACGGGGGTAGCCGCGCTGATGTTGACGCTGTTCCTGGCGGGCTGCTCACTGGTCGGAGGGCCACCCAGTACTTCCACCGCTGGCGTAGGGGTTATCCCCAACAGCGGGAGCCAGGAGACACCACCGCCTTTCCCGACGCTGACCGCCGGCGCATGGGTCAAGGAGCAATCGCCGCAAGCCGGCTATACCGATACCCTCTATGTCCTAGTGCGCGTGAATGATCCGACGATGGTAGCGCCATCCAAGCCGCCGAATCCGCCGGCCCAGGTGAACGCCACCATCACCGGTACCGGCACCTCCTTGCAGGGGCAAACGGATAGCGATGGCTTCGCCACTTTCCAGTTCCCCGCCAATGGCAAGCCAACGCAACCCGATATCATCAATGTGACCGTCACGTATAACGGCCAGACGGTGCAAACAACGACATTTTACACCGTGTTGCCACTGCTGACGACGCCCACACCCACACCCAAACCCGGCAAGTAGCGCGGCCTCAGAGCGACCAGCCCCGAAACCAGGGCGACCACAAGGGTACGCCCTTACAGACCCCATGGCACAAAGATCGGGGAGACGCGCGGGTGCCAGCAGCACGATAGCCGGCAGGGCTTTCCACACGCTGTCATAGGTCGGTTGGCTCAAACCATGACCCCCCTTGCGTCTACCTATGATCATTCAATTGATCATTCAATCAGCTGACAAATATTCTACCACACAGCGTGGGGTGGTAGCAGGCCAGTTCCCGCTATCGCAGCATTTTGGCATAATCGCCGCGCCGGCTTTCGATGCGCTATACCCCAGTATTGGCTTTGATATCGCTGCCACTTGACGCCTCAGCCTCAGAATGACACAGTGAAAGCGGCGCTGCTGGCTCTGAGCGAGGATGCGGCGCAGAAAGAGCGAGGCAGGAGTTATGGCACCGCATCATTCGCCGCTGGGGACGCCGCGCGACGGCGGGCGGGCCGCGCAGGGGATGCGCGCCGCCGCTTTCGGCATCCTGGCGAACCTGGGACTGATCGTACTGAAAGGAACGATCGGCCTGGTGGGGCATAGTGAGGCGCTCGTTGCCGACGCTGTGCATTCAGGCAGCGATCTCCTCAATTCCTGCATCGCGCTCGCCAGCTTTTTCTATTCGCGCCGCCCGCCGGACTGGAATCATCCCTATGGTCACGAGCGCGCGGAAGCATTCGCCAGCACCATCGCCGCCGTGCTGATCGCCGTGGCGGGCCTGCTGGTGGGCTATGACAGCGTGCAGGCGCTGCTGCATCCGGCCACAGCGCCACCCTCGGCGCTGACGCTGGTGGCGGCGGGCATCGCCATCGCCGTCAAGTTCGCGCTGAGCGGCTATGTCGGCAATTTGGCGCGGCGTATCAAGAGCAAGTCGCTGCTGGCCGAAGCGCGCGACCACCTGCTGGATGTCGTGGCCTCCGGCGTGGTGATCATCGGCATCTTCCTGGCGCGACTGGGGCTGATCTGGTTCGACGCTGTGGCGGGGCTGGGCGTGGCCGGCTTCATCCTGGTGGCCGCCGTCGGCATCCTGCGCGTCGCCGCCCTCGAACTGATGGATACGAGCCTCTCGCCCGCCCAACGGCACGATGTCATGCGCATCGCCCAGGCCGTGCCGGGTGTCACCCATGTGCGCGCCATTGCAGGCCGCACCATCGGCTATTCGATCCTCGTCGAACTACACGTGGATGTCGATCCCCATCTCACCGTCGCCGAGGGCGCACGCATCGTAGACGCGATCAAGGAGCGCGTGTTGCGCGAGGTCGAAGATGTGCGCACCGTCGTCGTCGAACTCAACACCGATCAGTTCGAGCCGGAAGCCTTGCGCCAACCCCCCCCGCCCTACCGCGCGTAACGGCCCCACCCCCGGCCCCTCTCCATCTCCGATGGGGAGGGGCCGGGGGTGGGGCCACCTCACACACACGCTTCGACGGCGGAGACCATATCGTAGATGTCGAAGGGTTTGTGCAGCGTGCGCAACCGGGGAACGCGGCGCAACGCCGGATGGTTGGAAATTTGGTAGTGTTGCAGGGCCGTGGCGACGATGACGGGGGGCAGCCGGTCGCCCAACTCAGCATAGAGCATATCGAGGACGGACAAGCCGTTTTGCGCGGAACCAAGGACATCGAAGATCAACACGTCGGGCTGATGGGTGCGAATGAAATCACAGCACTGGTCGTGGTCGCTGAAGATGCCGAAACGGAAGCCCTGATGTTCCAGGACGAGTTGATAGAGGTCGCAGGTGGGACCGTCGTCTTCCAAAATCACCACCATCGTGTCGTGGTGTGCGGCCCTGCCGGCGTCATGCTGCTGCATGTCAACAAACCTCCCTGTCTGATGCACAAAGATGTGGGGGCAGGCATTCCGCCTCGCTTGCATGAATCGCCTGCCAGGTTTTCGCGTGTCACGGGGCTTAGGATAGCACGCTTCTGCGCGCCATGCAAGAGGTTTTGCCGGAAATTCAGGCAAATTTTCCCTGGTACTTTTAAAAGTGGCCGCCCGTGAGGGATCACTATCAAGGGAACGCACTGTCGGGCAGATCGTAAAGACGCAGGATGCCGCAGGTGTCGCAGACATGCGCCCGCTGCATGCCGCCGCGCCCGCGCACCGTCCCCACGGCGCGCAAGCCGCCATCGTGGCAGCGTTCGCACGGAAAGATCGGCACGAGGGTGAAATCGTGCAGGGGGCGAAAGGTGGCACGGGCGCGCACCATCAGCAAGGCGCGGCTCTGCTGGTGCCGTAACGCCGCGTGGGCCTGGTGGGCCTGCTCCAAATCCGCAATAGGCGCTGATTGATCGAACACCATGTCGGTGTGCTCCTTCACGTGGGCATGGTCGCCAGCCGCTGCCGGATCGTCCTTGCTCCGTTGACGCGCGGTGGCGGAATGCGTCTCGCACAGGCTATGCCAGAACCGGCCATCGTTCGCTCCCTGCCGCTTTTCCTCGCCTGGCACAGAATGGATAAGGGAGAACTATCTCCTCCCCATAAAGCAAGGAAACACATGGCACTCAGCACTCGTTTCGATCAGCATGGCAGCGTGATCGGGCAATATATCTGGCAGCGGTATCCACGCACTGCCGCTTTGGCGCGCGGCGCGAACGCGCGCTTGGCCCAGGCAGAGACGTTGCGCCCGTCTGCCGACGACCATTATCCCTGGGCGGTGGTGGCGCGGGCGACCGCGCTGCGGCTGCGTTATGTCAGCGGGAACACGCCGCCGCGCGCTTTGCTGGCGCTGGATGGCGCGGCGCGACTGACGCAGGCCAACACGTCTCCCTATCCCCTGGCAACGGTCGCGGCGCTCTTCGCCGACCTGGGGGCGGAGGTCGCGCGCCTCACGCCGACCGGCGACCAACTGGCACCAGCAGATGAGGAGCAACTCAGCCGCATCTGCTATCTGCTGGGCCTGTGTGAAGATATCGCGCGCACGGGACGGCTGATGCAAAGTCCGCTGCTCCACGCGGCGGTGCCGCGCACCGTCGCCGGCCTGCTGGCCCTGGCTGATCCCGTCTGCATCGCAGACATCCGCCAGATGGCGGCGCGTTTCACGGCGGCGCAGCCGGAATTGCTGGCACAGCCGGCCACGCTTTGGCCCGCGCTGGGCGGCGTTCCCCTGGCAGGCAGTAGCCTGGAACCGCTGATCCTCGGCGACGGCCTCTATCTCATCAAGGCGACGACGCAGCCGCAACTTGAAGCGCGCTGGCTACGCGAATTGCTCGGCTACCTGCTGCTGGATGCCCAGGATGTTTACGGCATTCATCAGGTCGGCATCATCGCGCCGCGCCAGGGCATCACCCTGCGCTGGCCGGCAACGGACTTCGCCGCCACCCTCGCTGGTACGCCTGCCGCTCCCCTGCCTGAACTGCGCCGCGAATTCGCCGCGCTGCGCCGCGCCGTGGGCCAGCCAGTGGCCGCGCCAGCGCGCCGCGCCCTGGCTAGGTGATGCGACGGGGGCGGACGGTATCGATGGAAACCGATGTGCGCGCCCCTACCCCGTCACATCCAGCCACACGGCGTTGCCAGAGGGATCGTGCGCTTCGGGCAGGCCGGCGTGTTCGGTGAGGGCGACGCCCGCCGCGCGCAGGCGCGCGAGGACACGCTCGCGTTCGACCTCGCTGGGCAGCGCGATGGTGAAGCCGCGCAGGCCGACGGCATCGGCGGGCGGGGGCGGTGCGCCGACGCCGGCCCAGGTGTTCAGCCCCAGGTGGTGATGATAGCCGCCAGCGGCGAGAAAGGCCGCGCTGTCAGCCAGGCGCACCATCAAGTCGAAGCCGATGAGCGTAGTATAAAACTGCACGGCGGCCTCGAGATCGGCCACGTGCAGGTGAACGTGGCCCAGGTGCGTCGCCGGATCGAGGCCCGCCCACGGCAGATCTTCGGCGACCGCTTCATCATAAAGCTGTTGCAGGTCGAGCGGCAGCGTCGCCATCTGCACCGTGCCGTTGGCGTGCGGCCAGTCGGCGCGGGGGCGGTCACGGTAAATCTCCAGGCCGTTGCCATCGGGATCAGCCAGGTAGAGCGCCTCGCTCACCAGATGATCGGACGCGCCTTGCAGGGGATAACCCTGATCGACGAGCCGGCGCAGCGAACGTGCCAGCGCCGCCCGCGCCGGCGTGAGGATGGCGATGTGGTAGAGGCCGGTGGTGTGGCGCGGCTTGCGTCGCGCTCCGGCGAGCGCCGTCAGGCGCAGCCACGGGGCGCTACTGGCGCCCGCGCTCAGATACGCCGTCGCGCCCTGGCGCGTCCGCTCGGTGAAGCCGAGCGTCTCCGTGTAAAATTGCACGGCGCGGTCCAGGTCGGCGACGGTCAGGTCAGCGATGCCGACATGGGTGGCGGGATCGAGCGAGGTGGCGGCTGGTGTCGATGTTGGTTGCATGAGATTGATGCTCCTTTGGCATGCGTAGCCATCTACTATTGTTTAGAACTATACTATCTTTCGCACGTAAAAGGCAAATGCCCCTATTTCACAGCGCTTTATAAGGCTTGCGATCTTCCATCCTAAAAGCATACAGTGGCAGCAGTCTTGTCGTTTCTGCCGGCAAGAGGCCGGAGAAAAAGGCTTAGCTTTATGATGGCAGGCGATCAGCAACGATTCGACCTTGAGCGCCACCTACGGGTAGGAGACGATATGCGTGCGCAACAGGGGCCGCAGCTCCCGACGCCCCTGCGGGTGCTGCTCACCATCCTCGTCCCGGCTATCGTACTCATCGTGCTGTGGCTGTTTTTCACGCATATCTGATACCCCGTTCGGGAAAAGACGGTGGTCAACGGGGCCGGACAGACAGGAATGAGGGCGTTTCATAACCCATCGCCCTCCCAATAATGGGCAAGAACCCGGCGAGGCGAACGCAAGAGATCCGGGCGACCGGCGTCAGTGGCCGCGAGGGCAATGATCCAGGTGGCCGCATAGGTCA
>DAIDGU010000084.1 GCA_027459785.1 Ktedonobacteria bacterium | reverse complement strand
TAACACCTGAAGTCGGGTCGCCAACCCGTAAGGGACGCGCCTGCCGAGGGTGGGGCCCGTGATTGGGGTGAAGTCGTAACAAGGTAGCCGTAGCGGAAGCTGTGGCTGGATCACCTCCTTTCTAGGGATATATGGTTGCCTCTTGTACCGGCGACCATCCTAGGTCGATCGCGCTGATCGCTCAAATCTTTCCTATCCCTCGCCTCTTTCTCACTCTTCAGCGGTCCAGCTACCGCGTCGCTTGGCCTCGCCGGGGCCTGTAGCTCAGTTGGTTAGAGCGCAGTCCTGATAAGACTGAGGTCCTCTGTTCGAGCCAGAGCAGGCCCACCGGATTCGATGCCTTCCTTGACACCGGCTCTACCAATGTGCTATACTGCGCTCGCTGATGAATTGCTTCAGCCTGGGGGCGTAGCTCAGTTGGGAGAGCGTCTGATTTGCATTCAGAAGGTCAGGGGTTCGAATCCCCTCGTCTCCACCCTCCGGTGAGGGCCAGCGTCACTATCTAGTCTTCGCAAAAATGCTCACTCCTGCGTATGCGCAGGGGGATCGGTGATTTTAGCGGAGGGGTCACACCCGTTCCCATCCCGAACACGGTCGTTAAGCCCTCCAGCCCCGACGATACTTGAGACGCAGGTCTCCGGGAAAATAGGACATCGCCGCTCCCCCTGCGCATATGCCTTTTTATGAGGAGCGGGCGGTTGATAATAATATTTTATTAGGTAGCGGAGGACAGCTATTCCTGTCCGGCCCTGATGACCACCGTTTTACCAGCAACCGGCAAAATCTGTGCATGCTCGATCCGTTATCCCTCTGCTGGCAAACCTGGCGCGGCCAGTTCGCGCAACACGGCCAACACCAATTCATCCGGCACATCGGCGCGGGTGGTGGCAGAGCCGATGGCCGTGGGCAGCACCCAGCGCACGCGCCCGCCGCGCGCCTTTTTATCGTGGCGCGTCGCGGCGAAGATCACCTCTGGCGCGATGGGTGGCAGCACGTGAGGTGCGCCTACAGCGCGGGCCAGGGCATCTTGCCGGGCGACGAAATCCGGCGCGACCATCCCCAGGCGCAGCGCCAGCCGCGCGGTGACGGCCATCCCCAGGAAGACGGCTTCGCCGTGCAAGAGCGTGCCATAACCGGTGACAGCTTCCAAGGCATGGCCGATGGTATGGCCGTAATTCAGCAGGATGCGCGGGCCGGCCTCGCGCTCGTCCGCGCTCACGATGGCGGCTTTGATCGCCGCGCAGCGGGCGATGATCGGCGTGATCCAAGCGGGGGCCAGGGAAAGCAGATCGTCCGCGTGGGCTTCGAGTTGGGCGAACAGGTCAGCATCCAGCACCGCCGCATATTTCACGATCTCGCCCCAGCCTTCGCGCACCAGGCGGGCATCTAACGCCAGCAAGGCCGCCGGATCGCTGATGACCGCGCGCGGCTGATAGAACGCGCCGATGGCATTTTTCGCCGTCGAATGGTTGATGCCGGTCTTGCCGCCAATGCTCGCATCCACCTGGGCCAGCAGCGTCGTGGGGACGTGGATCAGTGGGACGCCGCGCAAATACGTCGCCGCCGCGAAGCCGGCGAGATCGCCCACCACGCCGCCACCCAGCGCCACAATCGCTTCGCCGCGCTCGAAGCGCGCGGCACTGAGGGCATCATAGAGCGCGCCCAGGTGCGTTAAACTTTTGCTGGCCTCGCCAGCGGGGATGACGATAGGCTGCGCTGTGATACCCGCCTGCTGCAAGGCCGCCGTGATGCCTGCCAGGAACAAGTCGGCGACGGTGGCGTCGGTGATGAGGGCGACGCGCGGCGGCAGCCCCAGCGCGGCGATGTGCGCGCCCAGTTGGCCCAGCGCACCCCAACCGACGGTGATCGTGTAAGGTGTCTGCGGCAGCGGCACGGGGATCGCCTGGACCGACGCAGCCGCGCCCAGCCGTCCGCGCGCCGCCAGCGCGGCGACAATGCGCGTCGCCGTCCAGTTGGGATCAGCATGGTTGGCATCGATCAGCACGTCCGCCTCGGCATAGAAGGGCGCGCGATCCGCGCGCAGGGCGTGCCAGCGGGCGACGGGGTCGCCGACGAGCAACGGCGGGAAGGGTCCGCGCGCAGTGATGCGCGCGATCGCCGTCTCTGGCGCGACATCCAGCGCCACCGTCGTCCCCGCCGACCGCATCAGCGCGCGATTGCGCTCCTCCAGGATCGCCCCGCCACCCGTGGCGACGACCAGCGGCTCCCGCGCCGCAATCTCCGCCAGCACGTCCGCCTCGATGCGCCGGAACTCTGCCACGCCGCGCGCGAAAATTTCAGGGATACTCTCGCCCGTGCGCGCTTCAATCTCCTGGTCAAGATCGACCCACGGCCAGCCCAGGCGCGCGGCCACCAGGGGCGCGACGGTGGTCTTGCCGCTGCCCGTCAGCCCCACCAAAAAGAGTCGCTGCTTCATACGAGATATTGTATCATGCGCCAGAAACCACAAGATTTGCGCACTTCGACGACAGCTTCATAGAGTTGATGGTCATCCTGGGCCTGGGCGACGCGCACCTTAGATTTGATGATGCTGTTGCCGACACGGGTCGCACGAGGCGTGGAGATGCCGACAAGTTCCAATCCAACGGCTGCCGCGATCTCACCGAAATAGCGATCAGTTGGCATGAAGACGCCTTGCAAGATGCTGTTGCCGATGACGACTAGCGCCGTACCACCAGGCTTAAGTACATAGTTTATTCCTTTGGCCAGTTTGTAACAGTCGTTGAAATACGACGCGGCGTAATTTGCCCAGCCATTGCCACCGTAGATGCCACGTGCCGGATTGCATTGCCGCACAGACGCGATGCGCTCCGACAAGTCGGAGCCAGGCAAAACAAAGTCGAGCGCCAGCGCGGGTTGATCGCGCACCGTTTGCCAGTATTTGCCGAAGTTCGCTTCTTCCAATGCATGCAGATCCGCCGGCTTTTCCGCGAAGCCAAGCCAATAGAGATGTGGGCGCGTATTCCGGTTGTAGTGGTAGTTATTGAGGTACGGTGGCGACGTGATGACAAAGTCAATCGAGTCGGGCGCGAGATAGTGCGCATATGCAAAAAATGATGCCTGGATCACACGTGCTTGGGCCTTCGTGGATGCATGGTGTTGGAACCAGGCGATATCCGTCACGAACTCCTGGAGCTTGGCGCTAATGGCGTCAGCTACGGGAAAATCTATGATCTCACCCTTGCCGCTGCTTACACGCCGCCCCAGGCTTGGCTCATAGGAGTAGTTCGAGTACGTGACCATCGTCGCCGCAAAAGCGAGTTGGAAGATCCGTCGTAGTGTGTCATCCGTCAATGTGGCAATGAAATCTTGCACGATCAGCACTTTGCGCAAAACAAGAGGGCTATAAAAAGGCGCGCGGGACTTGAAGCCAAGTGGTGGTTGGCTGTGGGGCTGATAATTTCCGGCAACACGATCCGCGTAGAAATCATGGAAAGCAGCGCGGGCTTGCATGAGATCGGTGTGGCCGATGGCTGCGACTGCGGTTTTCACTTGACATGCTAAAGCGGCATAAGGATTGATCTCGAAGCCGACAGCATCATGACCAGCTCCCAGGGCTTCCACCAGTGTCGTGCCAACGCCGGCAAACGGATCGAGAACCACACCGGGTCGCGTAAGGTACTTACTTTAGCAGCATCAAGCAAGGCATCCAGGCCATCGGCCAGCAATATAAACTGGCGCTGGTAACGCGCGATGCGCATTTTAGCCGTGTGGCTGAGTTGCTATGTGAGCAATGGTAATGGTGCTGGTTTGCTGCCTCAGCCGCCTCTCTGGACGATGATGATATGCTAGCTCTTGATCACTGATCGTGAGGGATGGCGATGATTTTGTTGCGGATGCTGGTCGAGGCGACCGGCGGCCAGGTGTGGCAGCGTGGCCAGGCGGAGGAGTTTACCGGCTTCGCGTCGGACTCCCGCGAGGTGACGGAGGGCGATTGTTTCGTCGCGGTGCGCGGCATCCATGCCGACGGCCACGACTACGCGGCAGCGGCGGTGGAACATGGCGCGCAGGGCGTGCTGATCGAGGCCGCGCGGCTGGCGGCGGATGACGCGCTGGCAGCGCGGCTGACCGGCACGGGCGCGACGGTGGTCGTCGTCCCCGACGTGCGCCAGGCGCTGCGCGATTACGCCGCCGCCGTGCTACGGGCGTGGGGGCCGCGCATCATCGCTGTGGCCGGCAGCGCCGGCAAGACGACGACGAAAGAGGCCATCGCCACCGTCCTGAGCCAGCATGCCAGCACCTTCCGTTCCTGGCGCAATTACAACGATCTGCTGGGGTTGCCGCTCTCGCTGGGCTGGCTGGAACCGCACCACGAATTCGCCGTCCTGGAGATGGCCAGCGACTTTCCGGGCGAGTTGGCCGCGCTGGCGCAGATCGCCCCGCCGGAGGTCGCCGTCATCCTCAATTCCCACGCGACCCACCTGGACGGCCTGGGCAGCGTGCAGGGCGTCGTCGATGCGCTGGCGACCTTGCCCGCCGCGATGCACGCCGGCCAAACCATCGTGTTGAACGTGGATGATAAACGTCTGTACAGGCTGGGCCGTCGGTTGAGCCAACGATCAGCCACACCTGATGTCGTCTGGTTCGGCAAAAATAATGTCGAAACTCTCTTGTCCATTGACCAGCAACATGTGCCGTTTGCAAGTCACTTTATTCTGTGTCTGCACGACTCCTCAGGCATAGTGCAATTCATCCATCTCCCACAACTTTTCCCCATGTGGGAAGACATGATCATGGCTACATTGACCGTTTGTGCTGTGTTGGGTATCCCTCCTCTTCAAGCAGCGCGCCATTTGCACGACTTTACTCCCCTGGCCGGACGAATGTGCGTGCTACAAGGCCGGAACGGCATGCTGCTGCTGGATGATTCACATAATGCCATTCCAGAAGCAGTTGAATATGCGATAGGTGAATTGACCACGCTTGATCAAACACCTGATTTGCCACAAAAAGCCCCTCACATCGCAGTCCTGGGCGACATGCTCCATCTTGGAACTGAAGAAGAGTATTATCACCGTTACATCGGCAGAATCTTCGCGGAATTCGAGTTGGAGTGGCTGATCACGCGCGGCGCGCGGGCTGAGATCATCGCGCAAGCAGCGATAGAATATGGCATACCGGCGGAGCGCGTCATCGTCACGCACACAGCGGCAGACGCGGCGAATGCCGTGCTGAGCATCGCGGCGCAGTCGTCTGTGCCACCGGTTGTCCTGATCAAAGGATCGCCGGAGATGCGCATGGAGCAGGTGACGGAGCGCCTGCTGGCTGATCCCGCGTCTGCGCCGGAGGTGTTGGATCGCCAGCGGTCGATCTGGCGGCGGGCGATTGTGGGCGAAATGAACCGCCCGACCTGGCTGGAGATCGACCTGAATGCCATCGGCGGCAATACCCGTGCCGTCAAGCAGATCGTCGGGCCGGATGTCGCGGTGATGGCGACGCTGAAAGCCGATGCCTATGGGCATGGCGCGCTGAAGGTGGCGCGGACGGTGCTGCGCAACGGCGCGGCGTGGCTGGGCGTGGCGACGGTCAGCGAGGCCGTACCGTTGCGCCAGGCGGGCATCACCGCGCCGCTGTTGGTCTATGGCTATGTGCCGCCGTGGCAGGCGCGCGAGGCGGTGACTCAGGATCTGCGCGCGACGGTCTATGCCATGGAAACGGCGCAGGCGCTCGCCCGCGCTGCCCAGGCGCAGGGCCAGTCCGCCCGCGTGCATGTGAAGATCGATTCGGGCATGGGTCGCCTGGGGCTGCGTGCTGAGGACATTCCCGCTGTCGTCGCCTTCATGCGTCAGCTGCACGATCTGCCTGGGATCGCAGTGGAGGGGATCTATACCCATTTCGCGGCGGCGGATGAGGAGGATCTAGCCCACGCGCGCCTGCAATTGGCGCGTTTCAACGCAGTGCTGGCGGCACTGGAAGGCGCGGGACTGCGCCCGCCGCTCTGCCACGCGGCTAATTCCGCCGCCACCCTGGCGCTGCCGGAGGCGCGCTTCGATCTGGTGCGGCCCGGCATCATCCTCTATGGCCTGGCACCCTCGGACGACGTGCCATTGCCAGCAGAGTTTCGCCCCGCGCTGGCCTTTAAGACGCAGATCGCCCAGGTCAAGGTTATCCCAGCGGGCGAGGGCATCAGCTATGGCCGAACGTATGTGACGACGGCGGCGGAGCGCGTGGCCGTGCTGCCGGTTGGCTACGCCGATGGCTTCCGGCGCGGGCCGGCGAACTGGGGTGACGTGCTGATTCGCGGCCAACGCGCGCCGATTCGTGGGCGCGTGTGCATGGACCAAACCATCGTCAGCGTGCAACATATCCCCGATGCGCGAGCGGGCGACGAGGTCGTGCTGATCGGCGTGCAGGGCAGCGCGCGCATCACGGCGGAAGCGGTCGCCACGCGGCTCGGCACCAGCAACTACGAGGTCATCGCCGCGCTGCTGGCGCGCGTGCCGCGCCTGAACGGCTGAGCCCTATTCCATCGTCGCCTCATCGTCCCCCAAGGCCGTCTGATCAACCTTGCCGGTTGGGCGTGTGCGCGATTGCGTGATGCGGAGGATGATGCCTAACGCGATGATGATCAAAGCGTCCACGCCCAATTCGATCATATCGTTATAAAACGGCGTGCCGGTGACGGTTTCGCCCGTCACGGAAAGGCGGGCGCCGATGGAAAGGATGCCCCGCGTCGCCGAAATGATGCCGATGATCAAGAACGGCTCGATGCGCGTCCCTTCGTTCTCAATCGTAGACTTGATGGTACTCAACACCTCCATGATGATCAGCACCAGCAGCAGGTCGCTGACGAACTGCAAAATGGTCTGAGCCAGGATGTTGAGATCAGGGCGATCCAGCGGCAGTGGCAACCAGGCATGGGGAAATTGCGCGATGATGTTGGCCATGCTATACAGCAACGCCAGCCCTGCCGCAAGGACAAAGGCGACGGCAACGAGAAAATAAATCAGGAGATCGATCCGCCCTAAAAAATAAACGATACCTTCGCGCGCGGGGCTTTTGGTCCGCTTGCCTTCCTTGACATCCCTGGTGGCAACGGCTGGTTCTGCTATCCGTTTGCGCCCGAACATATGGCTCCTGCTCCGATTTTCACGGCAGCTCTTTCAGGTTTTCTTCACGCAACGCGCCCGTTTGCGCATCGGCGTGCCTGCACGATACCACAAATCTTGGCAACGTGTGGCCACCGCTGACCAAGCGGCTTTTTCCGCGAATTCCTATGCTTTAGCAGCGAAAAGTCCCATGCCTGTGAAGCGTGCGTTGTATACTTGATATGAAACAGAACGTTATCAAGCTTTGCTTTCTTGTGAATATAGCGACTTTGGCACTACGCATGCGGCAAGCATACGCGCTAGGGGTCAGCCAAACAGGTGTGGGGAGATCAGGTGTATGGGATTCTTGCGGACACGGGGCGGGCAAATCGGAGCCGCGCTAGCCGGCGTCATCATTTTGGGACTCTTGATCTGGCTGATCATATGGATCAGCGTGCAGGGCGCTTGGCCGACGGTGCGCGACATCGCGCTGGTGGTGCTGGCGCTGGTGTCAATGGTGCCGCTGCTGGCGCTGGCTTATGCCGTGCTGGCGCTGGTGCGCACGGCGCGGCAGATCACCAAAGAAGTGCTGCCGGTGCTCAATGAATTGAAGGAAACGACCCATTCGGTACGCGAGACGACGAAAGTCGCCAACGATTTCACGGTGAAACCCGCCGTGAAGACCGCCGGCTTCCTCGTAGGCTTCTCGCAGGCGACCTCAGTTATTTTGGGGCAGGGGTCCGCCCGCAAACGGCAGAGTGATCGCCGGCGCCGCGCCGCCGAGGCGATGCGCCAGGCCGACGAGGACGCAGCGGAGATGGAGGCCGAGCATGCTACTCGCTGAGACCACCTCCCCGCTTGACGGCTTGGCGAGCGCGGCGAGTGTCTTGCTGGTCTTCGAGCTATTCTTTATCGTCGTGCTGGTCGCGGCCATCCTGGTGCTGCTGGCGCTGGGCATGGCCTGGTTGCATCATCACGTGATTCCGTTGCTTCAGGAATACGTCCCCACCGTCAAGGGGGCGCTGAACGCCACGGACCGCGCCAGCGGCCAGGTGATCGATATCGTCGCCAATCTCTATGCCAAACGCAAGGGCTTCGAGGAAGGCGTGTTCGGCTTCGTGCGCTCCCTCATGCCCATCTTTGGCGCGCTCTTTTCTGACCGCCCCCTGCCAACGGAAGCGCCCGCCGACGGCCACGGTACCACGGCAACCATGTCCGCCACGCCGCCCGATGTGGCACCAGCGCCAATGGATTGACGCCGAGTGACACCGCCCCGCGCAATCACTCCATAGCGTCAAGCGATGGGCTTTCGTCCATAGGCCAGATAATACGGCCACATGTATTTTCCTGTGGCAAGTTCCGTCTGCCCAAGCTGCAACATCGAATCATAGGTGTCGGCGTCGGTCACACCTTGCGATACGATCAGCCCTTTCATGCCCCGCAACAGGGAGATGAGATTGGCTTCGGCCATCAACCCCAGCCGTTTCCCATGTTGACCAATAGGAATGGGGAGTTCACGATAAACGACATCCTGTAAACCTGCCTGGCGCAGCAAATCACCGATTTCTAATGAGATATAAGCGTTGATGCCGCGCCGACTCGTGATCTGCACCATCCAATCGTTGAGCGCCAGCAAACCTTTGCCGCCTTTGGGCGCTGGTGGCGCTTCAATCAATTCGATCCAGCCGCCAGGGCGTGTCACCCGCAACAATTCACGGACCACCCACCCCCACTGGGCATAGGGGAGCGCCGCCACGAGAAGCCGCTGATGGACGAAATCAAAGCTGTTATCCGGAAAAGGCAAGCCTTGCAGTACGTTGCCCTGGACAAAAATACAGTTGTCTGGCTGCTTCAGCAACACCGTACTTTGCACTGTCTGCGGCGGTTCGATATCCAGGCTGAAGATGTTGGCTTGCGGAAACTGCATGCTCATCTCCACCGCCCAGCGCCCCGTCCCACTGCCCACATCCAAGATATCTTTGAGTTGCCCATTTGTAATGGGCGCGGCATAATCATTGTGTAAAACGTAGCGAAGCATGTAATGCTGAAAATCAAGCCGACTGATCTCTCCCATATCCTTCGGCAACACGTAGGGTACTTCGCTGGAATAACGCCGCCCCCCAAAGATGGCAAAACGCCGCGCAGTACCGGCGTCTTTGTTTGCGCGCTTACGAAACCAGGGAAACCACGGCATACGCAAAACCCCTTCCAGGCAAATGCTAGCATAGCTAGCTGCTTAGAAGCATATCATAGCTGTCAATTTCTTACGGCGCTCAGCAGTGAAGGATCAGCATGGATCTGCTGGGGCGCTGGATGGCACCGGCCAGGAAGAAGATGCTCACGTCGTGATAAAAGATGACGTAGGCGATGGCCACGCGGGTACGTTACCAGGTGTATTACGACGTGCAGCGGTTGAACGCTACGAGGACTGCGGGCGGTGGCCCTAACCGCCCTGAGTAGGTTGTATCAGCATTCTTGCTGGAAAACTGCGCGAAGCGTAACGACCACTGGCCCAACCAGTCACTAATGCGGTGCGTGCGTCAGCGACCACACGATGACACCGACGATGGTGCCGCTGAGGATGGTGCCGAGCAGGCTGAAAACGAAAGTAATGACGCAGCCGAGGCCGCCGATGACGCGCCAGTCCCAGCGCAGTTCGCGCGCCACGCTCTCGCGCAGCAAGCCGCCCAGTTGCGTGTCGTGCGCTTCCACGTGCGCCTGCACCTCGCCGACACGCCGCGCGATGTCCCCCAGCCGCGCCTCCACGATCTCGCGCGGGGCATAGCGCGCCAGATCGCCCTTGGTCGCCATCAATTCCCCTAACTTGTCGATCTTGCCGCTCAGGCGATCCACCTCGTCTGTCAGCCGCGCCAGCGCCTGCGCGGCATAGCGTGTTTCTGGAGTGCTAGTTGTCGTCATCGTGATCCTCCCGTAACTTAAGGGTGTATAGAAACTCAAGGATGTAGAGATTGGCGGGATAAAGAAGGTATTGCTTTCTGCGAATAGTCGCAGATGCGGCAAAAAAGAGTTGCATCTTGACACACATGCATCTGATTACCCTATAATAAAGCATGGGTGGCCATAGCTAACACAGGAAGACGGGTAAAACAAGGATGCAAGCGGTTAAAGCCGCAATGAACAGGGTTCCGTCACGCAGGTAGGCTGGTGAGCAGCACGTTTCGCGTGAGGCAGACGGAGGGCAGTATGATCGCGTTGCGTCGTGTGTTGCAAAGTGACTCGCCGGGGTTGCGCTCGAAAGTTATCGGCATCTATAGCGCCCTGATCGGGGCGAACGTGCTGTTGTGGGTGCTGACGCTGGTCGCCTCGCTCCACTACCCGCTCCTGCTGGGGCTGGGCCTGACGGCGTATTTCTTCGGGTTGCGCCATGCGGTGGACGCCGATCATATCTCCGCCATCGACAACGTCACGCGCAAGCTGATGCATGAGAAAAAGCAGCCGGTGACGGTGGGCCTCTTCTTCTCACTGGGCCATTCGACCGTCGTTTTCATCATGTCGGCGCTCATCGCGGCAGGATCGGCCTTCGTCGCCCAGAACCTATCGAGTGACAATTCGGCGCTGAAGACCATCGGCGGACTGATCGGCACGGGCGTGTCGGCGCTCTTCCTCTTTGCCATCGCCATTATGAACATCGTCATCCTGGTCGAGATCGTGCGCACCTTCCGCCAGGTGACGAACGGCGGCGTCTACGATGCCGATGCGGTGGAAGAATATCTGAACAAGCGCGGCTTCTTCGCGCGCATCTTTCGTGGTCTCTTCAAGTCTGTTGACCGCGCCTGGAAGATGTATCCCATTGGTTTCCTCTTCGGCCTGGGCTTCGACACGGCGACAGAAGTGGGCTTGCTGGCGGTCGGCGCGGCGGGCGTAACCAAATTTCACCTGCCGTTCTATCTCGTGCTGCTGCTGCCGCTGCTTTTCACCGCCGGCATGAGCATCGCCGACACTACTGACGGCGTGATGATGCTGGGCGCGTATGGTTGGGCGTTCGTCAAACCGGTGCGCAAGCTCTTCTATAATATGAGCATCACGTTCGTCTCCGTCATCGTGGCCGTGTTGATCGGCGCGCTGGAAGTGCTGAGCATCGTCCAGAGCCAGTTCAATCTGACGACCGGCTTCTGGGGCGTGGTGAACCTCCTCAACAACGGCAATGGTGGCAACAATTTCGGCTGGATCGGCGTCGGCATCATCGGCATCTTCGTAGTCAGTTGGCTGCTGTCGTCACTGATCTACCGCATCAACCGCTACGATGACCTGGAAGCGAAACTGCCAGCAACGGCGACGGGAACGATTGCGGCGGAGGAATAGGGGAACAAGGGCGGGAACCAGGAACGACGTACATTGTGCCGACGGTTGAGCACGCTGCCTAGCGAGGTGACGCGCGGTTCTGCTGCCGGAGGAAACTTTCCACCCCCCCGATCGGGCCGGTGATGCTGACACCGTCGCCAGCGGCGATCAACGTCGCGTCATCCGGCAGCACCAACGTCTCGTCCTGCCGCCGCCGCCGTAGCACATGCACCTGCTGCCCCTGGCGCACCTCGGCCACTGTGCGGCCCGCCAGCGCATCGCCCGCCTGGGCCGTGATCTCGGCGACGGCGAAAAGGCGCTCGTTCACGTAAAACGCCTGGCTGACGTTGGGCGTGAGGGCCGCCGCGGTCAGCGTCGCGCTGGCGATATCCGACGTGCTGAAAGCCGTGTGGATGCCGAACAGATCGGCCAGGCTGTCGGCCAGTTGGCGTTGGAAGACGCGCAAGACGACATGCACGTCACCATGCAGCCGACGCGCAGCCAGGCCGATCTGCACGTTAAGCTGATCGTCCGCCGTAACGGCGGCGACGGTGATCGCACGTGCGATGCCCGCCTGCTGCAACCCACTCTCTGTGTGGGCATCCCCTGCGATGACTTCCACGCCTTCCATCTGCGCAATCTCCTCGGCGAAGGATGCCTCGCCATCGTCGAGGTGCATCACCACGATATGCGGGCGCGGCTGCACCTGTTGCAGGAGCGTGACCATGCGATAGCCGATCTTGCCTAGGCCACAGATGATGATGCGGTCGTGCGTGGCTGTCGGCGTCAGATAGGCGGCGTCGAGGCTGTTATGCGGCAACGTGGCGTCCGCAGGCAGCCGGTTCAGTGCGGGCAGCGGCGCGAGCGCGAAGAGGCGATCCGCCGCTGGGCCGGGCAGGCGCGCGAGAATGCGGATGCCCTGTGTCGCTTCCAGTTTGGCCGCCTGATCCCAACCGTGAGGAACGGCGATGGGAACGACCGCCAGCAACTCGTCGCCCAGGCGCACCACCTGTTCCACATGCCGCGTGACGGCAGCGACGGCGAAAGTGGGCGCGGCCAACGCCGATGCGCTGAAGGCGGTATTCGGTCCGAAGACCTTTTCCAATCCACGGTCGAAATCCTCGCTGAAAGCGCGCAGGATGATGCGTATGTTTGGGCGCAAAGCGCGGACAGCCAGCGCGATCTCCACATCGATCAGATCGCCATCGATGATCGCCAGCACGGCCCTGGCATGCTGGATGCCGGCCAGGCGCAGCGTCTGTGCCGCCACCGCGTTGCCATAGATGACGGGGATGTGGAGCGCCAGCGCGCGTTGCAGTAAGGGCGAATCATCGTCTTGCTGGATGATGGCGACGGCATACCCCTCCTCCACCAGCCGCACCGCCGCGCGAATCTGCAAGCGCCCCAGCCCGCAGATGATGAGATGGCCGCGCAACACGGCGGCCAAGCCTTGCTGTTGCAGCGCGAAGCTACGCTTCGTGAAAAGCGCACGCAGCGAGTTCAGCACGCTCTGGGCGAAGAGCAGCGAAAAGAGCAGATTGAAGGCCAGCAGTGTCAACGTCGTCTGGTCGCCATGCCCGATGTTCGGCACTTGCAGCGCCAGCAGCCCCAGCGTCGCCACAAGTGCGTCGCCCAAGGTCGCAGAGCCGTGGTGCAAGAAAAAGACGCTATCTACTACGAAGAGCGCGGCGATCAACCCCAGCGCGATCAGCGTTTCCAGCAGCAATGGCAGCCGGCCATACATGTTCGCGCGCACCTGTTGCCACAGCGTATACCGTTGGCGCAAAACGACCGGGCGCGCGGTGGAATCCGTAGGCATACAACGCTACCTCGCTTCAAAACATGACAAAAAACCCTCTGCGAACGCTAGCCTCATCTGTAGCATAATACATCGATGTTAAGCTCAGGTTATCTTGGCGCAGAACAAGTGGGCAGCTACGCTCATGCGTGTTTCCTGGCCGCAGTGATGAGGCGCTGTATGCCCCAGATCACGCCTCCCACCAACACCAGCAGCCAAAAGCCGCTATCCCCGACGAACACGGGCAGTGGGAGTGGAATTGCTTCCAGCAACCCATAGAAGCGATCGCCCAGCACAAGTGTGCAAAATAACCCCGCGATCCCTAGCCCGATGAAGGTGAGCGGACCGAACGAATACCACCGTTGCCGCTGTGCGGATGTGCTACTAACGGCTGGTCGCGCCGGCGTTTTGGGTCGCATATTCACCTCCAATGGCCGTAGTGGGCGCGCGTTGCGGGCGGGGATGAACGGATCGTGCGCCGTGGTGCCGCGCTTCTTCTCTAATGCGCGCTTGCGCGCTTTCGTCTTCGCCATCTGCGCCTGTGTCCGTCCCCTTGGGTGCATCTCGTACCCGCAGTATAACACAGAATACCGGCTTGTCTGCCCTCATTTGCATAGCCTAAGATACCGATGTTGACAATCTAGCGATCTTTGCTTATAATGTATAATACAATTGTTAATCGTCTTCGCTGTTTTCGTTCTGCTCGTTGCTTTCATTGCGGTAGTGAAAAATCGAACTTCTGTGAAGGCCCGCCCAGCTTCGGCGAACGATGCCGCAGCTTTCACATTCCCCACTCACCATCAACCCTGGGTCATTACGCACGGTGAGCCAGCGAACAGCATCATCTATTGGCAAGGGCTGAGCTATATCGGCCCCGGCCCTAATCCTGCCGATCCCGGCACAGGTGTTATCATAACGTATAGTAACTGGTACGAAACAGATAACCACGGCTTTATGTTTTTCCCTGGTATGTGAACCAGCAAGAATTGTTGAACGAGCATTTCACCGCCTCAAGTTCGACCACCCCCATTGAACCACTGCCGCAAGGTGTTCCCGCCCTCCCAACTACTCTTCATACCCAACAAGCTGCCGTTCCTGCCCAGTTCCGCATTTGGCGCGCAACCGGAAAAACCAATCATTCATTGACACAAACGGTAGCATTTGCCACGGCTGCCGATGGGCGCATCATCAGTAATGATATCCGCCGCACCGATCCAGCGACGAAGACAACGAGCGATCAATGGTATTCCACCAGTACGGTCTACACCTTCTCAACCGCCTATGCCAATGATGTACCCGCCTGGGTGTTCCAAATTCCGCTCCAAGTCAAGCAGGGATGCTAAATCATCAGCTTTGCTTGAAAAGCTACCACCTATCCCACCAGCCCCACCACCGCGCGGATCGCCCGCGCGTTGGCCGCGCGGCGGGGATCGGGATCGGCCTCGTCGGCGACGGTGAGCGCCGCGTTGAAGCACTCGCGCGCCCCACAGGCGCGGCAGGTGGCGGCGTAAGTCGGCAGGCCGGCGATCTGCCCGCGCTCGATAAGATTGGCGAGGGGCAGCGCATCGCTCAGGGTGCCGCAGGCGTCGCAGTGGTGGCGGGCCGTGCGGGCGCTAGCATCGACATCGCGCAGGCAGTTGCCGTTAGTGGTATAGAGGCCGATCCACCAGCCGTTGCCGGTGCTGGTCGCCCCGACGTAGACATCACACCCCCAGACGGTGATGTTGCCGGCATTTGGTCCACTGCTGATATTCTGGCTCGTCTGCCCGCTGAAGGTGATGCTGGTGGGCGCGGCGGCGAGTACCGCCGGAAACTGGATGGCGCTGCCCCACTGGCCCGCGCCGGTGAATAGCACCGACCATGCGCCTTTGAGTGCCAGCCCCGCCGGCTGCACGATCCGGTTCGCGCGCTTTGACCGCTGGCGCAACTGCTCCTCGTAGCGCAAGCGCGTGAGGTCCGCCGCCGCGAAGTCGGCGACTTGATCCAGCAAGAGCGTGAGGGTAGGCGTTTGGCCGCGCTGCTCGTCATAGGTTGCCTGACGGATGTAAAACAGGTTGGTACCGGGCTGCATCGCGGGTGTGGCGGGGAAGGTGGCGGCGCGGGTCAGCAATTCGGGGATGGCGATGTTGCCATCGGCGCGCACGCGCGGCAGCGGCAGGGGAACGCCGTTGGCATCGCGCACAGCGGCCAGGCGCACTTCGATCACATTGCTGATGTTCTGGAATGACGCCAGGTATTGGTTCGCCAGCGCCGTCGCCTGGCTTGCCGTCAGGGCGCGCTGGCCCAAGTCGCGCCGAAAACGGCGGAAGCGGAACGGCGCGCTCCCCTGCGACAGATCGCCATTCAGCCGGCTATCCTGCACCGTCACGGCACCGGGGCCGGCGACCGGATCGAGATAATGCAGCGTAACGCTGTTGAAAGCGCGCGTGGCGGCGGGCGCGATGCGCCAACTGACCACATCGGCCAGCAGCGCCCGATAGCTCACCGTCGTGGTATCACGCGCATGCACCTGCAATTGCCACGTCGGCAGCCCAAAGGCATCGCGCTGCACCGGATGGTGCCACACACCCCAGGTATAATCGCCCAGCAGATCGCACAGTTCATGCAAAATGTCTTCGAGCGTGCGGCCATCGAAAAATGGTGAAAAAGTCGCCGTGGGCGCATTTGGCAAAACCGCCGCTTGATCAGCCGCGACGGCGAGATACGCGCTACGGCGGCTGAACTCGGCGGCGATGATCGCCTGCGCCGTCTGGTTCGCATACGTCGCATCTTGCGGATCGTCCGCCAGCGCCCCCGCGCCGCCCTGCGCCAGCAGATCGACCGCCTCGCCATCCGCCGCCAGCGTCAGCGCCGCCTCCGTGATCTCGCCGCAATAGACGCAGTCGCGGCCATCCAACAGCGTCACCCGCCCGTTCAGCACGCCCAGTTCCGGGCGCGGCAGGCGCACGCGCCCCGCAGGCAGCCGCAGCCGCGCGTGCAGTGCGCCATAGCCGCCGGGGCTGGCGCTCGTGACCCGCAATTGTTCGACATACGGCGCGTAATCAACCAGCGCACCGGAACTGCCCGGCGCACCCGTCGTGGCACAGATCAAACTCAGGTTGTGTGAGAGCATAGAGATTGCCTCCTATTGGGGAGAAGATCGAACACGAAAGCCACAAATTGCCACAAAAAACGAAGAGATAGAAGCGGAGGATCGCTTATAGAACCGCCTGGTGGCGGAGCATGTTCACGAAGCGATCGGATCTGCCCACACGATGCGCAACGAGACAGGCGCTGCTTACGATCCTCTCATGAAGAGGAAGCAGACAACGCCTGTTCTAACTTCGAAGCGCTTGAAGGGGAAGCTGCATAGATTTGCACACGGAGATTGGCAGAAAAAAAAGTTTGCACATGGTCAAATTCCAGGAGACCGAGCACTGGATGCATCATGGGTCGTGGCCCATTGGGCAAACCTCCTATATCATGTTGCTCCCACCATTCCTGAAAAAATGGGCTCATATGCTGCAAATCATGGAGTAATTCCTCAAACGAAGCATCGCCTGGATGGCGAGCGTAATCGGCACGAAAGTGGGCCACCAGATTGCGTGCCTGCACCTCCCAGTCAAGATCGAGCGAGTGTTCTTGCATCTGAAAGAAGCGCCAGACCATATTGAGCGAGTGCGGGGGAAAGGGCTCATCAAAGCAAAAGACCAGATCAGCCGCTCGATTCCTGAAGAGAATGTCCCAGCGCCGCCCGATTACAAAGGCTGGATGAGGCGTTAGCACGTCCACCACGCGCCGTAGTTCTGGGGGGACCTCTTCTTCCTCTGGTGGCGCTTTCACAGGCAGGGCGTGACCTGCCAGCAAGAACAGATACTTCTCCTCTACATGGGTGAGCCGGAGCGCCTGTGTAAGGCTTTCCAGGACAAGCTTTGAGGGATGAACGTCCTTTCCCTGCTCCAGCAAGGTGTACCACGAAACCCCGATATGCGCCAATTCCGCCACGTCTTCGCGCCGCAGCCCTGGCGTTCGATGACGGCTCGGTGCTGGTAATCCTACCTCTGCTTGAGAGAGCCGGGCGCGGCGGGTGCGCAAGAAGGCCGCAAGTGCTTGTCGGCGTTCTTTCTCTTCCATCTGTTTCACTCCTTATCCTACTACTCGCAATCATACGATCACGAGAGGCTGGTTATCTCAATGTCTCTCAAGCATACTAAGAATGTGGTATCCAGGTCAAGCGAGACAGGCGAAGAAACCTGGCAACCCCTCTCTTGCGACAGCCGAGAGAAAAGCTTTGATTCACAAGGAGTCAAATGATCATGAAAACCATTCTTGTCACTGGTGCAACTGGGAAGGTTGGAAGTCACTTCGTGCCTCGTCTGTTGCAACGTGAAAATAACGTGCGTCTTCTCGTTCGCCGAGCGGAACAGGCTGAGGCTTTCCAAAAGGTAGGGGCTGAGGTGATCGTGGGAGACCTGAGCCAGCCCGAGAGCCTTGCTTCGGCTGTTGCAGGGGTCCAGATCGTCGTTCATCTGGCAGCCTTTTTCCGGGGAACTGACCAGCAGCGAATCAGGACGACCAATGAGGATGGTGCTCTGGCTCTAGCGAACGTCTCCCTTTCCGCAGGGGTTGAGCGTTTTGTCTTCACCAGCACGAGCAACGTCTATGGTCCAGGTCTTCATCGGCCCGGTCGCGAAGATGACCCCCTCCAACCAACAGCCACGTATCCACAAAGCAAGGTTGCGGCTGAACAGGCGCTGTTGGAACTGTATCGCACACGAGGGTTGGGAGTGCGTATCCTGCGTCTGGGTTTTGTCTATGGAGAAGGAGATCCGCATGTGCATGAGTCCCTGCCGCTATTACGTCAATGGCATCCAGCAAAACGGCTGCATATGGTGCATCATGCTGATGTCTCGCAGGCATTGCTGCGTGCTGTTACTACCGCTGGGATCGATGGCCAGATCTACAATGTCGCCGATGACGCACCCGTAAGTCTCGCAGAGTTGCGGCACTTGAATGGCCTGTCAGAAGATGCAAGTGATGCAGATACCGCCTTCAAGAATCCGTGGGAATTGATCCTCGATACCCTCCGCATCCGCGATGAACTGGGCTTCCGCCCCATCTATCCTTCGTATTATGCTGCCAGAGATGCGGGTGCGCTTTAATGCCGTTGCCGGTAAGAGACCAGACTCGTCTCTTACCACCCTCCATTCCTGCCTCTGGCTATGCTCCCCCAGAAGTGGGTTCCGCATGGAAGGCCGGTCGCTTCGCGGGCCAGGATTTTGCCCTCCAGCCCGATAGAAAGTTTCGGTGCTCGGCAGACCAGAAACCGACCCCGCATGAACACCGCAGAGAAGCTGATGGGAGTCTGCGCATCGTGTATGGAGCTAGCATCCGCAGTTGTCGTCCCTGTGCTTTGTGGGAGCAGTGCCAATGGCTGGGCAGCAATACCTCGAAACCGCGCCAGGTCAGCGTGCTGTTGCATCCGCTTCGCGTCGGTCCCGCACCACTGCTCTGGCGAGATTGGCGCCGCAGAGAACATCGGCGTGCCTGTATCCAACTCGTGCGGCACCAACGCCTCGACGTGCGCCTGCTGCCTTCTTCCGCATTCTCACCCACCACGGACGCGATCCTCTCCAGAGCGCAGCGTGCGCACTCGCGCCTCTCGTGGACTAAGCGGCTCGCTCGCAATGCGCGCACGGAAACTTCTGGGCAAGTTGCGATCATGCTGTTTGGCATCCCAGCAGACGTTGCCACCTCACTCGGTTTCGCTGCGGCGTAACTTCGCGCTTCCCCGCCGATCGACTTTCTCGGACAAGCTGGCTTCTCCGAGCGCATCTTTCTGGCCTCGTTTCCCGACTGGTTCTCACTTCTTCCTCTCTTCTGCGTGGTTTGCCCTCTCCCACCAGTTTGGCTGGATCTTCTGGACTCCCCTGCCCAGTCTGCATGATTTTCGCTTACAGTTTGATGATTAGCTCTTCAACAAGCTCGTTGCGCATCACGTGGGGATCTGCCAGAATCCAGCCCGTTAGGGGTTCGCATTTTCGAGCCAGGGGGTTCAGCCCCTGGTGGGCCGGCGCTGGCATGGCTCGCGCCCCTGGCGGGCTGGCGGATAGTGTGTTCATTTTTGCGCTATACTAGGCTATACGAGAGAGTAGCGCATGAGCGCGCAGAAAGAGGCATTGCGATGATCCATCTGCGGTCCATCACCTTGCGCACCCCGCCGGCAGAGCGCGCCGCGCGCTTCCCCTTCGCCGTGCCGGCCATCGCGGCGCTGCTGGGGACGCGGCTGGATCTGACGACCCCCGTCACATTATTGGTGGGCGAAAACGGTTCCGGCAAATCGACGCTGTTAGAGGCGCTGGCCGTCGCCATCGGCTCCATCACCGTCGGCACCGAAGACGTGGGACGCGATCCCTCGCTCGACGCCGTGCGCCCCCTGGCCGATCACCTGAAACTGATCTGGAACCAGAAAACGAAGCGCGGCTTCTTCCTGCGCGCGGAGGATTTCTTTGGCTACGCCCAGCGTATGCAGCGCACGTTGCAGGAATATCAAGCCGAGGTGCGGCGCATCCAGGCCGACGAAGGGCTGACCCGCACCCAAAAAGGACTGGCGCAGCTACCGTATGGCCGCGAGGTGGCGGCGATGCAGCAGCGTTATGGCGCGGGCTTGGATACGATCTCCCACGGCGAAAGCTTTCTGCGCCTGTTTCAGGCGCGTTTCGTGCCACACGGCGTCTACATCCTGGACGAACCCGAAGCGCCGCTCTCGCCGATGCGCCAACTCGCCTTATTGGCCCTCATCAAGCAAGGCGTAGCTGAACAGGATGCCCAGTTCATCATCGCAACGCACTCGCCGATCCTGCTGGCCGCCCCCCAATCCACGATCTATACCCTGAGCGCAAACGGCCTGGCACCCATTGCCTATGACGAGATCGAGCATGTGCGTTTCACCCGCGATTTCCTCAACAACCCAGCGTCATATGTACGTCATCTGTAACCTCCACTTTTCGGTCGCTGGATCGAAGATCTAACCATATCTCTTGACGCCTTTCTACCTGGCAGGTATAATCGTACCAGATGGGCTTGCCCGCTCGATTTTGCGCAAAAGAGGCTGGTTATGAAGCTATTTGCTGACACAAAGCTATGGCTGCGCGTCGCGCCAATCATGCTGGTCGTGGCGGCAGCATTGGCGCTCGCCCTGTTCGCGCTGCATCGTCCCACGGCAGCCACCACGGCGCAAACGAACGCGGCCCCAGCCGCCCTGACGGCAACGCCGCCGAACGACGCAAATAGTGGTGATGTGGCCTTGGCCGCGAGTGGTCCGGTCATACTGTCGGCGGCAGATAACCAGGAACTGATACTGAAAACGCAACTGGCACAGGAATACGCGCAGGTGCAGGCGGGGCAGATGAGTGCGGTGGCGTTTCAGCACGATTGGAACGCCTTCGCGCAGCGCCAGGTTGGTGCTGCTGCCCTCGCCGCGCCGGCAATCGCAAGCTGCACTTCCCCCTGCGCCCAGTCGTATGCACGCCTGTGGATGCCCCAAGAGTCGCAGATCAACATGTACTACTGCGGGCCGGCAGCGGTGGAAGAGGCGCTGATCGCGTTGCACGCTACCGTCGGTCCCCACGGCGAAAGATTGACGGCGGCACCCTATCCTGCGTATGGGCAGCACGTCTTGGCCGGCTGGAGCTACTTGCAGACGGATCACTACATCGGCACGAATTGGGGATCGGGCGTGGTGCCACGCACGCTCAACGCCTGGTATCACCACCACTACTATATCGCCGTCAACGGCTCGAACATGGGCGGGTATTTTAGCCTGGCAACCTTCGAGCGCGATATGATTCTGGATATCAACTCCGGTCATCCGCTTCTGGGCGGTGTGCGCATGGACCCCACCCCGACGCGCCCGCACCTCGTCGGTTTCCCCACCAACCAGACCCACTATCACTGGATCACCATCAGTGGCTACAGCCAATATGGCGCAGAGGTGATTTATGCCGATTCCGTGCATGGTGACACCCGTTTTTGGTGGTGGGCAGATCGCGTTCCCGCCTTCAGCGCCGTCTCGGCGAAATCCGTCATGGATCCGCTGCTGAACACGTTCGGGTTCATCTGGTGAAGTGGCGCGGTTGGCTCAGCAACCTGCTTGTGGGGAGCGTGCTGCTGGCTTTAGCGGCGGATGCCGGTGCCACCCTGTCGCTCCCGCCCGCGTCCACGGTGAACGCCGCTCCCTGGGCCAGCCAAGCTGTGCGCCACCTGGCGACCCTTCGCCAGCCGAATGACGTGCTGATCTTCGAGAACGCCGCCACCCCGGATGGTCACGATCTTATCCTGGGCATCCAGCCGCGCGACTTCCCCTCCACCACCCAGCCTTCCTTCATCGCGCGCTATGATATTGCTACAGATCGTGTCATCCCCATCGCTGCGTTGCAGACGCCCACCAGCCAGATCATTGCCGCGACCGCCGATGATCGCTGGATCGCCTGGTCCGAAGCTGACGATCCGAACAACGACGACTGGACCCTATTCGCTTACGACCGTCAATCCGGTCACATTGCTCAGTTGGCCCAGGCCACTCGTGATGCCGCCGGGCAGCCCATCGCCGGTCCCGCGCCCGCGCCGTGCCTGGCGGCGGGTACGCTCGTCTGGGGCCAGGCGGTCGGCCCGCTCAATCCGCCCGATCTGCATAACGCGGTCGTGCGCGCGGCGAATCTCACCACCGGCGCGATCACGACGCTGGCGACAAGCGCCGGCGCACCGGCCTGTGGCTCCCCCTGGCTGGCCTGGCAACAGAGCGCGAATGGCATGCCGACGCTTACCCTCGCTGATCGCCAGACCGGCCAGCAGCGCACCCTCCCCATCGCCGCCTCATCCCTGGCAATGGCTGGCGCGAGCCTGGCCTACATCACCGGCGACCTGCACGCCATCCACCTCATCCCCGACCTCAGCATGCCTACAAACGACCAGATCGTCTTTACCGGCGCGAACCTGCAATTCGTCGCGCTCAGCCCGCGCTTCGTGGCCTGGGATGGCCAGGGGCCGGCACAGGTGTGGGATCGCGCGGCGAATCGCGTCATCACGCTGCCGCGCCTATCCGCCACCACAACCAGCGCCTCCTGGGCCGGCAGCCACCTACTCGTCTGGTACGACGCCGATCCCACGAACCCCACCGGCAGCATCATCAACATCGCCCCATAAGTATCCCGCGCTATCTCGCGCCGATCCCGCGCTATCTCGCGTTCAGTCCTGCTTCTCCCATAAGGGATCAGGTCTGCCCGCCGGTCTCTCCATTGAGTGAATATTCTTGTTTGCTGGCGCTCAGCGTGCAAAAAACCGTTGCGTGAAGGTAGCGATGAAGCTGATCTCGATCACTAGACCCACGATGGCTTCCGTCGCCGCCAGGATCGTGACCGGCGCGTCCAGCGCCAGGCCGCCAGGGAAGAAGCCGCGCCCGTGGAACGACGTGATGCTGAAGATCAGCGCCGCCACCGGCGACGTGATGACGCCATCATTGAAGAGATAGTAGGCTGTCGCGTAGCCGAAAATGACGATGAGATAGACCAAGAGTGTCCGCACCGGCTTGAAGCCATAGCCCGCTAGCAGGTCCAGGAAGCCGGACCACAGGTAGCCGCCGATGCGACCCTGGCGGCGCAGCAGCGCCCGCTGGCACACCTGGGCGCGATAGGCGAAACGGTCGGCCTCCTCGTTCATGCCCTGCGCCCGTAGTGCCACGGCGAGCTGGCGGTTCGCCCGCACGGCGCGGCGATAGTTATCCTGCCACTTCTGCTTGGTCTTGGGTTTGCCGTCGTGGTCGGTGGCGCTGTGTGCCTCACGCTCGTCGCCAATCTGGCGCACCTGCGTCCAATCCAGTGTCGCCAGGTTCGTACCATTCCAGCGCGCATCCGCCAGGCTGGCTGCGACATGCTGCTCATCCCACAAGATCGTGTCGTTCCATGAGGTCGCCGGATCGAAGAACGCGCGGCGCAGCGTCGCCCGGCCCAAGCGCGCCTGCCCCAGGTACGCGCCGTCCAGGTGCGCGATATAGAACGACGCATTCGCGCAATCCGCCTGATAGAGATTGGCGCTTTCCAGGTGGGCCTCAGTGAACAGCGCATCGCGCAGGTTCGCGCTCCGGAAGCTGGCATCGATCAGCCACGCTCTCGTAAAACTGGCCCCCGCGCATTGGCTGCCGACGAAGCTCGCCCGTTCCAGGTGCGCCTGGCTGCAATTCGCGTGATCCAGCTTGGTGCTGCTCAGGTTCGCCCGCGCAAGCGGCAAACCGGTTAGTTTCGCCTGACGCAGATCCGCACTCTGTAGGTTCGGTCCTTCGCGCAGCCGTTGCGCCGGATCGTCCGCCTCCACCGGCCCGCGTATCCCCCGGCTCTCGTGCGTCGCCAGCAACCATTCCACGTCCGCGCGGTCCAGCTTCACCCCCATGAAGGGCGCGCTCGTCGCCGCCCCCACCGTGTCACCCGCCTGGATCGCCTGATCCCGCCGTTCCGCCAACACCGCCTGGCGCTTCGGCCCGATCTCCGGCTCCGTGCGCCACGGCTGCCCCTGCGCGTCCCAATACGCGCGCCACCCCGCGCGGTCGTTCAACGCCGGGTGCGCGGGCGCGCTCTGCTCATCCATCTCGCCTCACCCTTAACTATCGCTGTCTTGGCGCAAGCGCCGGCATGCTTCCGCTTTCATGCATATAATGATATGCTCAATCGTCTCATAGCTATCGAGTTCGCGCCGCTCCTCATCAGTGATGCGCTCCTTGCGTTCGGCGGCCAATAACGCATACAGGTGAGCCGTGACTTCCGGCGACGCATGGAACGCGATGATCTGTTCAGGCGATGGCTGGCTCACGAAGAAACGCGCGATCTCACGCATCGCCTGCGTTGTAACTTCCATCGCCCGCCTCCATCGTATATTTCGTTCTCACTATACACGATGCTCGCTCTCGTCCGCTGCCTCGCGTGGGAAGTGTGCCACATGAAATGATCATGATCTCTGGGCCGTCCCGCCGGGAGATCAACCTACTGGCTCGGAACAGGAACCCCTCCCGACTAGGAGCGGGCGTGTCCAAGGTACATGGTAAAACCGTATTACCCGCCGGCTGGCCCCACTCCGTGATTTCGTTGTTATGGCCGATCGCTCTCGTCAAGCGGCCCTCCTCGTTCATCGTTCATTCCCGCGCGATCCCCTCGCCGATCTGTCGCCCCTCTCCATCACCGATGGGGAGGGGTCGGGGGTGGGGCCGCCTCACCTCGGCTCCAGATACAGTGGCGTATAGGTCAGCACCACCGCGACGGGTAAAATATTCGCATTGTTATCCGTCACCACCACGACCCACTGGTTCACGCCCGTCGCCGCGCTCGTGCTAATGGCCGGATCGACCTGCGGCACGCTATCGCCCGACGAGATCAGTGCCGGTGTCGGCTGATTCGTCACACCCGGCCCGCCGCCCGCGTGCGCTGGATTCGGCGCTGCTAGGGTTTCCAGGCTCCACGTGGCGCTGGCGCTGCCCGTCGCGTGCGCCGCCAGGCCGTCGAAGTAGAGCCAGATCCAGCCGCTGAGCGTGATGCCCGTGCTATTATTCTGGAAGGTCGCCGCCAGCACATCGCCATCCACCGGCAACAATGCGCCCCAATCAGCATCCAATTCCACGCTGGAACTCGTATTCAGCGCGCCCGCCGTCGCGTAGACCTGCATCGGATCGGCCTGCGACGCCAGCGGGAAGGGCGGCAGCGCGATCTGCCCGGCATCCACCACCTGCCACGCTGCGCCGGTGAACGGGAACACGAACGGCCCCTGGTAGATCCCCAGCCGATCCGTCTTCGCCGCCAGCCCCACCCACGGATGTTGCAGCAGATACGCCAGCGGTTGGATGTTCTGGCTCGTCGCCGGTGTGTCGTGCGTCCGCAGCCGCGCGATCACATGGTAGCTGCCGGTGTCATCCGCCACCGCGCCCGACGTGATCAGCGGCTCATAGTTCGCCCCGCTGCCGTGGAACTGTGTTTGCATGCCGCCCCAGGCCGTCGCATCCGGCACAAGCTGCTGATTCACGCCGTCGGCTCCGCTCGCCAGCGCGCTGCCCACCAGCGCCGCGCCGTACCCCGCCAGCACCCGCCGCCCGGCATAGAGCGCGATGCTCCCGCCGGCAGCCAGCCCCGCCCCCGCCGGACTCGTCCCCAGCGCGATCTGGCACGGCGCGGTCACATCCCCCATCAGGCCGCTGAACTGTACTTGGGCCGGCGCGGCGGTGAAGCGATTCGCGCAATAGGGCAACAGCGTCGATCCGGCGTTGAGTTGTGCGGCGTCGCACCACACCGTCGCCCCCGCGCTCGCCCCCACCGTGGCATCCGCCACGCTGCATGCCAGGGCCGCCTGCGCGCAATTCGCCGCCAGCGTCACGCTGCCGGAGATCGCGTACCAGCCGCTCCCGATCTGCGCCGCCGTCGCCGTCCCCAGCGCGCTCGTCGAGATGAACGCACCGCCGCTGGTATATTGCAGCAACGCCAGCGTCACCGTCGCCGTGCCGCTCAGCCCGGCTTGCGCCATCTGCATGCGCCCCGTCACCGTGCCGCCCGGCGTCACTGGCGCGAGGCTGCTCGTCCAGGCCGCATTCAGCTTGCCCGCTGGCGGCGCGGTCAGGCTGAGCGCCCGCTGGCTGGCCCACGCCCCGCCCGGATACGTCATCGCCCCGTCCCAGCCCGCCCAGGCCGGTGTCGCCGTCGCGTCGCTGTTGGTTGGGTTCGCCGTCCACCCGCTCGCCCCCAGGCTCGTCACCTGATTCGCCGCCGGATTCGTGCCGCCGCCCGTCGAGATCGCCAGGCTCGCCCCCGCCGCCGTGAAGCCGCATTGCCCCGCCTGCAACCCCGCCGCCGTCACCGCGCCATACAGCGCCGATCCGATCCCCGCGCCAATCGCGCCGGAGCTATTCGCGAAGATCTGCGCCTGCACCAGCGTCGCCAGCGCGTTGTTGCTGATATACGGCAGCGCCGAGGTCACCAGCCAATAGCGCGTGCCACTCGTCAGCGTCAGCGTTCCCGTGGCCAGCGTCGTCGTCACCCCCGCCACATCCGTGACGATGCTCAGCGATCCCGTGCCATTCACCACCACCTGAATCCCCGTATTCGTCGCGGTGCGATGCAGCCAGAACGTGAACGTCCCCGCGCTCTGCGCCGTGAATGCCACCGCCCACTGGGCGATGCCGCCCCAGTTCATCGCGCCTAAGCTCACGTCTGTCCCCGCCACCAGCGTCAGCGTGTTGCCGCTGATCGTTGGCGCGCTGCCCGCGTTCACGCTGTAGCCGCCGGCATAGTTCGCGTTGGTCGCGGCGTCGGCCCAGGCAATCACCTGCGCAGGCTGGTCCATCCCCGGATTCACCACCAGATTATCCAGCACCACGCGCGGCCCGCGCAGGAACGGCGCGCACAGCACTTCCAGCGTCAGCCCGTCATCCCGCAGCCGCACCCACGCCGCCGCGCTGCCCACCCCGGCCAGGTCGTGCGCCAGCGCCAACACATCGGCGTAATACGGCGCGGCGCAGCCAGGAGGCTGGATCAACAGCGCCACACGCGGCGCGCTGCCCACGCCCGCCACCCCCGCGCCCGTCGGCGCGAGCGTCCGCGCTTGCAGCGCCAACAATTGCGCCACCACCCCTGCCAGCGCCGCCTCCGTCGCCAGCGGCCCCATCTCGCACGTCACCGTGATCGTCCGCGCATCGTACCGCCCGCGCGCCACCCGCTCGCCCGCCACGCGCGGATTGCCAGCACCATACACCTCCAGCGTCGGCGGCGGCAATTCCAATCCCTCCGCCGCCACCTCCAACGTCTGCCCGTCATTCAAATCCAGCACCAGCGTCCACGAGTCGCTCAGCGGCGCATACATCCCCAACTGCACAAGATAGGTCATCGGCAATACCTCCAATCAATGGGTGAAAAAGATAGCGAACACGAAGGTCAACGCAGGGAACGAAGCGAGGACGGGAACACGGAGACCACAGAACATGCTCACGGAAATCACGGAAATGCTGTCGTACCCTAGCCCGGAGGGGTTACTTTTCCGAGCCGGGGCAATGTGTTTACAGTTTAACCCCCGGCGGGCGCGCGGTGAATGGGATCGCCACCGGCGTCCCGCACATCGGCGGAGATGCTATAATGAGGATGATGCTGATGTGAACCAGGAGGATTTTGCTATGCCGACTATCACCACCGCAGAAGAAGCACTGACATTGGTTAATCAACTCCCACCCGAAGAAAAAGCGCGGTTGATCAGTAAGTTAGCCGAAGATCTCGCGCAAAATGTCAAGCAGCGGCAGCAACTTGCTGCACCAACACCGACACCGTCAGTGCGCGATATTCTAACACAGCTTGGTCCCAATCCCACGCCTGATGAAATCGAGGTTGCCCGCCAGGGATTGCAGGCTGCCATTGCCGCTGATCCTACTCGCCCTATTGGTTCTTTACGCGGATTATGGGCGCACTATAACAGCTCAGTTTCGGAAGAAGATATCGCCGAAGCACGGCGCGAGATGTGGGGAGAGTATGTTGAAGGCGATCGCTGATACACATGCGGTCATCTGGTATCTGGAGAATGATCCCCGCCTCTCTGCGACGGCACGCGATACCATCGATACCGCCGCACAAAATGGTGATCGCATCGGCATCTCGACGATTACGCTCATCGAGATGATTTATCTGATCGAAAAGGGGCGCATTGTCCCTGGTACGTTTGATACGCTCAGACTCGTTCTCGATCTGCCGAACGCCGTCTTTCAAGAGTTCCCTTGTGATCGGGAGGTCGCGCTCGCCTTGCGCACCATCCCCCGCGCCCAGGTTCCCGACATGCCCGACCGCATCATCGCCGCCACGGCGGTGCGCCTGGCCGTCCCCGTCATCAGCCGCGACGGCAAGATCCAGCTTTCCCAGGTGCCGACCATCTGGTGAGATGGCCCCGCGCCGTCGCTCCACGGGAACCCTGCCCCCAACCTCTCCCCATCTGTGGATGGAGAGAGGGAGAGGACGGAGGGCGTGTCCCCAGCCGCTCAGCAGGCGTGATGCACGACGCAGCATGCGGTTCGAGACGCGCGCATTTTCGCTATTTCGCTGGCCGGCGGATCGTTGCAAGCGATCCGCCGAACCTCAGCGGGGGCAAGACCGCGCTGGTACAAGCATATGGGAGCCGCGCCGGTCATCGCCCGAAAGTATGTGCCGGATTTCAGGCTCCGCAACCCTGTATCATCCCGCCCACGCGCGAGGCGAACCCCGATGTTGTTGTTCACGTTATCGGGTTGATTCCTGTTGCGATAGGCCGCACGTGCGTTCTGCGGATCGTTGTTCCACGAGCCACCACGCAGCACACGCATTCGGTCATGCCCCACAGACCATCACCAACCCCATCGATCGATCAGATGGAAGCCGGTGTGGGAACTGCCTTGGACGATGTGGCGGCGGTTTTGCGCCGCCACGCCTGTAACAGACTGCCGACCTCCATGAGACATTGGCTGGCATATTCGTATTGTTTGGGTGCGATGAGCGACAGCTTTTCGCACAAACGCAGGTAAAAGCGCAGGAGGGTCAGTTGCGTCACGGCTTCATCAAGCTGCTGGAGCGTGGTTTCCGCTGTGGTCGCCTGGGCGGCGCGCACCAGCGCCTCATGCAAGGCGAAAGCGGTGGTGTGGACTCTGGCGGCCATCACCAACCGCTGCTCACGCGGAAACTTCTGGATCTGTGGCACCAGCCAGGCTAGGAAATCCAGCACCTTGATGAAGATCGGCGATTCCGTCATGGCCCCACCCCCAGGGCAAGCACATGTGGGGGCGTACCCTTGTGGTCGCCCTGGTCCTACACCCCCTCGGCGGATGGAGAGGGGGAGAGAATTGGAGTGCGTTCGCTATGCTGGGTGAAGGTAACGGCTGCCAGCAGAGAACGGCGCAGCCCCCAGGTGTTGGCGTGGGCGACATGCGCCACCCAACCCTGCACACGCGGGGTAATCTGCTCACCGATGAGTTCACCTGCCGCAAAACCATCGGCCATGTCACGTAAGCGCCGGGCGAAGGCTACGCCATTGCGCCGTCGCAAGCGGCGATGGTCGGGATAGACGCGAAAGCCAAGAAACGGGATACCCGTCTCACAAGGTATGACGGCGGCTTCCGGCTCATGTAACACCAGCCGCAGTTTGGCACCCAAATGGGTGATAATCGCCTTTTTCCAGGTGTGGAGTTGGGCTTTGTCGTCGCTGAAAAGCAGGAAATCATCGACATAGCGCAGATAGGCGGGACAGGCAAGTTGATCGCTGACGAGATGATCGAGCGGGTTGAGGTAACAGTTGGCCCAGAATTGCGAGGTCTGGTTGCCGATGGGCAGGCCGCGGGCGCGATAGGCTTCCGCACCGTAGCGATCTTGCGGGAAGGTGACGAGGGTATATTGATCGGTGAGTTCGTGCGCGCCGCCATCGATGATCTGTTCGCAGAGTGCCATCACCTGGGGATCGCGCACGACGGGCCAGAGCAGGCGCTTGAGGACGAGGTGATCGACAGAAGGGAAGAACTGCACGATGTCGCAACGCAACGCATAGCGGTAGCGGCGGGCGAAGAACGTGCAGCGGTCGAGCGCGGCATGGATGCCCTTGGTGATGCGGTTGGCGTAGGAGTCTTTGATGAAGCGGCGCTCGAACAATGGCTCGATGACGTTGACGACGGCGTGATGCACCACGCGGTCGGCGAAGGGCGCGGCGGAGATGCGGCGCGGCTTGGGATCGGTGATGGCGAAGCTCCGATAGGGACCGGGGCGATAGGTGCCAGCGCGCAACTGATCGCGCAAACGTAGCAACTGCCACTCTAACTGGTAGTCGAAGCGGATGATATCTGGGCGCGAGCGTTTACCGCGCGCCGCCTGGCGATAGGCGCGTAGCAGATTTTCGAAATAATAGACCTGGGCGAACAACGTCACCGGGTAGCCCTCGTTGTCCATTTGCACCTCCCAAAATATAAAAAATTTCGATCGCGCTACGCGCGAGGACGGCTGGCGCACCCTCACCATTACACCACATCACTCACTTTATCGATATTGTAATGCTGAAAGAAAGGACGAAAGCGAGCAAACTTTATTATGTACCAGCCCGCCCACGCGCGAGGCGAACCCCGAGGTCGAGGCTCACGAGATCGGGCCGAACCCTGAAGCGATAGGCCGCACGCGCGATCGGCGGACCGCCGCCCCACGAGCCACCACGCAGCACACGGTAATTTGTTCTATCACTATCATTCTCACTTTTAATCTTGTCGTAAGGCGCACCATTGTTCCAGAGGCTACTGGTCCACTCCCACACATTGCCGGCCATGTCGTGGCAGCCATACGGACTGGCATCTTTGTCCATATATTGCCCTATGCGTGTGGTGCCACCGGCACCGCCGTCGCTGGTGTTCGCCCGCGCCTTGTCCCACTGGTCGCCCCAGGGATAGATCCGCCCGTCCGTGCCACGCGCGGCCTTCTCCCACTCGGCTTCCGTCGGCAGCCGCCACGGCTCGCCCGTCATCTGGCTCAACCACGCCGCATAGGCGCTCGCCATCAGCCACGACACGTAGACGACGGGGTGGTCTGGCTGCTGCTGTTGGCTGGCCCAGTTGTTCGGCTGGGTGACATCCTTCGCCTTCGCGGCCAGCGCGCAGGTATACTCCGCCACCGTCACCGGATACACGCCGATGCGGAAGGCTGGTAGTGTCAGCGAAACCAGCGGTTCCGGCGTATATTTGCTCGCATCGGGATCGCGTTTCTTGTCGCTGCCCATCGTGAAGGGGCCAGCGGGGACTTCGACCGTGGGTGGGATGATGGCCTCCGCGTTGGGCGCGAGGACGAAGCCGAGGGTGCGCAGCCGCGAGGGCAAGAGGCGATCCTTACGCTCTTGTTCCTGACGCAGCCGCTCCTGCTCTTTGCGCAACCGCTCAGCTTCCTCTTGCGCCTTGCGCTGGCGCTCGGCCTCCTCGGCGGCGTGGCGGGCGGCTTCGCTCTGTGCTTGCGCGTGGGCGTGACGCTGCTGCCAGGCGGCATCGCCGGGGGCAAGCAGAATAGCGGCAGCGCAGGCGACCAGGGCGGCGGGCCAGTCCTGCTTGGCGCTGGCGGCATCATATTGCTCCTGCATCGGATGCGTCTGCACGTCGTTCTGGCGCTGCACCCAGGCAGGGTCGCGCGGGGCCAGGCGCAGCGCGTCTTGCACGCGGCGGGCGGCCTCCGGCCAGCGGCCCAGCCGCACCAGCACCGGATACAGCTCGTCCAGCAGGGGCAGGCGGGTGGCGGCGTCATCCAGCGCGGCCAGCGATTGCGCCAGGGTGAGGGTCTGGGCGGCGGGGTCGTCTTGGCCCAGCGCCAGTTGGGCTTTGGCTTTGGCACGCAGGGTCGGCACATCATCGGGATCGGCAACCAAGGCGCGCTCCAGCGCGGCGAGGGCATCGCGCGCATCGCGCTGCGCCAGCAGGGCCAGGCCGCGCTCGCGCCAGAGGACGGGCGTCATCTCGTTGCGCGCGATCAGTACGTCGGTCTTGTCGATGACCACCGACCAATCTTCGCGGCCAAAGGCAGTATGCGTCTCTTGCGTCAGGCGCTGCGTGACGGGCGAACGGCGATCTACGGGGGCAGGCGCGGGCGCGGCGACGGCGGTGGCCGCAATGCCCAGCACGCCGCAGAGATCCGCGAAAGCATCCTGATAGGCGCGTGGCGCGACGAAATCGACCTCCTGGATCAGCGCCCAGTCCGACCGGCGCTGGCAGGGCTGAAACATGATCGGGATGAGGTGGTGGCCCAGTTCCACGTGCAGCCGGTAGGCGATGCTCATCTCGCGCGGCACCCATTTGGAGGCCAGCGCCTCCGGTGAGAGGATGACGATGAAGGTGGTGCGCTCGGTGATCTCGGCGACGATGCGGTCCCACCACTCGTCCCCACCGTGCAAGCCACCGGAGGCGTCGTACCACACGGCGTCTTCGCCCAACAGACCGCGCAGGTCCGCGACCAACTGCTGCCCGAACGCATTATCATGATGGCTGTGGCTGATGAAGATCCGTGGGGTGGTCATGGTGTGTTCCTCCCGGCGCTCACAATTCGTCCGACGGTGCATCCTCATCATAGCGCATAGGGGCGGTGGGAGGCAAGAGGAGAAGAGACGAGACACGAAGGGATGCGCAGGAATGGAGCCGCCTAAAATCCCCCCATCCGCTGATACGACCCTGCTTGCGCCATCGCCCCCTGCTGCTGCGCTTGCAATTGCAGGCACACTTGCAGCGCGATATCTGCCACCGCCAGGCGCAGCGGCCCGCCCGCCAGCGCCCCCAGCACCACCTGGATCACCTCCGCGTCCGTCATCGCGTGGTGGCTGCTGGTGCTACCGTGGTGCGTGGTCGTCTTCTTATGCGTCGTGTGCTGCTTCTTGGTATGGTGTGCCGTCTTGCCCTTGTGCGTCTTCGCCGCGTGCGTCGCTGGAGCATGCGGCTCCTGGCGCAGCGTCGCCGGCGCATGGGGTAGCGCCACGGCCACCACCCCGCGCGGTCCCATGCGTCGCACCAGCCCCGCCCCACCCATCGCCCCACCCACCCGCACCAACACCTGCCCCGCCAAACTCTTGCGCTTCGCCATCTCATCAACCCTCCCATCATGAAAAGGACGGGAACACGGAGGCCACAGAAGATGTCACGGAAAAAGGGTGGACGGAACGCGAGATGGCCACGAAATACCCGCGAGATGACGCGAAATAGATACTTCCATTCAATTCGTGTCATTTCGCGCCGATCTCGCGTCATTTCGCGTTCCGTCCTCCATCATCTCTTTTTCCGTGATCTCCGTGACAATTTCCGTGGCTTTCGTGTTCCCGTCCCTTCACATCTTACGGCACCAGCCCTCCCGCTGCCGCCCACACCTGGCGCGCGATCAGCCGTGCCGTCCACGTGCGGTACCACACGCCAGCGATCTCCTCCGTGGCGAAGCCGTCGCGGTGTTCCGCCGCCCCCGTCGCTGGATCGAGCGCGACGAAGCTCGTTCCCGCGCCCGCCCCGCCGCGCAGGTGCGTCAGCAACACCGGCCACAGCGCATCGCGTAGCGCCAGGATGTTCTGTTCCGCCGCCCACCAATCCGTAAAGTCCACCACCGCCGTCACGCGCACCGTCAGCGCATCGTCCGCCCGCCCCTGCGCGCCCGCCAGCACCACCGCCTCTTCCTCCGCCACGATCTGGCACTGCGGCAGATAGGTATCCTTGAAATCCTTCGGCGCACCCACGTACACCGCCCGCCCCACCCCATACCGCGCCGCATCCGCGCTCGCCAGCGCCGCGAAGGGCGACACCCCGCCGATCAACACATCATTCACGATCAATGTCTGCACCGCCCGCAACACCCCCAGCGTGTTCGGCGCCCCCGGCACATTCGCCATACCCACACCCCCAGCTTTATTGAACACTCAGATGGGATCGAACACGAAAGCCACGAAATTCCACGAAAAACACGAAAAGGGAAAGAAAACACTCAATGATGACCTTCGGCGAATGAACAAGGTCTCATCCCTCATTCTTTCTTTTCTTTCGTGCATTTCGTGCATCTTTCGTGGCTTTCGTGTTCGCTCGTCCATCCTTCGTGTTCGCTCGTCCTCCTCTATGTCCCCACGATCTGCTCGCACACCGCCTCGATATGATCGCTCTCGAACACCTCCACGCTGATCACTCGTAGCCGCACCCCCTGCCCCGTCAGCGGATCGCTGTTCCGCTCGTCTTGCACCACATCGCGCCGCTGCAAACCCACCGCCAGCACCCCCAAGGTCGATCCGCAGCGCATCCCGTTGGTTGTTCTCGTCATGCACCGGCAGCGCCGCCGCCAGCTCGATCTGCGCCGCCACGCCCGTCGCAAGTATCGTCCCCTCCGGTCGCTCGATCTGGATTGTGGTAGAATACATCACACACCTCTTTCATCGGATCAACAAAGCACACGGTATCGTTGCCATGAAGACGGAACACGAAATAACACGAAATGGATACGAAATAACTCGAAATATTTCGCGTCATCTCGTGGATGATATCGCGAAATTTCGCGTTCCGTCTTGCCCTTTCCCCAGAGGAGATCACATCCCTATGCCCAAGCCCGAACTCATGACTTTTTTCGAGGAACTGCACGGCCCGCGCGTCACCCTGCGCCCCTATCGCCCGGACGACGCGCCCCAGGTTTTCGCCGCCGCCACCGAATCGCTGGCCGAGATCCGCCCCTGGCTGCCGTGGGCCGATCTGTATGCCCAGCCGGACGGCATGGACGAACTGCGCGCCTTCCTCATCCGCTCCCAGGCCGAATGGCTCCTGCGCGAGAACTTCAACGCCGCCCTCATCCGCACCGAGGATGGCACGTTCCTGGGCGGCATCGGCCTCCATCCGCGCAACTGGAAGCTGCCCGCGTTCGAGATCGGCTATTGGCAGCGTACCAGCGCCACCGGCCACGGCTACATGTCCGAAGCCGTCCGCACCCTCACGGATTACACCTTCGCTGTCCTCGGTGCGCAGCGCATCACCATCCGCTGCGACGCGCGCAACGACCGCAGCGCCGCCATCCCGCGCCGCCTGGGCTTCGTCGCCGAGGGCTGCCAGCGCCACCTGGAACCTGGCCCCACCCCCGCCGATCCCCCGCGCGACATCCTCGTCTTCTCCCTCATCCCCTCCGACCCCCGCTGGCCGGAATAAGGACGAAAAAGGAGACGGAACACGAAATAGCACGAGATGGCCACGAGATAACGCGAACATCACCCGCAGGGAATATAGCCGTATAGTAGCCAATAAATTCCACCCCATACGATACATTTTTCGCGTCATCTCGCGGCCATTTCGTGGCATCTCGCGTTCCGTCCCTTCAACTCTTCAAAAAGGCTGGTTGCGATACCCTGCCAGCGCCCGTTTCGCGTCCAGCAGCAGCAGGCTCTCGTCGCTCGGATCGCCCCGGAGCCGGCTCACCAGCGCCTTCTTGCCCAGCCGCCGTTGGGCTGCCCCCGTCGGATTCTCGCGGTAGCCCAGCAGATGGCACGCCACCCAGCTCACCGCCTGCACGAAGTCATAGGGCAGCGCCCCCGCCGTCAGCCCGCCCGTATACGTCAGCGCCACCCACAGCGGCCCGGAGCGGCTCAGCGCGATGTCGCTCCACGCGCGCGGCCAGCCGCCCGGCAGGCCCGTGAACCCCGTCGTCCCCGTCACCGGCAGCGGCGGCGGCACATCGAAGCTGCGCGCCGTCTCCAGCATTTCAACTTGCGTCACATCCAGCGTCCACGTCTGCCCCAGCCCCCAATCCAGCGTCAGCGCGCTCACGGTCTGCACGGGAAAGTGCAAGGGCCGCACCGTCAGCACCCCCGCCGGATCGAGCGTCGCGTGCGCGCCCGGCAGCCGATAGCGTTCGCTGCGGCTCAGCGCGAAGAGCATCGGATCGCTCGCGTTGCCCGGTCGCCCGTGGCCACAATAGCCCTCCACCCACGCCGAGGCGCGCACCAGCGCCTCTGCCAGCGATCCGCTCGCCCCGCCGGTTGCCACGCACACCCCCGCGCCGTGCGCCGCTTGCGTCCCCCCGCTCAGCGTCAGCGCTCCCCCGCTCACCGACGCGATGGTGATCAACTCACTGTTCGGCCCATCCAGCACCCAGCCCATCCCCGCCGCGAACCCCGTTCCCTCCGCCACCGCCAGGCTCGTCGCCCCCTGCGCCGCCGCGCTCGCCAGCACGCTATTCCCTCCCAGCAGCGACGCCGTTTCCACCCCCATCGCCCCGCGCACAAATGTTGGCACATCCACATAACAACTAAACAACGTCATACCCCACCCCCTGCTTACATAAAGGAAAGACGGAACGCGAAATAACACGAAAAACCCACGAGGAGACGCGAAATAAGGATGAAATTATCTCACGCCATTTCGTGGACATCTCGTGTTATCTCGTGGACATCTCTATCTCGTGGACATCTCGCGTTATTTCGCGTTCCGTCTTTTAGGCCGCGTTCAGTTTTCTATCCAACTAGCCCCGTTGCGCCGCTTGCATCTGCGCCTGGATGTATGCCCCATATGGCTGTGAAGGCGTGCCGTCCCACCCTGCCAACAGGCTCGGTCCGCCGCAATCCCCCGCGTTCCAGGCCCATGCCAGCCACGACATCCTATGGGCATTGAAATAGCTGATCGCCGTCGCCGTGTAGCTGGTGCCGCAGTCATACGAGCCGAATTCCGTGGCGATGACCGGATAGCGCGCCGTCAGCGCGCCGAAGGCCGCCGGCCAGTCTGCCGGCTGTTTGTTGCTGTAATTGAACGGATGCGTGCCATAGACGATGTTCGTCCCGTGGAGCGCGTAGCCCTGCGCGATGCCACTCAGGTCGTAGCCCCAGTTCAGCCCGCTCACGATCAGGATGTTCGCCGGCGCGACCGCCCGCACACGATCCACCAGATCTTGCATGCCGATGGCCTGGTACGTCGCGTTTTCCAGCGTCGCCCCCGCCCCCGCGTTCAGCACGTAGCAGCCCCAGGAGATCGTCCCCCCGTGCAGCCATTGCGCCCACGACACGTCGTGCGGCTCGCTGAAAAGGTCGAAGAGGACGGCGTGGTCGTTGTGGTAGATCGTCGCCAGGTCGGTCCACATCTGCGCGTCGCCCGTCGCGTCCGGCAGGGGACATTGCACGCCGCCGTGCGTCCGGTCGAAGGCCGTATCAAATGGCGCATTCCATTGCAGATCCAGGATCACATACAGCCCGGCGCTCTCGGCGTTGAAGACCGCCTGGGTGACGGTTGTGTGATAATCGGGGCAGTTGCCCCCCGCGCCGGCCCAAAATTCCGACGACAGCGTGATGCGCACGACGTTCATGCCCCACGCGCGCATCGCCTGGAAGTCGCCGCGTGTGAAATGCCCGTCGCCGTGGCACAGATATTCGAGGGATTGCCGCGACGCCCCGATCAGCCGCACCGGCTGGCCCGCGTCGTTCACGAACTGCGTCCCCTGCACGCGCAGCCCTGGCATGAGTGGCTGCGGCGTCGCCGTGGGGAAAGTGGTTGGTGCCGGCGTGCTGCCGCCGGCTGAGGTGGTGTGGAAGTTGGCGCTGGTCGTGCCAAAGGGCGCGCGTACCTGGCTGATCGCCCGCACCAGGCTGACCGTCACGATGACGGCGAGGACGATGATGACCCCGATCGCCTGCCATCCCCGGTATTGTTGTTGCATCAACGTCTCCTGTCGCTCAGAAGGCGCTGGTCATCCGTCCACGTGGCTGATCTCAACTATACCAGGAATGCTGCCTCTTGTCTAACCGCTGGGACTCTTGGGGCAGATCGCGCCCTTGGCCCTTGTACGGGCGCGATTGATCGCGTTCTCTCGTCCTCCCTCGCGCCCTCGCGTCCCCTGCTTCCCCTCTGTGCGCCACACCACTACGGCGTCGTATTGGCGTGAACCTTGGGGCGATTGGTGAACGATGTGGAGGCGTCGATGCCGATCAGGTAAGCCCCGCTGGTGACGGGCGTGTAGCCCACGCCGGAGATCGTATTGTTGATGATCTTGTCGTTGTTGCCTACGTCCGAGACGCCCGCCTGGTAGCCGAAGCCCCCGTAGTCGTTCGTGACGCCGTCGTCGCTGATCGTGTTGCCGACCACCTTGATGTTCGTCGCCGTCGTCGGCGCGTTGCAGTTGTCATCCAGGTTCGTCAGGAAGACGCCGACATCGTTATTCGTCACCGTGTTGTCGTCGATCTGCGTGCCGGTTGTATACGCCGTCCCCGCGCCGTAGCAGGGTCCGCCGACCGCGACGATGCCACCGGATACCGTACTCGTTCCGGTATACGAGTTACCAGACACCGTGTTGCGCATGACCGACGCCGACGCGCCATAGCCGATCTGGATCCCGTACTGCGCGATGAAAGCGACCGGCCCCAGGCCGCTGACGATGTTGTCGCTGACGATGGCGCTGTCGCTGGGACCATTGACGACGATGCCGCCTTTCTGGTAGCGCGTGACCTGATTGCCCGTGATGGTGCCGGTCGCGCCGCTATCAAAGGCGAAGTAGATGCCGACGCCATGTTGATCCCCATTGAAGGGAACTTCGCCGATATCGTGAATCACGCTGTCCTTGATCGTCGCGTTCGCGCCGTTGTTGACGACGCCGAAGTAGTTGGCGTTGTCGATCGTCGCGCCATTCACCGTGCCACTCGCGCCTGGGCCATAGTAGACGCCGATGTTGCAGCCGCTCGCGTCGATGTCGCCGCTCACTGTGCCGCTGGGATTGAGTAACGCCGCCGTCAGATTCAGTCCATCGCGGTAAAACCCCGTCGGCGTGCAGGTATAGGCGGCCTGCGCATGATGTAAACTCAACGTGAGGCTAAGGAGGACGATACCGAGCGCGCTCAATAGTCCCCCACCGACCAGCAAGATTTTCTTCATCAGTGAAACTCCGTCACTTCATCGTATGGTTCCCTATCTGTTAGGGATGCCGCCTGCCACAGCCGCAGATGCTGGGCTTTCGCGGTGCCTCGTTTGCCCCCGTTTAAAGAGTTGCCCAACGAAGACGCCCCTAGTATAGCCCTATCATCTAACAAAACCTATAACGCTCATTGCTGTTCACAGCATACTAAACACAAGAGCAAGATTTAGCACACGATCTCCTATTGGCCTGATTATGAAGTAGCAAACGCTTTGCTCCCGCTGTTGTGAATCTCGCATTTCGCAACACAAAACCAAGAAGTTGCGTTTCAATCAAAAGCAGCGTAGTATGTAAGCAGCACAACCTCAGTTTGCCCCCAACCTCTTTTGCATTGATACTGCTTGGTTGTGTTGGTTAGGTCTGGTTTGGCGGTGGAGATGGAAGACAATGGCTGATGAATGTATCCTCATCATCGAAGACGACGAAAGTATCCTTGAAACGCTCCAGATGTTGCTCGAAGAAGAAGGGTATGCCACCTGCGTTGCGCGGTTGCCGGAAGAAGCCCTGGCGCTGCTCGATACCACCCCCGTGCAGTGCGTCCTCACCGATCTCTTCGGCACCACCACGCCGCACCTGATCGCCTCTGCCGAAACCGTGCGCCTGCGCGCCTTCCCCGTTCCCACCGGCATCCTCACTGCACACACGCTGCCCCACGACCACCCCGCGCTCGCCCCGTTCGCCTTTGTCTTGACCAAGCCCTTCGACATCGACAATCTGTTGTCGCACATCGCCGCCGCCATCGCCGCGCCCTTGACAGAGGAGCAGCGCGCCCTGCAACCCATCATCCATCGCTATTTCGCCGCCCTCGCCGCCCACGACCTGGACGCCTTCACCGCGCTCTGCACCGACGATGTCACTTATGTCCTCCCTGGTGCATCGCTGCATGCCGCCGTCATCACCGGCAAAGCCGCCTTCCACGCCTACACCGCAACGACCTTCCAGCACTATCCCGATGTGGCCTTCACCGACATCACCATCTACCCCACCCCCGCCGGCCTGGCCGCGCGCTATCTGGGCAGTTGGCGCACCAGCGCCGGTGAACGCGCCTCCCTCGCCGGCGGCGTCCTCTTCCGCTTCCGTGACCAACAGATCGCCCAGATCGGCATCTACCTGAACGCCGCCAGTATGCCACAACAGTGAATCTTTTCCCTCTCGCCTTTCGTGTCCTTCGTGCAATTTTCGTGGCCTTCGTGTTCCCGTCCTCCAATACTTGTGCTACAATGTCCCCTAGTCGCTGTCATCACCACCTGCCAGGAGCCGCGCCGCCATGCCCATCACCCCCGCCCACCGCGCCATCAAGCACTATTACGCCACCATCGTCGAGATTCGCGCCCAGGGCGTCAATAAAGAGGGCGGGCTGCGCCGCGCCTTCGAGCATCTGCTGGTGGAAGTGGGCCGCGAACACGGCTGGACGCTCCTGGCCGAGCAGACCCTCGCCGGCGGCAAGCGCCCGGATGCCGTCTTGCGCGACGCGAACGGCCTGCCACGCGGCTATTGGGAGGCGAAAGATCCGGCGGACAACCTGGAAGCCGAGATCAAGGCCAAGCTGCGCCTGAAATATCCCACCACCAACATCATCTTTGAAGACACCCTGCACGCCGTCCTTTTCCAGAACAACCGCCGCGACCCCCGCACCTTCGATCTGGCCCAGCCGCAGGATCTCGCCGATCTGCTGGCAGCGTTCTTCACGTGGACGGAGCCGGCCTATGAAGCGTTCACCACCGCCGTCGCGCAGTTCAAGGAGCGCATCCCCGAACTCGCCGCCGGTCTGCGCGCCAAGATCGAGGAGCAGCGCGTCCAGCGCAACGCCACGTTCCTCGCCGCCTTCGCCCGCTTCTGGGATCTCTGCAAAACGGCCATCGATCCCACCATCAGCGCGGCGGCGATTGATGAGATGCTCATCCAGCACTTGCTGACGGAACGCCTCTTTCGCACCGTCTTCGAAAATCCCGATTTCACCCGCCGCAACGTCATCGCCAACGAGATTGAAACCGTCATCGCCGCCCTCACGCACCATAGTTTCAACCGCGCCGACTTCCTGCGCGCCCTCGATCCTTTCTATGTCGCCATCGAAAACTCCGCCCGCACCATCACCACCTATGCCGAAAAGCAAGATTTCCTCAACACCGTCTATGAACGCTTCTTCCAGGGCTTCGCCGTGAAGGAAGCCGACACCCACGGCATCGTCTATACCCCCCAGCCCATCGTCAGCTTCATGTGCGCCAGCGTGGAAGCCGTGTTGCAGCGCGAATTCGCCCGCTCGCTCTCCGACCGTGGCGTGCAGATCCTGGACCCCGCCACCGGCACCGGCAACTTCATCGTCAACCTGCTAGACCGCATCGCCGCGCCCGACCTGGCCTATAAATATGCCCACGACCTCTTTTGCAACGAGATCATGCTGCTGCCTTACTACATCGCCGCCATGAATATCGAGCATAAATATTACGAGCGCACCGGCACCTATGCGCCCTTCGAGGGTCTCTGCTTCGTGGATACCCTCGCCACCGCCGGCCAGACCGGCTCCCAGGTGCAATCCTCCATCTTCACCGAAAAGAACACCCAGCGCGTCGAAAACGAGTTGAATGCCCAGATCATGGTCATCATCGGCAACCCGCCCTATAACGTCGGCCAGGAAAACGAGAACGACAACAACAAGAACCGCCGCTATCGCAAAGCCAAAAAGACCGACCCCGACCAGATCGACGACCGCATCCAATCCACCTACGCCAAAGACTCCCATGCCACGCTCAACACCAAGCTCTACGACGCCTATGTCAAATTCTTCCGCTGGGCCACCGACCGCCTGGGCGAACGCGACGGCATCGTCTGCTACGTCAGCAACAATTCCTTCCTGGATCAGATCGCCTTCGACGGCATGCGGCATCATCTCCTGGCCGACTTCACCCAAATTTGGCATCTCGACTTGCATGGCAATGTCCGCAAGAATCCCAAGCTCTCCGGCACGACGCACAACGTATTCGGTATTCAAGTCGGCGTCGGCATTACCATCGCCATCCGCAAGCGCGAAAACCCCGCCACTGGCCTCTGGTATTACCGCGTCCCTGAAGACTGGCGCAAAGAGACGAAACTAGCCTATCTGGAAGAAAAGAGCGATATCACCCATATCGACTGGCAAGAACTCGAACCCGACGACCACCACAACTGGCTGACCGAAGGCATGCGCCCCGAATTCGCCACTTTCCTACCAATGGGATCGAAAACAGCTAAAGCTGCGAAATACCTAGACGTATCATCCATTTTCAAGACGTATTCACTCGGTGTAAATACAGCACGTGACGGCGTTGCTTATGACTTTGATGGTGAGATATTGGCCTCGCGGGTAGAACAGTTCATTGAAAATTATAACGGAGAGGTTTTTCGATGGGTAAGAGCAGGCAAACCTAAAGATATTGATGATTTTTTGCATTATGAAAAAATAAAATGGAGTCGCAACCTCAAGCGCGACCTTCGCAATGAACGCTATATGCAATTTGATAGCAATGCAATTCGCCAATCCTTATATCGTCCATATACAAATTTGCGGCTCTATTTTGCTGATATGATTGTTGATGAACAAGGAACCAACAATTATTTCTTTCCTCCAACTGCAAAAGCTCATGAAAATGAAGCAATTTGTCTTACTGGCATTGGTTCTGAAAAACCATTTATGGTATTAGCAACTTCAATGTTAGCAGATTTACATCTATCAGGTGCGGGAACAGGGGCGCAGTGCTTCCCCTTCTACACCTACGACCCCGACGGTAGCAACCGCCAGGAAAACATCACCGATTGGGCGCTGGCGCAATTCCGCGCCGCGTATGGCCCCGCCGTCACCAAGCGCGACATCTTCCACTACGTCTACGCCATCCTCCACCACCCCGCCTATCGCGCTCGCTACGCCGAAAACCTGAAACGCGAACTGCCGCGCATCCCGCTCGTCGGCGGCCCCACCGCGATCGCGCCCGTCCCCAGCCCCGTAGGGGGTTCCTTTTCCGAGCCGGGGGGTTTAACCCCCGGCGAGCCGCCGATGAATGATTTCACTCAATTTGTCGCCGCCGGCAGCGCCCTCGCGCGCCTGCACATCGGCTACGAGCAAGCGGAACCCTACCCCCTGCGCCGCGTCATCGCTAACGCCGCCCCCTTCACCTGGCGCGTCACCAAGATGACCCTCAGCCGCGACAAAACCGCCCTCCAGGTCAACGAATCCCTGCGCCTGGAAGGCATCCCGCCGGAAGCGTATGCCTATCGCCTGGGCAACCGTTCCGCCCTGGAATGGGTCATCGACCAATATCAAGTCACCACCGACAAGCGCAGCGGCATCACCAGCGATCCCAACCGGCGCGACGACCCCGAATACATCGTGCGCCTCGTCGGTCAGGTCATCACCGTCAGCCTGGCAACACAGCGCATCATCGGCGCGCTGCCAAACCTGGGGCTACCGGAGATGGAGCCGTGATCGGTTGCGTCACGCAGAAACAGAGCTTGCCTTGTTATAAGCGTGTGCATATGCTATAGTGAAGGCATCCGATGCCAAGAAAGGACCATCACGCATGAGCCAGATGATTGCTCTCCCTGATGATATCTATGCTCACCTGACAGCTATCGCCACGCAACAGGGCAAAACCGCAGATGATGTCATCAACACATTGGTGGAACAATATATTGATGAGGTAGAGCCTCCCGCCCACCCTTCTGATGATGACGAATCCGTCGAAGGCTACGATCCCGCCGCTGATCCACTCGCCGCCTTCATCGGTGCCTTTAAGCTGGGCAAGGATCGCGCGTGGGTAGCGCAGCATGACGCCATCTTCGGGAGCCGCCCTGCCGCCAAAGAAAGTATGTAGTATGTATCCGCACCGTCCTCCGCTGCTAAGCAAGCCGCTTTGACTGAAGCTCGTTCGACCATTTCACCGCTTGCCAGAAGCTTTATCCTAAAAGAAGCACCAGCACGTGCCACCATCGCCGTGAATCGTAGTTTATCCTCTTGACAAACTAACGTATTTCTGGTATCGTTGTTTACAGCCAGTCAGTGAAGCGGGCGAACAACGACGTACCCGCGATAGACGTACATAGCATCGCCACCATCCCAGGTACTTGCCGGACCCGCGCAAGAGGATATCGACGTCCCCTATCGACTGGCGAGCTAAGAAAGAGGAAAGGCATGCGATCTGACCGTCCCTTCCTGCCGCGCCTCGGTGCGCTGCGCCCCACGCGCGTCATCGTCGTCACCGCCCTCCTGTTTACTGTCCTGGTCGTGTTTGTGCAAGCAGTGATGCCTGCTCTGGCGGCACAGCCGCGCGCGGGCCGGCCTGCGACAACGTACACCGCTGGCTGCATTTCGCCCAGTGATTGCCTCTCGAAAATGACGCTGCCCGAAAAAGAGGGGCAGATGACCCAGGTCGAGAAGAATGCCTTCACCCAGTCGGGCAACTCGATCTCCGACATCACCACCTACTACATTGGGTCGGTGTTAAGTGGCGGCGGCGGCGGCCCCAATGGCGCGGGCGGAACGGCCACCCAATGGGCGGATATGGTGGACAATTTCCAGAGCTACGCGCTCAAGACCCCCTTGGGAATCCCGATCATTTATGGTGCGGACGCCGTGCATGGCCACAACAACGTATATGGTGCCACGCTGTTTCCGCATAACATCGGGATGGGCGCGACCCATGATCCCGCGCTGATCACCCAGGAGGAACAGGTCACGCGCGACGAGGTGCTGGGAACCGGTGTCCGCTGGACTTTCGCGCCCTGCGTATGTACGCCGCAAGATATCCGCTGGGGGCGCACGTACGAGGGGTTCAGCGAAGTGCCATCGGATAACAGCACCGACGGTGCTGCGGCCATTGTCGGCTTCCAGGGATCGAATGGCGCATTAGGAACCAGCAATATCCTGGCGACGGCCAAACACTTCATTGGGGATGGCAACACCGCCTGGGGAACGGGCTCACCTTACCTCAATGAAGGTGACGACCAGATCACCGAGCAGCAACTGGATACGATTGACCTGCCGCCCTACCAAGCGGCGGTGAACAACAAAGTCGGGTCGGTCATGATCTCGTATAGCAGTTGGAATGGGCTGAAAGACCACGCCAACCAATACCTGATCTCGACTAAATTGAAAGGCACCGGCACCGACAGCTACGGCACGCCCAATCTGGACTTCCAGGGTTTCGTAGTGTCGGACTGGCAGGCCATCGACCAAATCTCCTCGGATTACAACTACGATGTGCGCACGGCGATCAATGCAGGCATTGATATGGTCATGGTACCCGACAAGTACAAGACCTTCATCAGCACCCTGGATACGGAGATCAAAGCCGGCAACATCCCCATGTCGCGCATCGATGACGCCGTCACGCGCATCCTGACCGCGAAGTTCGCCCTGGGCCTGTTCACGCAGCCGTACACCGATCGCAGCTATACCCCCAACGTGGGGTCAGCGGCGCATCGTGCCGTCGCGCGCCAGGCGGAACGCGAGTCGCTGGTGTTGTTGAAAAACAATAGCGTGCTCCCGTTATCAAAGACCGGTAGCTATACCCTGGTGGTGGGCGGCGACCACGCGAATAACCTGGGGTATCAGCTAGGCGGCTGGTCGATCACCTGGCAAGGCGGCAGCGGCACCACCACCGTTGGCACCACGCTCTGGCAGGCGATCCAGCAAGCGGGCTTATCATCCTCGGTGAAGCTGAACTTTGTGGGAACGCAAACAAAGGGCCATTATACGGGAGATGTCGGCATCGTCGCCGTGGGCGAAACCCCCTATGCCGAGGGCAATGGGGACACCAACACGCTGGCACTCAGCAGCACTGACGCGACAGAGGTCTCGGATGTGTGCAGTCGTGTCACCAAGTGCATCGTGATACTCTTCTCCGGACGCCCGATCATCATCAACACGCAGTTGAACCAATCTTCCGCCTTCGTCGCCGCCTGGATCGGCTCTACAGAAGGGGAAGGCATCACCGACGTGCTGTTTGGCGATTACGGTTTTACCGGTAAGTTGACCTATACCTGGCCGAATTCAGTCACACAGGAACCCTGCAACCAGAACAATGGTTGCACCGGCGCCTTGTTCCCCTATGGATATGGCATCTCCCCCTTCTAAGGGAACGAATGCTGCATCCTTGAGGAACCGTGCGCAGGTGAGGTCAGCGGGTCTCGCCAGGAAGCATACGACGCGCCAGTAGGGCGCGACAGCGCAGTCTTTGCGTGCTGCCCATGCCGGGCTTCCCTGCCGTCGTCCCATGCCTCCCAAGAGCAACATCGCCGTCTACATGCGATACGAAAACGGTGATGTTGCTCTCGCCGGCGTTCGCGCCGCGTGTTACGTTGTTCCTGAGCCACCAAGCCTGAGCGGTTCAGACACCAACACTGCTCGCTCTCGTATGATTGGCGTCTGGATAGTACCCTGGTGGTTGTCTCGGCACCGCACATCGTCACCCTGATCGCCGCCCAGTTCGCCCCGCAAGTGAGGTGCCGTCCCGCCTAGTATGTCTCCCATTCCAAGGTAATGTCGAAATAGGGATTGACAAAAGTCACTGCCGTAACCTGGCATTTGGCGTAATCACCGTCCCGCGTTTTCACCGCGAAGACCCGCCCGACCTGTAAATTGTTGATCTGCGTACTCGTCGAATAACTCAAGCTTTGCAGCGTCGCACAACTCAGCGCCGGATAATAGTAGTTTCCCAGATCGTTTAGCCCAACAGAACTACTATACGCCGCGATAAAAGGAAGCTGCGAACTGGTGGTGCCTTCCCCATTGAAGATGAGATCGGCCCCCGCGCCAGCTAACCCCGAATTCGATTCCAGGTCAATGTAGGCAAATTGATAGAACGACGTAGACCCCGTATACAGTGTGGTGCAGGTGCTGCCACTGACCAGCGCGTGCGCCGGCCCGAAGCTCTGGATCAGGTGGGCCGCGTTCTGCCCCTTGCTGGCGACGACTGCCGTGACCGCCGCGCCGGCTGCTGCCGTCGTCGCCGCCGTGATCGCCGCCGCCTTCAAGAACGAACGGCGTGACTGCGGGCCGCTTGCAGCTTCGGTGTCGCTTGCTCCTCCGGTGTCTGCTGGCTCATCCTGTTACCTACTTCCTGATTTATAAAAATTGCAAGCAGGTGCGCTGCTCGTCATCGTCCCGCGCCTCTTGCGGCGTTCATTGCCCGTGCTGCGCCTTTTTGTGCTTACCGCCTCATTCGATCAAGGATAATTCGTAGTATACCTGGCAACAGCCGAGGTGTCAAGCTACCATTTATTATTGCTCCATAACTATTGGTTTTACCATCATTGCCCTTACCGTGGTCCTCCGTGCCAGCTTCCGTGCCATCCGTGTTCCCGTCCCCATTGCCCCTTCTTCGTATCCTTCTTTAACTTCGCGTCCTTCGTTTTCTTCTTTTTTCTTCGTGTTCGCTCGTCCCCCTACACCGACGGCACGATCCCCCGCAACACCCCCAGCCCGCCCAGGAAATACACCTTGATCGTCTCATCCACATAGTTCGCAAATTGCCATTGCGAGGTGGTGATGGCGAAATCGATGCCCCAGTAATCCTGGTTCGTCTCGATCTCGATGGCATGGTCGATCTCCGGCACGGGATAGGGCAGGCTCAGCGGCAAAAAGAGCAGCGTCCCCATCGGGCAATAGCGGTCCAGCACGATAGGAATCTCGCGCCCCGTCACCTTGTTCAGATACGCCGTCACACGGAAGGGGGCCAGCACGTGCGCCGCCTCGCTGGCCTTGCCCGCGTCGATCACGTAGCGCATCTGCCCGGCGGCCACCACCAGATTCGTCAGCTTCACGTTGTCGATCGGGTTCATCACGATGATATCCGGATCGCCTGCCGCCTGCTGGTAGAGGTTCATCAGGATCGCGTCGATATCGCTGAGCGCCAGGATGCCGCTGCTGGCCGCCGGCTGCGCCACCTGCGTCCCCAGCGATCCGCCGTTCGTCAGCGTCGCGTTATTCAGCGCCTGCGCCAGCAGCCCGTCGAACATCAGCGGATTGCCGCTGCCATCCACCAGCGTCTTCGCCGTGTTGCTCGCCGGCGGATTCGTCCCGCTGGTCGCCGGTGCCGTTGTCAGCGTCACGGTGATCGTCGGTGGCACCACCTCGCCGGCAGTCGTCGTGCCGCCGTTGGCCAGTTGCACGCTCGCGCCATAGGCCGGCTGTGTCTGCGTCAGCCCGTTCTGCTTCCACATCGCCGCGTTCGCCGGCGGCGTGCTGCCCGCGCCGATATACACATTGTAGCCGGCAGCGTTCGGCACCGTGAAAAGCGTCAGCGTGATCGTCGAAGTCGCGCCGCTCGTCGTCACCACCGCCGTCGTCCCGTTGCTGGTCGCCGGCAGAGCGCTGGGCAGCGTCTCGCCCTGCGCATTGGTCGCCGTCACCTGCACCCAATACGTCCCCGCCGCGATGCTCCCGCCGCTAGCCGAGGTACTCACCACCGGCGCGGGCGGCACCATCAGCAGGCTCGATCCCTGCACCAGCCAGCGTTCCTCCACGATCTTGAGTTGATACAGCAATTCCGCCGTCCGCCGCGCCCGCACATCGCCTTCCAGCGAGCGCCCGCGCCACTGCGCCTGAAACGTCACCGCGTTCGAGAGCGCGATGGTCTGGTAGCTGTTCAGCATGTTCGCCACGGCATAGCTCACCTGCGTCGGCGTTGCGCCATCCGCCAGCGCCCCCAGGCTGCGCGCCGTGTCGAAGCTAGTGATCGCCTTCCAGTGCGTCACATCAATGCCCTTACCCCGCTGGCGCGGCAACATGTTCACCAGCGGCGTCGTCACCGGCACGATCACCTTGGCCGGCGCTTCCAGGTCATACCCGATCAGCCCAGATGTCGTGTTGATCGCCCGCGTCTCCTGCGCCTGCCGAAACAGCGCAATCGTCTCTTCATTCAAATTGATCCCCATCGCTCCCAACCTCTTTCGTACAATTTTTCCGAACACGAAAGCCACGAAAGATTCACGAAGGTCACGAAATGTAAAAGACGGAACAGGAATGACATGTTCCGCTTGTGTCTTTTCGTGTTTTTCGTGACCCTTTCGTGGCCTTCGTGTTCGATCCCGCTTCAACCATCTTTCGTGGCCTTCGTGGATCTTTCGTGGCTTTCGTGTTCGATCTCGTCTCTCGTGTTCGATCTCGTCGCTCGCCCGCTATTCCCCGCAGCCGCGTTGCAGCCGCAGGATCTCCGCCGCCAGTTCCACCTGCGCCCGCTGGTCCGACCGCCCCGCGCCGAACTCTTGCAGCGCCGCGATGCGTTCCGCCACGTTCACCGTGGGATTGCCCGCCGGCACGCCCAGCACCTTTTCCGCCGCCCGCAGCGCCGGCCCGCCCGGCATCGGCTGCGCCTCGATGCGCGCCAACCGCGCCCGCACCTCATCCAGCGCCGCCGCCTGTTCCGCCGCCATGCGCTCCACCACCCCCCGCAACAGCGCCACCCCCGTCGCCGCCGTGCGCGCCGCCGCCAGCACCCGCGCCTCCGCCGCCGCGCGTCCTACGTCCCGCCCTCCTGGCTCGATCACAGTCGTCGCCATCTCTCCGGCTCCCTCCTCCGCCTCTCGCGCCTCCCCCGCCGTTGCCCTTTCCGCCACCGCCTCCCACGTCACCTCGCGCCCATCTCGCGTCATCTCGCGCCCATCTCGCGTCATCTCGCGTTCCGCCTCCTCTTCCTCCCGTTCCGTCCCTTCGTCCTCTTTCGTGTCTTCCGTGAGATCTCCGTGTCCTCCGTGTTCCCGTCCCTCCTCGATCTCATCCAACACCCCCACATCCGCCACCATCCCCCGCACCACCGCGATGCCCACGCAATCAGGATTCGCCGGATGATCCACCAGGCTCAGTTCGACAAGGTCATACGCCGTCGCCACCCGCACCGGTGCCGCGTCCCTGTCCGCGCGGCGTGCCTCGCGCCACACCACGTTCGCCGCCCCAATGCTCGCCCCACACAGCGTCCCATCCAGGATCTTCTCCCAGGTACTCGCCGCCCCCCGCGAGATCTTCAGCCGCACGCGAATCTGCCGCGCCACGTCGTCGCAGATCACCGCCACGCGCTTGCCCACCGCCACGTTCGCGTGCATCTCGCGCACATTCCCCAGCCACCGCTGAAAGGCCTCCTTGCTCGCCGCATAATCGAACACCGTCCCAAACGCATCCAGCGCCTCGCTCGTCGCCGTCACCTCGATCTCCCGCGTCGCCGCATCAATGCGCGTGATCGGCGCAAACGCCACCCGCTGGATCGCCTCAACATGTGTACTCATCATAGTTTCCCTTCTGCATGCCATAAAAATTGGCGCGCTCACGTTCACAGAGATCGATAGCGCGCTATGAATCTGAGAGTTTTACTGGGGCAGATTGGTGCCAACGCTGTCGTCGGTCGGCCCCAGCCGTTACCCGGAAAGGATTATGATCCTATGCCAAAGCGCATCGCATATCGTTTCGGTCTGGCCGCGGCCATGGCCCTGGCGCTGGTCGTCGCCGCCTGTGGCGGCAGCACCGCCCCCACGCCGCCCGGCTATGCCTGCAACCTCACCAACAGCTATTGCGCCACCTATGCCACGTTCGCCAGTAGCGACTTCACTGGCAGCCCGGCCATCAACGGTGCCTATACCTACATCCAAAACACGAATCTCACTTGCACCGGAGCCTGTGCCGTTTCCGCCAGCGCGGGTTACATCGCCAACATGTTGATGATGAACAGCAGCGACAACAACAGTTGGGTCGAATCCGGTGTCTGGAACGATGGCTATGTCAACCCGTCGCAAGGGTTCTTGGGTCCGGGCATCACGCTGGTCTACGGCGTCGGCATCGGCGGCATCCCCACCTATCGCCCCGTCTTGCCAGTTAGCAGCTTGGGTTCCCCGGCCTATGGCATCGGCGTCGAGATCCAACGCTATAGCGCCAGCGGCACCGATAATGGCTATCTGTTTCGCTACGCCGCCTGGTATGGTGGTCCCGTAGCGTCATTCACCCCAACTCACATCTCCGTTTCAGTGCCAAATAGCGTCGGTTTACAAGCGCCCACCACCCCCCTCACCCATGTGGAAACCGGCGAATTCCTGCACGGCACCAGCGGTGCCACCGCTGACCTTACGGCCATCGATCCGCCGTAAGTCACCAGCGATGTCGTGGGTAGCACCTCGCTCCCCGCCATCACGGCTGGCTATCCCAACAACCTTTATCCCACCCAACTGGGACCCTCTGCGGCAGGCATCCCACTCCTTTTCTATCACGATAGCGAAAGTCTGACCTTCCCTGGTGGCAGTGGGCCGCCCGTAGCAGTCGGTTCACCGCCCTATGGCGCATGGTGGTATACCACGTCGAATCCGCTGACCTTCCACTGGACCACCACCTCGGCCACGGATCCCGTCAACGACATCATGTTTTTCACCTGTTGCGGCGGCTCGTTCCGCTAGCCGCCTAATACGCTCCTTGGAGCAGCATGTCGTCCTCGTGGGGCGGACATTCCTGTCCGCCACTCTGCAAGGATATCGTGATGATCCGCGAAGTAAATATGGAGGATTTCCCATGCGTAGACTTTCACCGCGCCGCGCGCCTGCACCCACGTCGCGCTTGGCCGCGCCCCTGGTAGGCCTGGCGCTCATCCTGGCGCTTTTCGTTGTCGCGTGCAGTGCTGGTAGCGACTCCGGCTCGTCATCAGCCTCTGGCAATGGCGGCAACCAGAGCCAAACATTCGCTACCCCGCCCACCATCCAGACCACCCCACCCGTCGCCACCGCTGTCGGCACACAGCAACCCATCGTGCCCGGCGTCCCCGGCCTCAAGCCCACCCTGCCTGGCCAGATCCCCGCCTTCACTCAGGATGACATGGCCAATTTCGTCCTGCGACACGGCTTTCCCAACATCGGCGAAGACGGTACGCCCAGCATCACCCAAAAGATCTTCATCCCCAATAGCGAGGTAGAGGATCTCACAGGCTACACCACTGGCCTACAAGCCGCAACGAACGTCGGTTACGTCGAATTACAGGGCAGCTTCGACTTCCCCACGCCGCCCAATGTGCCGCCCATCCACCTCTCCGTCGCCTATATGCTCTTCGACACGTCCACCGGCGATATCATCGGCTGGGGTGGCTTGCCGCAGCCTAGCAACCCAAATCAGCCCACGCCAACGCCGCCCGCCCAGCCAACAGCCACACCCGTCCCCCAGCAGCCGACAGCCACCCCCGTGCCACAGAATCCGCCCGTGCTGACCCTCAGGCCCAGCAAAACGACCGCATTCTGCTCCCAAGGCGGCTATCCCAACGACATCACCGTCGCCAATACCGGCGGTTCCACCCTCACATGGAGCGCCACTGGCCCCAGCGGCATTACCATCACGCCATCGAGTGGCTCGCTGAGCGCCAGTACCTCGCAAACCGTCAAGCTCTCCGGCATCGTTGCCGGTGTCGCCTCGTTCACCATTCACTTCACCAGCAACGGCGGCTCCGCTGATGTCACCATCGAATGCCAGTGACCCCCACCCCGGAGCATCTTTGCTCCACCGCATCTGAGTACGGGCGCGATTCATCGCGCCCCCCCGCCATCCGCGGATGAGGTGTAGGGACAAGGGTACGCCCCTACATGTACTCGCCCTGGTTCCCCTTGAACTCGTCCTGGGGATGGGGCCGCCTCATAACCCCAACATCTCCCGCGCCCGCTCCGGCGGAATGATCCCCCGTTCCACCAGCAGCGCCAGCGACTGCGCCTTGGCAGCGAAATCCTCCGGCTCGTCGAAGCCGCCCCAGGTGACGGCATAGCCCGGATCAAGCTCCTCCGCCACCACGCGCGAAAGGTAGCGCGCAAAAAAGTCCGCCAGGGGCCGCACGGCGCGGCGATACACCACGTTCTCTTGCGTTTCCCCGCTCGATTTATTCACCTGTTCCGTCATGCCCAGTTCCGCCATCGTCAGCCCGAAGCACGCCGCCGTGATGTTCAGCAGCCATTGGTCGAAAGCCACGTTCGGTTCCTGCGGATGCGTCCCGGCGAATGTGAAGCCCGGCGGGGCCACCTTCACCCGCATGCGCTGCTGATCGTTGCCGGCCAACATCGCGTTGAAGTGCTGCTCATACTCCACGATCTGCTCCGGCGTCCACTCCGAGTTCACGGGCGGATACAAGATGCCCGCCGGCACCACGCCGTCCGTATAACGCGCCAGATCAAAGGTCTGTTTGCGCAACGCCTGATTGATGCAATACAGCACGCGCTCCACGCGACTCACACCATACACGCTGTCGGTGCGCGGCGTCTCGCACAGGTAATCCAGTTCGGTGCTGGCATACAGCCCGGCAGGCATGCCCCACACGAACTGCTGGTAGGCCGGCGCGGGCGGTTCCGGTCGCCGCCCCAGCGCATCAATCAGCGGCTTAATTGTTGCGCCGTCCACCAGTTCCAGCCCCCAGATCCGCCCGTCGCGTCGCCGGCGGCGATAGATCGCCAGCGCGTCGATCTCCAGCAGATCGCGGGTGGCCGCGCCTAGCCAGGCCCGCAGATCGCGCTCGCCGTCCGGTCGCGCCAGCCAATCCTCGATGCGCCGCACCGTCGCGGCATCCGCCCGCCCCCCGGCCCGCGCCACCACCCGGAGTTCCAGTCGCCCCAGGATGTCCAGGTACACACGCTCGCACAACTGCACGCCGACATAGAGCGCCGCAAACTGGCGCAGCAGCTCGAAGGAAGTCAGCTCCGTCGCCCGTGGTCGCTGGGCGATGTTGTAACCGGCAGGGAAGGTGAACTGGCGCGGCGTGCCATCCACCGCCACGATGCCCGGCCCCGGCGGTGGCGGCTGTCCCGGCGTAAAGGCCGTAATCCCATGCTCATTGATCGCTGTGGGATCTATTGCCCGCGCTGGCACGCGCTGCGCATTCAGTACACGTTGTCTACGTTTCGTCATCGCCACTTCCTCCCTTGATATGTGTCTTTGAAAAGTGATATACTATACACATTGAACACTGATCAACGAAGCATGTGAGCTTCGTTTTTTACAGGAAATTTCGTAGCAATAACATTGGTTTAACATTATTAACACAAATTTAACAGATGATATGTATAGTGAAAACAGGCCGAGGGATGATCCCGCCAATCCAGCCCCAAAAAGGAGCTTGCCATCAATGCACGCCAACCCCCCCCCGAACACCTTCGGCCCTGAACACGGCCAAGGGTGGGAAGACACCTTGTTGCCACAATTCGCCGCGCTGCTTCAGGCAGCGTGGCAACACCGTGGCGCGCTCAAGATCCTTATCCCGCGCGATACCCCGGCAACGCTGTTGGGCAACATTCGCCAGTGGATCAGCGCGCACGTGGTCAACCGTCCGCTTTCCGCTGCCGAGGCCACCGAGGTCGCTACGAATTTACAGCGTAGCCTGGCGCTCCTCGAACGAGTCGCGCGCACCGAAGCGCACCGCAACTGGTTCGCACGCCAAGGGATGAAGATGCAGCACAACGGGGCGATTCTGGTAGAAAAGCACGTGCGTGAACTGCAATCCGCCGCCGAGACGGTGATCGACACGATCATCAACTGCGTCCCCATGCTCGCCGTCGAGATGGATGGCCAACTCATTCCCACCCACGTCAATGTGGTCGATGCCCTGCATGATCTGGGCAGCTTTACCCACACAGCCGTGATCGAGGCCCAAACCACCCTCGCCCAGGCAACGCTGCCCAACGGCCAGGGCATCGATCTCACCTTGCTCAGATACCTGATGCGCGATCTGGTCTGGCTGATGTCTAAGATCGCCTTCACCTGCGCGCACCTGAAAGAACACGTGCGCCACCCCACTCAGCCGGCACCATAAACCTCCCGCGCGTCCCACATCGCCACCGTGGGACGCCTGCCCAGCAGAGATCCTTGCATCGTGTCATGGGGTTTGCCTAACATGAAGGTGCCGCGTTTTCGCAAATGTTACCCAAAATCGCCCCAATTTGCGTCGGTCCCGCCATTCTCAGGACCAGTGGGGAAGGCACCAATGTGCTATACTGAAATGGTCATTCTTGCATCTACGAAAGGAGCTTATAATTATAATGAATACAGTTATTCATCTCACCACCACCGTTTTACCTGATGGCAAAATCGAAATCACCGCACCTGAACTCGCGCCCGGCACCATCGCACATGTTACCGTTACCATTGAAGACGCTGCCCAAGCCGGACTACATGTGCTTGATATCGTCGCTGCTCTCCCAGGTCATCGTTTGTTCAAGACCGCCGCAGATGTCGATGCCTATATCCAAGAGGAGCGCGATGCATGGGAAGATTAACCCTTCCGCCTTAATCTCCCCCTTGCGTTCCCCACCCCAAACCGGCTATCCTGTAAGCATCAAGGCATTCCATGCAAGGAGACCATTATCCACGTGATCACCATCGACGATATCCGCGACGCCCAGACCTTCCTACAAGGCAAGATCCATCGCACGCCGCTGCTTTCCAGCCACGTCATCGGGGCCATGACCAAACCACCGACGCAGCTCTGGCTGAAGGCCGAGAATCTGCAAAAGACCGGCTCCTTCAAGCCGCGCGGCGTCCTCTATAAACTGGCGCGTCTCACGCCGGAAGAGCGCAAGCGCGGCCTCATCACGGTTTCCGCCGGCAACACCGCGCAGTCCCTCGCCTGGGCCGCCGCCCTGGAAGGCATCCCCTGCACCGTCGTCGTCCCCGCCGCCGCCCCGCGCGCCAAAACCGATGCCGCCACGGCCTATGGCGCGGAAGTCATTCGCCACGGTGCCAGCCACGTCGAATCCTGGGAGATGGGCCACAAACTCATCGCCGAGCGCGGCCTCACCCTCGTCCATCCCTATGACGACGAACTGGTCATCGCCGGCCACGGCACCATCGGCCTCGAAATCCTGGAAGACCGCCCCGATGTACAAGCCGTCCTCGTCCCCATCGGCGGCGGAGCCATCTCCACCGGCATCGCCCTCGCCGTCAAGTCCCTGCGGCCCGACGTGCGAGTCATCGGCGTCGAACCCGCCCTCGCCACCAAGATGAGCGAAGCCCTTGCCGCCGGCCACCCCGTCGAGATCCCGCCCTCCACCACCATCGCGGACGGCTTACGCGCCCCCCATGTCGGGGAAATCAACCTGGCACTGGCCCAGCAATACCTTGATGCCGTCGTTCAGGTCGCCGACCCCGCCATCGCCCAGGCCGTCAGCCTCCTGCTGCAACGCGCCAAGCTCATGGTCGAACCTTCCGGCGCGGCCACCGTGGGCGCGCTCCTCGAAGGCGTCGCCGACCTCCCGCCCAACGCCGTCACCGTCGCCGTCCTCAGCGGCGGCAATGCCGACCCCGCCAAACTCATCGAAATCCTCTCGACGTAACTCCCGTCCCCCATAATTATGATGCCATTGCGTCTGTAGGGGCGTACCCTTGTGGTCGCCCCGGTCCCTCCGCCAGCCACCACATCTACCACGTACTCGCTTCCTTGAAGATGGCGGAGGCGAGCAGGGACGTGCGCATGGCAATCTCTTTGGGCGCGTAAGGTCGGCCCTTTTCAAGCCACCAGGTTGTAGCTTCGACAAACATCGTAGCCACCACATCCGGCACAAAATCATCCGCAAAGGTGTGGGAGTGATGCTCGGCAGCGTGCGCGTTGAGTGGCCCTTGCCCCAGGGCTTTGACCATATCAGCCAAAGCAGCGCGCATCTTCCGCGCAAACCACGGGCTGCCCTTACCACCGAGCAAAGCGCGATATAGCCGATCATATGCTGCGATATGCGCGAAAAATTCTACCCAGACCGCCGGTGGATGTTGCTGCCCCACCTCGTCCAGCGCATTCAGCAGGGCGCGCATAGCTTCCTCGAAGATCTGCTCTACCAGATCATATTTATCCTGATAGTTGCGGTAAAAGGCGGCGCGGCTCACCATCGCGCGCTCGGTGATCTCCCCGATGGTCAGCGCATCGAAACCACGCTCCTCGATGAGTTCAACCAACGCCTCACGCAGCAGTTTTTGCGTGCGCCGCACCCGTACATTAGCGACTTGCCGAGTCATTTCGCGCTCCTTGTCTCATCTGAGACAACTCTTCCAGATTGAACCTTGTTGCACGGCGTTTATTCGACTACACTAGTAAAAGCGATACGCACTCTCAACTGGGACAGTATGTTCCATTTGGGTCACTTTGTCAATCGGAAAGGAACCACGTCTATGCATGCATTTGCCCGCCACCACCATGATCCATCAGATGCGACAACCCTCAAAACCAAAGGATTAGTCCTCAACCAAAGCTGGCGTTACGACCTCACGCTATGGTATAGCGACATGTTCTTGTTTCGCGGCCAGTTACGGCAGATGTGGCGGCGCGCTGTGACCCTGGCAGGCCTTCAGCCAGGGGCGCAGGTGTTGGATGTGGGTTGCGGCACCGGCACACTGGCGCTCGAAGTCCAACGCACCGTTGGCACCACGGGCCACGTCTGCGGCATTGACCCCGGTACTCAACAAATCGCTCGCGCCCGCGCCAAAGCCACACAACGCCACTTGCCCACTGATTTCCAGGTGGGCGTGATCGAGCAGATTCCCTTCCCCGACCAGACGTTCGATGTCGTGTTCTCAACCCTGATGATGCATCACCTGGGGCAGAACCTCAAGCGCCAAGGACTCGCTGAAATCGCACGTGTCCTCAAACCAGGCGGACGCCTGATCATCGCCGATTTCAAGCGCAAACAGGAACGCCAGGGGCGCGCCGCACACTTTCATGCCGGCGGCAGCAGCATGACCGATCTGGCCATCCTCGTACAGGCGGCTGGCTTGACCCAGGTCACAACAGAGGATCTCCCTGCCTTGCGCTTCTCTGCGTTCCCCGGTGCCGGCTTCATCTGCGCCTGCAAAAGCTGATGTGTTCCTTGCTCGCTACGCTCTAGGCCACAGTTGGTGACAATTGACAACGCGGCAGTTTCGGGGGGATCGTCCTTTTCCCGTATCTACCGCGTTCCATGTCACTCTTTCGTGTTTTTCGTGATGCTTTCGTGCCTTTCGTGTTCGCTCTCGTCTACGGCAGCACGTTCAGGAAGAAGCCCGCTGAGTCCGGCGCGCTGGTGAATTGCCCCAGCGGCCCAAAGTTCGTCCACAACGTCGGCAGGCCGTCGGAGCCGGGCAGCGGCGTGGGCGTACCGGCGGGGGCGGCTGTGCTGGTCGCCGTCGCGCCTGGTGTGCCGGGGACGGGCGTTTCCGGCCCGATCGGCGCTGTCCCTGGCGTACCTGTACCGCTCGGCGTACCCGTGCCAGTCGGTGTGCCGGAGATCGCGCCCGTCGGTACGAGCGAGACGGCCAGCGTGAAAGCGGTATTTTGCGCGACGAGTGGCGACGCGACCGCACTCCAGGCGGTGGCGCTGATCGGTGCTTCGAAGAAGCCCGCGCTCAACGGCCCATTGGCATCTTGCTGCGGCGGCAGATCGCTGTTGGTCGGTGCCATGAAGGCGTCGCCCCGCGCATCCACGGCGAACTCCGTCCCCAACGTGGCGATATTGACGCTGCCGACCGGCGTGGTGGTCGTGCCGGTTTCGGTCGGCCAGGGGAGTGTCGTCCAGGTGGCCCCATTATCAGTGGAACGCAGTGACGTGACCTGCACGCCGGAAGCCGATGGCGGTGTCGCGTCCGGCGTTGCCGCAGCGGTGGGCGTGGCCGGCGTGGTCGTGTCGGTCACGCTCCGCACTAGCATGAAGAGCGTGCTACCACCTGGCGCGGCGAAAAGTTGCGCCTGTGCTGTCGCGCCGCTGGGCAGGGTGAGCGTCGGCCTCGCCAACAGCTTCCAGGTCTGCGCGCTGTCGTTGCTCTGATAGATCTCATAGGCTCCGCTGCTCTGCGCACCTGGGCTATCCACCAGCGCCAGCAACGCACCGTTCGCTCCCTGCGCGAAGCCGGCGAAGGTCAACCGCGCCGGTTGCGTGACCGTGCCGCTTTTCAGTGGAATGCCGGTGATCTGCTGCCAGGTTTTGCCACCGTTTGTGCTCCGGAAAAGGAAGTTCTGGCCGCTATAATTCGAGCCAAGCACAAGCGTTTGCCCATGCACGTTGATGATCAGATGGTAAGGTGAGAGGACGACGGGGTTGATAGGATTCGGCGCCACTGGCAGGGCCAATTGGGTCCAGGTCTGCGCGCCATCCTGGCTGCGCCAGAGTTCGAAGCGCACCTGGCCGGGCGCGATGCTCGCCGGATCTTGCAGGTTCAGGTCGCCGAACGCCGCCAGGAAGAAGACATCCAGCGGATCAGCGACATCGGGCGCGACGATGGCCGAGATGGGGCAGAGCAAGCCCGTCCCACTGCTCGGCAGCGTCGCCGCCTGCCATGTGAGGCCACCGTCATTCGTGCGTAGCAACGCGCTGACGACCGCGCCCGTCGGCACGCCCGGCTGGCCCGGTGTGGCCGTTGCCGCTGGGATGGTTGTGTTGACCGGCGTCGGCGTCGCCGTGCTGGGCGTGCCGGTCGCCGTCGGCGTGCTGGTCATGAGCGTCGCGGCACATGCATAGCCCACGCGCTGGTCGCCATCCGCGAAGCCCACGATGGAAACCGTCGGCTGGCTCGTCGTCGGGAACGCAGGTCGTACCCACGTGCCACGCGCGAATGGCCCCGGCGTCGGCTGCCCGGTCGTCGTGGTGGAAGTGCTGGCACAGGCAGCGAAAAACGTCAGCGCCAGCACCGCTACTATCCCATAGCTCCCCAGCCGCCAATCTGCACCTCTGCTCAAGCGTCGCATATCGTCATCCCTTTCGTGATCTTCGTGGGAATTTCGTATCTTTCGTGGCTTTCGTGCTCTTCGTGGACATTTCGTGGCTTTCGTGTTCGATACCAAAAGCGCATCCGATCCCATCAACTCGCTTACGGTGTCGGCCCCAAGAGCGTATGGCGGATCACCATCAGGTGGGTCAGCGGTCCCAGGCCACCCGGCACCGGCGTCAGCCAGCCGGCAACCTCGCGCACGCTGGCGAAATCCACATCGCCCACGATGCCCTGCGCCGTCGGATTGATCCCAGCATCCAGCACCACTGCGCCCGGTCGCACCATCGCGCCGGTGAGCGCCCCCGGTCGTCCCACGCTCACCACCAGGATGTCCGCCGTGCGCGTGATCTCCGCCAGATTAGGCGTGTGCGAATGGCAAACGGTGATGGTGGCGTCGTGCCGCAACAGTTGCAGCGCCACCGGTTTGCCGCCGACATTACTGCGCCCCACGATGACCGCGTGTTTGCCGCGCAACGTGATCCCCGTTTGCCCTAATAACGTCATCACGGCTTCGGCGGTGCCAGGCACGAAGCTGGGAAAGCCCAACATCAGGTTGCCGGCATTGCGCGGCCCCAGGCCGTCTACGTCTTTCGCCGGTGCCAGCACTTCCGTCACCACCCGCTGGCGCACGCCGCCCGGCAGCGGCAGCAGCACGACGACGCCGTCCGTCGCTGGATCATTGCCAGCATGCGCCACCTGCGCGCGGATCGCCGCCTCGCTCACGTCTGCCGCGAAGCGCGTCAAGGAATACGCCACACCGAGCGCCTGGCATACCTTGATCACCTGCTGGCCGAAGAGCAAAGCATTCTGGTCGTCTCCGACCGCCAGCAAGGCCAGGTAAGCCGCCCTCCCATGCTCTGCTGCGAACGTGCGTGCGTGCGTGCGTAACTCTCGTCGCAAGTTTGCCGCCAGCGTGCGTCCATCGAGCAATTGTGCCGTCATGCCCCCGCTACCCCTTCGCCTGTTGCTTTCAGCCGCAGTATACCATGTTTTCACGCCCGCACCGCCATATAGCGTCCTAGCCCGGAGGGGTTCCTGTTCCGAGCCGGGGGCAAATGTGTTTACAGAACAGCCCCCGGCGACCGTGCGGCGACTGGTACCGTCCCCGGCGACCGTGCGGCATAAATCATCTCAATCATATTTCGTTTGCTACCCCCTGCTCGTTCTACCAGGAGATTTTTCCCTGATAACTCTTTGCTACACCCATTTTGTGCTGATCTTTTGACATCGGCCCTTGCGCATGATACACTTGCTCTGAATCCGGCACGGTTGCGCTGAGGAGTTGGGGAGCGTGTTCGAGCAAGGGGTGGGCGGGATGACATCGCAGCGTGAGCAGGCGCAGCAGCGCAGCATACAAGCCGCCCGGAGGCACTGGGTCGGCAGCATCGTCGTCGGCATCATCGGAGCCATCGTACTCGCGGTAGCACCTTACAGCGCAGCGCAAGCCATGCCGCTATCAGGCGTCGGCGGCAACACTCCGGCGCTGGCCATCAGTTCTCCCAATCCACCGAGTGGTCCTGCCGGCGCGCTGGTGGTTGTGTCGGGCAGTCACTGGGTACCAAGTACGACGGTGCAACTCAGCATCGGCACGGCCTCCGGCAGTTGTGCCACCACGACAGCGGTGGACGGAGCTTCGGCGACAGTCGATAATACCGGTGCCGTGACAATCAGCTTCACCTGGCCCAATAGCCTCACAGCGAATACCTACCCGATCTGCGGCGACGGCCCCGGCGCACCCTCCGGCGGCGTTAAGTCCTCGAATTCATTCACTGAACTGACCTCGGCGACGCCCCTGCTGATCATCACGCCGACCACGGCAACCAGTGGCAGCACGGTCAGCATCAGCGGCTCGAACTGGGTGCCGAGCGGCACGGTCGTCGAGATCCACGGCGGGCCACAGGGCGGCAATCTCTGCGCGAACCTGCTGGCGACATTGACATCGCAGGGCGATCCCGGCACGATCACCGGCAGCTTCACCGTACCCACGGTCAGCAGCCCGACAAACTATATCATCACGGCCAGCAGCCCGGCGGGGACGTGCAGTGGCACACCGGCCCCCACCCTGCATACAACGACCACGCTCACCATTGATCCCAGCGGCAACGCCGCGTCGACGCCCACGCCCGGCACCGGCAATACCCCGACGCCTGGCACCGGCACCGGCGGCACACCGACGCCTGGCACTGGTACTGGCGACACGCCGACACCCACGAGTGGCCATGCCACCGCAACGCCCACGCCCGGCCACGCCACGCCGGCCCCCGGCAGCACGCAAGTCCCCGAACCCAACCGCACGCCCACCCCCACCAGGACGCCCGGTAGTGGCGGCGGGGGTGGCTCCGGCACGAATACCGGCCCTTGCCCGCCCCTGCCCGGCAACTTCTGCAACGCGAATAGTTCCTTCCCCGGCTGGCTGCTGTGCCTGATGGTGCTGGGCTTGCTGGCGCTCTTCGCCATTCTGTTGCTATTGTTGCTGTGGCGGCGCAACCAGGAAGTGATCGTCACTGAAGAAGACATCACCAACCAGATAGATCCTAACGGCGTCGCGCAGATGGGGACGATGCGTTTCGTGCGCGCCGTGCGCGTGACCACGCAGGTCGTGGATCGCAAAACCGGCAACGTGCGCAGCAGCCGTGTGCGTGATTACGACGAATTCGTTGACGCCAGCGGCAACATCCACCGCCGCCCGCGCACCGCGCCCACGACGCTCACACCGCCGGCCAACCCGACCACACCGCCGAACTCACCCACGCCGTAATGGGGCAAAAGTGGCGACGCGGGTAGCGCCCGCAAAGCACGCCGCCACCCACCGTCACCGCGACGCTTTCTGGATCGCGTTCAGCACCATCTGCTTGCGGCGCTCCTCGATGTAGGCTTGCGCCAGGCCGACGACGGCGGCGGCGAGATCTTGCGTGGCGCGGGGGCGGGCGAAGGCGCGGGCGGCCTGAGCCATCTGGATGCGCGCTTCGGGCGCGGTGAAAAGGTCGCTCACGGCGGCCAAGAGCGTCGCGCCGGTCATGTCTTTATCTAGCAAGACGTGCGCCGCGCCCTGTTTGGCGAAGGTGGCCGCGTTACTTTCCTGGGGCGAGCCGCCGAAGCCCGGCGGCAGTGGGACGAGGATGCTGGGCTTGGCCAGCACGGCCAGTTCCGCCAGCGTCGCCGCACCGGCACGCGCGATCACGGCGTCCGCCGCCGCCAGCGCGACGGGCATCTCGGCGCTGAGGTACGCCACCAGGCGATAGCGTTCGCGCACATGCGGCGACAGCCCACGCACCTGCTCGTCCGCCGCTGCCTGCGTCTCGTCATAAGTATATTGGCCGCTGATGTGCAGCACCTGGAAGCGTTCCAGCAGGTTTGGCAGCGCCGCGACGGTCGCCGCGTTGATATGCCGCGCGCCCTGGCTGCCGCCCGTCACCACCAGCAGTGGGAAAGCCGGCGAAAAGCCCAACGCGCGTTTCTGCACCCGTGGGTCGGACCCCGCCACGGCCAGCACCTCTTCCCGCACAGGATTCCCCAACAGGCGCGTGCGGTCCTTGGGGAAAAACGGCAGCGATGCCTCGAACGAGACAGAGATGCGATTCGCCACTGGTCGCAGAATGCGGTTCGCCAGGTTGGGCGGTACGTCTTGCTGGTGAATCAGCAGTGGCACGCCCAGCCGGCGCGCGGCCACTCCGGCAGGCACGGCCACATAGCCGCCGCTGGTAAAGACGGCGTGTGGCCCGAAGGTCCGCAGATGCCGCTGCGCCTCCACGAAGCCAACCGGCACGCGCGCCAGGTCGCGCACCGTGCGCGCCGACCAATAGCGGTGCAAGCGCCCGGCGTGGACCGTCACCAGCGGGAAGCCGGCCTCCGGCACCAGGCGTGTTTCCAGCCCGTCCGCGTCGCCCAGGTAGAGGATCTCCGCGCCGTAGTGCTGCTGCAACTCGCGCGCCACCGCCAGCGCGGGATAGATATGCCCGCCTGTGCCGCCACCGGAAACTAAAATGCGCATGCGTTGCGCCGCCGGGCGCTCCTGCGTATCTGCCTGCTCGATATCGTCATGGTTATTTGTACTCATCGCTCACCGCTTTCCACTGCCCGCTTCCTCGTGATGTCGTTGCCTCTATCATAGCCGATCTTGGCGCTGTGTCATAGATAGGATGGCAAAATTCGCCTGCGATAAAGAGACACTAGCGGGCGTCACCGGATTCACACACGCGGTGGTACTCGCCAACAATTGCGCCGCATACGGGAAATATGCGAAAATGCAACGGAAATATTCACCAATTTGGGCTACTTTCGGCGATCTCATTCGTTAAAGTAAAACAAGGCGGGTAAGATCAGGCGCAGTGCGGCCCGTTTGTGGCATCCTTGGTCAAAGGTCGTTCTGTTATGGCGCACGGGATCATCGAGCAGATCAAAGAGAAGCTCGATATCGTAAACGAGATCGGCGCGGTCGTCGCGTTGAAACGGGCGGGCAAAGACTATAAGGGTCTGTGTCCGTTCCACAACGAGCGCACGCCGTCCTTTTACGTCAATCCCGACCGCAAGACCTGGCGCTGTTTCGGCTGTAACGAGGGCGGCGACATCTTCACCTTCGTGCAGCGCCACCAGGGGCTGGACTTCCGCGACACACTGGTGCAACTCGCCGAAAAGGCTGGCGTCGCGCTGAGCGGGGATGAAAGCTCGCACGAGTCGTCGGCACAGAGCCATGTCAAAGCGCGGCTGCGCACCCTGAACGACGCCGCCGCCGTCTGGTACCATCACCAACTGCTCACGGCGCACGCGGCCCAGTATGCGCGTGCCTACCTGCAATCGCGTGGCATCAGCAACGAGACCATCACGCAGTTCCGCCTGGGCTTCGCGCCGGAAGGCGACCAACTGACGCGCTATCTGCTCGATCAAGGCTATAGCGAGGACGAGATCGTCGAGGCCGGTTTCTCGCGGCGGCGCGAGGGCGAACGCGCCGGCACCTATGATTATTTTCGCAACCGCGTGATCTTCCCCATCCGCGACGGACGTGGCCAAACCATCGGCTTCGGTGGGCGCGAACTGGGCGGCGGCACGCCCAAATACCTCAACACCCCCCAGACGCTCCTTTTCGACAAAAGCGCGACGCTATACGGCATGGATCTCGCCCGCGAGGCCATCCGCAAGCAGGATGAAGTGGTGATCGTCGAAGGCTATGTCGATGCACTGATGGCCCACCAATATGGCTATCATAACACCGTCGCCTGCATCGGCAGCGCCATCACGATCAAGCATGTGCAGGTGATCAAGAAGCTGACGCACCGCCTGGTGTTGGCGCTGGACCCTGACCCCGCCGGCGAGGCCGCCACACTGAACGCCATTCAAAACGCGCAGGAGGGTTTCGACCGCGAACTGGTGCCGGTGCCGATGCCCGCCGACGACAAAGCGCCGCGCGCCAGGGGCAAGCGTAAGAACGAACTCCCCGCCGGCATGGTGCGCTTCGAGGAGCAGGTGAACGCGGAGATCCGCGTCCTGCACTTGCCCGACGGCGTGGACCCCGACGAGTTCATTCGCGCCGATCCGCCCGCCTGGGCTGCGGCGCTCAAACAGGCGTTGCCGCTGATCGATTTTTACTTTGATCGCCTGTTGCTGGGCCTGGATTTGAAAGCGCCGACCGATCAGATCGAGGCGAAAAATCGTATCTTTAAAGTGCTGGCCGCTGTCGCCGACCGCGCCAAGCAAGAAGCGTATATTCGTCAATTGGCCAGTCTCTTGCGTATCGATGAACGCAGCACCCTAGAGGATTTCCGCCGGTACCGGCGGCAAAATGTGATCCAGAATAGTCCTGGGGCAAGGATGCCAGAAACCGATGAGATAGTAGAAAAGTACCAAACCCAAGATACGCCGATCCTGCACAAGTTGACGCAAGGTAGCCTCCTCGAAGAGCGCGCGAGCGCAGGCTACGCCTTGGAAAGTCACTGTATCGGCTTGTTGCTGAACTACCCCGACGCCATTACAGAGGCTTGTGGTATACTTACTGCAAGTGACTTTTGGGGTACGGAGACACGCACACTCTTCTCCCTGCTCGCTGCACTACCTCTGCCGCGCACTCGCGCCACCGTTGACGCCGCTCTGGCAATGGAGCCGGAGATCTTGCAGAGTGCAGCCCAGCACGCGCGCACCAGCGGCGCGGCACAGCCCGCCCTGGACCGCACCCAACTGGCAAGGACCGCGAAGCAGATTGCCTATCGGCTCAGACGCCTCCGGTTGTCTGATGCGATCACAGAGATTTCCTACTTGCAGCGCGAGGCGGATGCCCGCGAGGACCGCGAGACTGCCCGCTCTTTACGGGAGCAGGCGCTGCGACTGACCTTGGAACGGCACAGACTCGATGCTACCCACGTGGTGCAAACGTAGTCTGACATGAAAAGGAACATTGACAGGCGGGGACACGCGGGCGCACCTCGCCTGGGGGATAGTTTCTTGCTGCGGAGGGATGATTGATGGGTACTCGCGATCGTGGCTTTGCCACTCACCAGGGGGCTGATATGCCGGCGTCTCGCCACCCCAAACTGCCAGATGCAGTGCATACACGGGGTGAATTTTCAGCCTTGGATCATAAGCCCACGACGGCGAAAACCCACTGGCATGATGCCGATCAGGTCGATCTCGAAGATAGCGACGAACTCGATGACATCGAGACGCCGGAGATCGATGACGAAGGGGAAGAGCATGTCCCCGGCCTGGGCGAACCCACAGAACTTTTCGCGGCAGACGAACCGGATATCATCGTCGGCGATAAAGGGTGGGATGGCGATGCGGAACTCGGCGGCCATCGTTGGGATAATGGGGCCGATAGCCTGGGCATCGCCGTCGCTGACCTTGAAAGCAGCCTGGACGACCCCGTGCGCATGTACCTGCGCGAGATCGGGCGCGTGCCGCTGCTTTCCGCCGCTGAAGAGGTCGCGCTCGCGCGCCGAATGGAGCGCGGCAACCAGGAAAAACTGAAACCGCAGGCCCAGCGCAACCGCCGCCTCGTCTTCGAGGGCGAAGAAGCGCAGCGCCGCCTGGCCGAAGCGAACCTCCGCCTGGTAGTCAGCGTCGCCAAGAAGTACATCGGGCGCGGCATGAGCCTGCTGGATCTCATCCAAGAAGGTAACATCGGCCTCCTACGCGCCGTCGAAAAATTTGATTACACCAAGGGCTATAAATTCAGCACCTATGCGACATGGTGGATTCGCCAGGCGATCACCCGCGCCATCGCCGACCAGGCGCGCACCATCCGCATCCCCGTCCACATGGTCGAAACCATCAACCGGCTGATCCGCACCAGCCGCCGCCTCTTGCAAGAGATGGGCCGCGAACCGACCTGCGAAGAGATCGCCATTGAGATGCAGATCTCCCCCGAAAAAGTGCGCGAGATCATCAAAGTCAGCCAGGAACCCGTCAGTCTGGAAACGCCCGTCGGCGAGGAAGACGACAGCCACCTGGGCGACTTCATCGAAGACCACTCCGCCCCCGCGCCCGCCGATGCCGCCAATCACCAGTTGCTCAAAGAGCAGGTCGAAGACGTGCTCACCGCGCTGAGCGACCGTGAACGCAAAGTGCTGCAACTGCGCTTTGGTCTGGACGATGGCCGCAGCCGCACGCTGGAAGAAGTGGGCCGCGAATTCAAAGTCACGCGCGAGCGCATCCGGCAGATCGAGGCGAAAGCACTGCGCAAGCTGCGCCAACCCAGCCGCGCCCGCCGCCTCAAGGATTACCTCGACTAGTCTCACCCCCAGAGCGACCAGGGCAACCACCAGGGTACGCCCCCTACCGAGCTTTCAATCAATGCTCCCACCGTGTGATTGGCGGTGAGGGACGGCGGGCGGTTGAAACCGCGCCGGTGGGGCGTGCCGCCACGAAACCCGTCTGCACGGGTTCTCACCAGCATCACCATGCGTGCCTCCGATGATCGTTACGATGCAGGAACGGGACGGCGGACATTCCTGTCCGCCCCACGTCATGCTGGGTCTGTAGGGGCGGACCTTTGTGGTCGCCCTGGCTCTCCCCCTGCCCTCTTTCGCGTCCTTGCCGCGCCAGCTCCGGCAGCAGGCCACGTTCTGTTCTTTTTGCATGACTGTTGTGTTCCCGTCCCGCCTCGTCCCCAGAGTCACTGATAGGCGACGAGGGTGCGGGCGGCGGCGGCGATGCGCGCGGCATCGGGCAGGTAAGCGGCTTCGAGCGCGGGGGCGGCGGGGTAGGGTGTGTCGGGCGCGGCGACACGCAGGATCGGTGCGCGCAGATCACTGAAACTGCGATCACTGAGGTGCGCGGCGATCTCCGCGCCCAGCCCGGCGGTCAGCGTGGCTTCGTGGACGATCAGCGCGCGGTGCGTGTGCGCGACGGATGCGGTGAGCGCCGTGAGGTCCAGCGGAGCCAGGGTGCGCAGATCAAGCACTTCCGCGCTGATGCCCTCACCCGCCAGCATCTCCGCCGCCTCCGCCGCGTGGTAGACCTGCGCGCCATAGGTGATGATCGTCAGGTCCGCGCCTTCGCGCCGGATCTCCGCCTGGCCGAGCGGCAGCGTGTATTCTTCCGCTGGCAGCGGCTCGTGGGTGCGCCGATAGAGATAGCTGTGTTCCAGGAACAGGACGGGGTTGTCGTCGCGGATTGCGGCTTTCAGCAAACCTTTGGCATCATAGGGCGTCGCGGGCATGACGATCTTGAGGCCCGGCACATGGGCGAACCACCCTTCCGGACTCTGCGAGCGCCAGGAGCCGTCGTGGTTCCCGCCACCCGCCGCGCAGCGGATCACCAGCGGCACGCGCAGCCGGCCCGCCGTGCGCCAGTGCATCTTCGCCGCCACTTCAACAATGGGGTTGAACGCGCCCGCCAGGAAGTCCGCTGCCGGCAGCGTCACCACGGGTCGCAAGCCGGCGAGCGCCGCGCCGACCGCCGCACCCACTAAAGCCGATTGCATCACCGGCATATCAATGACACGCTCCGGCCCGAACTCGGCCTGCAAGCCAGAGGTGACGCGTGGGCTGGCATGCGGTCGCTCACCGACATCCTCGCCCAGAATGACCACCGTTGGATCGCGCCGCATCTCCTCGCGTAGCGCCTGCCGCACCGCGTCGGCATACGACGTTTCTGGCTGCGTCAGTTCCACGCCCGGCTCCTTTCCACGCCTGGTGCCAGCGGCCCGCGCTGGTTCGCGGCGGGCGCGTCGTTTATAGTCACATCGGGCGTTACGCTCGTGGCGGCACGTTGCCCATTCATCCCATTCATTGATGCAGCAGGGGCGGCGTTGCCGATGGGTGCGGCGTCCGGTGGGGTGGTCGCTGTGGCGGGCGCAAAGAGGTGGTTGGTCAACGTCGCGGGGTCCGGCGTGGGGCAGTTTTGCGCATAGGTGAGGGCGTCTTGCACCGTCTGGGCGATGCGCGCGGCATATTCCTGCACCAGGGCGGCGTTCAGCAAGCCCAGGTTTTCCAGGTGACGGGAGAAACGGTCGAGAGGATCGCGCTGCCGCCAGTCGTCCAGCGCGGCGGGCGGCATGTAATGGCCCTGGTCCGTGGTGCTATGCCCCTGCATGCGAAACGTCTTGGCTTCGATCAAGCTGGGGCCGCGCCCGGCGCGGGCGCGTTCCACTGCGTGCGCGGTCACTTCGTGCATCGCCAGCGGATCATTGCCGTCAACCACATGGCCCGGCATGCCGTAAGCCGCCGCGCGGTCGGCCAGGTGCTTGATGTGGACCTGGCTGCTTGTGGGGGTGGCACCCGCATAACCATTATTCTCGATGACGCAGATCAGCGGCAGATCCAGCGTGGCAGCGAGGTTGAGCGCCTCGTGGAAGTCGCCGGTGTTGCTGCCGCCGTCGCCGATGAAGGCCAGCACCACGCGCCGTTCGCCCGCGTGCCGCGCGGCCAGCGCCGCGCCCGCCGCCACCGGCAGCGCCAGCCCCGGCAGGCCGGTCGCTGGCAAGATGCGCCGCGCGGCCATCTCGCCGATGTGCGCCTGCCCGTCGCGCCCGCCGTCCAGCGCCGTCGCGCGGCCCAGCCACTGCGCCATGATCTCGCGCGGCGTCACGTCGCGCGCCAGCAGCGCCCCCAGGTCGCGGTGCTGGGGGGCCAGCACATCGCCCGGCTCCAGCGCCAGCGCGGCCCCCACCGTCGTCGCTTCCAATCCGCGCCCGCTATATACCGCGCCAGCGATACGGCGTTTTTGCGCGAGATCGCCCACCGCGTCTTCCAGCGCCCGCGTCAGGCTCATCAGATAATACATGGCCAGTAAGTCATCGCGTGTCGGTTCCATCGTGCGCTCCACCTTCTGGCGCGCTTGCCGCGCGTCCTTGTCCACGTTCAGATAGTTGCCCAAGTATAGCACAAGTTTGACCGTGGTGCGTGTCCTTAAGAGGAGACTCGCATGGTTGTTACATAGGGACGAAATATTCATCGTCCCCGCCGACCGTGCGACGACTGGCATCGCCCCCGGTGATCATCCGACAACGTTTTGCTCGTTACTGACGGCATCGTCAACCACCATCATCCATCTGCCTGCGCCGAAGGATGCAGCCGCAGGTCCGGCAGGAACGCGCCCAGCACGGTTGTGGCGATGCAGGCAAGCGCGATGGGGATAAACGCGGTGATGGGAATGTGGGTCGTGTCCCATAGGACGCCGCCGATGAAGGGACCGACGAAAGCCAGGGTATAGCTGATGCCCAGCATAATACCGCTCACCTGCGCCACGCCCGCGCCGGAGGCCAGATAGGGCGGCAGCGAGAGGCCCAGGATGAAGATCGCCGCCGAGGCCGCGCCAGCGATACCCGCCAGCACGACATCCCAGCCGACCGGCGCGATGAACCAGGCGATCAGCGCCACCGACGCCGTGCCGCCGGCCAGAACGAAGCCGATAGGGCGACCGGCGATGTGTTGGCCCCACGCCGTCAGCGCCAGGCTGGCCGGCAATTGCGCCAGGGTCAGCACGGCCAGCGCCAGCGAGCCATCGCTGCGCCCCAGGTGATGGTAGTAGACCGGAATCCAGGTATCCAGCCCGAAAAAGAGCAGCGAGCCGCCGCCCAGGAGCAGGCTGCTTTGCCAGACACGCCAGGAGCGCAGGCCGACGCGCCCTGGTCGCGCCAGGAGCGCCGCTGCGGCGGCTTCCGCCGTCACGGTCGGCGGGCGCGGCACGGTGAGGAGCCAGAGTACGAAGGCCACCAGCACCGGCACGCTCCAAAAGACGAAGGTCGCACGCCACTGACCGCCGGCAAAAAGCGGCAACACCAACGGCACCGTTAGCGCCGCCGCCACGACCTCGCCGACCATCAACCCCGTGGAATATGCCGCCGTCACCTGGCCGATGAAGCGTGGGAAGTATTCATGGATGAACATCGGCACCGCCGTTTGGCCCAGCGCGATGCCCACGCTCAGCAGCACCGTCAGCGCGAAGAGCCAGCCCACGTTCGGCGCGGTCGCCCGCAACAGCGCGAAGGCCGTCATCAGCACCAGCGCCACGGCCATCGCCCCGCGCGCGCCCACGCGCCCGATGATGAGCGCGGCGGGATAAGCCAGCGCGCCCAGGATCAGCGGCGGCAGCGAATTCACCAGGCCCGTCACTGTGTAATCCAAGCCCAGATCGTGCTGGATCAATGGCAGGATCGGTGGCACTTCGAGCAGCACCGTGCGCAGATTGAAGCCGGCGAAGACCAGCGCCGTCAGCACCAGCGGTAATGAAAATGCCCGCTGCGCGCGGGCCGTGGTGGGGGTATCAGAGCGCGTCGCCATGCATCGGTCGCATCCTTTACTATATCGTACAGTGCAGTATAAAATATGCAGCAGCAGCGCATCCAACATTCGGCGCAACCCACATATGCTGTTTTCTGAAGACTGTTCGTGGCCATAAAAGACATGTGGGACGGCAACACGAGCCGGATACTTAGCGCGAAAGTTTCATCACGAAGCAATGGGAATATCGATCCATTCAGCATCAGAGGGTTGGGGGATAGGATCACCATCCTCCAGCATGCCTTCTAAGTGAAACGCGATGGCTTCTCGCATACTCTCTTTGGTTTCTTCAATCGTTGCGCCCGTAGCGATGCAGCCCGGCAGATCAGGGCAATAGGCACTGTAGGTGTCGCCGGCTTTCTCGATAATAATGAGGTAGCGCATAATTATCTCCTTGTTATCTGTGCTTGTTTGAAGATGCTGGCAGAAGTGCCAGGTGCAACAGCATTGCTTGCTTTTCCTGGCACGGTGACTCTACCTTTTTTTGTAGGGTGTTTGTACTGTCGGTGCGAACCTATTAGTAGCGACGAGATACCAACCATCTGCCTCAATGATGGCGATGATATCGCGCACAGTCATCATGATACGTTCCTCAATAGTATAGCAGGTGGCAATGCGTTTCGTCGCCCCATTTCAACAAAAAACTGCTCTTTGCGTATTCCGATAGAGACATCATACCAAAGAACAAGTATTATTTTCAAGCGATAGAACGCTCAGCAGCAGAGGTTCGTTCTGTCGGTGAAAGATGCCACAGGAGCCGCTTTCATTCAGAAGCCGACTCCTGTATCTGTGAAAAAAGCCGGAGGCGTTGCGCCGGTGGGCGGCTAGCCCTGCGCGGCGGACTGCGTTTGCGTCTGCGCGTGCGCCTGTTTGCCGCTCTCGGAGATGAAGTAGCCGATGGCATCGACGATGACGGCACCGACCAGGCCGAGCCAGAAAAGCAGCGTAGTGGGCAGATGCAGCCGAAGCGCCACATCGAGCGCGAAGTGACCCGGTCCGACCAACCCCACGATGCCGCTCAGCAGCAACAGCAGCAAGGGATATTCGAAGCCCTTGGCACCGAAAAGCGTGCCGGGCAGGTGGAAGCGCACGATGGCCATCAGCATCGCGGCGATGATAGCGATGGGGCCAAGCGGCCACAGGAAGCCCGCCATAAAGAGCAATCCACCGCCGAATTCACCCGCGCCACCCAGCACGGCCCAGAACTCCGCCGGACGAAAATGCATGGCGCGCATCATGCCGACGCTTTTGCCAAAGCCAGCGCCACCAAACCAACCGAAGAGCTTCTGCGCCCCATGCCCCACCAGCAAGAAACCGATGATCAGGCGTACTAGCAGCAAACCCCAAGAGACAGACATCGCTGATCCTCCTTTAAGGATACTAAGTGTAAGTTACCTATACATCATAGCCTTAATTGTCGCCGATGTCAAGTAGCCAGGCTACCTATCGTAAGCTGTATGTGATATACTGAGGGCGTGAGAGCATATGCAGGAGGTCACTGATGACGCATAGCGATGAAACCAGGCATGCGGTCCAGGATGAACCGCCAACTACTGAGCTTGAATCACTTTGCCCCACCTTTCACCGTACCGTCGAATTCATCGGGCGGCGCTGGTTGGGTGCCATCGTCCTGACGCTGATGTGCGGCCCGCGCCGCTTCAACGAACTGCTGGCGGCGATCCCCGGCATCTCGGATCGGCTGTTGACGGAACGCTTGCGCGACCTCGAAGAGAAGGGCTTGATTGAGCGGCGCGTCCTCACCACCTCGCCAGTGCGGGTGGAATACGAGCTGACGGCGGCGGGCCACGATCTGCACGAGATGTTCATCGCCATCCAACGCTGGGGCCACAAGTGGCTCGCCGACGAGCATGCCGCCGACTCAGCAGAGTGAATTGATGTTCTGCGCATGGGTTTGTCCTTGGCGTGCCACGCCGCGTGCTGCTACAGTGATAGCATAGGAGGCGACACTATGCAGATCTTGATCCTCGGTGGCACGGTCTTTCTGGGCCGACATCTGGTGGCAGCGGCTCAGGCGCGCGGCCACACCGTCACGATCTTCCATCGCGGCCAGCACCCGGCGGAACTTCCCGCCGGCGTCACGGAGATTCTCGGCGACCGCACTGCATCCTTAGCGTCCCTGGCTGACGGCACGTGGGACGCCGTCATCGACACCAGCGGCTATGTGCCACGCCTTGTGCGCCAGTCGGCGGCGGCGCTGGCCGATCACATTGGTAGCTACACCTTCATCTCCACGATCTCGGTCTTCGCCGAAGGCATGCCGCCGGATGCCGACGAAGATGCGCCGTTGGCGCCATTGAGCGATCCTACAGTGGAGGAAGTGACGGGCGCGACGTATGGCGCGCTGAAAGCCTTGTGCGAGCAAGCCGTCACGCAAACGCTGCCAGATCGCGCACTGATCATCCGCCCCGGCCTCATCGTCGGCCCGTATGATCCCACCGACCGCTTCACCTACTGGCCGCACCGCATCGCGCAGGGGGGCGAGGTGCTTGCACCGAACGATCCTGCCGACCGCGCGCAGTGCATCGACGCTCGCGATCTGGCGGAATGGACGCTTCGCCTGGTCGAAGGCCAGCGGACGGGCATCTTCAACGCCACCGGCCCCGTCACTCCGCTCACCTTCGGCGCACTCTTGGATACCTGTCGCGCCGTCAGCGGTAGCGACGCGCGTTTCACCTGGGTCAACGCGGCCTTCCTGGCGGCGCAGGGAGTCGCGCCGTGGTCCGACCTGCCGCTGTGGGTGCCGAGCGAGATGGCGGCCTTCAACCGCGTGAACTGCGCCCGTGCCATCGCCGCCGGCCTCACCTGCCGACCTCTCGCCGCTACGGTCAGCGCCACCTTGGCCTGGGACCGCACCCGCCCCGCCGACCACGCCTGGGGCGCGGGCTTATCACCCGACCGTGAACGCGCCGTGCTGGCGGCCTGGCATGCAGAGACGTAACTATACATCCCGGCGGTTATGGCGCAACGTTGTCCTCCAACAGGAGACCTTCCGTGTAGATGCGGCGGATGATATCATCGATCTCTGGTTCGGCGAAGGTGATATCGCGCAAGCGATAGCGCGCCCCCAGCCAGCCGATCAGTTCATGGGCGGGGATGGCGTCGCGGGCGAAGCTCAGCCACAAGCGCGGCCCTTCCGTGCGCGTCAGGCGCACGCCCGCCGGCAGATCTGGCAGCGCGACGGTGCCAGCCGGGGTGCGGAGCAGCGCGGGCAGCGCGTCGGGGTCCAGCACGGCGATCAGTTGTCGCTCGCCGCCGAAGCGTTCGCGGATGGCCGCGACGGTGCCGTCATACAGCTTGCGCCCGTGGTCGATGATGAGCATGCGCGGACAAAGCGCCTCGATGTCGTCCATATCATGCGTGGTCAGCAGGATGGTCGTGCCGCGCGCATGGTTCATCTCGCGCAGGAAGTCGCGGATGTTCGCCTTGGCGACGACATCCAGCCCGATGGTCGGTTCGTCCAGAAAGAGTAAATCCGGCTCGTGCAGCAGGGCCGCCGCCAGGTCGCCGCGCATGCGTTGGCCCAGGGAAAGCTGGCGCACCGGCGTCGCGCTGAATTCATCCAGCGCCAGCATCGCGCGCAGGCGATCCAGGCTGGCCGTGAAGCGCGCCGCCGGCACGCGATAAAGATATTGCAGCAGCCGCAGCGAGTCGATTAACGGGAGATCCCACCACAACTGCGTGCGCTGGCCGAAGACCGCGCCGATGCGCGCCGCCAGCTCGCGCCGCTGGCGCACGGGGACGAGACCGGCCACGCGCACCCGCCCGCCGCTGGGCGTGAGGATGCCCGTCAGCATCTTGATCGTCGTGCTTTTGCCTGCCCCGTTCGGCCCCACCAGGCCCACCATTTCGCCGGGCGCGATCGCCAGCGTGATGCTGCGCACCGCCGCTACCTCGCGCACTTCTGGGTCCACGATGCTGCGCAGCCCACCGACGATCCCGCCGCGCCGCCGCGCCACCCGAAACGTTTTGCTCAAGTCCTCCGCGCTGATGATCGGTTCCAAGCTGGCCTCCCTCGTTGCGCACGCACGGCGACCACCCCTCGGCCCACGGCGGGGGAGGGGTGCAGAGCCATTATAGCACTGAACGCGGAACGTGGTAATACCTTTGCGGATAATCAATATGGGTAACGGAGGACCGCCATTCTCCACAACCACGGAGGACAGACATTCCTGATGGATACCGGAGGGCAGACATTCCTGATGGGTAACGGAGGACCGCCATTCCTGATGGGTAACGGCGGACCGCCATTCTCCACAACCACGGAGGACCGCCATTCCTGTCTGTCACCCTTCCCCGGCGGACCGCCATTCTCCACAACCACGGAGGACAGACATTCCTGTCTGTCCGGCCTCGATGGCCACCGTCTGTACCCAAAATTGGAATAAGCCAGGCCACAACCCTATGAGGATGCTTGATGCGTTTCAAGCACGCTCACCGGCACCAAGCCCAGTTGCAGGAAGCCGCTTCTGACAAGGTAGCTGTTTTGAAATGCGGGGCTGCGGAGGAATGCGATGAACGCCTGCGCGACAGAACCGTTGTTGCCGCCGGTTTTCGTATAGGCGTGCTCGATGCCCCAAAAGCTATACGTGCCTGCTTCCACGGCTTTAGCGGTGGCGCTGTAACTATTGATGCAAATGGGTGTGACGCTGCTTGCCTCCGTGGGGTTCACCACGTAACTCGTGGGGACGTAGCCGATTGCGCCTTGCACGTTGGCGACATCGTTCACCACCGCATCCGCTGTGTTGGCGACCACCGCCGATGTGGGTTGGCTGAGCATGCCGGGCGCATTGCCCAGCACATAATGGGTGAACGTAAACGCACTGCCCGAATTGGTCGGTGGCGCGATCACATTGATCGCTTCATTTGGACCACCCACCTGATTCCAATTCGTGTCATGGCCTGAAAAAATGTCGATGATCTGCTGGGTGGATAGGTCGGTAACTTTATTTTGCAAGTCCAGACTGACGATCATGGTATACACCTGCACGGCAAGTTGCGTATCCGTCAGGCCACCGACGCCACTTTGCGAAGCAAAGAGATCAGAGAAGCCGATGCTGACCGCGCCCGACGCGACATCTTTGAGGGAGTTTCCCGCGCCAGCGCTCGTAATGACCGTTTTCGTCTGATGGTTGTTGCCATTATCAAAAGCGGTCGCAGCTTCCTGCAACAGAGGGGTTAAGCCTGGTGGACTTTCTGTGAGTAATGTCCCTGAATAATTGCTGAAAGGCGTATATTTCGTGGTGCCACCAGAGCCAAGGCTCAGATCTGCCGCCGCGATGGTGCAGGGTGGCAGCGTTGGCGTCGGGGTAGGTTGCGGCACTTTCGCTTTGCTACTGCCACAGGCCGCCACGAAGAGGACGGCCAGGATGCTCCCCAAGCGCATAATCGTGCGCGCTAATGAACTGCTGGTCTGTACAGGCATGCTGCCCCCTTATGTTGCATCGTTCGCCATTGCTAGGACGATGATTTCCCGGACGCAGCATGCTGCGCACGTCCGGGTAAATGCTGGTCAAACACCGCCTCGGCTTAAGCCACAGCGGTTTGCACGCCACGGTACCTACGAAAGGTTGTTGGTCGTGACGGCGACAACGACTGAGCCGGAGTTGTTGTAAAGGAAGCTGTCGGCTTCGTTGATGCGCAGATAGAGGAAATCGTTGTCATACGACACCCCGGCAAACGAATCGCCGACTTGCAAGGGGATATAGCCCTGGCTGTTGCCGATCTTGCCCACCATCGCCTGCGTGGAATACCCAGGGATGGGTTCACCGCAGTTGCAGACGATGCCGCCGGGATAATGGACGGGCTGACCGGCGGCATCACTGAGGCCGATGCTGCCTTTGTTGGTTGTCCACAATCCGGAAAGATATTTTACGGTGAACTGTTTGCCGCGTTCGAGGAAGATGCCCGTGTTTTGCCAACCTTTTGTGGCAGAAACGGTCGTCTTGGTCGTGGCATTCTGCAAGGGAACAATCGTGATCTTGTTCGTTTGGGTGGCATCGATGCTGACATTGGTGGACGAGATCGACTCGAAGGTTCTGCCGCCCTCCAAAATGATGCCGATGCCCGCCTTGCCCGTTTTCAGATGATAGACATCTTGCGCCAGTACACCCGCTTTGTCATACAAAATTGCGACCTGGGTGATGCCCGGTGCCGTGTTATTTGGCGGGCTTTGATTGGCGTTGATCGTTGAAACGAGCGCGATCGCATCTTTCACCAGCAGCACGCTATCACCTGCGACCGCGAATTTATTCGTTTGGGAGTCGAGGACAAGGTTAATGATGTTGAAGGCCGCGTCGCCCAGGATCGGGGTGACGGAACTCGAATCACAACCCGCCAGGCCGGTTGTTGCAAGCCCAATGGATAACATTAAGACCAGGCTGATCATCCCACGCTTCATCGTCGATGCCTCCTATGTGGCGCGTTCATGCCGAAAATTACTACAACTGAGTAATCTTCTAGATGTTTTTAATATGATAGCATTTTTGTGTAAGACCGTCAAGCGTTATGTCATGCCCTTTTTACTTCGTCTGCTGCCAAATAGGATATGAATGGTGATGCGTAGACTTACTGCGCCCTGACATCTCCATCACGGCGACCACCAATAGATCGTCAATGCTGCCATAGACCGACCCGCGTTCCCATAGCCCCGCACGATCTTCTCCGAACCTCAGGCACAGCAAGGAATATGGGTGCGGTGGGAACGAAGACCCGTTCCCTGCCCAGCAATATCCCCTAACGTTCCTGAGATGAAATGTTACAGCATAAAGATGTGAAGCAAATCCAACATCAGGGTGATCATCGGCCCAACCAAGGACAAGAGGATATGCACAGCTCCCTATTAGCAGCGCAGAAAAGAGCGCAGGTGCCTATCCCTGCGCCAAAGATGCGCCAAATGAACGTAGCTGGGGAAAAAGGAAAAGAGCGCGGCGATCCTTGCGTTTCCTAGGGAAATAAACTACAGTGATCTTGACTCTCCCCAAAAATTGGGTGAGTCAAGATCATCCCACATGAATATGTATGGCATGCTTGTTACAGACTGGGGAATACCTTAAATGGGTGCGGGTTACGGGATTCGAACCCGTGATCTCAACTTTGGGAAAGTCGCATGTTGACCACTACACCAAACCCGCTGGTGACATTACTCAGTATAGTGCCAGCGCGGGCGATTGTCAAGGGGGTGGCGCGCAAACGCGCAAACGGCGAGTTGTACAGAGTGGCGGCGCTGAGATATCATGGACGCATGCATATCGACATCTTCACGCTCTTTCCGGCGATGGTGCGCGGCCCGTTGGACGCGAGCATCTTGCGGCGTGCGCAGGATCGCGGCCTGCTGGAGATCGGCGTTCACGATATTCGCGCGGCGACAACAGATAAACATCACGTCTGCGATGACACGCCCTATGGCGGCGGAGCGGGGATGGTGATGAAGCCGGAACCGCTGTTCGCCGCTGTCGAAGCCGTTTATGCCGGTGGGCCGGTGGTGTTGCTGACGCCGCAGGGGCGCGTCTTCACGCAAGCGCTCGCGCGCGAACTCAGCGCGCACCCGCGCCTGAGCTTTATCTGCGGTCATTACGAGGGCGTGGATGAGCGTGTGCGCACGCACCTGGCGACGGACGAGATCTCCATCGGCGATTTCGTGCTGACGGGCGGCGAACTGGCGGCGTTGGTGGTGGTGGACGCGGTGGCGCGGCTGGTGCCGGGCGTCTTGGGCGGCGAGGATTCGACGGTGGAAGAGTCGCACGCGGCGGGCTTGCTGGAATACCCCCACTACACGCGCCCGCCGGAGTTTCGCGGTTGGGCAGTGCCAGACGTGCTGCTTTCCGGCAACCACGGCGCGGTGGCACGCTGGCGGCGCAAAGAGGCGTTCCGCCGCACGCGCCAGCGCCGACCCGATCTTTTTGCCGCCTGGCTGGCCGTCAACACGCCGTTGACGAAAGCGGATCAAAAGATTCTGCGCGAATTGGAGGCGGAGCAGGCATGATCACCGTCGCGGGGATCGACCTCGCCGCCGGGCGCGGCACGACCGAGGTGGCGCTGTTGGCCGCGCCGGAACGCCCCGCGCCTCCGCGCTATCTGGTACAAGCGCACCGGCCCGTGGCGACAGATGCTGACATCGTGGCGCTGCTGCACGACCACGCGCCCCAGGTCGTCGCCATCGACGCACCGCTCTCCCTGCCGGCTGCCGTGCGTGCCGCCCTGGCAGGCACCCTCTTGTCGGCGGATGCGCATGTGTATACGCGCGCCGCTGAGCGTGATCCGCGCTGGCGGGATATCGGTGTGCGACCGCTGCCGGTGTCGTTCCTGGGTGGTCTGACCTTGCGTGCGCTGGTCCTCTGCGCCCGGCTGCGCGCTGCCTGGCCGGCGCTCCCGCTCATTGAGGTCTTCCCGACGGCGACTTTGCGCCTGCTGGCGGGATCGGCCCCACCCCCCGGCCCCCTCCCCATCGGCGATGGAGAGGGGGAGATCAGTCGTGGGGCGGACATTCCTGTCCGCCGATCTTCTCGTGGGGCGGACATTCCTGTCCGCCAACTAGACCCACCGGCAGAAGCCGGATCGCCGCGAAAGCGCCCGGCGAAGACGACGCGGGCGGCACGGCTGACGGCGCGCGACGTGCTGGCGCGCTCTATCGATGGCATACCGCTGGATGCGGAGCCGCCCGGCGCGGATCTGCTGGATGCCCTGGCGGCGGCGCTGACGGCGCTGGCGTTCCTGCGGGGTGACTACGAGGCGCTGGGCGACGCGGATGAGGGGCAGATCATAGTGCCGCGCGTGGCGCAGTGCGCAGGTTATGTGTGGGCTAGGCCATAGCAGCCGCTACGGGAAGCTGCTATGCTGTAGAAGTAATGATCTTGATTGGGGCGAAAGAGGGTTGGCGGCGATGTTTGTGGTGTTCCTGGGAACTGGCAGCGCGCTACCGAGCGTTGATCGCGCCAATACGTCGCTCGCGCTGGTCGCCACCACCGGTGCCGGCATCACACTGATCGATTGCGGGGGCGATCCGTTCCGGCAACTGCTGCGCGCGGGCCTCGATCCGCGCCGCGTCACCGATATCATCATCACGCACGCGCATATCGATCACATCGGCGGCTTGCCCTCGCTCATTGAGAGCTTCCGTATTATCGGGCGCACCGATCCCTTGCACGTCTATGCCATCGCGCATCCCTTTCAGGTGGCGCGCGACCTATTGCGCACCTATGCCTTCGAGCTGACGCTGCACCACTGGCCCTTCGCCGTGGAATTGCACGAATTGCAGCCCGGCACCAACGCGACCATCGGCGATTTCACCGTCACGCCCATCGCCGCCGACCACACCGTCCCCAGCATCGGGCTGCGCGCCGTGCCGACGGCCACCCCCGCCGGCCCCATCTTCGCCTATACCTGCGACACGCGCGTCGCCCCGATGATCCCCACCATCGCGCGCGACGCCGATCTCTTTGTCGCCGAGGCGACCTATCCGCACGGCCAGAATGATGCCGCCGCCCAGGTCGGCCACATGACCACCTCCCAGGCGGGCGAGATGGCGCACGCCGGCGCAGCCCGCGCCCTGGCGCTGGTCCATCTTTCCGCCGGCTACGCGCAGGAAGGCCAGGTGCGCCGCGAGGCGCGCATGACCTATCGCGGCCCCGTCATCGTCCCGCGCGACCTCAGCATCGTGCGCGTGGCACGCCGGGCGCGGCTGATCCGTCGGATGGGGTGACGCGGCCCCATCCAGGGCGATGGAGAGGGGAAAGCAGACGGCGATCGTTCCAGCATGGGGCAGACATGCCTGTCCGTCGCGTTGTGACAGGTAGAAATGTCTCTCATCCATTGGGGAATGGCGTCCCTCCTTGCGCCAAAGAGATTCCAAGGATGTGTCCTAGCCATTCGTCCAGGCACCGAGCCGGCCTTTCTGCTGATGTAGCGCGGGGTTGCCATGCGGCATAGTAAGAACACGACACGTACATGCAGCGCCCCCTCGCACGGAGGGGCGACAAGCAGCAAAAGGAAGAAGCCCAATGACAACCCCAACGAATAACGCGCTGACCGGCTTTTCGGACACGCTGGCGAGCGCCGTGGCCCAGGCCACACCAGCCCTGGTTTCGGTGAACGCGCGCACGCGCTTGCCTTCCACCGGCGTCATCTGGCGGCAGGGCGTGGTCGTCGCCGCCGATCACACCATCGAGCGCGAAGACGACATCACCGTGACACTGGCTGACGGCACGACGGTGCCGGCGACCCTGGCCGGGCGCGACCCCAGCACGGATCTGGCCGTCCTGAAGATCGACAACCAGACCGCACCGGCGCAGATCGGCGACACCAGCGCCGTCAAGGTCGGCCATCTGGTGCTGGCCCTCGGCTTTGCCGGCGGCACGCTGGGCGCGAGCAGCGGCGTGGTGAGCGCCATCGGCAGCGGACGCAGCGGCGGCGGCCAGATCGAGCACATCCTGCGCCCCGACCTCACGCTCTATCCCGGCTTTTCCGGCGGGCCGCTGGTGAACCTCGCCGGCCAGGTCGTCGGCATCAACACCTCGCACCTCTCGCGCGCTGGCGCGGTGGCGCTGCCCACGGCCACGGTGAACGCCGTCGTCGATCAGCTCAGCACCAAGGGGCGCATCGCGCGCGGCTATCTGGGCGTGAGCATGCAGCCCGTGCGCCTGCCGGATCAACTCAAAGCATCGCTGAACCTCAGCGAGAACGGCGGCCTGATCATCATCGCCGTCGAAAACGATTCTCCGGCGGCTAAGGGTGGCCTGCTCATCGGCGACATCCTGCTCAGCATCGAAGGCACGCCCGTCAGCGACACCAACGACGTGCAGAGCATCCTGGGGCCGAACCGCGTGGGCCAGCCGGTGGCCGTGCGCGTGGTGCGCGGCGGCGCGGATACAACGGTGCAAGTGACCGTCGGCGAGCGCCCGTAGCAAGACGAGACACGAAGTTCACGAAGGTGTCGAAGAACACGGAGAGGATGACGGAACGCGAAATGCCACGAGATCGGCGCGAAATAACACGAAACACTTATATAGAACCATTTCGCGTCTTTTCGCGGCTATTTCGCGTCATCTCGCGTTCCGTCTCCCTTGTGTGCGGTTCATCCATCCTGCGCTAGAATAAGAGAGCGCAGACAACAGAAGGCGAGCAAACACTATGGTAGCAATTGAAGCACAGCCGGCGACCGCCGCATTGGGCGACGAGGTCGCGCGGGTGGCGGAGGCGCTGCGCCGGGCGACGGTGCAGGTGCGCGGGCGTGGTCCCGGCAGCGGATCGGGCGTGATCTGGTCGGCGGATGGCCTGATCATCACGAATGCCCATGTGGCGCTGGGCAGCCAGGCGGAAGTGGAACTCTGGGACGGGCGCGTGTTGCCGGCGGAGGTGACGCAGCGCGACGAGGAGCGCGACCTGGCCGCACTGAAGGTCAACGCGACCGATCTCCCTGCGGCCCCCCTCGGCGATTCAGACGCCCTGCGCGTGGGCGAAGTCGTGCTGGCGCTGGGCAATCCGCTGGGGATCATCGGCGCGCTGACGACGGGCATCGTGCATGCCACCACCACAGACGGCGCTCGCGGGCGCGCGTGGGTGCAGGCCGACGTGCATCTGGCCCCCGGCAACTCCGGCGGACCGCTGGCCGACGCGCAGGGGCGCGTGATCGGCATCAATAGCATGATCGCCGGTGGGCTGGCCCTGGCCGTCCCCAGCAACGCCGTCCGCCGCTTCCTGGAACATCGCCCGGAACGGCCTATGCTCGGCGTGGCACTGCGCCCCGTGGAATTGGACGCCCACACGCCGGCACTGCTGATCTTCGGTGTGGTGCCGGGCAGCGCGGCGGAACGCGCCGGCCTGATCATCGGTGATAGCATCACCGGCGTCAACGGTCAGCCGCTCATTGCGCCGGACGATTTCGCTGCCGCGCTGCAAGCCGCGCTCAAAGGCGGGCCGCTCAGCCTGGCGATCAGTCGGGGCGGGCAGCCGCTGACCGTGGTGGTGACGCTGACCGACGACACACCGGGGACGGTGGCGGCATGATCGACGTGCTGGTCGCCGCCGCGCAAGACATCATGCGCGCCGGATTGGAAGCGCTGGTGGCCACCGATCCGGACGTGCAGGTGGTGGGCCGCTCGCGCGGCGGCGCGGCGCTGGCCGGCGACATCGAGGCGGCACGGCCTGCGGTCGTGCTGCTCGAACTGGGCTGGGCGCGCGACGACCTGGATTGGCACACCCTGCCCCACGACGAACTGACCCACTTGCCCGCGCTGGTCGTCCTCAGCGACGATCCGCAGGGCGCGTGGATCACCGCCGCGCTGGGCGCAGGTGTGCATGCCATCCTCCCGCGCGATGCCACCGCAGACGAGATCCGTGCGACCATCCAGGCCGTCGCCGCCGGGCTGGTCGTGATGCCCGCCTCCACGCTCAATCGCTTCCTGGCATTGCAACCCGCCCCCGTCCGCGCGCCTTCCACCCTCACCGGCCAAACGCTGACCGCCCGCGAGATCGAGGTGCTACGCATGCTGGCCGAAGGGCTGGGCAACAAGATGATCGCGCGTCAACTCGGCATCAGCGACCACACCGTCAAGTTCCACGTCGGCTCCATCCTCACCAAGCTGAACGCCGGCAGCCGCACCGAGGCCGTCACCATCGGCGCACGCCAAGGCTTGATCGCCCTGTGATGCAGCGCACCCTATCGCTCGCACAGGCAGGCCGCTGGCACAGCGGCAACGCCGGCTAGCGCATAAAGCATATTGGCGAATTGACCGGATAGACCAGCAGCGCGGCGAACCGGGAGCGATTACCCCAGCGCCCGCTCGCCGGGAGCATCGATTGAAAGTAACAATCGTCCCGGCTCGGAAAAGGAACCCCTCCGGGCTGATCTCACATGGACCCGATCAATGTAGGGAGCGCAATGCATCGTGTCCCGCAACAGCGAATCGGGAATGTAGCGTCCTAGCCCGGAGGGGTTCCTTTTCCGAGCCGGGGGGTTCACCCCCCGGCGTGCCGGCGGCGATGGGCATCGCCCCCGGCGACCGCACGGCGGACAGGAATGTCCGCCCCCACGCTCAACCGATCGCCGTCTCGTCACCCCCTCTCCATCTCCGCTGGGGAGGGGGCCGGGGGGTGGGGCCGCCTCTTGACGCCTGATGGCCGCGAGAGATATGGTTAAAGGAGAAACGACGGCGCGGGGCATCGGGTATGTTCGCGCGCCCCCCTCGCTTCTGGCACAGACAGGAGGCACGGCGTTTCATGGGACGCATCATCGTCGCCAACCGGCGCGGTCATCAGGTCGTCGAGTGGACCGACACCGACACCGAGGAAGCCCGCGCCCAGGTCGCGGAGGCCGAGCGCATCTTGCGTGAGGCACGCGATAACGGCTGCCTGATCTCCAAAAAAGTGGATGGCCAGCACGTGATGGACGTGGCACCGTTCGATCCCAAGGTCGAGGAGTATCAGATCATCGCCCCGATTGCCGGTGGCTAGTTTTATCGCCAGGGTGCGGCGGTTCTTCGGCCTGCCCAACGTGGAGCCGATCACCGCCGACATCGAACGCCCGTGGTTACGCCGCTGGGACCACCTGCCGAAGCGCAGCGCCGGCTATGGCTTCTCGGAGGCCGATTATGCCGAGGCGCACGCGCGCGCCCGCGAGGTGGCGCGCACCACGCTGGGCGACGAGCTGTGGGCGCGGCTCCAGCGCCAGGGCTACCTGGAAGTCCCCTCGCGGATCATCCCCGGCCTGACCTATCGCCTGCGCGTGGGCCGACGCATTCAGGTGATCTGCGCGCTGGGCGTCACTTCGCCCTGGCCCTATCGCTTCCTCTGCATCAACCCCACCTATCCCCTCCCTGAAGAAGAGTTCTTCGCGCACCTCTACCTCTATATACGCGACCGCGAGGAGATCGTTCTGCAAGTCGCCGCGCCCCAGCCGTGGGATCAAGCGTTGGGCCGCACGTTTTGATGCATGTTTCACGCGCGTCATACCGTTGGATGTATTAGTGCATACGATGACAGTGTTGATTGGTATAGGCTTTGCGCTATCTTCTCGGCATGTGTGTTACAATGCTTCAAGATGACCGAGCCACAGGAAGCATCATGAGAATAATTCAGGTGATAGGTTACATGGATCTGCATGGAGCAGCTAGCGGGTTTTTCCGTTAGATGGTGGATGACGGCGATGTGGTGGCACACGCAGAGAGGAACATCGTATGCCAGATGATCAGATGCTCACCCAATTGGTCGTCGTCGGTTCATCGGCGGGCGGCATTGAGGCGCTTTCGACCCTCGTCGCCAGCCTCCCCTCGGATTTCCCCGCCCCCATCGTCATCGCCCAGCACCTCGATCCGCAGCGACCCAGCCATCTGGGCGAGATTTTGGCGCGCCGCGGTCCGTTGCCGGTGCAGACCATCTTTGATCACGAAGCCTTGCAGAACGGCCATATCTATGTGGTGCCGGCGGATCGACACGTGGAGATCGCAGACGGGCATCTCATCCTCTCAAGCGACCACATAGGGCGGCCCAAGCCGTCGATCAACCTGCTTTTCAGTTCCGCCGCCAAAGCTTATGGAGATGGCCTCATTGCGGTCATCCTCACCGGCACCGGCTCAGACGGCGCGACCGGCGCGCTGGAAGTGAAGCGCAATGGCGGCATAGTCGTGATCCAGGATCCCGCTACCGCGCAATATGCGTCGATGCCCCGCGCGCTGGCCCCCACGGTGGTCGATTTCATCGTACACATCAACGAAATCGGCACGTTGCTCAACGACTTGCTCACCGGCTCGATGAACCTGGCGCTGCCTAGCGAGGTCAAGAGCTTGCAGAGCTTTCTCCAACAGGTGCATGAGCGCAGTGGGATGGACTTCACCTCCTATAAGTTGCCCACGATTCAGCGCCGGCTGCAACGGCGCCTGGTGGCGACCGGCACTGCCACGCTCGCCGCTTATCGGCGCTATGTGCAACATCATCCCGAAGAATATAACCGGCTGATCAGCAGCTTCTTGATCAAGGTGACGGAATTCTTTCGAGATCGTGATCTGTTCACTGCCCTGCGCGAGCAGATCCTGCCGGAGTTGATCGCGCACGCGCGCCAGCACGGCAACGAGTTGCGCCTGTGGTCGGCGGGCTGTGCCACCGGCGAGGAGGCGTATTCGCTCGCCATCCTCATCGCGGAACTGCTGGGCGAGGATTTGGAGCGATTCACCGTGCGCATCTTCGCCACCGATCTCGATAACGATGCGATCGTCTTCGCCCGCCACGGCATCTATTCTGCCGCTGCCGTCGCGGGGCTTGAGCCAGCGTTTGTCGCCCGCTATTTTCAGCATGTGGATAGCGACTTCGAGGTACATAAATCCATTCGCAATCTCGTTGTCTTTGGGCAGCACGACCTGGGGCAGCGAGCGCCCTTTCCGCGCATCGATCTGATCTTGTGTCGCAATGTCCTGATTTATTTCACGGTTGAACTGCAAAAACGGGTGTTGCAATTGTTCGCCTATTCGTTGCGTAATGGGGGCTACCTGGCGCTAGGCAAAGCAGAAACGACCAGTCCTTTCACGGAGTTTTTCACCGCCAGTCATCCAACCTTGAAAATCTATCGCCGCCAAGGCGAGCGGTTGCTGATGCCCATCCGGCAGTTCAAAGATATGGCCCCCCTGCGCCCGCCGCCAGTGCGGCCCGTCGGCTCCATGCCGCTGGCCCCCAGCCGCGATGTGTCGCGCGCTCGTACCTCGATGGAAAAGCTCGGCAGTTTCGTCTTCAATCTGCCGATTGGGGTGGTCGTCGTTGATCGCCGCTATGACATCCAGAGCATCAATAGCATGGCCCATCAGTTGTTAGAGATCCACCGTCCGGCTATGGGCGAAGATCTGTTGCACCTCGCTGAGCAGGTGCCGTCCAAACCCCTCCGCGCCATCATCGATGCCGCGATGAACAACGATGCATTGCCTCCCGCCAACAGCGTTTTGACCATCGAAACCGAGACCGGGGCGATGCGCCATCTGCAAGTGATGGGCTTTCCCCATCAATTCGAAAGCGAAGACAGCGTGATCGCCAGCGTGCTGTTGTTGATCTCGGATATCACCGCGCAAGTGCAAGCGCAACAGGAACGCGCCGCCGCGTTGCTGGCCGACACGCCCCAAACGGCGATCATGGCGTCCCAGACCACCGCGACGGTGCAACAGCAGAACGAGGAAATCGAGCGCCTGACGACCCAGGTGCAGCGGTTGATGGCCGTCAACCGCGAACTGCGCGAGGCGAATCATGAAATCACGGCGACGAACCTGGAATTGCATCGGGCCAATGAGGAATATCTGGTCAACACGGAAGAGGTGCAAGCCGCCGCTGAGGAGGTGGAAACCCTCAACGAAGAGTTGCAGGCGACCAACGAGGAACTGGAAACGCTGAACGAAGAGCTACAGGCGACCGTCGAAGAACTGAACGCGACCAACGATGACCTGGAAGCGCGAAGCACCGAGTTGCAAGACATGGTCCGCGAGCGCGAGGAGCAGCGGCGCGCGGCCGAAGCCGAGCGCACCCGGCTGGAGGCGATTCTGGTGAGCATGGGCGACGCGGTGCTGGTGGTGAACGCCGCCGGTCAGCACGTGCTGAGCAACGCGGCTTATATCCAGCTTTTCGGCGATACGCAGACCGCGACGCCCTTCACAGATGAACAGGGGCGGTCGCTAGCTCATGATGCGCAACCGCGCCAGCGTGCGGCACGCGGCGAGACCTTCACCACCGTCTACACCTTGCTCGCCGCCGACGGGGGGCGGCGCTGGTTCGAGGCGAACGGCCAGCCGATCATCATGAACGGTGTGGCGCAAGGCGGCGTGGTGGTGATCCGCGATATCACCGACCGCAGCTTGCGCCGCTTGCAAGATGAATTCCTGGCACGCGCCAGCCATGAATTGCGCACGCCCCTCACCTCGGCGCAGATGGCGCTGCAATTAGCGCAGAAAAAGATCAAGGATGCCCCCCAACGCGCCGATGTGCGCCCCCAGCTCGAAGTGGCCTTGCGGCAGGTACAGCACCTGAACATTCTGGTGGGTGATTTGATGGATGTCGCTCGCCTGCAAACGGGCAATCTGCAATTGCAACACTCCCCCTGCGTGTTGCAACAGGTCATCTCTCAAGCGGTGGAGGCGGTGCAACTCACCGTGCCGGATCGCCAGATCACCGTATCGGCACCGGAAGAAGCGTTGCGCGTGCGTGGCGACCTCGTGCGGCTCGAACAGATCATCTTCAATCTGCTGACCAACGCTGTGAAGTACGCGCCCCAGAGCCAGCGCCTCGACGTGCGTCTGCGGCGCGTGGTAGACAAAGCGGTGATCGAAGTTCAGGACTACGGTGCCGGCATCGCCGCCAGCCAATTGCCCCATCTCTTCACGCGCTTCTATCGCGTCGCTCAGAGCAGCGATGCGCAGCGCAACGGCCTGGGGCTGGGCTTATTCATCACGAAAGAACTGGTAACAGCCCACGATGGCACCATCGATGTGCGCTCTGAGGAAAGCACAGGGACAACCTTCATCGTGACGCTGCCGTTGCTGCCGTAAAGCGGCCCCACCCCCCGGCCCCCTCCCCATCGGCGATGGAGAGGGGGAGATCAGACCGCGATCGTGAGCGGCGAGTTCAAGGGGGAAACAAGCGGCGATCGTGAGCGGCGAGTTCGAGGGGGTGAGAAGCGGCGAACGCGCTCACCGCATTCAAGGCGATCACCCACAATCAACGCGCTTACCGTACAATGTCTGCTCTCCCCTCTCCATCAAAGATGGGGAGGGGCCGGGGGTGGGGCCGCGCCGCTAGCGGGTGTGGGGGCTGATGTCGGGCGCGGGACCATAGAGGGCGACGGCGTGTTCTTCGACGGCAGCGCGCGGGAAGAAGCGCAACAGGCCGTAGGAGACGAAGGCCACCGCCGCGATGTCGATCAGCCCCGCTGGCACGCCGACGACCGGGCTGATGATCGGCAGCGCGAGGCCGAGCGCGGCGACGATAAACGAATCGGGGATGATCAGCAGGCCACAGAAGATGAGCATGGTCGCCACAAACAAGAACTTGCGGATAAACGCCACCTGTGGATCGCGCAATAGCGCGCCGATCAAGCGGAACGTCTTGCGAATGTGCAGCAGCCAATGCCCCAACCCAGGGTGCTTGTGCGATGAACCAGCCATGTGAACACAACTCCTTTTGGCGCAAACAAAGACGCGCTAGCATGCCAATGCGGCGGCAAGCAACATGCCCACCTGACCGCCTGGCATACCACAAACGATGCCAGGATCACCGCATGAGCCGATCCCCGTGTGCTATAGTATGAAGAAAGTAGGTATGCCAGCGAAAGGAGTGCATCACGATGGATATACGAGTTACATTACCTGAAGATCTCTACACGCGCCTGGTTGCCATCGCTGCCCAGCGCGGCCAGTCGGCGGAAGGGCTGCTGCGCGAAGCCGCGACGCAGATTGTCTCGGAAACACAAGATACACCATCGTCTACCTATGTGGATGATGTGTATGTTGAGGGGTATGATCCCTATACCGACCCCCTCGCCCCATTTGTGGGGATTTTTGCCAGTGATGATCCTGGTTGGATTGAGCGCCATGATGCTTATTTCGCGGGGGTGGAAAAGAAACATGGCGACGAAAAGTAGCATTTTCGTAGACACATCCGGATGGGCATGCTACCTAGATCGAAAGGACTCCAATCATCGAACGATGGTATCTGTATACAGGCAGATAGTTGTTCAAAATCGAACACTTTTAACGACAAATTACATGAGCAGTTTTGTGCTGATGCAACGCCTGGGACTGACCGAAGCACTCACAACCGATCATCATTTCACCCAGGCCGGCTTCATCCGCCTGCTGGAAGCGAGCTAGGATCACATGGAGCAGCATTACGATGTTGTCGTCATCGGCGCGGGGCTAGGTGGCCTGCTGAGCGCGGCGCAATTCTTGGGGCGCGGGCGGCGCGTGGCCGTGGTGGAACGGCTGACGCATGTGGGCGGGCGCTTTACGGCCAAGCCGTTTCAGGGCGCGCAGGTGAGTACCGGCGCGGTGCATATGCTGCCTTTCGGCTCCAATGGCGTGCTGGCGGGGATGCTGCGCGACCTGCGCGTGCCACATCACGTGCATGACGCCGAGGTCTTCGGCTCGTTCCACATTCGCGGGCAACAGCTCCGCGCGCGATCCGTGTTGGCGCTGGCGCAGGTGCTGGGGCGGCACCAATACGCGCGCTTCCTGGCATTGGGCGCGCAGATGTTCCTGCGCAATCCACGACCTGCCGAGCGCGACCTCACCTTCCGCGCGTGGCTGGCCCAGCAGGGCGTCACCAGCGCCACCGCGCCCGACCTGGTACTCTTTTTCGCGCGCATGAGTCACTTCGCCCTCAGCATCGATCTGGATCAGGTAACGTACCCCGAAGTCTGCGCGACGATGAAAAACATGTTCCGTTACGGGCCGCCCGGCATTGTGGACGGCGGCTGCGCGGCGGTGGCCGGCGCGCTGGAACGGCGCATCCGCGCCGCCGGCGGCACGATCTTGCTGAACCACGACGTTCCCCACATCCTGACCACCAATGGGGCCGCCACGGGTATCATCGCCCGCGACCGCGCTACCGGCACTCCGCTCACCTTGCGCGCCCCGCTCGTTATCAGCAACATCGGCCCCATCGCCACGGATGCCCTGCTGGCCCTCGGCGGACAGGAATGTCCGCCCCACGACCAACGCGGCGGACAGGCATGGCCGCCCCACGCGGGAGGTGGTGGCGCGGCAACCGGGCTGAAGGTGCATGTGCTGACGAAGCAGCCATTTATCGACCACCAGGGCATCATGTATTGCCTGGACACGGCGCGCATCGCGGGGGTGGTGCAGCCGAGCAACAGCGACCGGCGGCTGGCCCCGCCGGGCGAACATCTGCTCATTACCCACCAACTCTGGCGACCGGAGCGCGAGAGCATCGCGGCAGCGCGCGCACAGGCACTGGCGGACCTCACCTATTTGCTGGGTCCACCGGAGTTCGGCGCGTGGCGCGTGCTGACGATGAGCCAATATCACGATGCCTGGCCCGTCAACCGCGCCGTGCAGGGCGCGGATGCGATCCCGCAGACCAGCGTGCGCGGGCTGTATCTCGTCGGCGACGCCGTGAAGCCTTCCGGCTATCTGATGGTGGAAGGCGTGGCCCAGAGTGTGAACGCGCTGATGGACGCGGTGGACCGCGCCCTGCCCGACCCGACCACGCCAGCCACGCACCTGCCGCCGAAGCCGCCGCGCCGCCGCGCCCTGGCCTGGCTCATCGCGCCGCCGGCGCCCCATCCGGCGGAGCCGGTGGATCTGCCGGCAGCCAGGTGAGGCCTCCCATGCCGGTTCTGTGAGCGCCGCGCGCTGGCTCTATCCATTGCGGGCGATGGGTTACGCAGTATTTTAGCTCAAGTATACCAATTGGGCTACCTTGCCCTGGTAACACTTGCAATATGGAACGAAAAGCGGTATCATCGGGGGCGGCAGATGTGTCTGAAACTTTGCGCAGATGGCATACGTCCTACCAATTGAACCGCTGGATCGTGCCTGCTCGCACGTCGTTTGATCGCGTCGTTTGACACTCGTGGCATAAATGAAAGGGGCTGCTGGCGTCGCGCCTGGTCGGGTGCGCCCCGCTTCTTTTGAGGGATAACATGGAACAGCAACGGCAACTGCTCGGCGACCGCTATGAGATGCTCGATCCCATCGGGCGCGGTGGCATGGCCACGATCTTTCGCGCCCATGACACGCGGATGGAGCGGATGGTCGCCATCAAGATCCTGCGCGAGATGTATTCGAGCGACCCTAAATTCGTGCTGCGCTTCCAGCGCGAGGCGCGGGCCGTCTCGGCGCTGTCGCACCCCAATATCGTCCAGGTCTTCGATTATGGTCGCAATAACGATGAATATTACATCGTGATGGAACTGATCGAGGGGACCGATCTGCGCCGTTACCTGAAGACGAACGGCATCCTGGATCTGCGCCGGGCGGTGGTGATCGCGCATGACGTGGCGCTGGCGCTGGGCGCGGCGCACCAGCGCGGCATCGTCCACCGCGACGTGAAGCCGCAGAACATCCTCGTAAATGACCAGGCATTGGTGAAGCTGACCGACTTCGGTATCGCCACATTTTACCGCGATGTGGATAACGAGCGGCTGACGACGACGGGCATGACGCTCGGCACCGTGCAATATTACGCGCCGGAACAGGCGCAGGGCGAGATCGTCACGCCGGCGGCGGATGTGTATTCGCTGGGCGTGGTGATGTATGAGATGCTCGTCGGCCATCCGCCCTTCGACGGCGACACGCCCGTGGCCATCGCCGTGCGCCACATCCAAGAGCCGCCCGCGCGGCCCAGCCGCTTCAACCCGAACATCCCGCCCGCGCTGGAACGCATCATCATGCGCTGCCTGGAAAAAGATCCGCGTGATCGCTATAAAGATGGCGACGCGCTGGCCTACGCGCTGGAAACCTTCGACCGCCCGCGCACGTCGTCGGGGCGGATGGACGCGGCGTTCTCGAACCAGCCGATGGGCAGCGCCCGCATCGGCTCCGGTCCCATGCCCCGCAACAGCGGGCCGCGCCAGGGACAACCCTTTTTCGATGATGGCGGCGATTACCTGCCCGGCGCGTTCAACCAGAATCCTACCCGCGCGGATGTGGCTGCCGGCACGCTGGCGCGGCCCGGCGTCATGCCGCCCGATGGCCCAGAAGACGACAAGCCTTCACCGGCGGTTGGCATCACCACCGCCATCATCGCCGCCTCCGTCCTGCTGCTCCTGGCGATCGCCTGCTTCTTGGCGTTCAACCTCCACATCGGCGGCCTGGGCGCGAACAAAACGACGGCTTCAGCGCGAACGGCGACGGTGCCGCCACTAGTCGGCGAAACCTATACCCAGGCGCAGCATGATGCCGCCGCAGTGGGTCTGACGCTGAACAAAACGGGCGTCGTCAGCTCACAGCCGGTGAATACGGTCATCCACCAGGATCCAGGTGCCGGCATTACCGTGACCCTCCCCTCGCAGAGCGTGGTGCAAGTGGAGGTGAGCCTGGGCGCAAACCCTGGCAAGGTGGCGGTGCCGGATGTAACGGGTGCGGGGCAAGCTGCCGCGTGCCAGCAAATCACACAGGCGAATCTTATTTGTAACGGCTCAGTCGTTTTCGATTATACTTCGACATTGCCGACAGGTGAGGTGAGTTTTACTGATCCTGTAAAAGGCACCCTCGTCGATCCACAGACCTATGTGACGCTGCACATTAGTGAGCCGGCGGCGACGGCAGCGCCGAACCCCACCGCGACGCCCAGCACCACCGCGACGCCCAGCACCACCGCGACACCCAGCGCCACCGCGACACCCAGCGCGCCAACGGCCACCCCCACGGCGACGGGATCGCCTACACCGACGGGGACGCCGTAGGGCAGGCCGTGCAGCACATACGGTTCAGCCCCTTGACATGGGGCAACAGGGTGATATAATAAGAGGGCGTTGCGGGATGTTAGCTCAGTGGTAGAGCGCCACTTTCACACAGTGGAGGCCATAGGTTCGAAACCTATACATCCCACCTTTGGAGCCACAGGCACAGTGCGTTGCTTGTGGCTCTTGTGCTAGTATCCGCTCATCCTTTCTCACGCCAAAGCAAGCTTTGTTTGCCTGCGATACGCATTTCCCACCAAATATCCCTGAACCTCTTGGCTTGCCTGGGCAGGTGTGGTAGAATGGACAACTGAACATCAACGTCCTGACGAGCACCAGCGATTCCTGCTATCTGCGCCTGTGCGCGGCAGTAGGAGAGGGAAAGTGCGACGCATTATGAATCCACAGCAACAAGAAAAAATCTTGGGCGGCGACCTCGAAACGTTGGGGTTGCAGGCGACCTTGAAGATGCTGTCGCTGGGTGGCAAGACCGGCCAACTCAGCGTCGCCGCCACCCATGACAATAGTGATGGTCGCCCCACTCATGAGCGCCTGGATATTTATCTGAAAAAGGGCAGCATCGTCGCCCTCCATGCCAGCGATCCCGGCCAGATCGACCTGCTGGAGATCTTGCGGCTGATGCGTCGCATCCATCGTAAAGACGCCCAAGAGATCCGTGAGCGCGTCGGAAACTCGCTGCCGTATGTGCTGGCCGCGCTCGTCGAACGTGGCATCATCACCCCCGGCGAACAGCAACAGCGCATGGAGTTCGCCATCATCCAGGAGATCGCGCGGGCGATGCGCTGGGAGCGTGGCACGTTCGAGTTCCACAACCAAGTCACGGTCGCCGATAGTGCGATGGTGCCGCTGAGCGTCGATCACGTGCTGCTGGAAGCCATCCGCATGGTGGACGAATGGGCCAAGGTCAACCCCGGCGGCCTCACGCGCTATAGCACGCCGCGCTGGCTACCAGACTTCAATGGCGACGTGCAGAACCTGGGCCTGTCGCGCGAAGATGTGAGCGTCCTTTTCCTGGCCAACGGCCAGATGCCGGTCTATGCCATCGCTTACGGCTTGCTGACGAGTGAGGCCATCGTCGCGCATAGTGTGGAGATGCTCGTCAGCCATCACCTGGTGGAAGTCGTCAATGACCAGCTTGAACGCCAACTCGAACAGAGCATCTCGAATGCGCTGACCGTCAGCCGCAATCAATTGAAATCTGATCCGCGCCTGTCGCCGGAACAACGCTTGCAGATGTTGATTCACACGATGGGAACCTGCATCAACAAATTGCTCAGCCACCACAGCACCTTTGCCCGCGCGTTACGCAATAGCAACCAATCGCAAGCCGCGACATATATGCAACTGGAAATGGCGTTCTTGCCGCTGCTGCGCCGCGCGCAACGCGAATATCCCATCATTGAAGCCGTCACCTTCCACGACGGCCAGTTAGATTACCACGAACTGATGGAACTCTATAAACTCGTGCGGGGTGACCAACTCGAAGCCTTCTATTGGGAGGCCGCGCAAGCCTTCCATAAGCTGATGCACGAGACCTTCCAGATGATCATCGCCGATGAGATTGGACCAACACGCGCGAGCCGCCGATTTAATGAATTGTGGGAAACGTTCGCGCAGGAGATCGACAGCGAGATGGAGCGCCAGCGGGTGCGCCGCATCGCCAACCAGCCGCACCGTAATGCCCAGTGATGGGCTTGAACCCGTGTCCGCGCAATGTAGAGCGAGCCGCCACCGAACGATAGGAAAGAGGCCGACCGATGAATGATGCAGTGGTGTTGATTGTGGATGACAGTCCCACCGTGCGTAAGATCGTCCAGTTGACGTTGCAACGCGAGGGGCTCAACGTCATCGCGGCGAATGACGGACTGGGCGCGCTCGCCGCTGTGTCGGATTACCAACCCGATCTGATCCTGTTGGATATTGTCTTACCGCATATGGACGGGTATCATATCTGCCAGATCATCCGCAAGAATCCGGATTTCCGCGAGACGCCGATCATCATGCTCAGTGGGCGCGACGGCATCTTTGATAAGATGCGCGGGCGGCTCGCGGGGTCCAGCGAATACCTGACCAAGCCGTTTGATTCGAATGAATTGGTGCAGACGGTGCGCAAACATCTGGCTGCGGCCCCGCGCCGCCAGCGTTCGGCCTCGCCCAGCCAACCACGGGTGCGTCGCACGGCGAACTAAGGGATGCACCCGCATACAGGGCGGGGTGAGGGCAGAGGCGTGGCCCGTACACGCGAGTAAAACATGGGCTTCCTGCTGGAACACAGGCCGTGCCGCTGTGCCGGTAGATAACAAAGGAGTTTGTGCATGCAGCCGGTGAATGTGAATGCACCCAAGGTGCTGGTCGTCGATGATAGCTTTACCGACTTGTCGTTGATCGCCGGCCCCCTGTGGGCTAGCGGGTTCAATGTGGTGACGGCGGTGGATGGCGATGAGGCTATCGAGAAGGCGGCCAGTGAATTGCCCAACTGCATCGTGCTGGATGTCGTCTTGCCCAAGCAAAATGGCTTTCAGGTCTGTCGCCGCCTCAAACGGATGGATGGCCTGGCGCAGATCCCGATCATCTTGCTCAGCGGCAAAAACACACCGCAAGATCGCCATTGGGGGATGCAACAGGGCGCGGATGTGTATCTGACCAAGCCCTTCAAGAGCGAAGATCTCATCGCCAGTGTGCGCAGTTTGATCTGACGGAGGGTGAGATGGATAACGGACAGCGCGCTGGGGGCCAGGTGAACGCCGAGATGTTGCAGCAGGCGCTGCGCGCCTTTGGCGCGAATGACGCGAATGGGGCGTCGCCCCCCCAGCCAGCGGAGTTGGCCGCGCTGGCCCAGCGCATGGGCTTGCAGATGCCCGCCCCCGGCACCACGCCGGTCGCCGCACGCGGCCCCCAGTTCGTGCTGATCGCGCTGGGCGGCAACGAGATCGCGCTGCCCGCCGCGCATGTCATCGGCGTCGAGCGCGTCGGCGACATCACCCTCGTCCCCAACACCGTCGCCTGGGTGTTGGGAGTGGCGAACCTGCGCGGTGCAATCACCTCAGTCGTGGATCTGCGCCAGTTTTGGGGGCTGCCGCGCGAAGACCTGACGCCCCGTTCGCGTATTCTCGTGGCGAGCGTCAAGGATATGATCGTAGGTTTTTTGGTAGACGGTGTGGCGGAGTTTCGCGCCCTGCCCGACGAGCAACAGGGGGGCGATGTCGCGCGCCAGCAAGCGCCGCCATGGCTCGCGCCCTATGTGGACGCCGTCACCGCCATTGCCGGACGGCGCATCTTCATGCTCGATGTCGCCAAACTGCTTTTCGCTGATAGTTTACATCGCTATCGCTCCGATACATAATTGGGAGGAATCTTTGTATGACAGCGCCTGATCGTGGTCGGAGCCGTGCGTCCTTGGGCGCGCAGTTCACGACAGCGTTGGCTTTTTCTTTACTCTTGCCGATCCTCGCCCTATTGGGTGTAGCGGGCGGCTATGGGTATCTTTATCACCTGCAACCCGCCACGCTGACCACGAACCAAGAGATCCTTATCGGCGCGGATGTGGGAGCGGCAGTGCTGGTCGGTCTCATCGTCTTCTTGCTCTGGCACCGCACGCGCGCCCGCCTGCGTCGTGATCTGTTGCAATTAGCTGCCGCCTGCCGCGCAGTGGCTGAAGGCGGGGCCGGCACGAAACTGGCGATCGTCGGCAATGATGAGTTCGCCACGCTCACCGCCAGCGTGAACGCGCTGCTGGAAGGCCACGATACCGGCATGGCCACGCAGGATACGCTGGCGCTGCAAAACCAGATCGAAAAGCTGCTGGCCGAAGTCAGTGCCGTCGGTGAAGGCGATCTGCGCGTGCAGGCCGAGGTGACGCCCGACACGCTGGGTGTGCTGGCCGATTCGTTCAATTACATGATCGAGGAGCTGGCCAAGGTCGTTGGCCGCGTGCAGTCAACGACCCAGCAGGTTATCGGCGCGACGCGGCGCATCCTGGAAAGCTCAGCGCACCTGGCCCGCGCGGCGGAAACGCAATTCGCTCAGACGGCGCAAGCCTCCGAGCAGGTGGAAGAACTGGCAGCCTTCATCCTGAGCGCCGCCCGCAATGCCACGCTCAGCGCCAGTGCCGCCCAAGACGCGCTGAATAGCTCGCGCGAGGGCCAGACCGCCGTGGTGCAGACCATCGAGGGCATGCAACATATCCGCGACAACGTGCAGGAGACCTCCAAGAAGATCAAACGCCTGGGCGAGCGGTCGCAAGAGATCAGCGACATCGTGCGCATCATCGAAGAACTGGCCGAGCAGACGAACTTGCTGGCGCTCAATGCGGCCATCCAGTCCGCAATGGCAGGCGAGAATGGGCGCGGCTTCGCGGTCGTCGCCGACGAGATCCGCCTGTTGGCGGAGCGTTCCGGTGAAGCGGCGAAACGTATCGTCACGCTGGTCAAGGGCATCCAGAGCGAGACTCAAGAGGCCGTCGTCGCCATGGAAGAGAGTACGACGGAGGTCGTCAACGGCTCGAACATGGCCGACGACGCGGGTCGTGCCTTGCAGGCGATCAACTTCGCCGTGGAAAACCAGGTGCGCATGATCGAAGACATCGCGGCGGCGGCGAGCGAGCGCAGCCAAACCTCCGAGATGGTGGCGGCGGCGATGAATCGCATTGCCGATCTCACGCGCCAAACCAACGCGACGATGCAAGATACCGCGAACAGCGTCAGTTATCTGGCGGAACTGGCCGAGCAACTGCGCACTTCCGTTTCGACCTTCAAGTTGCCGCCGCAACAGCAGCCGATGCCCCAGCCGACGCTGGGCAGCGCCCGTGGCGGTCTGCCCCCGATGCCCCCGATGTTGGGCGCGCCCGACCCGCGTGCCAGTGGCTTCTATCCCGCGCCGTTCCCGCCCGGTGGCTTGCCCGCGCTGCCCCCTGGCATGGGGACGGGCCAGATGGGCGGCATGGGAACCGGTCAGATGCATGGTGGCACAGGCGTTTTTCCGACGCAGGGCAACCCGCCGCGCCAGGGGGGGCCGCGCCCGATGGGACCACCGTCGGGGCCATACCGCGGTGCGCCGCCGCCGCCACCACCCGCGCCGCCGCAGCAGGGCTACCCGCATCCCGGCCAGAGCGCGGCTTTCGACCCGTGGAGCGACAGCCAGGACGGCTTCGAGGACGGCGATCCACGCCAGCCGCCGCTACCACCGTTCGGGCGCTAAGCCCTACCTCCATGCGAACCAGGCGATCACATTAAAGGTGACATTAATATGGCGAGCGGATTCGACCGATCAGCAATCCTGGAGAGCTTTCTCAAGGAATTGCAGGCATACCTGCCGGAAATCGAGATGAACCTGGAGCGCGTTCAGCGGCAAGGAATGGAAGCCGAGGCGCTCGAAGAGATCTATCGTCGCGTGCATACGATCGGTGGTTCAGCGGCGATGATGGACCTCAGCAGCATTGCGGGCGTTGCCGGCGGTATGGAAGCCCTGGTGGGCGACGCGCTGGATGGGGTCGCGCCGCTCAATGAAGCCTCGATAGAATTGCTGCGCCGTTCCGTGGCCCGCCTGCGCCAGTTGATGGATCTCGCCCGCACGGGCGCGGATGACAGCACAATCATCAAGCAAGATCGCGCGGACTACGCGGCGATGCGCGGCAATCGCGCTGATGTGCCGGCGAGCCTGCCACGTGCGCTGGGTGGCCCTGGTGCGGCACCGCCGCCGGCCCCGGCCCGTAATGCGCCGCCCGTGCCGCCTGCATGGAGTGCCGCCCCGCCCCCGCTTGCCCGCGACCGCACGCCTCCTCCCGTGCCACGCGCCGCGCCGCCGAACGGTCGCCCGCCCCAACCCAGCGGCATGCCTATGCCCGCTGCGCCACCCCCTTTCGCGCCACCACCCGCGCCAGTTGCCGCACCTATCGCCGCGCAGGGCCAGGCCGCGCGCCTGAGCGACACCGCCGTGTGGCAAGACGTGCAGGCCGAACAAGAGGCCGTCCAGCAGGGCGCGGGCGCGCTGGTGCAATCGCTGGCGACGCTGCGCGATGTGGCGCGGCGTTTCGATGGCGAACGCGCGGAACTGATGACCTTTTTGGATGGCTCGAAGGATGCGCTGGATCGGCTGGAACAGTGGGCCGGCCAGGCGATGGGCATCGATTTGCGCACCAGCCCGGACCACGTGCGCCGCTACCTGCCGCTTTCGGTGCTATGGGTCGTTACGGCGCGCATCAAGCATGTCACGGATATGTTGAATGAGGCCACACGCGGTCTCACCATCCGCCAGGAAGCACTGGACGACGCGCTGGACCTGCTGGGCCAGGCGCTGGCGAATGCCGGACGGCTCGCGGGGGCGACGGTGAGCGCGGCAGCGGCGACGCCCGATGGTGGCTTCACCGCGACCGTCGGCCAGTTCACCTATACGCCGCCCGCCCGGCGCGGCACCACCGGCGACCTATCGCCCGGCGCGCGGGTGGAGGCCGAGCGCGCGGTGCGCGAGGAACTGCGCCGCGAATTGGAAGACGAGGTGCGCGCCGAGATCGCCGCCGACATGCGCCGCGACGAAGAGCGCCGGCTGCGCCAGGAATTGAAGATCGAGGTGCGCCGCGAATTGTTGGCGGAACTTTCACCCGGCCTGGGCGGCGGCAATGCGCTGCCCGGCTTCGATCTCGCTGGCGCGGCACTGCGCCCCGCCAACACGCCGCGCCGCGTGGTGATGGAGGGCGGCCCGAACGCGGAAACCTTGGAAGTTTTCCGCGAAGAAGCAGAAGAGCATCTGAAGACCATCGCCAATGGGCTGAACGTCCTGGAACGAACGCCTGACGACACGGAAGCGATCCGCGCCGTGCGCCGTGCCATGCACACGTTGAAAGGCGCGGCAGCGATCACCGGCTTCGCCGTCGTCGCCGAACTCGCCCATTTGAGCGAAGATCTGCTGGATCGCATCAGCGAAGGGTCGATCATCGCTACGGCGGATGTCGTCAGCCTGGTGCTGGATACCGCGCAGGGTTTAGAGGCGCTGATCGAGAACGACACGGGTGAACAGGGCGGTGCGGCGGCCATTATCGCCGCTTTGCAGCCACGCTACCAGGCGATGTTGGGGGAAACGCTGCTCTTGACCCCCTCCATCACGCCGGCGGATGTCGCCGCCGCCTCAACCTCCGGCACGGTGCCGCGCCAGGCTGTGCGCCTGGGCGCACTGGACGACGAAGCCGAAGCCGGCCCGGAGTCGCCGAACTCCGGCGAACGCTCCGATGCCGATCTGTCGGTGCGCCTGCCCCTGCGCAAGCTGGATGAATTGCTGACGCTCTTCGGCGACATCATCGTTAATCGCAGCGTGGTGGAAGAACGCATGGGCCGGTTGACACACATGGTCGCGGATAACGCGCTGGTGAGCGAGCGGCTACGCGAGGTCGGCCAGCAGATCGAGACGCAGTTCGAAGCGGCCTTCTTGCCGAGCCGACGCAACGCCGTGTTGCCACCTGGCATGCCGGTGCCAGGCCAGCCGCCCGCGCCCCGCGCCCTGCCCCCGCCGAGCTTCGGCGGCGTGGTCAGCGGTCCCAATGCCCCGCCCGCCCCAGACTTCGATCCGCTGGAAAAGGACCATTACAGCGAATTCCACCGCCTCTCGCGCGGCTTGGCGGAAAGCATCGTGGACGCCGGCTCGCTCAGCACAGAGATGGAAGCGACGCTCCGCGAGATGGAAGTCGGGCTGTTGCGCGAAAACCGCCTGAGTTCGCTCTTTCAGGATTCGCTGCTGAAAGCACGCTTGGTGCCGCTTTCGTCGCTGGTGCCGCGCCTCTATCGCGCCGTCCGCGCCGTTGCCGTCAAGTATGGCAAAGACTTTGATCTGCTGATCGAGGGCGACGACACCGAGATCGACCGCGGCGTCTACGAAGACATCGCCGCGCCGCTGTTGCATGTCGTGCGCAACGCCATCTATCATGGCATCGAGACGCCCGATGAGCGTGTCAGCGCTGGCAAGCCGCCCGCTGGCCAGATCGTCCTCAATGCGCGCTATGAGAGCAACCAGTTGATCATCACGGTGCGCGACGACGGGCGCGGCATCAATCCCACGACGATCCGCACCATCGCCCAGCAGCGCGGCCTCATCGACGCCTATGCCCAACTCAGCGACCGCGACATCCTCAACCTGATTTTCCAGCCTGGCTTCAGCACTGCTGAGACGATTACCGAAGAGGGCGGGCGCGGTGTCGGCCTGGACGTGGTGCGCGACACTGTGTTGCGGCTGCGCGGCAATGTGGAGGTCGAATCCGTCCCCGGCCAGGGATCACGCTTCATCCTGAGCGTGCCGATCAGCTTGCAGATCCAGCGCGTGGTGCTGGTGCGCACCGGCGATCAGGTCTATGCCATCCCGATGAATATCGTCGAACAGATCGTGCAATTGGACTATTACGGGCGCAGCATGACGAGTTCGGTGCCGGCCATCGAGGTGCGCGGCGAACGCTACCCGCTCGTTCACCTGGCGACATACCTCAACCTGGCCGCCAGCCCGGTCAACGATAAGACGCCGGTGCTGCTGATCAACTCCGGCGCGCGGCGCTGGGGCTTGCTGATCGACGCGGTGACGGGCCGGCAAGAGATCGTCGCCAAGAGCCTTGGCCCCCACCTGAAAAATGTGCCGAGCGTATCGGGCGCGACGGTGCTGGGCAACGGCCAGGTGGTGCTGATCCTTGATCCGCTGGAGATGCTGACCCGCGCGCCGCGCCCGGATGCCTTCATGCCGACGATTCCGCCGCCCGGCACGGTGTTGCCCGGCCAGGCCGGCCTGCGCGACGCCACGCTGGGCGAGGGGCGTGTCTCGTTGCGCCCGGCACCCGTGCCGACCCCGGCACGCCAGGTCGCCCCCGGCAAGGGTGGGCCGCCCCGGACGCTGCCGTACATCCTGGTGGTAGATGACAGCCCCAGTGTGCGCCGTGTCGTCAGCACTACGCTGAAAAACGCCGGCTGGGACGTGCTGACGGCGCGCGACGGCCAGGAGGCGCTGGAAGTCGTCGCGCAGCGCATTCCGGCGGGCATCCTGCTGGATATCGAGATGCCGCGCATGGACGGCTATGAGCTGATGGCCGCGCTACGCAACCAGCCGATGTATCAGCACATCCCGCTGATCGTGCTGACCTCGCGCGCCGCCACCAAGCACCAGCAGCGCGCGCTCCAGCTCGGCGCAGACGCCTACGTCATCAAGCCCTACCAGGACGATCAACTGCTGACGACGGTGGGCGAACTGGTGGCCGTGCGGGCCAACGGCGATCCAAAATAGATCAATTGTGAGGCGGACATTCCTGTCCGCCCTCCCATCGAACACGTCAGCCCCCACGGGCAATAACCGCGCTTATGCCGCCTTGTCGATGGTGGCGAAGTCCTGGCTGCGCCGGTCTTTGATGCCCAGCACCCAGCCGAGCGCGGTGAAGACGATCACGGCGACGAAGACGATCACGGCCAGCACGGCTTGCGCCCGGCCATAATCCGGCGTGGTACCGACCTTGAAGTGCGTGGCGGCGAAGGCGGCTTCCAGTGTGGCGGCGGGCGCGGAGATGACGTTGCCGATCTGGTAGGTGAAGCCGGGGAAGGTGCCGCGCGCCCGGCTGGGCGACATCTCGTTCAGGTGGGCGGGGATGACGCCCCACGCGCCCTGCACGAAGAATTGCATCAGGAACGCGCCGACGGTGAGCAGCACCAGCGACGACGATAGCGCCCACAGGGGGATCACCAGGATGCCCAAAAAGGCGGCGATGATGATGGCGACGCGCCGCCCGATGCGTTGCGAGAAGAGGCCGAAGAGCGTGCCACCGATGATCGCGCCGATGTTATAGATTACCGCGATGATCGTGACATCGCCTGGCAACAAATGATGCTGCGTTTCCAGGAACGTCGGGTAAAGATCCTGGGTGCCGTGCGACATAAAGTTGAAGGCCGCCATCAAAAGTATGACATATATCGCTAGCAGTGTCACGCGGCCAAATTCGCGCCGCGCGCCGCCGCTGCTGAAAAAGAGCGGGAAAGCCGTCCAGCGGTGGCCGTGAAAGGTGTTCGGCGCGGTGCGGGCCGCGCGTTGCTGCGTCCATTCCGGCGACTCCTGCACGTTGCGGCGGATGAAGACGACCAGCAACGCGGGCAGCACGCCGATGATGAAGAGCGCCCGCCAGCCAAAGTGGGGATAGACCAGGAAGAAGGCGAGCGCGGCCAGCAGATAGCCACACGCATAGCCTTGCTGCAACAGGCCGGAGAAGAAGCCGCGCGCCTGCGCCGGCAGCACCTCCATCGTCAGCGCCGCGCCCACGCCCCACTCGCCGCCCATGCCGATGCCGAACAGGGCGCGCAGGATGAAGAAGACGGTGAAATTCGGCGAAAAAGCGGTCAGTAGTTCGATCACGGAATAGAAGAGGATGTCGAGCATCAGCGGCAGCCGCCGCCCGAAGCGATCAGCCAAGAAGCCGAAGATCAGCGCGCCCAGCCAGCGCATGGCGAGGGTGATGGTGATGGCGAGCGTCACGACGGTGATGGTTTGCTGGAAGTCGTGCGCGATATGCACCACCACCAGTGTTACCACAAAGTAGTCGAAGGCGTCGAGCGTCCAGCCTAAAAAGCTGGCCAGAAACGTATTGCGTTGCGCGGGCGTGAGGGAACGGATCATCGCGAAGGCGTTCATGCTGAGGAACCTCCATGCGTGATGTGCGCGGGGAATAGCACACGGAGGCGCATAGAGCGCCTCCGCAAATGCATCGCCTGGCACACCGTTGCATGGCTGATCGGTGGCATCGCCGGTACGCGATGACGATCAGTGGCTGGCAGCGGCAGCCTGGCGCGCTTTCTTGAGAAACTCGAACGCCTTCTTGGTGTCGCCCCGCTGGGCCAGCAAGTCGGCGTAATGCTCATAGGCGCGGGTCAATTCCACCTGGGAACCAGCCTTCTCAAGCAGGGCCAACCCCTGAGAGAAGTGCGTATCGGCTTCCGCGCCGTTGCCATCGGCGGAAAGCGCTTCACCGAGCGCCAGGTGGGCGCGTCCCAGCGCCTCGTTGTTCTGCGCTTGCTCCGCGCTGGTCAGGGCGGCGCGAGCGGATTCCAGCGCCTTATCCGTTTCGTTGCGGGCGAGTTGCACGCGCGAAAGCGTGGCCAGCGCCGTGCTGGCGCTCATGGCATCGCCGTTGTTTTCGGCGACCTTGCGCGCCTGTTGCAGCGTGGCTTCGGCGCGGTCGTTGTCGTTGCGCTCCGCATAGGCCAGGCCAAGGTTACTCTGAATGTTGGCGAAGATCTGGCGGTTCTGGGAGACGCGCAGATGTTCGGCAGCCATATCGGCGTACCGTTGTGCCTGGGCCAGATTGCCATCGTGGCGCGAGTCCGCGCTGACCTTCCAATATAGTTCCGCCAACGCCTGCGGCGTGAGCATCTGCTGGCCCAACTGGGCGGCGCGCTCGAAGGTGCGGATAGCCTCATCCGTCTGACCGAGTTGCAAATAATCGGCCCCCAGATTGTTGAGCACCGCCAGCTCGAAGGAGGGATCGCGCACGATATGGCTGTCGATCGCCGTCAAGCACTGCCGGTGCGATTCGAGCGCCATCATGTTCATGCTCAGTTGCGCGTAGGCCAGGCCCAGCACGTTGCGCGAGATCTCCTGCATGACGGGATCGATCTCGCGGGTGAGGATCAGGTTTTGTTCCAGGGCATCTTTGGCCTCGTCGCCCTTGCCCAAAGCAACGCACGCTTCACCGAACAGCAGATTGAGTTGGATGCGCTGCGCGGGAGATTTGACGCCCTCGCGGATCTTGCGCAACCGCTCATAGGTGGCCTGGTAGTTGCGGGCAGCGATATCGATCTGACTCTGGGCGATGGCGGACTGCGCCTCATCATCGCCGACAGGTGCGCCGGCATAATCGGTCGAGACCGGAATATCAACGGCCAACAGGTCGCTGAGGTTCATATTCAGCCGGCTCGCCAGCCAGGCCAACGCCCGCAAGCTGGGGCGGATCTTGTTGCGTTCGACGGCGGAAATGTAACTGACGCTGTAATCAGTGCCAGCCAGTTCGCCCTGGGTCATACCCTCGCGCATGCGCGCTTCGCGCAAGCGGTCGCCCAATCCCGGTGACTGCACGTATTCTTCGGTCATCACGGCTCTCCTCGTAATTCTAGGGTCACATGCTTGCAAAATAGATTGAGCGAACAACGTGTGCCACACATGGTAGAACACGCAGTCATAAAACCGTAGCGTGTATATTCCACGGATTTTATGGCTGTGCTGACACTCCATCCCGTTATTCATTATAGAATGCCCATAAAAATAATGCAATAGTTTGCACGATCAATTCGCGTAATTTCGTGAGAGATATAAGGTAGAACTGCTAAGAAGATATCGATTCTCAATCGAATTGCATTGCACGATAATTATGGGTATGCAGAGAGGCTTGCCTCACGGTGCGCCAGGCAAACGCGATACGTATGCGCGTGGCCTAGGAAGCGGTGTAAGCCGACTACCGTTTTTCCTGTCGGTGGCTGGCGCGGGAGGGCGACGAGGCTTAAATGACATGCAGGGCGCGGAGAAGTCGCAGGAACACGAAGAATCGTGTTTGGAGCAGTGCGACGCTGTTCACCGTCTTTCGGGCAAGATTTATGCTTTAGGAGACAAAGACACGAACTTTTTCGGGCGATTGCAAGGATGGCACGCGGTGGCCAGACCATTCCAACGGTGCAGGAGGCAACGAGATGCAAAAACCGGTGATGATCGTTGAGGACAACCACGACGTGCAGGAAGTGTTGTGCATTGTGCTCGAAGACGAAGGCTATAAGGTTGTGACGGCGTCAAATGGCGCGGAGGCTCTGGAAAAAGTCCAGCAGGTCCAGCCGTCGCTGGTGTTGTTGGACTACATGATGCCGGTAATGAACGGCGCAACCTTCATTCACGAACTTGAGACACGCGGCCTGCGCGACAACATCCATATCGTCCTGCTGACTGCCAGCGGCGCAGCGCGCCATCGCGCCCGCGAGATGGGCGCAGACGCCTCGTTGGATAAACCGTTCGATGTCGATCACTTGCTCGATTTGGTTGCCACCTGGATGGACTGATGCCCCGTGCGGGGAAACCATCTCCCTGTGAATATCCGTCGCGGATACAGACGGTGGTCAGCGGGGCCGGACAGACAGGAATGTCTGTCCTCCGGTGTTCTGGGGAATGGTGGTTCTCCGGGGAGCGTGACAGACAGGAATGTCTGTCCTCCGGTGTTCTGGGGAATGGTGGTTCTCCGGGGAGCGTGACAGACAGGAATGGCGGTCCCCTGACTCATACGCAAACCCCCCGCCTGGTAGATATCAGGCGGGGGGCTTCGATTTAGTCATGTGCGCGGCAGCCCGCGAACTAGGAACCGGAGCCGAACGCGCCGCTGGGCAAGCTCACCACCTGATCCGGTGATGGCACGGTGACGGTCGCGCCGGTGTTCCACTCGCTGAAAGTCAGCGTGGCGGCGTTGGTCACATGTGCCGGACCGGCGCTGCCGCCCTTCGATCCGCCGATGCTGGGCGCTTTCGTCGCGCTGGCAGAGAAGTTGACGACGAACTTCGCCGGATAATACGTGCCTTGCTGGAACCACAGATCTTCCGTCACTGGCGGCACCGAAAGGCCGTATTGCGTGGCAACTGCGGTCGCCGTGGCTGAAGCGCCCGGATTCGGCGTCGCCGCCCCCGCGCCGTGGGGCATGCTCAGCGTCCCCTGGATGTGCCAGGTCGCTTTGCCATTGATCGTATCTGTGCCGATCAGCTTCAGATTCGTCAGATGGCTATAGTCCAGGATCGTCGGGATCGCCATGCCCGCCGGCACCTTGATCCATTTACCCTTGGGGACGTTCACGCCGCTGCCACCCAGCAGATCGGCCAGGGCGCCGATATTGGCATATACATCGGAGCCGTCGGTGATGACCTCGATGGTGTTCTGCGCACCGAGCAGCGGAATCGAAAGCGTGACATCATTGCGCGTGGGCGACTTGGTCAGCTTGCCATTGCCCGTCAGATTCAGCGTGGTCGGCGTGCCGCCCGACGACGAGGAGGTGTAGACCAGCGTCAACTGATCGGTGAGGGTATAGGTCGCATCGGTCAGGTGCGCGTTTTCGGCGCTGGTGAGGATCGCGCTGGGCGTCGGCGTCTGGTTCAGCATGCCGCGCGCGAAGGCGACGGCGGAAGCGACCAGCGCCAGCACAACGACCGTGGCCACTCCGGCCAGCAGCAGCAAGCGCGGATTGGGGCCGCGCCCGCCCGTCACCGCTGGGGGCGTCGTTGCCGGCGGAGGCGGCGCGTCCCCCGATGGGGTGGCGGCGAGATCGCCGCTGGTGGGCGCATTATCACTGAAATAGGTGGGATCCGGTGTGGTGAGACCGTCATCGCCCCCCTGCGGCGGCAAATCGGTAGGTTGCATAGTCTACTCTGTCTTTCTGCGCTGAGCGCGGCAAAGGCGAGCACTCGCCACAAACTGCGAGTGCCAACGAACGAAGACGCGCGTTTCCTTTGCCTATTGTACCATGCGCATCAGTCGCCATTTCAAGATATAGCGTGAAGATCTCACAGCCGGCCCCAACGCCGACTTTTGGGCGCAGATTCCTTTTCACCGTTACCTCTGGTATTATCGCTGAGTAATGGTAATGACAGGACAAAACACAGGCCGCGCCTGGGAGCGGCGGAGTGGCGATGGCGATAGAATGGACCGATGCGCACCATGCCGGTGCAGACAGTGGGCCGTTGTGGCGCGCGGTGCGCCTGGCGCTGGCTGCTGAAACGCGCGACGCTGCGAAGCCGGGGGATGTAGCCGGCGATGGCACAGCGCGTGGCCAGGGAGAAGCTGCCTTCGAGGCGCTGTTCTGGCGCTACGAGCGCAAAATCTTTGGCTACCTCTGGCGCATGACGGGCGACGAGCAGAGCGCGTTTGACCTGGCGCAAGAAACGTTTCTGCGCGCCTGGCAACATTTCACCGCGATCAGTGGGGAGCGCGACGCCGGGCCGTGGCTCTTTCGCGTGGCGACGAACCTGGCGCTGACACATCTGCGCCGCCACGCCGCCCGCTCCGCCGTGCCGCTGACCGAGGACGAACCCGGCGCGAGCGATCCGGGTCGCCACGTGGCCGAACGCGATGCCGTGCGGCAGACGCTCGCGCGGCTGACGCCGAAGCAGCGCGCCGCGCTGGTGCTGCACGAGGTCTATGGCCTTTCGTGCGAGGAGGTCGGCCAGGTGCTGGGCCTTTCGCGCGACGCCGTGAAGATGGCGCTGTTGCGGGGGCGCGAGAGCTTCCGCGCGCACTACCTGCGAGGGGAACAAGCATGACCACCCGCCAGGCGCTCTGCGCCCTCGACCTGACGCCCGCCGATCTCTCAGCGTGGCGTTCCCACGCCCTGTCTGCCGAGGAGTATCACCGCATCGGCCAGCACATCCCCACCTGTCGGGCCTGCCAGCAAACCCTGGCGGACTATACGGCTGTCGCCGATGCCATGCGCGACCAGGCCGTGCCACCCTCCGGCGCGCCGCTGTGGCGCGCGACGCAAATGACTATCCAGAAGTATCAGAGGACGCATATGAACCAGCGACAAAAATATGTCATCGCCGGTGGCTTGGGCTTGCTGGCGGTGCTGATACTCAGCTTCGCTATCGTCCTCGCCTCTTCGCTGCCAGCATCCTCGTCCACCACCACGCCCACCGCCATCCATCCCACGGCCACGGGCAAAACGCATAGCACGCCCGTGCCGACGCAAACACCGCCGATCTTGCAGGTGTCGCCCAGCCAAGGCTGGGTCACTGTGGCGGCGCTGCCTTTCGCCAAGGCTATCGCCTTCTCCGCTGACAACCCGCTCGATGGCTATGCCTGTGGCAATCTGGCGCAAACTACCGAGCAGCTTCCCCTGGAACTGAGCGCGACGCACGACGGCGGGCGCACCTGGCAAACACCGCTCATCCTGCCGATCAAAGGTGCCAACTGCTTCCTCAATGTCAGCCCAACCGATGCCAACGACTTGCTCGTCGGCGCTCCCGGATGTATCGCCGCCTGTGATGGCGATGCCTTAACCGCCTATTTAGATCAGTGGTATCGTTCGCGCGATGGCGGCGCGACCTGGAATCCCCTCACCTTGCCGACAGGCGACGAGCAAGCACTGAAAGGTTATCTGGTTATACCAGCTTTCACCTGGTTGGGATCATCACTGGTGTTGCAGGTCGAGGCGTTCAGTCAAGTCGGCTTTAATGATAATTTGCCGCACACCTGGGCGATCAGCCAGAACGGCGGTCCGTTCACTTGGCTCGACACCTCGGCATTTTATGCCTCCCTTGGCATCACCCCTGACCATTACTTCGGCTCAGCCTTCACCTGGCAGAACAACCTGCTGATCCCGTACAGCCCGTACAATAAAGCCTACCAAGGCGCAGCCCCCGTCCAATTTTTGTACGCGGAGACGAGCGACAACGGCCAAACGTGGACGCACTTCACGCCCCATCTTACCGATGTAGCAAAGCCAACCACGAATATCAATGTGATCCAGGATGGCGGCAACGTTCTCTATGGCTTTTATTTCACCGATCCTCCGGCGACCAGCCTGGTCATGGGTTCGTCGGATGGTGGTCACACGTGGTCGCCACTCCCTATCCAATTAAGTAATACCGGTAACCAAAATCTCGTATTTGATGGCATCACGCCTGATGGCACACTTTTCATCGACGCCATCATAGCGTCAGGTTCGCCGGTCGAACCGCAAACTATCGAAAGTTACACGCCTGGGGCGAACACCTGGCAGCCCGTCGCGCAACTGTCACAGACTGGGATTGATTTCCGTAACTTTGCCACGCTCTCCTGGGATCCGAGCGGCCATCCCCTCGCGCTGTGGGCTCTGATCGATCATTCAAAGACCACAACCCAACCGTTCCCTGATACGTATGGCGTGGCGTACCATGCGGCGACCCCGTAGTGTCGTCTGCTGCATAAACGGCGCGACTGCGCCGCGCCGGGGAGGCTGCGCCTGGGGTCGCAGTTCCCCGGCGCGCTGCGACGGAGGACACCGCAGCGCAAAACACCATGTTTGAGCTTCATGGCGAGAAGAGCGGTGAGGCCGACCCGGCCAGCGTGGGCCGTCCTCACCGATCCTCTGTGATTAGTATAGAACATTTTTTCTACATTTGCAAGGGCAACAGAGCGCAATGGTACTTTTGCGTGACGAATTTCTCATCCTTGCTCCACTATGATTCGTTATATACAGAGATAGACAAGACTTCCAGGGGGGCAGCGCATGTTTGGCCAGCAACCATCCGAAGAGGCCGCGATTCCCGATGTACAGCCGATGCGGCGCGAGCAAGATCGCATCAGCATCATCGAAGGGCGCATGCGGACGGAATTGCTGAGTGGGCGCAGCACCCGTGCCACCGGCCCTTTGGTCCTCTCGTTCCTTGAGGCGCTGCGCGTGGGCGTGGCGGATATCACCCTGGGCATGCAGGAATTGCTGGTCGAGATCTGGCTGCGCGACCTGCCGCCGTGGGGCGACGGGGCCACCGGCGACCACACCCTGCGCTGCTATGCCAGCATGGGGCTGCTGAGCCAAAGCGTGCTGGCGCGTGACACCATGCCGCCGGCGGATATCTTGCTGGCGGTCGTCACTGCCGGGCGACCGTTGCGCTTCGACGACGCGCGCGACCATCCCCTGGTGCGGGCGTGGGCGCAGGAAGCCGGGATCGAGCCCGACGCGGTACAAGCCTTCATGGGGTTTCCGCTGTATAGCGGCGGCCAGTTGCTCGGTGTGCTGGCGGCGGCGCTGCCGGTGGTCCCCAGCCCTGAACACGCGCTCTTGCTCGATGCCGTCGCGGCCTATGTCACTGCCGGCGCGGAACAGGCGCGGCTGCGCCACCAGCTCCACGCGCAGCGCGAACTGGCCCAGACCGTCCTGCGCGAAGCGCCGCTGGCCGCCGCCGTCTTGCGCGTCACCGACTATTCGATTGTGCTCACCAATCCCCAGTTCGACACGCTCTTTCAGATCGGTCCCGACGTGTGGGGGCAGCGGTTGGATGTCGTGCTGCCCGACCATGCCGAACAACTGCGCGAGATCTTCATGCTGGACGAGGTGCGAGCGACGGGCGAGACACGCTTCGTCAGCGACCAGCAGATCCGCCTGAGCGCCGGCGTGACCTATTGGGACTTCACCTGCTCGCCGGTGCATGACGACCGGGGCGCGCTCGAAGCGATCCTCATCGCTGGCGTCAATGTCACCGCGCGCGTGCTGCAACGCCAGCGCCAGAAGCGCACGGCGGATCTCGCGCAGGAGCGCGTGTTGCAGATGGTGGAACTGCACCGCATTTCGCTGGATGCCGCCGCGCAACTGGGGCAAGATCCGCGCGGCCTGCTGCGCCAGATCCTCGAAAAGATGATCACGCTCGTTTCCGCCAACGGCGGCTTGGTGTTGCTGGCGGACCGCGAGAGCGGCGATCTGGAAGTGGTGGTGGCGGCGGGCCTGACCCAGGATTACACGGGAATCCACCTGCGGCGCGGCATGGGGCTGCCGGGGCGCGTGGCCGTCACGGGCGAAAGCCAGCGCGTCGATGATTATCAGTCCTATCCCTTGCGTTCCGTCGAACTGGATGACGCGAGCTTCCGCGCCGCGGTCGCCGTGCCGCTGACCCAGCGCAACCAGGTACTCGGCGTCATCTGGGTCGTCAAGACGGATCTTTTGCCGACGAGCAAACTGCCCGACGAGGTAATCAGCCCGATCTTCAGCGATGACGACCGCTGGCTGCTGGAACTTTTTGCCGTGCAGGCCGCGCACGCCATCGAGAATACGCGCACGTATCTCGACCTGGATCGCGCCTATCAAGCGCAGCGGGCGCTGGATCGCCAGAAGGACGACTTCATCGCGCGCACCTCACATGACCTGCGCCTGCCACTGACCGGCGTGCTGGGCTTCATCGATCTCGCTTTGGCGCTCTTGCCCGCCGACGCGGAAGACGACCTGCGCCGCAGTCTGCAACAGGCCGCGAATGATGCCGAGCGCATGCGCGAACTGATGGACCAATTGCTGGAACAGGCGCGGCTGGAAAGCGGCCAGCGGGCGGTGCATCTGACCACCGTCACGCTCGCGCCGGTGGTGGCCGAAGTGGTGAACGCCCGCCAAAAGCAGGTGCAATTGCATGGCACGCCCCACCGTTTCGAGGTGCGCATCCCCGCCGGCATCCTCGTCCTCGCCGACCTCGCCCGCCTGAAAGAGATCCTCGAAAACCTGCTGAGCAACGCGGTGAAATATAGTCCCAAGGGCGGCGCGATCAAGGTGGAAGCGCGCGTGACCCACGACGCGCAGACGGTGGAAGTGGCGATCAGCGACGAGGGCATCGGCATCCCGCTGGCGGCGCACGCGCAGATCTTCGAGCGCTTCACGCGCGTGGAATCGGCGGTGGCGAGCGAGATCAGCGGCACGGGCCTGGGCCTCTATCTCGCCCGCCAACTCATCGAATCGATGGACGGCACGATCCGTCTGGAAGGCAGCGCGCCGGGCGAGGGCAGCACCTTCGTCATCACCCTGCCCCTGGCGACCACGCCGGAAATGCCAGGCAAGAAGACCATGTAAGATGCATACGTTCGGCGCGGAGGTAGCCGGCGGTCACGTCCCTGCCCGTTTCAGGGCCGCCGCCGTGATCGTGGTTGCCAGCCGTACTGCGCTCGTGACGGCGTCATCAGGGGAAAGCCCGCAAAGATCGATCAAGGTGAACAGCGCTTCGGGGCTAACCACCACCGCCAGATCACGCTTAAGCTGAGCCAGCACACGAGCGTCTGCTGGCGCGAACAGGGCTTCGGCTGGCGCAAGCGCATACTCGATCCACGCGAACCGCAGACCTGGCCGCAAGGTGGCACCTTCCGGTCGGGTGATGGTGGCTGCAATCATCACGCGGATCGAACCCTGATAGGCCAGGAGACGCCGGAGGAAGACTTCCGACGCGCAAGCGATGCGCGCAAGCGGATAGTCCGAGGCAGCAATCGACTGCAACGCTTCATCCGGGCTAGGCCACAGGCCGTCGAGGGCTACGCTGATCAAAGTCACGATATCGGGGAAATAGCGGTAGGCCGTGGCCTCCGAGACGAGGGCGGCCCGCGCAACATCGGGCATCGTGACGGTTGCGCCAGTCTGAATGAGGGCGCGGCAGGCGTCGATGACAGCCAGGCGGGTGCGTGTCTTCTGGTTTATGCGTCCAGAACCGCCGGCAGGTGCGTTCTTCAGCATCATATCCTCCTCCTCATGATGATACCACATTCTCTTTATGAGGATGCACTTGCATAAGTATATGATGCTGTGGTATAGTCATAACAGTTGACTCTCATAGAGAGATTTTTATCGCATAAAGGAGGAGGTCCATGCCACAGGTATCCATCGTGGGACCAACTGACGGCGAGGTGATCCCGCTGGGAGCCATCCAGATGCGCATCCTGGAAGATGGGCGCACCACCGACCACCGCCTGGGGATCGGCGAGATTACGCTCGCGCCCCATACGGCAGGCCCGCTTCAGCACCGGCATTCCCAACACGACGAAGGCTTTTATGTGGTTGCCGGCACGGCGCGCTTCACTGTTGGCGACGCAACGTATGCCGCTCCCCCAGGGACGCTGGTGATGGTCCCGCCCGGCGTCCCACACACCTTTGCCAACCCCAGCGATCAGGTGGTCGTGATCCTCAACACCTTTACGCCCGATCTGTACGTTCAGTACTTCCGAGATCTGCGGGAGTTGAGCGCCGCTGGGCAGCCGTTGACCCCGGCGGCAAGCGCCCAGGTGATGAGCCGCTATGCCACCAGCCCGGCCATTGATTTCCCCGAACACCAGCCTGAATAAGAAGAAGGAGTACCTGCTATGACCGAACCCCTGACCCGCACCATCCACTGGCGTCCCGACCTGCCCCTCACGCTCACCGAGAGCGGCAGCGGGCGGATCGTCCTCCTTTTGCATGGGGGTGGTGGCCCCTTTACGGTGCAGAGCATCGCCACGCACCTGTCCCAGACGATGCACGTCATCGTGCCGACCCACCCCGGTTGGAATGGCACCGAGCGCCCCGCGTGGCTCAGCACCATTCCTGATCTCGCCCGCGTGTACGTGCAAATGCTCAAATCGCAAGGGTACCAGGATGTCCTGGTGATCGGCTCTTCCATGGGGGGGTGGGTTGCTTGTGAGATGGCGCTCCACATGGCCCACCACGACGATGCGCAACTGCTCACCGGCCTTGTCATCATCGATGCAACCGGGGTCGAGATCGCAGGGCAACCGATCCGTGATTTCTATGCGCTCGATGCGCGCGGCATCGCTGAATATTCCTATCACGATCCCGCCCGCTTCTACGTTGATCCGGCCACCATTCCCCCCGCGCAAGCAGCCCGCCAGCGCGCCAATATGGCCACCATGCGCATCTTTGCGGGCGACCAGATGTATGACCCGACCTTGCTCACGCGCCTGGGGCAGATTCAGCTACCCACGCTTGTACTCTGGGGAGACAGTGATCGCATCGTCACGCCGGCCTATGGACGCGCCTTCGCCGCCGCCATCCCCCATGCGCGCTTCACCACCGTGTCTGCTGCCGGTCATCTGCCCCACTTCGAACAGCCAGAAGCGACCTTTGCTGCCATCGACGCCTTTGCCGAGCATCGCTAGCACCCTGGATCGGTAACACGGAATGCGGCGGACAGGCATGTCCGCCCCACGACCCCCTGGGTGACAGACATTCCTGTCTGTCACCCGGTGGACAGGCATGTCCGCCCCACGAGCGGTTGGTTCATTCCGCCAGCGGCAGCCGCACGTGGAACGCGCTGCCGCACTGTGTGCCGCTGGAGCGCACCCACGGCTTGCCGCCATACCTCATCAGGCGCATGGCCATCTCCTCCTTGTAGCGTGTCACACCTCACCCACGGCGCACGGCGCGGGCGATGTCGCGCTCGGCGTCGCGCTTGGCGATGTCTTCGCGCTTGTCATAGAGCTTCTTACCGCGACAGACACCGACCTCGACTTTCACGATGCTGCCCTTGAAGTAGAGCTTGAGCGGGATGAGCGTCAGCCCCTTAACCTGCACCTGATCCATCAGGTGGTGCAACTGGCGACGATGTACCAGCAACTTGCGCACGCGCATGGGTTCGTGGTTCATGTACGTCCCCTGCTCGTAGGGAGCGATGTGCATGCCTTCCAGCCATAGCTCGCCGTTGCGCACGCGCGCGAACGCGCCGCGCAGATTCACCTTGCCATCGCGGATGGATTTGATCTCGGTACCAGTCAACACGATGCCCGCTTCCAACGATTCCTCGACGAAATAATCATGGAAGGCTTGCCGGTTGGTCGTGACCGTGCGTTCACCTTGCTCTTTGTCCGGCATCGTGATGGTGCTCCTGCTCTCGCCCTAGGGCGTGTGCCTCTTGATCGCGGGCCTGCGCTTCAGGTTAAGATTTCTAGAGGAATAACAACACGAACAGCATGGACCTTGCGCCACGTGCGCGTGTATGGCGTATCATACGATCCAGCGCGCGGAGTTAGCAAGTGGGGATAAAGCAGAGGGGTCGATTCGGCAATGGCAGCAGATTCAGTTTTCACGCGCCTGGCCCACTTGGCCGTGCGGCATAAGTGGTTGATCGTGGGCCTTTGGTTATTCGCGGTGGCCGTGGCTGCCCCCTTCGCGCCGCGCATCGCCACGGCGCTCAAGCCCGGCGGCTTCGGCAGCAACGACATGGAATCCGTGCGGGCGGGGACGCTGTTGCAGCAGCAATTGCATGCACAATTTACCTCGGTCGATATCTTTTTCACCAGCACGCGCTACAAGGCGACTGATCCGCAGTTCGTGCAGGAGGCGACGGCGGCGGTCGCGCCGCTGGCCAAGTGGAACGCGGTGCCGGAGATCGTCCCCTTCACCATCGCGCCGCACCAGATCGCCAGGGACGGCTACGCAGCTTACACCGCCGTCTTCCTGAATACCGATGCCGATAACGCGCCCGCATACCTGCCGGGGCTGCGCGCGCGGCTGGTGCCGCAGCCGGACCTGCATACCAATGTGGGTGGTGGGCCGGTCTTCTATGCCGACATCCAGAGCGTGAGCGAGGCGGACCTGCGGCGGGCGGAGGAGATCGCCTTCCCGTTCGCGCTGCTGGCGCTGCTGCTGGTCTTCCGTTCGGTCGTCGCCGCCGGCCTGCCGGCAGCCGTCGGCGGATGCAGCGTCGTCGTCTCGCTGGCGCTGGTCTATGCCCTGGCGCTGCACACCGACATCTCCGTCTTCGCGCTGAATATCACCACGCTTTTCGGCCTGGGCCTGGGCGTCGATTATTCCCTCTTTATGGTCAATCGCTACCGGGAAGAACTGGCGCGCGGACGCACCGTTCCCGATGCCATCGCCGTCACCATGAACACCGCCGGGCGCGCGATGATGGTCTCCGGCACCGCCGTCTCCATCGGCCTGCTGGGGTTGCTGCTTTTCAACTTTTCGGTGCTGCGCTCCATCGGCCTGGGCGGCGTGCTGGTGGTCGTGATCTCGATCCTTTCCGCCGCCACGCTCCTGCCCGCGCTGCTCGCCATCATCGGCACGCGCATCAACGCCCTGCCCATCACGTTGCCAAAGATCAATAGAAAGAGTATAGAGCATACGCAACGCGAAATGACACGAAATAGTCGCGAGAAGACGCGAAATATTTTTAACTATCTCGCGCCATTTCGCGCTTCATCTCGCGTTATTTCGCGTTCCGTTCCCCTTTCCCGTCCTGAATCACAGGGGTTTTGGCATGGGCTGTCGCTGCGGGTGATGCGCCGCCCGTGGGCGTTTTTGCTGCCGGTGCTGGCGTTCTTGCTGCTGTTGGGCGCGCCGTTCCTGCAAGTGCGGCTGGGTGCGCCGGATGCCTCGATCTTGCCGCAAAACGTGCCGTCGCGGGCGGCGTATGACCTCTTGCAGTCGCGCTTCGACGCAAACGAGACCAATCCCATCATCCTGGCGGTGCAAACCACTAACGGCAACGTCCTGACGCCGGCGAACCTGACGAACCTGGACGCCCTGGTGGTGCGCTTGCAGCACGATCCGCGCGTGCGCCGGGTCGATTCCATCGTCACGCTGGACCCGCGCCTGAGCCTGGCACAGTACCAGATCATCTACAGCCAGCCGGTCATTACCGATCCCTATCTGAGCGCGACAGTGAAACAATTGGCTTCGGGCAACACGACGCTGGTGAGCCTGGTCAGCAATTACGGCATGATCGACCCGCGCTCGGAGGCGCTGGTGCAAGACATCCGCGCGTCGCGCTTCGCTGGCCTGCGGGTGCTGGTGACGGGCGGCACGGCGGGCGTCGTCGATTACGTCAACACGATGTACAGCCAGTTCCCCTACGCGATCCTGGCGGTGGCGATCACGACCTATGTCGTGCTGATGTTGCTGTTGCAGAGCGTCGTGTTGCCGCTGAAGGCGCTGGCGATGAACACGCTGTCGATCCTCTCGGCGTATGGGGCGCTGGTCTTCATCTTCCAGCAGGGCCACCTGAGCGGGCTGCTCCGCTTCGCACCGCTCGGTTTCGTGGAAGCCAGCGCGCCGATCCTGATGTTCTGCGCGCTCTTCGGCCTGTCGATGGACTACGAGGTCTTTTTGCTGAGCCGCGTGCGCGAGGAATGGCTGGCGACGGGCGACAATGTGCATAGCGTGGCGCTGGGCATGGAACGCAGCGGCGCGATCATCACCAGCGCGGCGGCCATCGTCGTGATCGTCTCCGGCGGCTTCATCACGGCGGGGATGATTCTGGTGAAGGCGCTGGGCGTGGGCATGGCGCTGGCCGTGCTGATGGATGCGACGCTGGTACGTGGCCTGCTCGTCCCCGCGACGATGCGCCTGCTGGGGCGCTGGAACTGGTGGTGGCCCTTCGGCGCAAACGCTGCCCCGCCGCCAGCTACCACCACGCCGCTCGACGCAAACGCACAGCCAGCAGGGGAGCCGCTGGCAACGGCAGAGGCATAAAATCAGAGGTATACATAAGGCGGATATTTATATCCGCCCGCTAGAAAATAAACCTTAAAACGTTCACCTTTAATCCTTTGTAGGAAATTACCAAACGAGCTTAGCACGCCTTATTCGCTCTTGTCATCACCTCATCCGTATGGTATGCTTGCAGCCAACAAGCCATAGCATGAGAGACAGGTGCCAGAATCGATGGTGAAGCGCGAATATAAGTGGCTGTATTTTACCTTCATCCTGCTCATAAGTGACATTTGGCTCATAATCCTTACTATTCAGGTGTGGGGATTAATAGGACAATTACATGCATTTGGGGTAGATACAAGCATTCAAGTGCAGCAATTTTGGTGGAATTTAGCACGACAAACTTTCATAAATTTTTAAATGATCTTCTTTATTACTCTTCTTTTTCAACGTGAACGGCAGCGCCAAAAAGCGGCACGCGGCGAAGGTAATCTGTTGGCGAAACAGCCTATCCCCGAATCGCTAGCACTCGTGCCACAATCATTCCGGTTTCGGCCGGGTCGCATGGTGAATATAGCGATCTCTGCTTTATTCCTGGGTATGACGCTGCTTGTGGGGGTGCCAGCCTTCTTTGATCATCAAGATGCTCTTTTCTTCATTGTTTTTGCCAGTGGTATTTTGGTAATTGGGATGATTACTTATGGGATACTTTACTTCTCGGTAGCTGCAACAATTACGATCAATGATGAGTACATAGCTATGCGACGTTATGGCCGGGAAGTGGTTATCCCCTGGGAAGATGTCAGGCTCTTTGCGGAATTTTCACTCGCAAATAAAAGCAAACCTAATATTATTGAAGTTTCGAGCAAATATGCGATCATTCGTTGGCTCTTGATTCCGAACCCTACTGTAGCAACTACAATGACACATAAAGACGAGGATGCTTTCTTATCACATATCGCGGTCAGATCCAACCTACCGTTATATCGACTATAATACCACCTCAGACAGCGCAATCAGCAAGTTGTTAAGACCTATAAAGATAGGCGTTGTGACTTTAGCCGTCTCGACTTTGCTTTATGCAGCTTACACTAGGCTGACTTTGCGAGATTTCTCGATTATCCACTGCATAGTTGAAAGTAACATAAATATTGCGGAACGTCAAGGGGTTGGAGCATGTCCTTGCAGGATGTGTGCAACAAGAATCGCGTGGTAGAATAAGGCACAAGGAGGGCGTCGTTGAACCGGCAAGCATCTTGCTGAGCTTTCTGTTGTATTCAATTTAAAAAAGGGGATTATGCAATGGCAACCAAGCAACAGGTGACGTTAGCGGCGCAGCCGCGCACCGTCATGCGCAAACACGTGCGCGCCTTACGGCGGCAGGGTATTCTGCCCGCGCGGATTTACGGCCACGGCGACTCCGTGCCGGTGCAGGTCGATATGCGCACGTTCGAGCGCCTCTGCGAGACTCACCAGACGACAGGCGTGATCGCCCTCAGCATCGCTAACCAGGGGCAGCCGGAAACGGTGCTGGTGCGCCATATCACCCACGAACCCAAAACCGGTAAAATGCTGCACATCGACTTCGCGCGCGTTCTGATGAACGAGACGATGCACGCCCGCGTGCCGCTGCATGCCACTGGCGTCGCGCCAGCGGCGAAAGAGACCGGCGGCGTCGTGCTGCTCTTGCTGGAAACCATCGAGATCGAGTGCTTGCCTGGCAACCTGCCGGACTTCCTCACGGTGGACGCGACGCAGTTGACGGCGCTGGATGTCGTGTTGCACGTCAAAGACATCCCCGTTCCCAACGGCGTGAAGATTTTGGTTCCCCCTGACGAACCGGTGGTGAAGGTCGAACCGCCGCGCACCAGCACGGAAACGACCACGACGGAAACCGGGACGGCTGCCAATGAGCCGCCCGCCGCGTCGCAGCCGACGGCATCCTAACTGGGGGATCGCGGCTAGATTTTCAGGAAGGATCGAGGCGCACGGATGCGACTGCTCCTCATCGCGCTCACCGGCGTGCCGCTGGGCTACGGGTTGGCCACGCCGTTGCTGGCGTGGGGTGATCACCTGCTGCGCCCGCATCGCGTCCCGCTGGCCTGGCGCTGGGCGCTGCGCGGCGGGCTGGCGCTGCTGGTGCCGCTGGCGCTGTGGCACGCCGTCACGCTGCCGCCGGGCCGGCTGCCCGTGCCGCTGGCGGCGCTGGCGCTGCTCGCTGGCGTGGCCGCGCTCGCCCTCATCGCCGCGCTGGATGGCGCGGCCCACCTCATCTTCGCCGAAACGTTGGCGCTGCCGGTGGCGCTGGGGATGCTGCGCGCGCTGGTCGGCGGCGCGGCGGCCTGGGGCGCGCTGCTGGCGGGTGCGCTGGTCTGCGGCGGCCTGCTGGGCCTCATCTTTCTCGTCGGCCTGCTGCGCTATGGCACAGACGCCCTAGGGTGGGGCGACGTGCAACTGGGCGCGACGCTGGGCGCGCTGCTCGGCTGGCAAGGCGGCTTGCGCGCGATCCTCTGGGGCTTCATGCTCATGGCGCTCGTGGCCGTGGCGCTGCTGGCGGCGCGGCGCATCAGCCGCCACACGTATCTGCCACTGGGTGCCTTTCTGGTAGTGGGCGCGCTGCTCGTCATGCTGATTCAGCCCGTACCTTGATTCGCAGCCAGCGTCTGCATCCATCTCAGGTTTTGCAGTGTAGATCCTTAAAAGAATACGGTGTTTGCCTCTAGGCAGCAGGGGTGGTCATGTCCTATAATCTTGTGAGATGTAGAAACAAACGTGTCAGGATCCACCCCCTTGATGCGCCAGGCGCAGCGACATTGCGGCGGCCATCCCGGTGTGGCGCGCACCCGCGCCGGCACGTCTTATATACGCGATATCGCTAGCACCCGCTGGGGTCAACGTCGCCCCCACTCACATAAGATTGTTGGCGTCCTGCGGGCGGTCGCACGCGCCATCAAAGGAGTATCCACGTTGGCCACCATCCTCGATACGATCACCAGTCCCGCGCAGTTGCGCGCCTTGTCGCCTCACGAGTTGACGCAGCTCGCCGAAGAATTGCGGCGCACGATCATCCAAACCGTCAGTGTGAATGGCGGGCATCTGGCTCCCAACCTGGGAACCGTCGAGCTGACGCTGGCGCTGCACCTGGCCTTTGACTGCCCGCGCGACCAGCTCGTCTGGGACATCGGCCACCAAGCCTATCCCCACAAGTTGGTGACGGGGCGCGCGCCGCGTTTCGCCACGATCAAGCAATATGGGGGGCTGTCGGGCTATCTGCGCCGCGACGAGTCGCCCTATGACGCCTTCGGTGCCAGCCATGCATCTACCTCGATCAGCGCCGCGCTGGGCATGGCCGTGGCGCGCGACCTGGCCGGCCAGGATTTCAATGTCGTCGCCATCATCGGCGATGGCGCGCTGACCGGCGGCATGGCGCTGGAAGCGATCAACAACGCCGGCGCGATGGGCCACAAGCTGATCGTCGTCCTCAATGACAACGACAAGAGCATCTCGGATAATGTCGGCGCGCTGCACCGGCACCTGGGCAATCTGCGCGCCAGCCCCCGCTATCGCAAGCTCCGCAACACCGCGAAGCAGGTGATCGAAGACTTGCCCGTTGTAGGCGACCTGGCGGCGGAAGTGGCGGGCCGCACGCAGCGCAGCATGAAAGAATTCGTCATGCCCAGCAAAAGTGGCGTAATCTTCAGCGAACTGGGCTTCACCTTCCTCGGTCCCTTCGACGGCCACGACATCGGTTTCATGGTGGATGTCTTCGAGAAAGCCAAGCAGCTTGATGGGCCGGTGATGATCCAGGTCATCACGAAAAAAGGGCGCGGCTATGCCCCCGCCGAACAAGATGCGACCAAGTTCCATGGCCCCGGCGCGTTCGATCCCGCAACCGGCGAGATGCGCAAGAAAGCCGGTGGACCACCGTCGTTTTCGGATGTCGTCGGCGATGCGCTGGTGGATATCTGCCGCCAGGACCGCCGGGTCGTGGGCATCACCGCCGCGATGGCTGAGGGAACCAGCTTGAATAAGCTGCGCGTCCAAGTGCCGGATCAGTATTTCGATCAGGGGATCGCCGAGCAGCATTCGGTGACGTTCGCCGCCGGCATGGCGACCCAGGGGATCATCCCCGTCGCCGATATCTATTCGACGTTCCTCCAGCGCGCCTATGATCAGGTGTTGCACGATGTCTGCGTGCAGAACCTGCATGTGGCGCTGCTGTTGGACCGCGCGGGGCTGGTGGGCGAGGATGGGCAGACGCAGCATGGCCTCTTCGATATCGGCTTTTTGCGCCCGATACCAAATATGAAGCTGATGGCCCCCAAGGACGAGAACGAGTTGCGCCAGATGGTGTATACCGCCGTTTACGGCGTGGATGGCCCTGTCGCGGTGCGCTTCCCGCGTGGCTCCGGGGTGGGCGTGCCGCTGGCCCAGGAGTTCACGCCGCTGCCCGTCGGCAAGGGCGAAATCCTCACTGATCCTGCGGCGGCGGAACGCGGCGAGGTCGTCATCTTCGGCTACGGCGATATGGCGCTGGTCGCCAAGCAAGCTGCCGAGGCACTGGCGGATCAGGGCATCCGCGCGGTGGCCGTCAACCCGCGTTGGGCGAAGCCGCTGGACGAAGAATTGATCTTGCACCTGGCCCGCGCAACCGGCCACGTCATCACCATCGAGAATCACATGGCAGCAGGCGGTTTCGGTAGCGCCGTGCTGGAACTGTTGAACGCGCACGATGTGCGCGTGCCGGTGAAAATCATCGGCGTGCGCGACGCCTTCATCGAGCATGGTTCGGTCGCCAAGCTGAAGGAACTCTGTGGCCTCACCAGCGACCACGTGCAAGAGGTCGCGCGGGCGCTGGTGGGGGCGAGCGTGCGGCGCTAGGCGCGCACTGGGCTGTGCGATGCCACCACAGCACGGGCGCGGGCCGGATCGTTGGTGATGATACCATCGACATCCAGTTGTGCCAGGTGGCGGATGGTGCGCTCGTCATCGACGGTCCAGGCGTTGACATCCAGTTCCAACAGATGGGCGCGCTCGATGACGGCGGGGGTGGCGAGCCGCCAATAGGGATGGATGGCCTCGCAGCCCAGCGCATGCGCGCCGGTGATCCACCCCAGGCTGTGGCGCATGCCGACCATCACGCCCTCGAACGACGACGCGGGATAGAGCAGCGCGCGGCGCAAGGTGGCATGGTGCTGTTGCAGATAGGCCAGGGTGAAGCGGTCGAACGACGACAGTAATACCTGGCCGGCGGCGTGGTGTTGCATGACCAGTTGCGCGACGGCCTGGGCGAGATCAGTGGTCTTGCTCGGTTTCAGTTCGACATTCACGACCAGCGGACCGGGGATGAAGCGGTCGAAGACCTCGCTGAGCAGCGGCACGGTCTCTGTGGCGTCGCCCGCGTGGGCCTTGTGACCGCGCGCATGCAGGTGCAGTTGCCGCACCTGCGCCAGTGTCATCTGGCTGATCGCGCCGTGGCCATCGGTGGTGGCATCCACGGTGTCGTCGTGCATCACGACAATCTGCCCGTCCGCCGTCAGATGCACATCCAGTTCGATGCCCTGCGCGCCCTGTTGCGCCGCCAGCGCGAAGGCCGCCATCGAATTTTCAGGCGCGTGCGCCGAGGCTCCCCGGTGGCCGAAGATGAACGGGGGAACGTAGTCTGTCATGCGTCAGAACCTCTTCAATGAATGACGGGATAAAGCGTGTCCCTATCTTACCATACATGTAGGCAAGATGCACGCCCCAAAAGCCCTGTGTCTTGCGTATCACCGTCCTATATAGCTACGATCAGAGCAAGAGTTTTGAAGGAGAACACTGTTTGTTATGACCTTTCCGCTGATCCTGAATGAAACCACCCGCGCCCAGATCGCGGCGGTGCGCTATGAACGCACGCCTGTGTATGCCGCTACCGTCGTGCATCCGTGGCGCCCCTGGCACATGCGCGTATTCGGCGGCTCGCCGATCCCCGTGCGGCTGGACCCCGCCGGCCCCTTCTGCCGCACGCGGCTCTATCTCGGACCGAGCCGTGCCGAATTGGGCGATGCACACCGCCCAGCGGTGGACGGCATCGTGAACCTCTGCGAATTGAACGATCCCTGGCCATTGAGCGCGGACGACCGCCGCTGGCCACGCGGCGAGGGGGCGCAGGGCTATACCTGGGAGGCGCTGGCGGCAGATACGCACGGGGTGGTCGCGCTGGTGCGCGCGGGGCGCACGGTGCTGATTCACTGCATGGCGGGAGTGAATCGTTCGGCGACGCTGACCTGTGCCGTGCTGATGGCAGTCGAGGGCATCGGCGCGGATGCCGCGCTACGGCGCGTGCAGCGCTTTCACCAGCCCGCCCGCCCCGAAGAGCGCCACTGGCAAGCTCTGCGCCAGCTCGAGCTGGCGCTGGCGGCAGCGCATGGGGCAAGCGCGGACGAGCAGATGTGAGATCTTTTGCGCCGCCCAGAGCGGCCTGGCTATCCCCCTGAAATAGCAAAACGCGGCGACAGCACATCGGGGGATGTGTCATCGCCGCCTTCAGCCAAGGTGGCCTAGCGCCGGGAACGGCGCGATCAGTAGGCGGGGCTATCGCTGGCTTTCGTGTCGATGCGCTCGCTGGCACCTTGCTGGGTGATGACGGCACCGTGCGTGATCGACACCTGGCCTTTGATGAGCGCATCCACCCGGTCCGAGAAGTGGCAGGCGGCGAAGTGGCCGTCGCCGGTCTTATCTTCGAGCGGCGGCTCGACCTCCGCGCAGATCGCCTGGGCGATGGGGCAGCGCGTGTGGAAGCGGCAGCCGCTGGGCGGATTGATCGGGCTGGGGACATCGCCCACCAGGATGATGCGCTGGCGGTGTACCGTCGGGTCCGCCACGGGGGCGGCGGAAAGCAGCGACGCGGTGTACGGGTGCAACGGCATGTGATAGAGCGTCTTCGATTCCGCCGTTTCCACCATTTTGCCCAGGTACATCACGCCGACGCGGTCGCTGATGTATTCCACCACCGGCAGGTTGTGCGCGATGAAAAGATACGTCAGGTTGAATTCGCCTTGCAACTCTTTCAGCAGGTTGAGCACCTGGGACTGAATCGACACGTCCAGCGCGGAAACCGGCTCGTCGGCGACGACGAAGGCTGGCTTGAGGGCCAGGGCGCGGGCGATGCCGATGCGCTGGCGCTGGCCGCCGCTGAACTCGTGCGCGTAGCGGCGCACATATTCCGGGCGCAGACCAACCTTTTGCAGGTAGAACTGGGTGATCGCCTCGCGCTCACGCCGGCTCTTGTAACCCTGCGCCAACAGTCCCTCGCCGATCAGGTCGCCGACAGGCATCGACGGATTCAGCGAGGAATAGGGATCCTGGAAGATGATTTGCAGTTTGCTGCGCATCGGCTTCATCTCATGCGGAGGCAATTTGGTGATATCTTTGCCCTCGAAGATGATCTCGCCGGAGGTCGGTTCGTGCAGGCGGATGATGGCCCGGCCTGCGGTCGATTTGCCGCAACCGGACTCACCCACCAGGCCGAAGGTCTCGCCCTTTTTGATGGTGAACGAGATGTCATCGACGGCCTTGACTTCAGCGACCTTCGTTTTGAAGACGCCGCCCGTCACTGGATAATATTTTACCAAATGGCGCACATCCAGCAACACGTCGCTGCTGGTGCCACTCGCCCCAGCGTCGGTCTGGGGCTGCGGCGTCGCATTGTAATTCGTCGCGTCAACACTCATGGCGGTCTACTCTCTTTCGGAGCGTCTGCTCCTGCTCCTCATTTCGTCGTGGTGGGGGTGGCCTGGCCCGCCTGGGCGGCGGCTAAGCGCTGGTTAAACGCCTCCGATGCATCGTTCCACGACAGGCGGTTCATCGGCATCTGTACCTGGCCATTAGGGGTCTGATAGAGCCAGCAATGGGCCAGGTGGTTGTCGCCGGTGTTCACCAGGCGAGGTTCCTGCGTGCGACAGATGTCCATGACATATGGACAGCGAGGCGCGAAGGTGCAGCCCTTGGGCAACGTCAACGGATTCGGCACAACGCCGCGAATGACATTGAGTTTTTGACCCTTTAGCGCCTCGCCAGGGATCGAGTTGAGCAGACCGAGAGTGTAGGGATGCAGCGGCTGCTTCAGCACTTGATAGACGGAGCCACGCTCCACGACCTGGCCGGTATACATCACGGCGACTTCATGCGCCATCTCTGCCACCACGCCCAGGTCATGGGTGATGAGCAAGATCGAGGTATCGAACTCACGGCTCAAGCCGCGCATCAGATCCAGGATCTGCGCTTGAATCGTCACGTCGAGCGCGGTAGTCGGTTCGTCGGCGATGAGCAGCTTAGGATCAGTGGCCAGGGCCATCGCGATCATCACGCGCTGGCGCATGCCGCCACTGAGGTTGTGAGGATAGTCGCTCAGGCGGCGCTCGGCGGCGGGGATACCCACACGCCGTAGCATCTCGACGGTGCGGTCGCGCGCGGCGCGGCCCCGCAGCCCCTTGTGGATGCGCAGCACTTCGCCCACCTGGTCGCCGATGGTATAGACCGGGTTGAGCGAGGTCATCGGCTCCTGAAAGATCATCGAGATCTGGTTGCCGCGAATCTTGCGCATCTCTTCTTCCGAGGCGGTGACGAGGTCACGTCCCTCGAACAAGATTTCACCGCTCTCCACATGTCCGTTCGAACTGAGCAGGCGCATCGCCGACAGTGCGGTAACACTTTTGCCGCTGCCCGATTCGCCGACGACGCTGAGCGTTTCGCCGGGCTTGATCGAGAAGTTCACCCCATCGACGGCCCGCACGGTACCATCGATGGTTTTGAAATAGGTCTTGAGATCGCGGACCTCAAGCAAGTTGGTGGTGCCTGACATGTTCTTGGCCACTCGAAACGGCCCTCCTTATGAGTACTGCGAGCTTAGCTTTCGATGCGTGTACGCACATCGAGGGCGTCACGCAGGCCGTCGCCAATGAAGTTGACGGCGAGCACGGTGATCACCAGGAAGAGGCCGGGGAAGGTCGCCCACCACCAGTCACCGTTGAGAATGTCGTTTTGCGCATAGGCCAGAATGTTGCCCCAGGTGGCCGTTGGCGGGAAGTTGACGCCCAGGCCGAGGAAGTCGAGCGTGGATTCACCGACGATGAAGCCGGCCACGTTGAGGGTCGTGATGACGATCACCGGCGAGAGTGCGTTCGGCAGCAGATGGCGGAACATGATGCGCCAGTCGTTGACGCCCGCCGCTTTCGCCGCTTCCGTGAACTCTTGCTCGCGCAGCGAGAGGAACGAGGCGCGCACCTGACGGGCGGCCAGCGTCCAACTCAGCAGCGTGAAGATCGCGATGATGATGATCATGTTGCCCTGGGCATAGATGGCCGAAACGGCGATCAGCAAGGGCAAGCTGGGGATCGACAGGAAGATATCCGTGATGCGCATGATCAGGTTATCGACCCAGCCGCCAAAGTAGCCGCTGATGGAGCCGACGATCGTGCCGATGACTGACGACAAGAAGGCCGCGACGAAGCCGATGGTCAGCGACACCCGCGCGCCATACGTGATCTGCGCCAGGATACTATAGTTCAAGAAGTTGGTGGTGCCGAGAATACGCCACGGGAAGTTATCGAATGTCGGCGCATGGGCCGGACCACCGAGCGGGATGCCGATGAGCGCGGGGATGGTTGTTGGGCCAATACCCGGCGTGATCAGCGGCGCGCAGATCGCCATCAGAATCAACAACAGCACAGTGACCACACCCAGCAATGCTAGCTTATGGGCGCGGAAGCGCCGCCAGAACAGCTCGATCTGTGTGAGTTGTTGAAAGTTGGCCGCCTCTTCTTGCTCCAGGATGACGGTCGGGCGGAACGAGCCGGTATAGCTGAGGTCAGCTAGTTCGCTGGGACCCTGAATATCCATGAGGAATCTCCTTTGTGTTTCTAGTGGAACGCCACCCTAACTGTAACGAATCCGTGGATCGACGAAGGCGTAGGAGACGTCGGTCACGATGTTGAAGAAGAGGGTGAGCGCGCCCAGCAAGACGACGTAGGCGATCACCACTGGATAGTCATAGCCTTGCGCGGCATTGACGAAAAGGCGCCCCATGCCCGGCCAGGCGAAGATTTGCTCCGTGACCACCGCACCGCCAATGAGGCTGGGGATGGAGAGGCCAACGTTCGTCACGATAGGCAAAATGGCATTGCGCAACGCATGCTTCCAAACGACCATCCGCGAGGGCAGCCCTTTGGCTTTAGCGGTGCGGATGTAGTCCTGGTTCAGCACGCTCAGCATGCTGGCGCGCATGAAGCGACTGTCGCCCGCCAGGCCGGCGGTCGCCAGCACTGTCACCGGCATGATCAGGTGGTCCGCCAGGTCCAGGACGGCCTGCACCGTATTCGCGTGGAAATAGGCCCAGTATTGGGTGGTGCCAAAGGCCGTGCCAGAGAGGTGATCGTTGATCATGCCGTTGAAGGGCAATGCTTTCAGCGCCACGCCGAAAATGACGATCATCATCAGGCCGTACCAGAAGGTAGGTAAGGCATATAACACATAGGCGAGCACCGTGAAGGTTTGGTCAAAGAAGGAACCACGCCTCAGCGCCGAAAAGATGCCTAACGGGATGGCGATCAACTCCTGCAAGACGAGCGCGAACCCCAGGAGCAGGACGGTCGGCAGAATGCGCTCCTGAATCGCCTGCGTCACCGGCTTATGCTCCGTGATAGAGACGCCCAGATCCCCCCGGAAGAGATTGCGCACCCAATAGACATAGCGCACCGGCACGGGCTTGTCGAGGCCAAGCTTGCGCTCAATAGCATTGATTTCGGATTGCGTGATGATCTTGCCGCCGCCCTTACCTAGATACGCGGTGAGCGGACCGCCATCAGGGTTCGTCGTGCTGATCAGCCATGTCAACACCGTGATGCCGAAAAAGACGGGGATGGCGACCAACAGACGCCGGATGATGTACGCTAGCATGACTCGTTACCCTCACTTTGTGGACGCTGTACACCAGGCTATGCCTGGCTGGATAGTCTTAGGCTGATGCCGCTGGATGCTGGCACTGTCCTCCCTCTCAGGTGGGATGTATCTACAAGACACATTACCCCGGTTAGATAGGACAGAGTTTAGGTGAATTTATCATATGATAGCATACACCGGGGGTAGCGTCAAAGGATGGGAGGGTGCGTGCGTCACACTGTGCACCCTCACCTTCTGATCTATCGTCACATAGCGAAAGAGGATGGGGGAGAAAATTTCCCCCCGCATCCTCCATCGTGGTTTTCCATGAACGACCACCGTCGCCGGCAGTCGCTCACTGCTCAGGAAGGCTTACTGCGCTAGGTAGGACGACGAGGTACCCGTCGTGAACCAGTCTGCCATGTTCCACTCGTTGCCTGCCGAGGTCGGGAACTGAATATAGTTACCGAGCGTCGGCTTGGTCAGCGTGTAGTCGGCACGGATGTACAGCGGCAGGTTGATGTCTTGCGAAGCGATGTAGGCCATCAGATCGTGGTACGTCTGCTTGCGCGTGGCATCGTCCGCCGTCGTGCGGCCCGTCTTCAGGTAGGCATCGATCTTCGGATCGCTGATGCCCATATAGTTGCCGCCGCCATCGTTCTTCGGACCAGGAATCTGGTCGCTCTGGAAGACGCCGGTGTTGCCGTCATCGTCGGAGCCGTTAACATACGCGAAGAGCGAGATGTCATAGTTGCCGGTGGCCAGGGTGCCGTTCTTGCTATACAGCGTGAAGAGCGTGCCGGCCTTGTACTGGGCAATGTTGACAACGACGCCGAGGTTCTTGTTCCATTCTTGAGAAGCCAAGTCGATGAAGGAGTTGCGGATCGGGTTGCCGGTCGTGGTGACCAGCGTGACCTGCAACTGACCATTTTTGCCCTTGCCACCCGGATAGCCAGCGGCGGCGAGGTCGGCCTGCGCCTGCTTCACGTTGAACGAGGGCAACGTGACGTTGGGATCATACGCGCCATCCGGCGGCGCTGTGTTCTCAGCGGTATACAGGTTCGGGTCTTTGCAGTTCGGATCACCCAGGATGGTGAGGAACGCGCCGCAGAGGTCGAAACCTTCGATGAACGCTTTACGTGCCAACTGGCCGTTCGGACCACCAAAGACGGAGTTGCCGTCATTGCTGAACTTCGAGCTGGGGGCGACGCTGCGCTCGTTGAAGTCAAAGTGTTCGTAGGAGATTTGCGGGCTGGTGATCTGCTCGTTCTGCGGGATGCCGTTGAAGCTGGGGATGTTAGCGACTGTGAAGTCTTCCGCGTGATCGTAGTTGCCAGCTTTATAGCCCTCGATGAGGGTGTTGACATCGCCGGAGGACTTGAAGACAACCTTGCTCAGGGCGGCGGGATGGAAGAAGTTCGAGAAGAACTTCGGGTTCGCCGTCATCGTGACCGACTGGTCCTGCGTGAAGCTGCTGAGCGTAAACGCGCCGTTATCCACGGTGAAGGTGGTATTGAAGCTCGGTGCGCTGAGCAGGGCGGTGTACTTCGCGGTGTTATACGCGCCGAACACATGCTCCGGCTCCGGTGCCCACAGGGCGGAGAGGTACGGGGCATACGGGTTGGCCCACTTGATCTGGATCGTGTGGGTATCCAGCGCCTTGACCGAAGTCATGTACGCGAACGGCGGCGGGTCGCCGTAAACACCGTTCAGGTCGGACTCGATCTGGTAGGTCAGCAGGTAGTCAGCCGCCGTGACCGGCTGGCCGTCAGACCACACGGCCTTCGGGTCGATGTGGAAAGTGGTCGTCTTGAGGTCCGAGGACTCACCGCCGTTGGCGATAGTCGGTACCTCGGTGCACTCGTCAGGCTTGTAGCCCGCGTTGCCCAGCGAGATGTCCGGCAATTCCGCGACGCAGCCGTTCCACAGCCCTGGGATAAGTTCGAAGTCCACCACCAGGCCCGCGCCCAGCGGGTTCACGCTGTCAGGGAACTCATAGTCGCCCAGGACGACGGTGCCACCGGTTTTAGTCGGCGTCTGATAGTTGTAGGTAAAGTTGTACGGTGCCACAGCAGTTGACGAACTGCCGCCGCCAGTCGTGCCGCACGCGGCAGCGAGCATGGCGATCAGGCCCAGCACGCTGGCCAAAACGGCCTTGTTTTTAAAGGGACGCAACGTATGCCCTCCTGTGGGAAAGGTGATGACTGCCCCCTGCGCACTCGCATGAGCTAGCGCAGCCATCAAGCGAACCACGATTATCGAATATCTGCACGCTGATCCTGCAAATCAGCGGTTGCAGCGCGGGAAGGTCACTGCCGACTGGTGCCGGCGATGACGGATGACGGGGTATCAGGCGGATCGGTGCCGATGCGCACATCCACCGCGGGTGCTTCAGGATTGGAGCGGTCGGGAACCAGTGCGATGACATCATCGCGGAATGGCAGCCCGATGTCGCTGACCTGGCTGACCGGGAAGCCGGGCGTGTCGTCGGCGGCGCTGAAGCGCAAGCCCAGCGGGCGCATCAACTGCAATGACCCCGCCACGTCCATCAAGGTCGCCTGCATCTGGTCGGCGCTTTGGTCGCTGCGCGCGTCGGCAGCGATCCAGATGACCGGCCCCGAAGGGTCAGAGCCACCGTAGATCATCTCGGCGCGCTGGCTTGGCATCCAGACCATCCCTTGTTTGGGTTGGTAGGCCCAGTGGCCCCAGACGAACACGCCCGGTGCGTCGCCGATTTTGACGCTCGACATCCAGCCGTCTTGCACCACCTGCATGGCCACATGCACATTTGGCACAAATTCCAGGATGTCCAGATGCTGGACGGCCTGATTGACCGTCGCCGTGTAGTGCAAGGTGACAAGCGCACCTTGCGTCCACCACTGGGCCGTCACGATCTGCATGCCACTAAAGGCATAGCCCTGGATCTGCGATCCCGGCCAGCGTGGCGTGAAAGTAACGACGCCATTGCCGGCGGTGGCAGTTCCCTGCCCACCCGGTTTGACATGGTTGGGATAGGCGGTGACGGCTTGCGCGCCGCCGCGCCCGACGACGAGTTGCAGGACGTTAGCCATTGCCACGCCTGTCCCCATCGCGTTATAACTCAACACCATCAAGAGCGCCATCACGGCCACGGCTCCCCGCTGGACGACCCGCTGCACGATTTGCCGCGCCTGCAAACGCAGACGACGGCGGGCAACAGGCCGCGCGGTGGGCGCGGGCGGTGACGACGGGCGTTCCAGATCAAGGCGCTGGAAGACCGAGGTGATGATACGCTCTTCGAAGTCTTCGCTGGCGGGTGCGTGGCGTGGATCGCCCAGCAACGTTTGAGCATAGCGCGGCGGCAAGTTTTCCCCCACGATATCAAAGTGGCTGCTGAACCACTGGGCGATCTCCGCCTCGTCAGCGGTGAAATCCGCCGGCAGGGCGCGCCCGTCGTTCAATGCCCACTCCTGGGGTGGTACCTCGTCGCCTAAAGGCTCAAACTCGGCCATGAGTTGGCTCCCGCAAGGTCTCTTTCAGGTGCTTGCGCGCCCGCCAAAGACGTGTATCGACAGCATGTTTGCTGAGTCCCGTCTGCGCCGCGATATCCTCGGTGCTTTTCAGGCCGAAGTAGCGCAGATAGACGAGTTGCCGGTCCAAAACGGGTAAGTTGATCAGCGCGGCGTAGAGTTGAGCATGTTCCTCGCGCTTTTCCAGCACGGTGTCCAGCGATTCGCTGGCCCAGTGTTCCTGGGCGCGCTGGCGGTCGGCCCACTCAGTGGAATCCCCTGCGGCATCGGCATCATGCTCGGCGTCCAGGTTCATCAGGTCCACCGTGGCAACTTGCCGGCGCAGTAAGTGCCGGCGGCGATCCAGCGCGAGATACTTCGCGCGCATCGTCAGCCACGTGCGGAAGGAACCGCGCGCGGGATCGAAGGCATCGAAGTCTTGCCACACCGAGACAAAGAGATCGTTCACGCATTCTTCGACATCCTGCACAGCCCCCACATTGGTAAGGATCATGCGAATGAAGTAGAATATCTCGCGTGAATAGCGTGCCACGACCGCTTCGAGCATCGCTGGGTCTCGCTGGCGCAAACCGGCCGCGATGGTTGTGTCCGACCAATCACCTTGAACCATGCCACTCCTCACACGCCTGACGCTGCACCGGCGCTCCATTGCACCGTTCGCCTCGTTGTGTCAGACTCGTGCGCTCGTGCTTTCACGCGCAAACCCGTTTCTCTAGGTTATACGTTAGACCGAGGCAAAATCTCTCACACAAAATTTAGCAGATGCCGGCAAAATCCTTTCAGTACCAGCTTGTCAGGCGCAGTTCATTTTCTCTTCCTGCATTATGTCGAGACGCATGAGGTGGGCAAAAGTAGCAGCAATTCCGTGGCAATCGCGGTTTTTAGGGCAAAAATCATGCACAAGAGTGGCCCCACCCCCAGCCCCCTCTCCATCTCCGATAGAGAGGGGGAGATCGTTCGGGAAGGGATCAGCCAATGGCGAGGTGGGTGACACGTAGGCCGTTGAGTGGCTGGCGGGCGTGGTGGGGACAGTCGGCGACGAGAGCGGCCAAGAACAGTATGATCGCCCGGTGGGGCCGCCCGGCGGGTAAACCCGCTGGGCTTCTATCTGCAAGGCTCCCTACGGAGCCTGGGACGGGCGTGATCGCGGGTGGCGTGGTACTCGCGGGATGGGCATCTCCGTTCACCACCATTTCTCCCTGTAGGGGCGACCCTTGTGGTCGCCCTGGTTCTGGGGCGGCGTGTTCAGGTGCGCTGGCCGAGGGCGCGCAGAGCGGTGGCGGCGGCGGCTTGCGCCCAGGCGTCGCGGTCGGCGAGGCGTTTGCGTAGGGGAACGACAGCGCGGGCATCGCCGATGTGGCCTAGCGCCTCGGCGGCGGCGGCGCGGACGCGCGGCTGTTTGTCGTCCAGCAGCTTGATCAAGGGCTTGAGAGCGTGTTCGCCGCGCAAGGCTCCCAGGGCTTCGGCGGCGGCGATGCGCTGCTCGTCGCTGGGAGAAAGCACCAGATTCAGCAGGGCGGGTTGCGCTTTGGGATCGCCCAGCTTACCCAGGGCGCGCGTCGCTGCCAAGCGCACGCCGGCATCCGAATCGTGCAGGGCGACGAGCAGCGGCTCCAGTGCCTGACGGGCGCGTAAGGCCCCCAGGGCTTCGGCGGCGGCGCTCCGCTGCGCGGAAAAGCCGTCCTCCAGCCGGAGCAGGGTGGGCGCGAGCGCGGGGCCGTCGATGGCTGCCAGCGCGTCCAGCGCGCGGCGGTGCAGCGTGTCGGTGGGCAGGGACCGCGCGATCAAGTCCAACAGCGGGCCGACGGCCTCGCCGCCGGCCAGGTGAAAGCCGCGCTGCAACGCCTCGCGCACGATGGGGTCAGGTTCCAGCAAAAGCGCGGTCAGTTCGTTCAGGCTCGCGGGCGAAGCGAGTACGCCTAACACCTGCACCGCTTGCGCCCGCAGCAGGCGATTCACGCTGGCGACACGCACCAACCGCGCGAGGGCCGCCGCCAGTTCGCCGGCGGCGCTGATCTCACAGTGGCGCAGGGCCAGGCGTAGATGTGTCCGACGCTCGTTATCGGCTGCCGGCGCGTCTAGCCCATAGCGCAGTACGCGGTCGAAAATCTCGCGCAGGGTGTGCTGCGCCCAGTCGGCGCGCGAGGCGGGCGTGGCCTGCGCCGCAGTCGCACCACCCACGGCAACCGGCACCAGGCTCACCACCGCCACGCTCAGCGCCAGCGCCAGCGCCTCCGCCGCCCCGCGATCCAGCGTATCCAGCCGAGCCGTGGCTGCGGAGCCGGAGGGTGTCGCCGCCAGACGCATCAGCCGTTCGGTCAAGCCGGCGGGGTCCGCCGTCAGGCCACCCCACAGGAGGATGATCTCGCTCCATTCGGGGCGCAGCAGTGTCGCGCCGACGCGGCCCAGCCCGGCATCATTCAGGTCCAGGTGGCGGGCCGCTGCGAGGTAAAGCAGCAAGATATGGCTGAAACGCAGCCCCACGCCGTTCACGCCGCTTTCCAGCACGCCGGCCTTCAGGCCGAGGTCGATGGCGTGGGCGAGGTCTTTCTCATTGAAGCCGACGGGGCGCGTGGTGCCGCCAAGCGTCTTCGCCGCCGGCGACGAATCCGACAGGAGATTGCGGATGACATCCCGCTCGTTCCAGGCTTGCGCGCCGGTGATCTCAGCCAGGCCCGTCAGGCGGAAGGCGACGGCCAGGTAGCCCAGGGCGCGACGCACACGCTCCAGCGGGGCATCCAAAATGCCGGCGCGGGCGAAAAGCAGTTCCTCATATTCGTCCAGCAGTTGCGCGCGGGTGCCGGGGATGAACTGGCCGGCGGCGATGAGTTCGAGCAGCATCGCCAGCGTAGCGGGGCGACGATAGATCGCCAGCAGGTCGCGCTTGGTGATCTCCGTGATGACCTCATCGGCACTTTGGCCGCCGAGCAACCCCGCGCGTTCGGCGCGGTGGATGACCGTCTGCACCTCGGCGGTGGTGAGCGGCAACAGCGTCACCTGAAAGCATTGTTTGAGCAGCGGCAGGCGCTCCACCATGTCGTCCAGTGCCGCGGAGCGGCAGGTGAAGACGAACCGCACGTGGCGATAGCGATGAGGCAATCCCTCGTGCAACTCTTGCACGATCTCGCGCGCCTGCGTGGGGGTGAGTTCGTCCAGGCCGTCGAAGAGCAGCAACACGCGCCCGCGCCGCAGCAGCGAGGGCAGGTAGCGCGCCAGCAAATCCGCGTTGTACCCGCGCAGGATGTCGGCCAGGTGGCGCACGCGCAGCCCAGTGGGGGCGGGGTCCGCCCCGGCGTAGGCCGGCAGCGCGACAAGGATCGGGATCACCTGCCGCCCCAGCAAGACGCGCCACGGGCTGGCATGGCGCGCGATGTCCTGCGCGTAGCGCAGCAGAGCAGTCGTTTTCCCTGCGCCGTCGTCGCCGGCCAGGATGGCGCGCGGAAAGAGCGGCAGCACGGCGACCAGCGCCTCGCGCGTCGGATTGCCCGGCGTACCGGCCACCGGTCCGCGCGCGAAGGGCGTGTAACCCAGCGCCGTCAGCTTCGCTCGCCGTGCCACTTGCTTGCCCAGGTCGTCCGCCAGGCGCACCAGATATTGCTGCCAGCCGCGCACCAGCAACCCCACCCGCAAGCCGTTATACACGATCGCGTAACTCACGCCGAAGGCCGCGACGATCACCACCACAAAGGGCAATAATTGCAGATCCGCCGTCGAGATATGGCGGATATTCATGAGCGCGCTGACCAGCGCCGCCCGGCGTGCGGGCAGCAGCGCCAGGGGCAGCGCCGCCGCGCCCAGCGCCACGACGAATGCCGCCAGCGTCAGCACCAGGCGCAACCCCGCCGAGGGCTGCCAGGTCGTCACGCGCAACTCAGTCTCCGTGATTGCGTCACGGCTCCGTGCTGGCTGCGCTGCCTTCGCATCCACTGCTCGCCTCCCCACCCGTAACTGATCTTGCCTATCGTATGCCGCGCCATGCAAACGCGCAAAGCGTGACACCATAGTACTATATGCACACGTGGCTGCCAACAGGGAGGTTATTCCATATCGTCGGCGACGTGCCAGCGCGGGCCGCCGGGGGCGTCTTCCACGACGATGCCGACGGCGGTGAGGGCGTCGCGCAATTGGTCGGCGAAGCTCCACTGCTTCGCGGATCGCAGTTCGGTGCGGATCGTCAGCATGGTGTCGATGAGTTGCGGGGGAATCTTCGTCGCCAGGTGATCCTCTTCGATCCAGGGGTTCAGCGTGGCCGCGGGCGCGGGCAGATGGCCACCGGCAGGCGCGGCGACGATGCGTTCGGCGGCGAGTTGCTGCACGAGATCGGCCTCCGCCCCCAACAGGGTCATGGGAAAGCGCTCACTGTTGGCGAATTCGGCGATCTGGCCGTCGCGGATGACGCGCGCCCCGCCCTTGCCATCCACAGCGACGGTGCCGTCGGCGAAATCGAGGATGCAGGCGGTATGCTCGTCGATACCCAGCATGACGACATCCTCCGGCAATTGGGCGCGCAGTTGCTCGAAACGCGCTTGACCCATATAGCAGAAGCGCGTATCCAGTTCCGCGCCGCCCTCGCTGTTATTCCAATGGGGGACGAGCGCCAGGCGCATGCCGAAAGCCCCCAGCAGATCCAGCCCCTCGTTCCAATACGGCTCAGCGCCAACCTTGAAGATCTCGTAGACCGGCACGCTGAAGGCGCTCATGGCGATGGTGGCCGCGCTGGAAACGTAGATCGCCGCGCCGTCCTTATGCGCCTGGCGCACGGCTTCTAGATACGGCGTGTCGCGCAATTCGCGGATCATATACGTAGGGCTACCGGGGCCGGCAGCGATGCAGCGGGCGGCGCTGATCGCGCGCAGGGCAGCCTCGCCGGCGGGCGTGCCAAGGGCGGCGCGGCGGGTGGCCACGATTGAGGGTCTGGGGCGTTCTTCCGCGACCTTCTCCGTCATAAAATCGGCGACCTTACCGGCCACTCGCTCGCAATTCGGCTGGAAGCCAGCAGGGGAATCCAGCACGGCGATGGTACGTGGTTCCGCGAGCCGGCGCAGGAGGCCGCTGAGGACGCGCCGCCCCGCCGCCGTCGCCTCGCCCGATCCCAGTAACGCCACCTGCCCCGGCATGCCTGCGGTGTGCTGCGTCGTCATGATACATGTTCCTCCCCTACGCCACGTTGGTTGCGGCATTGACACAGATATTATAGCAAGACAGGGCGGCTAAGAAAAAGGGCAGGAGGGTGAGTGAGCAGGGTTGATGCCGCCACTATGCCAACGCGCTAGGCGCGATCGCACCAGCAAAGCATTGATGCGCCATTGGACAATATGCTATAGTCTTACTGGCATTACTCACACTCTGAATATTCGTGGGCTGAGGATGAACGAGTGCGTGCGACCACTAACCAGCTGACCGCCCTGGAACTGGTCTTGTTGGGCCTGTTACAGCAACCGATGCATGCCTATGAGATGTGGCAGCACTTCGCGCCGACCGCGCCGCTGGGTCTCATCTGGCATCTCAAGCAGAGCCATCTCTATGCGCTGCTGGGGCGACTGGAAGATCTCGGTTATGTGAGCGCCACAGTGGCGGTTGCCGGTGCGCGCCCACCCCGGCGGATCTTGCGCCTGACGGCGGCGGGCGGTGCGGCGCTCGATGGCTGGCTGGCGACGCCGGTGGCCCACGGGCGCGACATCCGGCAGGAATTTCTGGCTAAGCTCTATTTCGCTGCCCAGCGGGATCCC
>DAIDGU010000083.1 GCA_027459785.1 Ktedonobacteria bacterium | reverse complement strand
ATTCTTCACGGCCAACGACTCGACACAGATCACTTGGTTCTCGTTGATCAGTCGCGTCGTCAGTTTATGCAGGAAGTCGTTCCGCCGATCCGCAATGGTCGCATGGATACGTGCGACCTTGCGCTTCTGCTTGGTCCGGTTCTTACTCCCCGGCTGTTTGCGGGCCAGGTCGCGTTGGGCATGGGCCAGCTTCTTTTCGTCTTTATGGAAGAAGCGTTCATTGCCGACTTTTTCGCCGGTGCTGAGGGTTACGGTGTCATGGAGGCCCAGGTCCAGGCCGACCATTTTAGGCGTGACGGGCTGGGGGCGGATGTCCTCTTCAATGAGGATACTCACGAAATAGCGGCCCGCCGCGTCGCGCGTCACCGTCACCGTGCTGGGCTTGGCATCCTTGGGCATGTCGCGCGACCACACGATAGTGAGTGGCTCGTCCATTTTCGCCAGTTTCAGGGTACGGGTCGCCCCGTCCCAGGTGAAGGCCGAACTGGCATAGGTGGCGGCCTGGCGGTTCCGTTTCTTCTTGAAGACGGGGTACTTGGCACGGCCTTCAAAGAAGTTGCGGAAGGCGCGGTCCAAATGGCGCAACGCCTGTTGCAGGGGGACACTGGACACCTCGTTGAGCCAGTGCGTCGTCTCCTCTTTTTTCAGCGCCGTCAGGGCGACCGAGGTGGCCTCATAGGTGACCCGCTCTTGGCGGTCATACCAGGCATCCGTGCGCAGGCGCAAGGCCCAATTATGCACAAAGCGCGTACAGCCGAACGTCCGGCTCAGGATCGCATCCTGGTCGGGCGTCGGATAGAATCGATAGCGGTACGCACGTTCGTGTTTCATGCGTACAGTATACCACATGCTGCTGTAAGATGGCAAGGGGTACGGGGTCGCATCGTGCGACGGCGCTTCTATCCCCGGCCTAAAGGCGCGGGGTTTTACGCGCCCTTCTATAACCCATGCCCGGTGCGCTTGTCAATCACCCATCTAGCGACCTTACGGCGCGTAGGGATTGCAATACCTGCCGGCGCAGGGCGTTGCGGTGGCCTGTGGATCGGGGGTGGCACTGACGGCGCTGCTCAGGTTCACCTTGGCGAGATCCGGCGTGGCGACGTACCAGACGCCGCCCAGGCCGTCGCCTGTCGCCTGGCCCGGCCCGCTGTCGCCGGCGAAAGTATAGAGCGGGTGGCCGTTGTACGTCACCTGCGCGCCGTTGGCATCGTTCAGCACGGCCAACGTGCCGGCCAGGCTGGTGCTGCTGCTGGGCGCGCTGCTGCCGGCGAGGAGCGGTGGCCAGGTCGAAGCGTCGGTGAAGACGGAGGTCGCGGTGTCTGGCGTGTGGTAATACAATGTCAGGCCCGTCGCCGTCACCAGCACGGTTTTCGTCGCGCCCGCAGAGGTTGTGACTGAGGCGGTCTTGATCGGCAATTCGCTGGTCGTGGTCGTGCTGGTCGTCGTGGTATTGGTTGTTCCGCCGCCCGCCGCCGTGGACGACGATGACGAGCCATAGATGCCGCCGCCGCTCCCTCCGCTACTGCACGCCGCCAGGGCGAGCGTGGCCAGCAAGGGTAATGCGCCGAGGCAGGTTAGCCGGGTGAGACGCATAGATTCGTAGTTCCTTTCATGCCGGGGAAATGCCAGTTCCGGCGTGGTGTCAGAGAATAGTACAGCGTCGGGTTACAGTGGGTGGTGTGTCCCTGGCAAACTTTATGCGCCCCAGATGGAAATTAGCGATCAAGGAGATGCTTAAAGATGTGTGGACGCTATGCATTGCACCATACGGCGCAGGAGATTCAGCAGCGGTTCGCCCTGGAAGGGTTGATCGGCGCGCTGGAGCCGCGCTATAACATCGCGCCGACGCAGGTGTTGCCTGTCATCGTGCAGCACGGCGAGACACGCACAGCGCAAGAGATGCGCTGGGGGCTGGTGCCGTCGTGGGCCAAGGAACCCAATCTGTCGCTCTCGACCTTCAATGCGCGGGCCGAAGGCATCGCCGATAAGCCGATGTATCGCGGCCCGATCCGTCGCCAACGGTGCCTGGTCCCCGCTGACGGCTTCTATGAATGGCAGCCCACCGGCGGCAAGAAGCAGCCCTATTTCATTCGCATGAAGGACGATAGCCTCTTCGCCTTCGCCGGCCTGTATGATCACTGGCGGCAGCCCGACGGCACCGATCTGTGGACCTATACGCTCATCACGGGGGAACCGAACGCGGTTGTCGCGCCGCTGCATCATCGCATGGTCGTCATCCTGCGCCGCGAAGACGAGGCCGAATGGCTCGACCCCGGCATCACTGATCCCTTTCAGGTGACGCGCCTGCTCACGCCCTACCCCGCCGAAGCGATGGAGGCGTACCCCGTCACGTCGCTCGTCAATAACGCCCGCCAGGATGCACCGGCGATGATCGCCCCCAGCACGCCAGCGTAACCGACGCGGCAGAAACGCCCGAAAGCCAGGGAAAAAAGTGCGCGCCCTTGACATCCTGGTTCATGAGCGCGTACACTACATATGGTTCCTGGCGAGATTTTGGCGCATTCGTCTAGTGGCCTAGGACGCCGCCCTTTCAAGGCGGAGATCACGGGTTCGAATCCCGTATGCGCTACCTAATTTCCTTCTCAGCGCGGCGGCACACAATGCTTGTCGCGCTTTCTTGTCGCCTTGCCGCCAGATATTGCCCTCGCTTTGCTATAACCACATTCCTGAAACATACCGAAGATCGTATCAAAACCACTTGACAAGAGCCGGTTCATCTGGTAGTATATACACATAACCGTTGAGGCCGCCTCAGCGGACAATCGCATACACACCTGGGACATTGAACTGAGAAGTCCTGAGCCGCACCACACAAAGCAGCGGCTTGGGACTTTTTGCGTTGTAAGCGAGGCAAGCCATGCGGGCGCACACTGTGGGATCACTCTTCCATCTGCCGGCGCACCATCTGGTGGTGCCGGCGGTGGAAACGCGCGGCCAGCTTGCTCAGGCGTTAGCGTCGCCCCAGGTGCGCGCCGTCGTGCTGCACCACTGCAACCTCTTCGAATGCGCCGCACTGCTGGCCACGGCCCAGCGCCAGGGCTGCGCGGCGTATGTCAACGTCGATCGCATGGAAGGCATTCAGGCCGACGCAGCGGGGCTGCGTTACATCGCCGAACATTTCCATGTCACCGGCGTCATCTCGATCCACGCCAAGGCGCTCGCCAGCGCCAAACAAGTGGGATTGGAGACGGTGCAACGAATCCTCGCGGTGGATTCTACCGGCATGGACGTGACCTTGCAATCCGTCGATGTCAATGTGGTCGATCTGCTCGACTTCCTGCCGGCGCTGGTCGTGCCACATATCATCCCGGAGGTGCGCGCTTCCCTGCCGCTGCCCTTCATGGCATCCGGCCTGTTATACACAGCGGAGCAATTACGCGCTGTGGTACGCGCGGGGGCTATCGCCGTTTCGGTGGCACGCCCCGACCGCTTCCAGACGGCCTGATCATCAGGATTTTTGTTCGCGTGCGCCCGCCATCCAGCGCCTGTCATCATCACAGCACCATTTCTTTGCTACGAGAGGAAGACACCCGTCATATGCAGAGCAGACACCTGTCATCCCTGCCGCCAGGCCAGCGGCAGCCACGCGCGCCGCCGGCGCGGTGGTCATCGTCATCATACCGGCAGCGTCGCCGCCAACCGTCGTCCTGAGTACCCGATGTACTCGTTCCCGAAGAGGCTCGCTCATGTCCATCAGCAACGAAGCACCGGCAGAGAGCACATCCACCGCGCTGGCCCCGAATCCGCCAGCCGCCACGGCACAGGCGCCGTCGCGCACCCCCTATTTCCTGTTATTGGCCGCGCTCATCCTCATTCTCGGCGGTGGCATCATCGCCAACGTCACGCAGACGGCGGGCGGGCAAATCGCCGTGCGCCACGTGTCCTTCACCGGCACGAACGGCACGCAGATGACCGGCCTGCTGTATGTGCCGAACACAGCCACCAGCAAAACGCCCGCCTGTGGTGTGCTGACCATCCACGGCTACATCAATTCGCATGACACGATGGATGGCTTTTCCATCGAGATGGCGCGGCGCGGCTGCGTCGTGCTGGCCGCCGATCAGACCGGCCACGGCGGCTCGGATGCCCCCGCTTTCGCCAACGGCTACGGTGGGCCAGACGCACTCGCCTACCTCAATTCGCTGGATATCGTGCAGAAGGGCGACATCGGCCTGATCGGCCACTCGATGGGCGGCTGGGCCTCGGTCATCGCCGCTTACGCGCACCCCGACGCCTATCGCTCGCTGATCCTGCTCAGCTCCTCCACCAGCACGCCCGGCCTCGAACCCATCCCCGGCACGCCGCAGTTCCCCAAGAACGTCGCCGTCATCGAAGCCAAATACTCGGAGTTCTCGCAGTTGATGTGGGTTGAACCGACTGGCAGCCAATTCCCGAATTCGCCGCGCATGCAGGCGCTCTTCGGCACCGGCTCGACCATCACCGTCGGCCAGATGTACGGTTCCACGTCCGACGGCTCAGCGCGCGAATTGTTCCTCGTCCCCACGACGCACCCCGGCATCACGTTCTCGAACGAAGCGGTCGGTGACGCGATCTCCTGGGAAGCGCAGACGCTGACCGGCGTGGGTACCTTGCCTACTTCCGATCAGATCTGGATCTGGGACGAGATTGGCACCTTCCTGGCGCTGATCGGCTTGATCCTGATGATCTTCCCGCTGGGCGCGCTGTTGCTGCGCACGCCGTTCTTCGCGGAACTGGCGCAGCGCATGCCGGAAAGCAAAGCGACGAAGGGCATCAGTTGGGCGATCAGCACGCTGGTCCTGGTGGCGCTCGCCATCTTCACCTTCTTCCCATTCCAGTTGTGGGCGAACAATAACATCAAGGCGAGCATGCTCTTCCCGCAGACGATCACCAGCGGCGTGATGGCGTGGGCCGTCGGCGGCGGTGCTATCGGTCTGGTGCTGTTCCTGGCCTGGCACTTCGGCCTGAATCGCCGCCAGCAAAACGCGCAGATGCTGCATTACGGCATCACCGGCGCGCAGAATAACGTCGAATGGCGTAAGATCGGCAAGGCCGCGCTGCTGGCGGTCGGCGTCATCGCCGCCTTCTACGTAGCACTGGGCTTCCTGGATTGGGCCTTCAAGACCGACGCGCGCATCTGGATCTTCAATGCCAAGACGCTCACGCCGTACCACTTCCCGATCTTCTTGGCGTATGTCATCCCGTTCACGCTCTACTTCATGATGTTGGGCGTGACGCTGCACGGGCAACTGCGCTCCGCCAAGCTCCCGATGGGTTGGGAGATCGCGAAGAACATCGGCATCTTGGCCGGCGCGTTCGTCGTCTTCCTGCTGGTGGAATATATTCCGCTGCTGGCCGGTGGCACGCTCTTCACGGCGGATCAGCCGTTGCTGGCCATCGTGGCCTTCCAGTTCGTGCCGTTCTACATCATCATCGCCGCCATCTCGACGTACTTCTACCACAAGACGGGGCGGATCTACGTGGGTGCCTTCATCAACGGCATCCTGGTGACAGCGATGATCGTGGCCAGCACTGCCACGCAGTTCGCCGTGATGGCGCGTTAAGCGGCTCCGGCCCCGCCACGCGATCCCATCGCACTTGGCTGATGCTCCCAGGGGGCGGCCTTGCCGACCGCTCCCGCGCATTCCCACGCGATTATCTCGCCCGCCTGTTCGCCCCTCGCCATCCGCAGATGGGGAGGGGTTGGGGGCAGGGTTCCCGTGCAGTGACGGGATGGGGCCACCAAAGGAAGCAGCATGCAACCGTTATCAGCCGCCGCGCGGCGGCACAACCTCGCGGCGCTTGCCGACGAACACTTCGACGTTTTGGTGATCGGTGGTGGCGTCACCGGCGCGGGCGTGGCGCTGGATGCGGCGGCGCGCGGCTATCGCGTCGCGCTCGTCGAGAAGGCCGACTTCGCCAGCGGCACCAGCAGCAAATCCACCAAGCTCGTGCATGGCGGTATCCGCTACCTACCCAATTTCGATTTCGCCCTGGTGCATGAAGGCTTGATCGAGCGCGGCATCTTGCTGCGCAACGCGCCACATCTGGTGCATCCGCTGGGCTTCGTGCTGCCGATTTACCAGGGCGACCGGCATCCCGTCGGCATGCCCTTCACCACCCCTGGTGGCATCGGCCTGGGCGCGCTGCTGGACGCCGGCCTGTGGCTGTATGATGTAATGGCTGGCCAGCACAGCATTCAGCGCCACCGACATTTGCGGCGCGACGCCGTGCTGGGCTACCTGCCCGATCTGGTGCCGGAACGCTTGCAAGAAGGCTTCATGTATTATGACGCGCAGACGAACGATGCGCGCCTGACAATGGCCCTGCTGCGCACGGCGGCCCAGCGCGGCGCGACGCTGGCGAATTATGCCGCCGTCACCGGTTTCGTCATGTCGGGCGGCACCATCCAGGGCGCGCAGGTGCGCGACACGCTGACCGGCGACGAGCTGACCGTGCGGGCGCGGCACGTGGTCAACGCGACCGGCGTTTTCGCCGAGCAGATCGAGGCGCTGACCGGCACGACGCCGCAGGTCAGCATCGAACCGAGCAAGGGCGTCCACCTCGTCTTTGCCCGCGAAGATGTCCCCGTGGGCGATGCCGCCATCGTCCTACCGGAAACCGAGGACAAGCGCATTCTCTTCATCGTCCCGTGGGAATCGCGCGTCGTTTTCGGCACCACGGATACCGGCACCGGCGATCTGGATCACCCCGCCGCGTCGCCGGCGGATGTCGCCTATCTGCTCAAATACCTGAACCGCTACCTGACCAAACGCATCACCGAGGAGCAGATCATCAGCACCTATGCCGGCTATCGTCCGCTGGTGAGGCCGCGCGCGGCCTCTGCTGGCACCACGGCCAAGCTCTCGCGCACGCATGCGGTCCTCCAGAGTCCCACCGGCCTCGTCTCCATCGTCGGCGGCAAGCTGACGACCTATCGCCGCATGGCCCAGGACACGGTGGACGTGCTGAGCAAGCGCGACGGCAAAAAGCCGCTGCATCCCACGCTGGCGCTGCCGTTGCAGGGCAGCACGGATTGGCCGCAGGCGCAGCCGGCGCTTGCCGCGCGCGGCGCGGCATTGGACTTGAGCGCGGCCACCGTCGCGCACCTGGGCGCGAGCTACGGCACAGATGCCGCGCTGGTGCTGGATCTCATCGCCGCACAGCCTTCCCTGGCCGGCTTGCTCATCGCCGATCTCCCCTATATTCAGGCGGAGGTCGTCTATGCCTGCCGCTACGAGATGGCCCAGACGCCAGACGATGTGCTGGCACGGCGCACGGCGATCATCCTAGAAGATCGCGGGCGCGGCCTGGGTGCCGTCGCACTGGTCGCCGCGCTGATGGCGCAAGAACTCGCTTGGTCCGCCGCCGAGCAACAGACGCAGATCGCTGCCTATGCCGCCGCACTGCAATTGCAGCAGGTGGCCGAAGGCGTGCGCTAATGGAGGTTGCCGAAACGATCTAGGTGTCGAATGGCCCAGGGACGGGTGGGTGGTAGCGCGCCAGGGGACGCGGGCGGTTGAAACCGCGCCTAAGCGCCTAACGGCGACGAAGTCCACCTACGTGGACTGGGATCCGAACCCACGTAGGTGGGTTTCGTGGCGGCACGCCCTTAGGCGCGGTTTCAACCGCCCGCGTCCCTGACGCACCGGCAACCGCCCGTCACCCAATCACCCACTTGTCACCCCGCCCCCCGCCCGCTGGCTACCAGATCACACCCCGAACACGCGGCGGAAGAGATCCGATTGCAGTCGGCCTTCTGGGTCGCGGGCGCGCTTGAGTTCGAGGAAGCGCGCGATGCGGTCGGGGCCGACGGTGCGGGCATAGGTCACGGCGTCCAGGCTGTCGTCCTTCGCCAGATAAAAGGTACCGCCGCTGGCGACGACGGGCGCGCGGAGCGCGGCGAAAAGTTCGTCCAGCCGTGCTGCGTTGTGCGCGGTCACATGGTAATCCAGCGAGAGCGAGAAGCCGTCGAGTTGGTAGCGCAGCAGGAACGGATCGGCGCGGTGTTGCTTGAAGACGCAGAGATAGGGATAGATCTGTGCCTCCTGCGAGCGCGTCAGCAATTCGGCGCAGATGGTATAGGCGTGTTCGCGTGGGATGAACGCCTGGAATTGGCGCAAACCGCCCGGCAACCACGACCGCTGCCAGTTCGGCATGTAATCATGCAGGAAGTGGAACTGCGCATGCGGCGTGTAGTGGACATGGCCGCCGGTGAGCGCGCCCCGGCGGTACTGTGCCAGATTGGCCGCGCGCATCGCCGGATCGGTAAACAGCGGCTTCATCACGCGCCAGAGTTGGGCGCGCGGCACCAGCCCGGCGATCTTCGGTGCCACATCCTGCGCGCTGGGATGCAGCGTCGTCGAATCCGGTTCCTCTGAAAAATCGGCCCGCTCGACCAGCCCCCGCCCCAGCGCGGCCCCAGATGCGAAGCCGTCGATCCAGCCGACGAGATAATCGGCAGCCGGCGCGTGTTCCGCGAACAACGTGAACATCTCCCCCAGATCGTGCGCGGCGAAGGTGCGCGTGGTGAGCACGCCGGAAACGATGCGCCGCAGGCGCAGCGTCACGGACGTGATGATCCCCAGCATGCCGATGCCGCCGATGGCGGCGTGAAACAGTTCAGGATCAGATGTCGGCGTGACGGTGACGAGGTCGCCCTGGGGGCCGAGCAGATCGAAGCTGAGGACGTGTTCGCCGATGGACCCCAGCCGCCAGGCATTTTTGCCATGCACGTTCTGCGCCAGCGCGCCGCCCAGCGTCGGCCCCATCGTTCCCGGCACAACCGGCGGCCACCAGCAATCCGCCAGTACCGCCCGCCACAGGTCGCGCACCGTCACCCCCGGCTCGACGGTGATCGTGCCGTTCAGCGCATCCCACGCCAGCACGCGGTTCATCCGCGCCAGATTCAGCACGATATCCTCGCGGTTCATGGCAGCGTCGTTATAACTATAGCCCGCGCCGCGTGGCACCACCGTGCGTCCGGACCGCTGCGCCAGCGCCAGCACCGCGCCGATCTCCGCCACCGACCTCGGCTGCCACACATACCCCGCCGCCCGCCGCACCATCGCCCAGCCGTGCAACATCCGCAGCCGTTCCACCGGCAAGGGCATGATCGTCCGCCCCGTTGCCCCGCCCGTCACCTGCTCCGTTCCCTCATGAAGCTGCTGACCAGCTATATCTCCCCCCCGCTCCATTACACCTTCGTGTCCTTCGGTCTTTTCATATCCTTCGTGGATCTTTCGTGGCATTCGTGTTCGATTTTCCTCACTGCTCTCCCCCTCTCCATCTCCGATGGGGAGGGGGCCGGGGGGTGGGGCCGCGTCCTGGCTCATATATTCAGCCTCCGAAAGAGGCGCGAGGGGATGGCGCGCACCAGACGCATGATCGGTCCCCACACCGCCGGCACGTAGGCCACCGCCTGGCCCTTCATGGCGGCGTCCAAGATCTCGCGTGCCGCCTGGTCGGGGGGAATGACCGGCAGGAAGCGCGGGATCTGCTCGCCCGCCAGCAGATCGGTGGCAACATAGCCCGGTTTGATCGTGACGACGGTGACGCCCCGCACCGCCAGCCGGTTACGTAACGCTTCCAGGTAAGTGGTCAGCGCCGCCTTCGACGTGGCATACGCCGGATTGCCGCGCCGCCCGCGATCCCCCGCGACGGATGAGATGCCGATGATCGTCCCCTGGCGCGTGTGGGCGAACCGCGCCGCCGCCTCGTTCAGCCAGGCGAACGCCCCCAGCAAGTTCGTCTCGATGACCGCGGCGTCCTGCGCCGTGTCGTAGCCATCTGGCGCGGTATGGGGCATGCTGCCGGCGGCGTAAATGATCGCGTCCAGCCCGCCGAGGTCGTGAGTGATCTGCTGGAACAGCGCCGGCACCGCGTCGCGCTGAGCTACGTCATGCACATAGGCGCGGGCGCGCTCCGGTCCGATCACCTGCACGGCGCGCTCCAGCGCATCCGCCCGCCGCGCTACCAGCGCCACCTGCGCGCCCCGCCGCGCCAGTTCCTCCGCCAGCGCCAGGCCGATCCCCGACGACGCGCCGACGACAATCGCACGCTGATAGCTCGTCATCACATTCCCCCTCAATAGCAGCAGCTATCTTTGAAGCCGCAGTTCGGGCAGATGCTCGACTTGCCGCCTTTGAGATCGGGCATGGCGTGGCCGCAGTTCGGGCATGGCATCTCGCGTGGCGCGGGCGGGGGCGCGGTGGACGGCTGCGGCGCGGCGTCGGTCGGTGGGGGTGGCATGGTCATCGGACGGCATTCTCCCAACGTGCTGATATCCATTGCTCATTATGGCACACACGCCGGCGCTATCCCCCAAAAATCACCTGCCTTTACGGTTAAAGCAGCTTGACAAAACCAGCTTGCGTGAAGTGCTGATCTGTGGTGAGCGCTTCTCGCATTCCGTAGCGTTGCATGATGATAAAACTCGCCGCATCTACTAATGACCAATTTTTATCCAATCGCTGTTTGAGGAAGTTCCATGCTAAATCGTCAGTCTCTTGATCAATGTAGATAGTTTCAAGGTGTGGATTAGTTTTAATCAAATCAATAATTTGAACGAGTTGCTGACGCGATAAACGTAAACGCGACGTTAGCAGAGCGACTAATTCACCGATAATTGAGTTTGTCGTCACCAAAGTTTCCCGCTTTTTTGTTCGCGCTACAATCTGTTGCATACTCCTCACATGCAACGCATCTTCTACATTAACGTATGCTAACCAGCCTGAAGTATCAATAAACAAGCTATGTGTTGTCGGCATTGGCACTTTCTCCATCTACATAGCGATCATGATCTGCGGCCCAGTCCGGCGGGACGGGAACGGAGATGATGCCGGCGAGCAAGCGTAAAGGGTCATCAGGTGCCAGATCGCTCAACAAATCTTCCGGCGTAGCAACTTCGCTGGCAATCGCTGTCGTCGCCAACGCCAGCAACAGCGCCTCCGGCGTCTGGCCTTGACGTTGCGCGTAAGCTGTAAAGGCTTCGTACCATTCGTCAGGAACGGGTACCTGAATGACATGGCTCATGTTTGTATTCCTCCCTGTCGTCGCACTGCCGATATCGAGTTCTACTTAATTATACAACGAAGGAGCGGGATAAGCACAGGAACTACGGCGGGGACAGCCGCCCGCGCGGCAGGAGCGCATGCACCCCCAGCACGCCGCCGTTGACCAGTTGGGTGACGCGCAGATCGACGGCGACACTCGCCAGCGTTAAAGCATCCTGACGGGACATGCCGTATTGCTCGCCCATGAGATCCAGCATGGCGTCCAGCGCGATCATACTCGCTTCGTGCAGATCCTCGTGGAAGCCGAGGGTGAGCCAGCCGGCAGGCGTGTGAGCGCGGGGCGTCGTCAAGTGCAGATCCGGCAGTAGGTCGAAGGTGAGTTCGACGCGCGCCATCGGGCATTCGATGGCCGTGCAACTGACCTCGCCGTCGCCCTGGGCGGCGTGGCCGTCACCGACGGAAAAGAGCGCGCCCGCTACCGGAATCGGCAGATATAGGGTGCTACCCGCGACCAGTTCGCGGCAATCGATGTTGCCACCCCAGATGCGCGGCGGCGTGGTAGAATGCCAGCCAGGTTCGTCGGGCGGCATGCCCATCACGCCCATGAACGGGCGCAGCGGCACGGTGTAGTCGTCCTGGTTGCGGGCGACCTGCGCGGTGGTGTCCAATTCCCACAGATGCATCCGCTCGGTGATCTGGGCGACGCCCAGGCGCGCGTTCACGCGGCTTTCCCAGCCACCGGCAGTTGTCCATCCCCACGCGGCAGGTTGGATAGCGTCGATGCGCACGGCCAGTGTCATGCCAGGGACGGCTCCCCGAATGGCGATAGGACCGCACAGCGCGTGGCCGCTATCGCGCTCCGGGTCACGGGGCGCGAACTTGCGCGGCTGTTCCGCCGGCACGCGCGAACGGCGCGGCTCAACATTCCAGGCGGCATCCAATGTTTGCAAGCACACCGTGTCGCCGGGATCTATCGTCACCGCTGGCGGCAACTCGCGCGAAAATCGCCCATGCAGCGTCGCCCGTTCCGGCGCGATCTCGTACATCGTCATGCTGCCCTCCTCAACTGCTTTTTGGCTATCTCATGTTCCTTGAGAATACCACCTCAACTGCGGTATCGTGTGTACAGATTGCACGAAAAGGAAGATCCCACCATATGACGAACCAACCGGATGTCTACATTTGCGACGCTGTGCGCACGCCCATCGGCAGGTTCGGCGGGGCGCTGGCGGGCGTGCGGGCGGATGACCTCGCCGCCATCCCATTGCGCGCGCTGCGGGAACGCTATCCCAGGCTGGATTGGGAGCGGCTAGATGAGGTCTTCCTGGGGTGCGCGAATCAGGCCGGTGAAGATAACCGCAACGTGGCGCGCATGGCGCTGCTGCTGGCCGGCCTGCCGGCGAGCGTCCCCGGCACCACGCTCAACCGCCTCTGCGCGTCGGGGATGGATGCTGTCGGCACGGCGGCGCGGGCCATCGCCGCTGGTGCCATCGACCTGGCCCTCGCGGGCGGCGTGGAGTCGATGTCGCGCGCACCTTACGTCATGGGCAAGGCGACCACCCCTTTCGCCCGCACGATGCAGTTGGAAGATACTACGATTGGTTGGCGCTTCATCAATCCAGTGCTGCGCGAACAGTACGGCGTGGATGCCATGCCGGAGACGGCGGAGACCGTTGCCGAGGAGTATCAGGTGGCGCGGGCGGATCAAGATGCCTTCGCGCTGCGCAGCCAGCAGCGCGCGGCCCACGCGCAGGCGGCGGGCTATTTTGCCGAGGAGATAGTGTCGGTTCACGTGCCAGGGCAACGCGCAACGTCGGTCGTGAGTGCGGATGAGCATCCCCGCCCCGCGACCACCCTGGCCGCGCTGGCCAAGCTGCCGCCCATCGTGCGTCCGACGGGGACCGTGACCGCTGGCAACGCCTCTGGCGTCAATGACGGCGCTGCCGCCCTGCTACTGGCCTCAGCGCGGGCCGTTGAGGCCCACGGGCTGACGCCCCGCGTGCGCGTGCTGGGGATGGCCAGCGCCGGTGTGCCGCCGCGCGTGATGGGCATCGGTCCCATTCCCGCGACGCGCAAATTGCTGGAGCGCCTGGGCCTGCGCCTCGCGGACTTCGACGTGATCGAGCTGAATGAAGCGTTCGCTAGCCAATCGCTGGCTTGTCTGCGCGCGTTCGGCATCCCCGACGATGCGGATTATGTGAACCCACACGGCGGGGCCATCGCGCTGGGGCATCCCCTCGGCATGAGTGGCGCGCGGCTGGTTCAGACCGCCATGCACCACCTGACCAACGGCGGCGGACGCCGCGCGCTGGCGACGCTGTGCGTCGGTGTCGGCCAGGGGGTGGCGCTGGCGCTGGCGCGCGTGTGAACGTGAGGCATTGCCCCTCGCGCCTCCTCACTTTGGCAGCATTGATGCGCATCGCTCTCCTGTAGGTTTGGTTCAACCATTTTTCACCAACCACAGGGAGCAACGGTATGCCGGGATCATTCGCTATCGGGCGCATCGGGGGCATTCGCATCGAGATCAACGCGAGTTGGATTATTATCCTCGTGTTGCTGACAGTCTCGCTGGCAACGAGTTGGTTTCCGTCCACCATTCCGGGGCTGAGTTTCGGCGCGTATATAGCATTGGGCTTCATCGCGTCGCTCTTGCTTTTCGTCTCGGTGCTGCTGCACGAACTGGCCCACTCGCTGGTGGCACGGGCCAAGGGGTTGCCGGTGAGCAGCATCACGCTCTTCATCTTCGGCGGCGTCTCGAATCTGACGCAGGAGCCGCGCACCGCTGGCGAGGAGTTCCAACTGACAATCGTGGGGCCGGTCGTCAGCCTGATTATCGGCGCGCTCGCGCTCATCGCCGCCGCCGGCCTGCCGGGTCTGCGCGCGGTGGATGCGATCCTGGGCTACCTGGGCTTCACGAACATCCTGCTGGGCGTCTTCAATCTGATTCCCGGCTTCCCGCTGGATGGCGGGCGCGTGCTGCGCTCGATCATCTGGGGCGCGACGGGCAACCTGCGCGCGGCCACGCGCGCGGCCACGGTTGTCGGGCAGATCGTCGCCTATCTCTTCATCCTGTTCGGCATCTTGCAGGTCTTCGCCGGTAACTTCTTCGGCGGCATCTGGATCGGCTTCATCGGCTGGTTCTTGCTGCAAGCGGCACAATCGGCCAACACGCAATCCGCCCTGCAAAGTGTCTTCGGCGGCGTGACGGTGGCTCAGGCGATGCAGCCGCCCAGCGTCAGCGTGGAGGCGAACCGCACCCTGGCGCAACTCGTCTATGACGTACTCTTGCCTTCCGGGGCGCGCACCGTGCCGGTGACGCAACTGGGCCGTTTCGCTGGCATCATCTCGCTGGCCGACATCCGCCATTATCCGCGCGAGCAGTGGGACCAACTGACGGTAGGCCAGACGATGACCCCCGCCGCCCAACTGCGCGCCGTGCAGCCGGGGCAGAACTTGAACGACGCCCTGCCGCTGATGGTCGGCCACGAGCGCGACATCCTGCCCGTCGTTGGGCCAGACGACCAGCTCGTCGGCGTACTCAGCCGCGATGCCATCGTCCACTTGATCGAGGTTCGGCGCGGACTGAACATCCCCCACCCCACTCGCGGCAACGACCAACAATTGCCACGGGCCAGCTAACACGAGCGGGCGGTTGCCGAGGAACTAGCGCCGGAGTTGGCGTTCGCCAGGACTGCCCGCGCCGTCGCGCTATCCGGGGCGATCTGCCATGCTGTGCTGAGGTCCGCGAGATCGATGGCGGCGCGGAAGTCGGGCGGCAGGTGACATAGCCACACCGGCACCCACGGATACGCCGCCTGGATCTCATCGAGCAGCGCGGCGAGGTGCGCCACATCCTCCACGCCGCCATAGCGCACTGCACTGCCGGAGATAAGGATGCCGACGCAGCCGTGCGCCAGCGCCGCCAGCATCGCGTGGCGCAAGCGCGCCACCTGGCGCGCATCAATGCGGCCCTCTGGGTTACATTCTGCGATCATCAGTGTTGCCCCCAAATCTTCTGAGTGTTCTCCCTTGTTCTATCGGCGGCAACGTGCGCGCCATAAAGAGCGCGCCGAAAGTAAAAGATTGATCAAAATCAACCATATTGTGAGCTTCTCCCCCTATCTTTTTCCTGATCTTGGTGTACTGTACGTATCAGATGAGTCCTTGTAGGGGGGCAGCGCCGCACGGTTCATGTGGATCCTGTGGCTTTCCAGGGGACGTGACCTATGATGTGGCGAATGTACCAGCGCGGGCGCGCGCTGGGGCGGCAGGGGAGCCGGCGAGCCATCGGCTGGCTGCGCGAGCAGATGGCCTTCAGCACCCGCTCGTTGTGGCTCATGGTCGGGGCCGTCGCGTTGCTGGTGGTCGTGAATGGGACGGTCTTTTCGCTCAGCGTGCAAGCGTTGACCGCGCGCCAGGACAAAGTGCAGCATTCGCAAAGAGTGCTGACCGATCTGGAAAGTATGCTCTCGACGCTGGACGAAGCCGAAACGGGCCAGCGCGGCTATCTGTTGACGGGCGATCCCACCTATCTCGCGCCCTATACCGGCGCCCAACAGCAAGTCACACCGGATCTTAAGGCATTACAGAATCTGGTCCGCGACGATCCTTCTCAGTATCAGCGTGCGGCCATGCTGGTGCCGCTAATCACGAGCAAGATCAACGAGATGCGCCAGACGGTGCAATTGCGCCAGGCGGGGCAGACAAGCGCCGCCATGCAGATCGTTAATACGAACGATGGCGAGCAGATGATGGTGCAGATTCGCCAGATCGTGGGCGCGATGGAGGCGGATGAGAACGCGCTCATCAGCCGGCGGTCGGCGCTGGCGGCGAGTAACCTGACGACGGTGACGGTGACGTTCGTGCTCGGCACGCTCGCGTTGTTGCTGGTCTTGCTGCTGTTGGCGCTGGCGATGCAGCAGATGATGCGCCAGCGTGAACGCCTGGCAGCGGAACGGTTGGCGCTGCTCGAAGTGGAGAGCGCCGCGCGGCAACGCGCGGAAGAGGCCGTGCAACTGCGCGACGACTTTCTTTCCGTCGCCTCCCACGAACTGCGGACGCCGATCACGGCCATTTCAGGGACGACCCAATTGCTGGAACGCCGCCTACTGCGCGGCGACGCGCCCGATCCGCGCGTGGGCGAACTATTGGAGGTGCAATCGCGCCAAACCAAGCGCCTGTTATTGCTGATCGAGGGCATGCTGGATGCCACCCGCATCGAGCGCGGCCAGTTTACCCTGCAACGCGCGCCCGTGGAACTGACTGGTCTGATCCGCCCCATCGCCGCCGAACTGGAACTCACTAGCCTCAAGCATACCGTGCAGTTCAGCGCGCCGGCTCAACCGATCACCATCGTGGGCGACGCGCAACGCCTGGAACAGGTGTGGTACAACTTGCTACAAAACGCGATCAAGTACAGTCCCGCTGGCGGACTGGTGACGATCACGCTGGCGCGCGAACGTAAACGCGCGCTGATCACGATCACTGACCAGGGCATCGGCATTCCAGCGGCAGCCGTGCCGCGCCTCTTCGATCCCTATTTCCGCGCGGCAAATACCGAGGGCCGGCGGATCAGCGGCCTGGGTGTGGGGCTGCATGTGGCCAAGGCGATCATCACGCAGCATGGTGGCACCATCACGGTGACAAGCGTCGAGGGTGCGGGTAGCACGTTCGCCGTCGCGCTGCCGTTGCCGGTGCGCAAAAAAATGGGCCGACGGATCGAAACCCATCGGCCCACATCTGCCAAAAATCGCTAGTTCGCCGTGACCGAACTGGAGCCATGTTCGCGCAAGCTGGCTTCGCGCATGGCGGCTTCGATGGCCTTGAACTGATGCAGATCCAGCAACTCCAAGGTGAAGAGGCTGACGCTGCGCTGGCCGGGCGGCAGATATTCGGGGTGCGTCAGCAAGAAGCCGACGACCGCGTTTTCCATATCATGCCGGGCCGTTTCATAGCGGCTATACCAGTCGGCATCCGTCAGGGCGGCGCTGCCAGCGGCCACGGTGGTCGCATCATACAGCGGCATGCTGCTGTTGCCGTCATGCGGCGCGCGTTCGATGCCCACCACTGCGGGAACGTGGCCATGACCGTTGCTCGGTGCGGGCGTGTGGCCATTGCCCGTCGTCAGCGCATAGCCGTTGCCGTTGTGGCCGTTGCCGTTCGTGTAGAGGCCGGGGGCGGCTGTCGCCACCACTTCGCCAAACGCGATCGGTTCGCTGCCCCTCAGCAGCGCGCTCGCATTGGCTTGCGTGGCCAGCAGGGCCGGCGCGGGCAGTTCCGGCGTGTTCAGCGCGGCATTCTGCTCGGCCTGGGCGACGGTGGCCGGCGCGACGCGCTTCATCAGCGGCACATCCTTCAGGAAGAAGGTCGTCAGCACCAGCGCCCCCGCCACCCCCAAGGAGACGTAAAAGGCATCCTGGATGCCGACCGAGAGCGCCTGGCGCGCGGCCAGGAAGACCTGATCCATCAGCGCCGTCGTCTGCTGCGTGAGCGCCGCGACGATCTGGTTATGCGACGGGCCGGCGGGTACCTGCGCGGTCGCCGCCTGAATCGCACCCTGCGTCACTTGTGAGCGCAAGCCGGCATTCACCAGCACGGACTGATTCGTCGCCGCGCTGATCAATTGCGGCGGCAGTTGCGCCGCCTGCGGTGGCAGCCGGTTGGCGACCTCCGTGGCCATCGTGTTGTTGATGACCGTTCCCAGGACGGCGGTGCCGAGCGTCGAGCCGAGCGAGCGCAGGTACGTGACGGCGGCGGTCCCGACGCCCAATTGGTTGCGCGGGATGGCATTCTGCACGGCCAGTGTCATCACCGGCTGCAACAGACCCAGGCCCAGGCCCAGGATGATCATGTTGCGCGTGACATCGAAAGTCGAGGTGCTGATGCTCATCTGCGTCAGCAGGAACATGCCGCCGACCACGACGAACGCGCCGATGATCGAAAGGAATTGGTAGCGCCCGACGCGCGCGATGATCAGACCGACCAGCGTGCCACCAATCGCCATCGTCACCACCAGCGGAGTCGTCACCAGGCCGGAATTCGTCGCCGCCTGGCCCAGCACGCCCTGCACGAACAGCGGCAGGTAAATGGCCGTGGCGAAGAGCGCCGCGCCAACCAGCAGCGCCACCATTGATCCGGCGGCGAAGACCTGATTGCGGAACAGTTTCAGTGGCAAGATCGGTTCTTTTGCAAAGATCTCGACGACGACGAAACTCACGAAGAGCACGCCCGCCGCCACCAGGATGCCGACGGTATGCACGTCGCTCCACGGATACGTTGTGCCGCCCCAGGTGAGGCCCAGCAACAGACAGATCGTGGCTCCCGCCGCCGTCAGCGCGCCGGCGAAGTCGATGCGGCGAATGGCTGCCCAGCCGCGCAGGGTGGAGTTGCGCTGCGAGATGTTCATCGGCAGGAAGACGATGATCAACACCAGCGCCAAAATGCCGATGGGCAGGTTGACGTAAAAGACCCAGCGCCAATTGATATAATCGGTGATGTAGCCGCCGAGGGCGGGGCCGATCACGCTGGCCAGCGCGAAGACGCCCGAAAACAGCCCCTGCCAGCGTGCGCGCTCTGCTGGCAAAAAGATGTCGCCGACGAGGGTGAAGACCAGCGACATCACCATGCCCGCGCCGATGCCTTGCAGGCCACGGAACAGGATGAGTTGATTCATCGTTTGCGACGCGCCCGACAGTGCCGAGCCACCCAGGAAGATGAGGATGCCGACGACGATGAACCACTTGCGCCCGAAGAGGTCGGAGAGTTTGCCGACGATGGGCGTCATAGTTGTCGAAGTCAGCAGGTAGGCCGTCAGCACCCAACTGTAGCGATCATAGCCGTGCAGTTCGCTGACGATGGTCGGCAACGCGGTGCCGACGATGGTCTGGTCCAGTGCGGCCAGCAGCAAGGTACACATGATGGCAGCGAGGACTGTCGCCAACTGCATGCCATGCAGCCGCGCCCCCGAATCACCGCCGCCTTGCGCCGTAGCATCCGGCGCGTGTTCCATTGGCATTTCCATGATTACGATTCCTTTTAGTGACTGCGCGCGACAGGCGCCACGCTCTGGCTGGGCTGCGCGGCGTCACTCTCGGTGGTGACGCGCGTAGATGATGCTTCGATATCTCCCAAAATAGTATCGGCCAATGCCTGAAAGCCTTGAATGATCGCTCGTAAGTCGGCTTCAGACAGTTGTGCCAGATACGCGCGGAGGCGGTCGCGCTTGCCGCGCATCAGGCGATTCAGCGTGCGTTGCCCCTCGGCGCTGAGTTGGATGTTCGTGCGCCGCCGGTCGATCAGATCTTCCGCTCGCTCGACATAGCCGGCCTGCACCAGCTTATCGACCAGGACGCTCGCCGCCGGTTTAGCCAGTTCCATCTTGCATGCCAGTTGCCCAATCGTCAAAGCGGGGTGCGTATCCAAGATCAACAGCGCCTTCAACTGCGCCATACTCAGGTCACTGCCCACCCATTCCGCCGCGCTGAGCCGATGTAGCGCCTGAGAGATGCGCTGCTGTGCTTCCAGGGCCGCTTCGATGAGTTCCGGGGCAGGTTCATCAGCGATTTGTTTGTGCTGGTCCATATGTTGCTCTCCTCTTCATAGTTCATTCTACCACATTAGTTTCGATAATGCCAACTGATAAGGAGATCGGATAGAATCGCGGGAAAACGGGGGGGAAAAGCGGAGCGCATGGCTACGATACGGGCAGAAATTAAACGAACACAAGCGGCACGCGGGCGGCGCTACCGTTCACATCCCGCTGCCCACCGCCGTGCGCTCCTGTGGCGCGATCAACGGGAGCAGCGTGCGCAGTTCAGTGAGGGCGGCGCGCGGGTCGGCGGGCAGGAGGCGCTTGGGGATGGAGACGATGCCGAATTCGACGTGTGCCTGCCCCTTGAAGCGCTTGTAGATGGCGATGCGGTTGGGCAGCAGCGGTGAGCGTGCCTTGATGACCCACTCCTCGTTTTTCAGCGCCACGGCCTCGAAGCCCAGCGCCTTCGCCTCGCATTTCAGCCGCAGCACGTCCAGCAGGTTGCGCGTAGGATCGGGCGGCGTGCCGAAGCGGTCGGTTAGTTCCGCCGCCATCGCCTCCACCTGATCGCCCGTCTTGATCGCCGCCAGGCGCTGATAGAAGTGGATCTTCAGCGTGCGGTCGGGGATGTAGTCGTCGGGGATGTAGCCCGTCAGCGGCACATCCACCGTCACCGGCGGCTCCGGCTTGAAGAGATTCAGTTCGCCGGACCCCTGCATCTCGGAGACCTCTTCGGCCAACAATTGCGAATACAGATCGAAGCCGACCGCGTTCATGAAGCCCGATTGCTCCTCGCCCAGCAGGTCGCCCGCGCCGCGAATCTCCAGATCCTTCATGGCGATGCGGAAGCCCGCACCCAGTTCCGTCGCCTCGAAGATCGCGCGCAGGCGCTTTTCGGCGATGGGCGTCAGCTTAGTGCCGGGGTGGTAGAGGAAATAGGCATAGGCTTGCACCGCGCCGCGCCCCACGCGCCCGCGCAGTTGGTAAAGCTGCGCCAGCCCGAAATAGCCCGCGTTGTTGACGATGATCGTGTTCGCGTTGGGAATGTCCAGCCCGTTCTCGATGATCGTCGTGCAAACCAGCACGTTATAGGTGCCGGCGGCGAAATCGAGCATGATGTGTTCCAGGCGATCTTCGTTCATCTGGCCGTGGGCCACGGCCACGCGCGCCTCCGGCACCAGCTCCTCGATGTGCTGCGCGATGCCCTGGATGCCGCGCACGCGGTTATGAACGTAGAAGACCTGGCCTCCGCGATCCAGTTCGCGCAAGATCGCCTCGCGCAGCAAGGCGTCTTCGTTCTCGCGGATGAAGGTGCGGATCGGCAGTCGTTCCTGCGGCGGCGTCTCGATCACGCTCATATCGCGCACGTTCACCAGCGCCATATGCAGCGTGCGCGGGATCGGGGTGGCCGTCAGCGTCAGCACGTCCACTTCGGTGCGCAGTTGCTTCAGGCGCTCTTTGTGCATCACGCCGAAGCGTTGCTCCTCGTCGATGATCAGCAGGCCCAGGTCATGAAAGACGACATCAGCGGATAGCAGCCGGTGCGTGCCGATGATGATATCCACCTTGCCGAAAGCCAGGTCTTCCAGCACGGCTTTTTGCTCCTTGAGTGAGCGGAAGCGGCTGAGCAATTCCACGCGCACGGGATAGCCCTTGAGCCGTTCAGTGAAGGTATTGAAATGTTGCAGCGCCAACACGGTCGTGGGGACGAGGATGGCGACCTGCTTCTGATCCAGCACGGCCTTGAAGGCGGCGCGCAAGGCGACCTCCGTCTTGCCATAGCCCACGTCGCCACAGACGAGGCGATCCATCGGGCGGTCGCGCTCCATGTCGTCCTTCACCTCGGCGATGGCGCGAGCCTGGTCGGGCGTTTCAGCGTAGGGGAAAGCATCTTCCAGTTCTTGCAGCCACGGCTGCGCGTCATCCGGCGCGAAGGCATGGCCGGGCGTCGCCTCGCGGATGCTATACAGGCGCAGCAGATCCTTGGCCACGTCCCGTGCGCTGGACCGCGCTCGCTCCTTGGCGCGCACCCACTCAGTGCCGCCGATCTTGCTCAGCCCCGGCACCGCGTCGCCCATGCCGATGTAGCGCGAGATCAGGTCCAGTTGGTCGGTCGGCAGATAGATGCGATCCGTGCCAGCATATTGCAGCAGCAAGTATTCGCGCTCCACGCCATCCGTGCTGAGCTTAACCAGCCCTTCGAAGCGCCCGATACCGTGATCGACATGCACGACGTGGTCGCCGGGCTTGAGTTCGGCCAGGAAGGCTTCCGGCGTGTGGTGGGGGCGGCGTTGCTCCTGGCGGCGCTTCGACCAGCCGAAGATCTCGGTATCCGTGAAGACGGTCAGCGCCAGCGCGCGGCTGTGCCAGCCCTCCGTCAGCGCGGCGCTATGCACGATGGTCAGCGAGCCGGTCTCCGGCGTATCCGCCAGCGTGGGGACGGGCGCGACGCGCAGCGTGCGGTCGCCCAGCGCCTGCTCATCGGCGAAGATCTCGGCCAGGCGGCGGGCATTATTGGTGACAACGACGACCCGCTGGCGCTCGCTGACCGCTTTACGGGCCTCCTGCGCGAAGGCACGCAGCCGCCCGCCGAAGCTATTCGCCGGTTGCAGGTCCGCGCCCGCCGTATCGCCCCATTGGCTGCCCTCCATGCCGGGCATGTCGGCGGTGAGCGAAGCGAAGTGCGCGCCGCGCCGCTGCGCCAGGCTCGTCTCGATGGTGTCCCACGGCAGCCAGGCGGGGCGCAAGCCATCGGGGATGTCGCCGCCGCGCACCAGCCGGTCGCGCGCGGCATTGGCCTGGTCGGCCAGGTCCAGCGCGACGGTCGCCAGGTGGTCGGGGCCGTCCAGCAGGATGATCCCATCCGGCGGCAGATAGTCCAACAGGCTGGCGGTGCGATGCAGGTAGGGCAGGTAGAGGGCGATATCATCGAAGCTGGCGTGCTGCCGCAAGGCTTCCAGGTCGCGCGCCCAGCGCTCGGCGGCGTCGGGATGCAGCGCATGGATGTCGATCTGCGCCAGTTCCCGCGCGGCCTCCGCGCCGCGCCCCGGCAGCGCCTCGCGCGCCGGCGCGATCAGCAGCAGATCCACCGGATTCAGGCTGCGCTGCGTCTCGATGTCGAACGTGCGCATCGACTCGATGGTATCGCCGAAGAACTCGATACGTACCGGGCGCGGGCGCGTCGGCGGGAAAAGATCGATGATGCCGCCGCGCTGGCTGACCTGCCCTGGATCTTCGACCTCCGCCACGGTCTCGTAGCCCAGTTCCGCTAGCCGCCCCAGCAGCACAGCGAAGTCCACCTGCGCGCCCGTTTGCAGCGCCGCCGTCGCCCGCGCGAACTCCTCCGGCGGGATCACCGGCTGGGTCAGCGCGCGTATGGACGTGGCGATCACCAGAGATGGGTGGCCCCACCCCCTACCCCCCTCCCCATCTGCGGATGGAGAGGGGGAAACAGCATCAGGAACTGAGCGCGTCAATCTTGGCTGATCACTTCCCGCATGCGCTCCCCTCTCCATCTCCGATGGGGAGGGGCTGGGGGTGGGGCCGCGCCGTGCGCGTGCCTCGATGAGCGCCAGCAACGCGGCCATGCGCGCCCGCATCGTCTCGGCGCTCGACAACAGGCGTTCCAGGGGCAGCGCGTCGCGGTCGGGCAACAGCATGGATTGAGGTGCGTCGGTGTCAGGCCGGTCGCCCAGGATCGCCGCCATCGCCCCCGCCAGGGTGCGGGCGCGCGCCTCGTCCGCCGCCACCAGCAAGACGGGGCGCCCGGCAGCCGCCGCCAGTGCAGCGGCCAGGTACGGCTTCGCCGCATCCGCCACACCACGCAGCGCGAAGGTGAGCGGCGTCGCGCCCGCACCGGTTTTAGGCGCGAGCGCCAAACGCTCGCGCAGCCGCTCCATTTCGGGCCGCTTCGTCAGAATGGGGAGGAGTCCACGTACGCTCATCGATCGCTACCTATTCACAGATATGAAAATCACCCCCTGATCATAGCACATTCCGCGCCTGCTATCAAGCAATCTCTATATGGCTCGACCCTTTCTTTGCCCACTCAGGCGCAGATCGTGCGATTGACCCTCGTGCTGGCGGCAAGCTAAGTGGTTTCATTCACCGCCATCTGCAATCCGGCAAGGAGCTACCACCCTATGCGCGTCGTCATATTGTCGAAGACCTTTGTGGCTCCGCCGGCCCAGCGGTTGCTGGAATGGCTGGCCCGCCAGCCGGGCATCGACCTTACGCTGGTCACGCCGCCGTGTTGGCGCGGCGATGATGGAGGGTTGCACCCGTATCAGCCGACGTATACGGCGGGCTATCGTGTGGTGGTGCTACCCATCGCGCGCAACGGGCGCTACCACCTCTATACCTACCGGCGGCTTGCGGCGGCGTTGGATGACCTGCAACCCGATCTGCTGCACATCGATGAGGAGCCGTATAATCTGGCGACAGCGCAGGCGGTGCGCCTGGCGTGCCAGCGCGGGATTCCAGCAGTCGTCGTCGCCTGGCAGAATCTCATGCGGTGCTACCCCCCTCCTTTCGCCTGGCTGGAACGCTATGTCTATCGCCACACGGCGGCGATCATCGCGGGCAACGCGGGCGCGGCGGATGTAGTACGGGACAAGGGCTATCGCGGTCCCCGCCACACGTTCGCCGTACATGGCATCGATCCGGCGGATTGGCCCTCGCGCCTTCCCGATCCACCTGCGCCGGATGCGTCCTTCACTGTCGGCTATATCGGGCGACTGGTGCCGGAAAAAGGCGTCGATCTATTGCTGCACGCGCTGGCGCGGCTGCCTGAGCGCGTGCGCCTGGTCGTCATCGGGCGCGGACCGGCGGCTGGCGCGCTACGGGCGCTGGCGACGGATCTGGACGTGGCTCCGCGCGTCACCTGGCAGGCATACGTTCCACCGCTGGCGCTGCCTCCGGCCATGCGGGCGCTGGACGCGCTGGCGCTGCCCTCGCGCACGCGCCCTGGCTGGGCGGAGCAATTCGGGCGCGTGCTGGCCGAAGCCATGGCCAGCGGTGTGCCGGTCATCGGCGCGGCCACCGGCGCGATCCCGGATGTCATCGGCGACGCAGGACTGCTTTTCCCGGACAATGATGCTACGGCGCTCGCCGGCTGCATTGCGGCGCTCGCCGACGATCCGGCGCGCTGGCGCGACCTGGCGCGGCGCGGGCGTAGCCGCGCGCTGACGGAGTTCACCCACGCACGCATCGCCGCGCGGCTGGCAGATGTCTATGTGAAGATGCTAGCTCGCTGAGCCTGCCAGCGTGACTCAAAGTGGCAACTCCTGAGCGCGCAGATATATCCTCTTGCATGATCGCGCAGAAATGTGTATCCTGTAACCACGGCTTTCGCCGTCTGATGGTCATTCGGGAGTGCGGGACAGAGCGTAACTGCTCGCCAGGAGGGCGAGAGAAAGTTAGCCGCTGATGACACAGGTGCTGGTGATCGATGACGACGTGCAGACGCGCACGTACTTGCGGTTTTTGCTCGAAGACGAAGGCTATCGCGTCGCCGAGGCGGGCGACGGCCACGCAGGCTTGCGCATCATGCGCGAGACCACCGACCATCTGGTCGTTCTACTGGACTATTTGATGCCCGAATTCAACGGGTTCGATGTCTTACAGGCGGTGCATGCCGATCCGGGTATGTTCCAACGTCACTCCGTTATTATCATGACTTCCTACGGGCGCATTATGCCTTTCGAGTTGGCGCGGTACATGACCGCCGCCGATATCCCCTTATTGCGCAAGCCCTTCGATTGTGATCAGGTGTTGGAAGAGGTCGCTGAGGCATCACAACGCCTGGTTTTGTTCTCGTGAGGTCGCCCGTCCCTGGCAGCAGGTTGGTGCTGGGGACGGGCAGAAATGGCACGGTGAAGATGGCGCAGATTCTGGTGGTCGAAAACGACTATAGCAACCGCGACGCGCTCTGCCGTCTGCTGCGCTTGGAAGGCTATACCGTGCAGGAGGTCGATGGCGGCGCGGCGGCGCTGGCCCTGCTCGCCACGGCCTCGCCGCTGGTGGTGCTGCTCGACTTCCTCATGCCCACCCCCAACGGCTACGAGGTCTTGCAAACCCTGGCAGCGGACCCCGCGCTGCGCCATCGGCACGCCATCATCCTGATGAGCGCCTCGCCCCAGGCGCTGCCGTCCGAGGCCCACGCGCTCATCACCGAATTAGGCGGCAGTGTGCTGACCAAGCCCTTCGAGATCCCCGCGCTCATTGCTGCTGTGCGGGCGGCACAGGCACGCCTGGGTGAAACGGCCCATGAAAGCAACGTGCAGGAAGATTGAGCAAGCCCGCCGAACTCCAGTCCGCGCAGGCGGACTTCGTAGCCGCCAGGCTCTTAGGCGCGGTTTCAACCGCCCGCGTTTCCGATGCACTGACCACCGCCCACATGTTCAATAGCAGTGCAACTTGCTCTAATTAGTGCTGCGCGATAAACAGCGCGGGCGGTTGATGTCTGCATTGGCCGCATGGTGCGCTCGTGCCGGGTGCGGTTTGCGGTTCGGCGCGGTGCTGCTGGACGACGCCAGCGTCACGCTGTCGAGCGTGGCGGAACCGAGCTGGGAGCCGTTGTGCGACGTGATCGCCAGGCCAACCAGCAGCGATCCGGTGAGCGCGGCGATGGTGCGACTGGAATTCGGGATGAGCGTCCAGGTCGCGCCGTCCGGCGAGGTATAGGCCGTGAAGGTCGTGCTGACGCGCATCACCCGCAGGTACACCGGCAGCATGCCACTGGCGATATTCCCCGCGCTGCTGGCGTTCACCCCCTGCGCGTTGCGATATTGCACCACGTAGCCGTTGGCCGGCGTGACATAGACGGCGTAATAGGGCGCGCCGGGATCGGTGGAGAGGCGGAACATCAGCCCCGCTTTCGCCCACTGGCTGGTGTTCGTCTGCGCGGTGATATGCGCGCTCAGCGTGTTGTCGCCGGGCGTCGTCTGGTAGACATAATGGAACTGGTCGGCGGTACTCCAGATGTCGTTGCCGCCGCCGCTGATCGTCCACACGCCGTTATTGAGCGCCTGGCTGCCGGCGACCATGGGGCTGCCGATATCGGTGCATGCCCAGGCCGACGGGCAGGTGACGGGCGGTGGCGTCGTCAGGCTGACGCTGGCGAAGGTGGCCGACCCCAGTACCGCGATCTGGTGCGATGTGACGGCCATGCCCAGCAGGAACGTGCCGCTGACGCCGATGGTCTTGGTCGAATTCGGGATCAGCGTCCAGGTCACGCCGTCGCTGGACGTGTAGGCCGTGAAGACATTGCCGGCGCGCTGGACCTCGAACCATGCTGGCACGGTGCCGGCCAGCGTCGTCGCCTGGCCGGTATAGGCTCCCTGCGTCACGCGATATTGCACGGTGATGCCGCTGCCGGGCGTCATATAGAGCGCGTAGAAGGGCGAGGCGGGATCGGTCGTCTGGCGGAACATCAGACCCGCCTTGGCATTGGTGTCGTTGTTTGCCTGGGCGGTGATCTGCCCGCTCAGTGTGCCATCGCCGGCGATGGCTTGGTAGACGTAGTGGAACTGGTCGCTGGTCCCCCAGATGTCTTGGCCGTTGCCCTGCACCGTCCAGACGCCGTTGCTGAGGCTCTGGCTGCCGGCCAGCGGTGGATTGCCGATGTCGGCGCAGGTCCACGGGGCCGGGCAGGAGGGTGGCGGAGGAACGTTCAGGCTGAGGGCGGCGAAGGTGGCGGAGCCGAGCAGCGTGGTGCTATGGGCCGTCACCGCCATGCCCACCAGGAACGTTCCGCCAACGGATAAGGTGATGCTCGATCCGGGGATGAGCGTCCACGTGGTGCCGTTCGACGAGGTATAGGCAGTGAAGGTGTTGCCGGCGCGCGTGATCTTGAGGTAGACCGGCACCGTCCCCGCCAGCGTCGCCGCCTGGCCTGTATACGTTCCCTGCGTCACGCGATATTGCACGGCAATGCCGTTGCCAGGGGTGACATAGACGGCGTAGAAAGGCGAACTGGGATCGGTCGTCTGGCGATACATCAGGCCGGCCTTGGCGTTCTGGTCGGTATTCGCCTGGCTGGTGAGCTGCGCGCTGATGCTGCCGTCCCCGCTGCTGGTCTGCCAGACATAGTGGAACTGATCGCTGGTTCCCCAGATGTCTGTGCCGCCGCCCAGCACCGTCCACGTGCCGTTGACGATCGCGTTCCCGCCCGCAGTTGCGGGATTGCCGATGTCCGCGCAGTTCCAGCCGGCGAGGCAGCCGGCGGCGAGAACCACCTTGTCGAAGGTCGCGCTGCCTGGCACGCCATCATTGTGCGAGGTCACGGCCATCCCTGCCAGCGCCACCGCCGGCATGGTGATGGTCACGCTGGACCCCGCCACCGCCGTCCACGTGCTGCCATCGGGTGAAGTATACGCGGTGAAGACGTTGCCCGCGCGAGCGACCTCGACATACACCGGCACGGTGCCGCTGATGCTCGTCGCCTGGCTGGCGAACGCGCCCTGTGCATTGCGATATTGAATCAGGATGCCGTTGCTGGGCGTCACGAACATGCCGTAATACGCCGCGCTGGGGTCGCTGCTGGCGCGAATCATCACGCCCGCCTTGGCGTAGCCGTTGGTGTTTTGCTGGCTGGTGACGAGCGCACTGAAACTGCCGTCGCCGGGCAACGTCTGCCACACATAACGGAACTGGTCAGATGTGGCGAAGATATCCGAGCCGCCAGCGACGATCGTCCATACTGTTCCGCTCAATGACTGGCTGCCCGCCGGCTGGGGATAGCCGATATCCGCGCAATTCCAGCCGGTGGGGCAGATAATCGGCGGAGGTGGCGCGCTCTGCGTCAGAGTGACAGCGGCAAAGGTGGCACTGCCGAGCGTGGTGGAGGCATTCGAGGTGACAGCCAAACCGGCCAACATGCTGCCGCTGGTGGTGAGATCGGCATTGGTCCCGGCAAGGTAGCTCCAGGTGGCACCGTCAGGCGAGGACCACGCGGTGAATGTATTGCCGGATCGCTGGATCTCGACATACGCCGGTAGCGCGCCGCTGATGGGAATCTGGGTCACGCGCAACCCCTCGTACTGGCGATATTCCACCAGCAGACCATTGCCCGGCGTGGCCAAAACAGCGTAAAAGGCGGCACGCGGATCGGTTCCCTGGCGAAGCATGATGCCCGCCTTGGCATTGCTGCTGGTGTTCGTCTGGCTAGTGATTTGCGCGCTCAGCGTGGCGTCGCCAGGGACGGTCTGCCACACGAAATGGAATTGATCGCTGGGATCGTTGATGTCATCTCCTGCGCCTTTGACCGTCCAAGTGCCGTTGGCGAGCGCCTGATCGCCGGTGATCAGCGGATCGCCGACATCCTGGCAGATCCAACTGGAAGGGCAAGACGAGGGGGAGGCTGGTGGAGGCGGCAGCGCGCCCGGCGTGCCGACCGTGACAGCGGCGAAGCCCGTACTGGCAGCGGTGCCATTGATCCCCGATGCCGTGGCCAGACCAACGAGCGTGGTCGCCGGTAGGGACAACAGTGCCGCGCTGCCCGGAACGAGAGTATAGTTCGTGCCATCATGGGAAGTGGCGGCATAAAAAGTGTCACCACTTCGGATGATGGTCAGAAATACGGGTGTCGTGAAGCCCGTAAGTTGGTTCGCGGTCGTAATGCCGCCGTCGAAGCCGGTGCGATATGTAACCACGAGATTACCACCCGGCTGTGTAAAGATGCCGTAGAAGGGTGCGCCGGGATCATTGCTTTGACGGATCATCAAGCCCGCGAGGGCGGCAGGCCCACCCGTCATCTGCGCTACGATTTGCGTATCGCCCGTCATGTTCTGTGATGCCAATCGAAATTGATCACTGCCATTCGCCAGCCCTGCACCGCCGGAGGTGATGGTCCACACGCCGTTGGCGACCGTTTCCGTGCCGGTGGGCGAGGGAGCGCCGATATCCTGGCACGTCCAGCCGGCAGGGCAATTTGCGTCCGCCGGCGGCGCGATGGGATTGCCCAGCGCCAGAGCGTACACCGTGCCACTGACCGAGGCGACATAGAGTGTGCCGTGCGAGATACTGGCCGCGCCATAAAATGGGGCGGGTGCCGTAAAACTATAGAGCCGGGTGCCGGATGAGGCATCCAAGATTTCCAGTGTATCACCAGCCTCGTCGATGACCAAGCCATTCACCCACGTCAAGGCACTCAGGATCGGTGCTGGCGCGCCGTGTTCCCAGAGGACGGTGCCGGTGGCGGGGTCTAGCGCGCGCACGGACCCTAGGTAGCCTTGGCCGTTGATGGTGGTGTTGCCGCCAGCAGCGAAGAGCATATCGTTCGCGAATGTCAGGGGCGCGATACTGCCGTCACCGCAATCCGGGCAACTGCCACCATACGCGACCAGGCGCTTCCATACGGGGCCGGCGGCGATATTCGTGCGATCAAAGATATAGAGATAGCCGTCTTTGTTGTCGGCGGCCAGCCAGTGGCGTCCTGAACTATCATCGAAAAGCAGCGGTGTCGTACCAAAGTCGGAGTCCGTCACAGAATCGGCATTGGGGATTTGCCATGCGGCCTTCAATGCCAGCGTACCCGCGTCGAGCGCAAGCACCGCCTGCGTATAAGGCTGGTTCATCTGGTTCCGATTGCCGACTGCGACATAGATGGTATTCGTGGTGGGATCGACGGAAGGTGAACCCCAGATACTGCCACCAAGCTGGCCGCTCGGCACGGTATCGAACGTGTTGACAATGCTGTGGCTGGTGAGATCGACCTGCAATAACTGCCCCTGGACGAGCGGATTATCGCAGTTGCTGGCGATGCCAATGTAGGCATAATTACCGTAGATCAACGGGCTGGACCAGTTATAGTGGCCGCTCGTCTGGCTGTTGTCTCCGGTATAGACCTTCCACAAGATCGCGCCGGTGCTGGCATCTAGCGCGTACCAATAGCTGTCGCCGCCGCCGACATAAACGATGCCGTTGGATACGGTGGCCGACGAAGTGACGCCCAATGTCGCCGGTTGGCATAGCAGCGAGGTCGTTTGCCCCAGGTAGGTCTTCCAAACGAGCGCTCCGGTGCTGGCGTTCAGCGCGTACATATAGCCATCCCAGGCACCGATATAGGCGATGCCGCTGACGATAACTGGCTGTGCGGCAATCGCTCCGCCGGCATTGAACGACCAAATCTTTGTCAGCGTGGCGATATTGCTGGTGGTGAAAAACGTCTCGCCACTCGCCGACGAGCGGCGCAAATCATGGAGATACGTCGGCCAGTCTTCGGTGGAGGACGTAGGGAGGGCCACACGGGGAGGCTTGCCGGCGGTTGAGGGTCCGGCGGTTACGGAGCGGACAGGGGAGACGCGGGCGGTTGAAACCGCGCCTAGGGGCCGTTGGCCGCGAAGTCCGCCGACGCGGACTGGCACAAGCGTGGGGCGGACATTGCTCATCGTGGAGCGGACATTCCTGTCCGCCGTTGCCGCCAGCGCGGGGTTTGCGGTGAGCAGCATAAGCGGCACGGCCAGCAGCAGCGCCAAGGCCGATAGTCGATGTGAACGCAGCATCCTTCTTCGCCTCATCCCTGGTAATATCGGTGGCGCACCGGCGATCCGTGCGGGCGACGCACCGTGTCACCTCCATGATGCCAGGGATCGGCGGCGGCTGAGACGAAGCGAAAGTCACCAGATCGCGCGCGGGGCGGGTAGAGATTGGAAAAAATAAGGCATATCATAGCGATAAGAAATAAGGGTGATAGGCTTTGCTAGCTAGCATATATTATTGTACAATCCTTCAATAACCCAACTACGCCACCGACTTTTTTCTTCGTTGCATAATGATTTTCCATCTTTGGCTATCCTATAAGGAGCAAAGTGTAGTATGGCAAGCACGAAAAGCATACAAGTTGATATTTACCCTGCAACTATCACCCAGATGATGCAGATGACACCAGCTGACTTCGAGCAATTTATCGCCAAATTATATGCCAAAATGGGCTATCAAACACGGGTAACTCGTCATAGTGGCGATAACGGGATCGATATCGAACTGCGCAAGGATGGGAAACGGTTCGTCGTGCAATGCAAACGCTATAAGGGCATGGTCGGTGAACCTATTGTGCGCGAATTTTTTGGCAGCTTTGCCACCCAAGCCGAACAAGGTTTCATCGTGACGACTGGCACATTCAGCAAAGCCGCCCGCGCTTGGGCGACATCACGACCCCTTAGATTGATTGACGGGCGTGAATTAATGCAACTGCTTCAACTTTTTAGCCCTGATCCTGTTATCAAACCAGCAAGCCCGCCTAAACCAAATCCTGGTTATAGCAACACGCAACGCAGCCCTTCTGTTCCACAGCGCGTCGCATCTCCTGTTCAGCCGCCGGCCACCTCTGCGCCTAAACCTGCTGTTACCCCCACCCCTCAACATACCATTGGTCGCCAATATCCAAGTCCGATTATCATAACGCCACCGCCCTCGCCCTCACCAGCAAACCCGCCGCCTAATCCTGGTCCTGGTTATGGCCATGCTCAGCGAAGTACCCCCACTCCGCAACGTGTCGCCTTGCCGGTGCAACCTGCTCCTTCACCGCCACAACGGATTTCACCACCTGCGACATTACCAGCGAATACTCCACCACACCTTGACTTCACCGCACTCAAAAAATTGGCGCTTTGGTTCCTGCGCATAGTGACCATCTATGGCCTGATCTGGTATTCGTGCAAGCATCTCTCCTTGAAAAACATTCCCAGCCTGAAAGCAAAGAAGGGTAGATTTATTCGCCTGGCACTCTATTGGGTCTACTCGTTTTTTCTTGTTTATCCTATAGTTGTTGACGTTATTGATAACATCACCGGTTCTGAAGCCAGGCATCCAATGATATTTCAGTTGATTATATTTGGTTTTTTCTATCTCTTTGTAGAAACAGTATTGGTAATTCTTGCACCGCTTTCAATTGTTGGTGCTTTTTTGGTTCCTTGGATTTACCCCTTAGTAGGACAGTGGTCTGAAGGTGCGTTATTCTTTGGCGGGTGGGTAATTCTATCTATCATCGGCGAAACGATCTTGCGTTATCGCTATAAACGCCATAACAAGCAAATTGCTATCACACCAATGCATCCGTGAGGCTGCGATCTTTGGCCTTGTCTCAGCCATTTTGGCGGACAGGAATGTCCGCCCCACGATCATGCTCATTCTACAATGACCCTTGCACTTACCAACTCCTAGCCCGTAGGGGTTCCGGTTCCGAGCCGGGGGGTTCAACCCCCGGCAACCGCCAGGCCGCTTGGACCGCCCCCTACCAAGCCGCCGGCAACGGAATATATACGAGGCAACCGCCAGGCGGCTGAAACCGCCCCGGGCGGGCGGCTATGATTACCTCATATTCCTCAACCTACCGCTTTAGTAACGTGAACTCACGCACCCGTCATTTTCTGCTACAATATCTCCTATGGATGATGCGTATCACACACATGACGATGCCGGGTGGCTGCGCGAGCTGGCGCGCGACGCGCGCCTCGGGCCGGTGGCTGCCGTGCTGGCACGGCTGGCGGCGCAGGGATTGCGCGACCCGGCGGTCGCCAGCGGCTTCACGCGCGGCATCCTGCTGGGCGCGGCCCCGAGTGATATCGACATCCACTATGTCGGCGACGTGCCGACGGCGACGGCGGAACGTTGGCTGGCGGCGGCGCGCACGGAACTGGGGCTAGCGGGGGGCGAATGGGACATCTGGAACTTCCAGGAGCATGATCCCTTGATCACGACGACGGCCTATGGCTACCACGCGCATTTCGTCTCGACGATCGATTGCGTCTATCTGGCGGCGGACGGCGCGCTGCACGACCTCACCGGGCGCGGTGCGGCGGATGCGCAAGCGCATGTGCTGCATTTCAGCCACCTGGACGTGACCGATTATCCCTACACCGCTGGGCAGTTGTGCTATCTCTATCTGGAAGGCTGCCGGCGGGTGTTCCAGTATGGGCTGACGCCGACGGCGGCGAGCGCAGCGGCGTTGCGCGCGAACGCTGGCCTGTGGGCGCGCTGCCCCGCGCCGGACCAGACGTATCTGCATCGGCGGCTGCACAAAAAGTTGCATCCCGCGCAGCGCGATGCGGCGCGAGCGATCTACGCATCCTTCGGGTGGGACGCGATCTTCGACGAGGATGATCGGTAATGGCGGGCGAACTTGCGACACAGCATGGCGGGCGCGGCAAACCTGCTTTCTTGACCTATGACCGCAACGTCTATCTGATGTTGCTTTATACCGTGGGCAAGGGCTTGCAACTCAGCATCGCCGCGCTGACGATCAACCTCTATGCCTATAGCCTGGGCTTCCAGCAAGATTTCATCGGGCTGCTGGCCGGCATGCCGGCGCTGGGTGCCTTCGTCGCGGGCGTGCCGGTGGGGCTGCTGGCGGACCGCATCGGACGCCGCCCCTTGATCCTGACCAGCGCGGCGCTGACGCCGCTGACGCTCGTCGCCGTCGCCCTGAGCGCCAACGCGCCGCTGTTGCTTGCCGCCAGCTTTATCAACGGCCTGCTGGCCTCGGCATATTGGGTGACGAACCTGCCGATGTTGACAGAAAGTTCCAGGTCGGAGCAGCGCGTGAGCGTGCTGGCGCTGAATAGCTTCTTGCTGCTGGGCGTGGGCGCGCTGGGCAGCCTGATCGGCGGGGCCGTGCCGGAAGTTGCTGCGCAGATCACCCACCAGGCCGCGACAAGCGTCGTCCCCCTGCGCTGGGGCGTGTTGGCTGCCGCCTTCGTCGCCGCCGCGCCCGCGCTGCCGCTGGTGTTGCTGCGCGAACCGCGCGGCCCCACCCCTAACCCCTCCCCAGCGGAGATGGAGAGGGGAACTGCTGCTGTGCCAGCAGCCGGGGCGCTGGAGCGGGGGAGCGCGGATGCCGCGACGGAAGCCGGCGTGGCGCTGGCGGCGACGGAGCCGGTCACGGTGGGTGGCAGCTTTGAGGGGCGCTGGCCGCTGCCGCTGCTGTTCGTCATGTTGCTGCTGCCTGATGTCGTTTTCGTCGTGGGCGAAAGTTCGGTGGTGGGGCTGGAACAGCTTTTCTTTCGGCTGCGCTACGACCTGCAACCGGGGCCGCTGGGGATCTTCATCGCGCTGGCCGGCCTCTGCGGCGGCGCGTCTGCGCTCATCGCGCCGCGCCTGGCCCGGCGCTGGGGCAAGCTGCGCGTGGCCACGAGCATGCAACTGGCGGGCGTGCCGGTGGTGCTGGCCATCGGCTTCATGCCGGTGCTGGGGCTGGCGGTCGCCGCCGAGGTCGCGCGCAACGTGCTGCGCGGTCTATTCGAGCCGACCTATGCCGCCTTCACGATGGAAAGCGTTTCCAGCAAGCATCGCGCCACGCTGAGCGGCTTCTATGGCATCACGTGGGGGGTGGGGTACAGCCTGGGCGCGGGCATCGCCGGCTTCCTGCAATTGCACATCGGCCTTTCCGCGCCCTTCGCCGTGGGCGCGCTGTGCCTGGCGCTCGCGCCCACCTTGCTGCTATTCTTCTTCGGGCGACGGGCGCTCACAGCGTCACCAGGGTGAAATCAGTGAAGATCGCCGAGCCATTAGAACCTTGCCCGACATCGACGTTCAGGCCCAGGCTCTTATTATAGGTGGCCGCGCTGCTCGTCGCGGTCGCCACCTGATTGCCGTCGATGTAATACGTCTCAGTGTTGCCGTTGGCGATGGCCATGATCTCATATAAGGTCTGCGCGCCCAGCGAACTAGACTGGAGCTTCGTCGCCGTGCCGGTCTGGCTGTCATAGCTGTTCAGTCGCCAGAAGCCTTGGCCCGGACACACATAAAAGCCATAACCGCCGCTGTTGCCATAGCTACGGATCTCGATGCCCGCGCACCCATTCGCTCCCAAATTGCTCGTGTCGATATCTACGCTCAGCCGATAATTCGTCGGAAAGTAGCCCTTGACACCCTGGAACCAGGCCGTCGAAACGGTCGCATTCGTGGACGAGTTCGTGATCTGCAAACCGTTAGCGACACATTGGAAGGAGCCTACGTTGTCGGTGGCCCACAACGCTCCGTTTTTGTCGCAGCCGGCCCCCGGCAGGATCGTGAAATAGATCGCCTGCGTTTGCGCCGTTCCCTGGTTCTTGAGCAGCGCGGCGGTGCGCGTGGCCGCCGCCCGTAAGCGCGCGTTCGCCCCGCCAGCGGAGGAAGAGATGATCAACACACCGATCAGCCCCAGCAGGAGTAGCGCCACCAGGCTGAAGAGTAGCGACCACGTGGGCCGCTCCGAGAAGGTGAGCCGCTGCGCCAGCGTCGCGCGCAGGGCGGCGCGGTGGTCGGGCAGCCGGAAGGTAGGGGCGGCAGGATGGTCGTCAGTTTGCGGCTGATCTGCGGATGCATAGAGGGGATGTGCTGGCGCAGAAACGGGCTGTTCCACTACCGGCCCCGTTGCGCCCGCCTGGGGGTGGCGTGTGGGTTGCTCATACGGTGCTTCGTTCATGTCGGATACCCCTTGTGTGATATCACATGCAGCTTTTGTCTAGAGAAATCGTAGCACTACTGGCGACAAGGTGCAAGCGCAATACGTCCCGTGTTTGGATGAGAAAACTGTCTTATTTCGCTGCTCCCGCTGGTCATATTGCCAGGCTTGACCAAAAATACGCGAGAGGTCGGTTGTCATTCATGCGAGAACAGCATACGGCGTTATTTATCATGCGCGGGCTTTTGGGCGAACATCCCTATCACTGGCGGATCGTCGTCGGTTGCAGCGTCATCCTTTGCGCTTTGCTTGGCGCGGCGTGCAGCATCAACAACACGGGGACAAGCACCACCGTCAGTTCGACCACCGTCGGGCAAGCGACACACCAACCGCTGGCGTTGAAAGAGTTCACGATCCCCAAAACCTACAAGATCATCGAGGGCATCGTCGTTGGGCCGGACGGCAACATTTGGTTCACGGCGCGCGATGAAAGCCGCATTGAGCGCATGACGCCGGGCGGCACGTTCACCGCCTTCCCGCTGAGTTCCCAGAGTGATGATCCTTCCGGCATCACCGTCGGGCCGGATGGCAACCTGTGGTTCATGGAAACAGCAAGTGTCGGGCGCATCACTCCCAGCGGCACCATCACGGAGTTCCCGATCCCCGGCGTCAGTGGTGGCCTAGGTGGCATCACGACCGGGCCGGATGGCAACTTGTGGTTCATCGAGAACGAAAATAATATCATCGGGCGCATCACGCCGGCAGGCAAGATCACCGTGTTCCACATCCACGGCTTCGGCGGCGGTCCCTTCGCCATCACCAAGGGGCCGGATGGCAACCTCTGGTTCACGGAGGCGGACGCGAACGCGGTGGGGCGCATCACCCCCGCCGGCAACGTGACGGAATTCGCGCTCGGCGGCCAGAATAAGCAGCCGTATGGCATCACGAAGGGACCGGATGGCAACCTCTGGTTCACCGAGGCGGAAGATGACACCATCGGGCGCATCACGCCTGCCGGCAAGGTGACGGAGTTCCACATCCCCACCACGGGCGCTTTCCCGGAAGGCATCGTCACCGGCTCGGATGGCAATCTCTGGTTCACGGAAACGGATACCGACATCGTGGGGCGCATCACCCCCGCCGGCGTCATCACCGAATACGCGCTGCCCATCTATCAGAGCGCCCCCAGCGGCATCACCGCCGGCGCGCACGGCGTGCTGTGGCTCACGGAAAGCGAGCGCGATGTCATTGGCGAACTCGCGCCCCTCAAAATCGGCGGGTAGCTGCGCCGGTTGCTGAAACCCAGCGGGATGTGTCATGCTAGCAGGGACGATGAGCAGCTTTGCCGTATGCCAGTCCGCGCAGGGTGGACTGTGTAGCATCGCCCCTAGGCGCGGTTTCAACCGCCGGCTTGCTCAATGGCATTGCAAGATGCGCCAGGCGTTGGCAGTTTCGCTGAAGGAGTTATTCACATCATGGCACATGTCGCGTTTGCATTGACGGCGACCATCGCCGCGCCACCGGCGCAGATCAGGCCGCTGATCGCCGAATTTCAGGATTTAGGGCGCTTTCATCCATTCATTATCGGCGTCAAAGAGGTCGCGCCGGATACGTCGTCCTTTGGCACGCCGCGCCGCCGCTTTCGCGTCACCGACCGCATGCGCGCCGGCCCGCTGCTGCTGCGTTTCACCTACCTGGCCACCGCGACGGACGCGCCGGATGGCACGCTCGTCGGCGAGGCATACCAATCGCCCGGTATCCACCTGATCTCGCGCTATACTTTCACAGCGGAAGGCGACCAGACGCACATCGAGGAGCAGTGTACGATCACCGCGCCGGGGCCGCTGATCAAATACGTGCAGCGCCAGGCATACGCCGCGCACGCACAAACCTTCCAGCGCATCAAGCAGTTCTTGGAGGATGAACAGGCTGCCGCGCCGCCGGTGGCCGGTTAGCTGGGCGGCTCGCGTTCGGCCAACAGCCGTTGGCTGGCCTGGCGCTGGGCTTCGGTGACGGTCAGCACCTCGCGCACGGCGGCGATCAATTCCAGCGGACGGGTAGGCTTGAGCAGATAACGGTCCGCCCCCAGCGCCAATCCGCGAAACTGGTTCGCCTCCTGGGCCAGCGCGGTTAGCACGATGATCGGGATGGTCGCGGTCTGCGGATCGCCCCGCAGCGCTTGCACGAATTGGAAACCGTCGAGCAAGGGCATCAGCACATCGACGATCACGCAGTCCGGTTGGCACTCGTAGACGGCCTCCAATCCCTGCGCGCCATCCGCCGCGCCGAAGGTTCGGTAGCCGCCCAGGCGCGTCATCGTGTCGATGAGCAGCGACCGCAGATCGTCCTGATCTTCCACGACAAGCACGGTCAAGGGTACGGCGGGGGTCATGGGCGACTCCTTTCGAGCTTGCGCGTGGGCAACAGGCCCGGCGTCAGCAGCGCCTCCGGGCCGGCAGCCGGCAGCCGCACGACGAAGCGCGAGCCAGCGCCAGGCACGCCGCTGCTTTCAATATGGATCGTGCCGCCCATCGCCTCAACATACGTGCGGCAGAGGTATAGTCCCACGCCGGTGCCGCGCACCCGCGACCGCAGATCGCGTTCCAGGCGCACGAAGCGGTGGAAGAGCGCGGCGGCTTGCTCCGGCGGAATCCCCAGCCCATAGTCGCGCACGCTGATCTCCACCATGCCATCCGCTGCCGCCCGCGCCGCGACCTCGATGGGCGCTCCCGCTGGGGAATATTTGATCGCATTGGTCAGCAGATTGGTGAGGACTTGGAGCAAGCGCGTCGGCTCACCCCAGATCGCCAGATCGCTGGCGACCGCTACGTGGATGGGCCGTTGCTCCGCAGGGCCGATCAGCATCAGCGCGTCGGCGACGGTCGGGCGCAACGGCACGCCGGTGCGCGCAAAATCGGTATCACGATCAACTCGCCGCGTATCCAGCACGTCATTGATGAAGCGGATCAGGTTTTCGCCCGCGCTGCGCGCCTTCACCAGCATCGCGTGCCGGTCCTCCGCCGAGAGCGTCGCATCCAATTCATAGATCAGATCGACATAACCTTGCAGGCTCATGATCGGCGTGCGCAGTTCGTGATTGACCTGCGTGATGAACTGATCTTTCAGATCGTCGATCTGTTGCGCCTGGGTGAGTTCGTTGGTGGTCTGCTCCAGCGAATCCAGCGTTTGGCGCAACGTGCGTACCACCGCGATCAGCAGCGCCGCGATGGCCCAGTGATAGGTCAGCGTGCCGATGATCAGGATCAGCCGTTGCGGCAGCATGGCTCCGGCCAGCGGACCAGCCGCCGGCACCAGCAGGAAGATCAGGGTGATGACCAGGCTTTCCAGCGCGGCGGCGAGGATGATGGTGCGCGCGTCGCCCACCGCGCCGGCCAGCACGACCACGATCGACAGGCACGCGAGCTGAACCAGGCTCTGCGCGGAAAAGGGCGTCGCCACGCACAACACCGTCACGATGCCCACGATAGTGAGGACGGCGCTGCTGGTGAACAGGAGCGTGGCGATATCTACGCGCTCACGCCGTAGCGCGACGCCGGCCCCGCTCATGCAGGCCACCAGGAAGACGGAGAGGCTGACGGTGATGGTCATGCCTGCCTGCGCCTGCCCCTGGATGATCGCCGCCGCGCCGCTGATGATGGCGATGCTGGTGAGGATGATGCCGGTCGGAATCAGCAAGCCGAGCAGGCGGCGTCGCCGCTGGGCTTCGAGGGCGCGCACCAACGCGCCAGATGGGCTCACAGGACGTGCCATAACAATCCCTCTTTCACGGCACCGATGTATCTTGCGTCTTTGCAAAGCGTTTGTTGGCATCTCCATTGTAGTCGGGTTGGCAGACGAGGGCAAGAGGGTGGCATATTTTGGGGGACCGAGCCGGAATAGACCGTGAATATACCGCCGTTTGTGCAGACGAGAAAACGGCGATCAAGGGGGAACGAGGGCGCGTTGCAGCGCGCCCATACGAGGGCCACACGAAACCGGATTCAGCGCACCACCAGGCGCGTGCCTGCCGCATGGTCGCCGGCCAGCACGCCGCGCAGATCGGTCGCTGCCGCGCTGTCGATGATGTGGATCGCCGGCACATCTTCCAATGCCGTCAGGCACGCTTCGATCTTGGGGATCATGCCGCCGGTGATTGTGCCGTCGCGCAGCAGGGCGTCCGCTGCGCGGGCCGTCAGGCGCGGGATGATCGCGCCCGCTTTATCGCGCACACCCGGCACATCGCTGACGAAGAGCAGATGATCGGCGTTGAGCGCGCGGGCCAGCGCCATCGCTGCATCGTCGGCATTCAGGTTCAGGCATTCGCCGGCGGGGCCGAGCGCCAACGGCGCGACGACGGGGACAAAGCCCCCCGCGAGCAACGCCCGCAGCGGCGCGGCATCCGCCTGGGGGTTCAGGCCCACCAGCCCATGATCGTCCCCGGCGCGTTCGGCGCGAATCATCCCCGCGGCCAGGCCGCTCAGCCCCACCGCTGGCACGCCGCGCCGCACCAATTCTTCGACGAGACCGTTGTTGATCACGCCGCCCATGACCGCGCAGGCGACTTCCAGCGTCGCGGCATCCGTCACGCGCCGCCCGGCGACGAACTGCGGCACGATGCCCAGCCGGCGCAGCCATTCGTTGATGATCGGCCCGCCGCCATGCACCACCACCGGCGCATAACCTGCCCGCCACGCCGCCGCCAGCGCATCCAGCACACCCGCCACGCCATCCAGCGTGCTGCCGCCGATCTTCACCACGCACGCGGCCCCACCCCCAGGGCGACCACAAGGGTCGCCCCTACATCCCACCTGCGGATGGAGAGGGGGTGATCGCTCCAGTTCGGCTTGGCCGGACTTCGTAGCCGCCAGGCTCTTAGGCGCGGTTTCAACCGCCCGCGTCCCCGCCCGCTCATCCGCTGCCCGCTCATCCCGTACCGACATCTCACCCTCAATCCGTGTGCTGCTCACGGCCACAGTCCTCCCGCCGCCAGCCCGGCGGTCTCCGGCAAACCGTAGCGCAGATTCGCGTTTTGGATCGCCTGGCCCGCGCCACCCTTCATCAAATTGTCGATGGCGCTGATGATGATCGCGCGTCCCGGCACCGCGTCGCCCGCGATGTGAATCAGGCAGCGGTTACTGCCGCGCACCCAGGCCGTCTCCGGCGGGTGGTCGATCATTTGCACGAACGGCTCGCCGGCATAGCGCGCCTGATACGCGGCGGTGAGATCGGCGATAGTGACACCCGGTTGCAGCGTGGCGTAACACGTCGCCAGGATGCCCCGACTCATCGGCACCAGATGCGGCACGAAGGTGATCTGCGGCGGATCGCTTGCCGGCATGAGATCGCCGAGCAGGTTCACCATCTCCGGCAGGTGCCGATGGCTGCCCAGGTTATAGGGCGCGATGGAATCATGCGTCTCGCTGAAATGCACGCGGCGCGTGGGCGAACGGCCAGCGCCACTGATCGCCGTCTTCGCGTCCACGATGATCGCTGGCTGGATCAGCCCCGCCGCCAGCGCGGGGGCCAGCGCCAGGATCGCCGCCGTGGGGAAGCAGCCCGGATTGGCGATGAGATCGGCCTCGCGGATCGCCTCGCGCTGCCACTCGACCAGCCCATACACCGCCCCCGGCAGCAACTCCGGCGCGGGGTGGACGTGGCCGTACCACTGGCTATATTGGGCGGGATCGCGCAGGCGAAAATCCGCCGAAAGATCGATGACACGCCGCCCGGCGCGCCGGCACGCGGCGGCAAGCTCCCCGGCGGGGCCGTGGGGCGCGGCGATGAAGACGAGCGCGGCCTCGCGCACGCTTGCGGTGATGATCACATCGGCGCAGGGCGTGCCGACGAGCGCGGGCAGCGCGCGGCCCAGCGGCGTGCCGGCCTCACTGCGCGCGGTCGCTTCAATCAGCGCGAATTGGGGATGGGCGGCGAGCAGGCGCGCGAGGTTCGCGCCCTCATAGCCGGTGACGCCGACGACCGCCGTGGGGATGGGAGACGGAACAGGCATCCGGTCCTCCACGTAAAGGATTGCCCGGCGCGGCTGTGCGGCGGGATGCGTGGCAGACGGCATCGTCTCCGGGGGTGTATGCCTGATAGTATAGCACATTGTCGCCATCTAGCCCATGCCTCCTATCAGCCTTATCTTTATACAATCGCGCATCGGAATTACTGACAATTCAGTATGACGATTTCCCATGCCTATCGAACAGAATTCCAATGACAAGAATGCAAGCAATGGTACCAATCAGACTCGCTGTTGCCGTGATGATGCCCTGACTCGTCACGGTCCCGTTTATGGCAAAAGCTAGCACCTCTACAATACCTAACATGCAGCCTAACACCCAGAGTGTATTCAGCATGAGGCGGAGCCACTGATGAGGTTCTTTAAGCGGCTAGTCAAATGCGATGATGGATAAAAACAAAGCCTAAGAACAACACAACCAATTCGCGCCCAGGCCACCGGCGGAAAGCAGCGGCTGGATGAAGATCGTCGTGGCGATGATGGCGACCACGCTGAGGCCCAGCGCCACCGAGAGCGCCGGCGACACGCGCAGCCGATCTTCGCGCGGAGGCGCGCAATCAATTCTTGCGAATCCGCTATTTTCTTTAAGCTGTGGTTTGCGAGGCTTCGGGATAAATGTCCTCTAGCTCGCCAGTCTGCACACCATACCACCAGCCATTATACTGCACAATGCGCCCTTGCGCGCGCAGATCAAGCCGATCTGTGAGCATCACTGTTTGGCCTTCGAGGGCGGCAAGCTCTGGGCGGCGTGAAAGCGATCCGAGCGGGATTGCCATGCCGACGCCGGGCCACTCTTCGAGTTTAGCGAAGTCTGCGAACACTTCTTGCATAGATGCCTCCTACCGGTTAGGGCTTGCCCTTATAAGGATTAGACACCACAGTGAAAGCCCTGAGCAATGCATCTGCTGCAATGCCATCCAAGGTCTGCTGCACTTGCCCATTTTTCATGATACCCAGAGTATGATGATCAGCATAGCGCGCGGTTGGTGTGATGAATAGCACCATCTCGTAGCCAACAGCCACCAATTCCTGTCGAATGCGGTCGAGTACGGAATAGCCGATCTTGCCATGTGGGAAGTGGGCGGCGCGTGCCAGCTCGTCGAGCGATGCTCCCTGACGGAATACCGTGCTGAGTCCAAACACATTAGGATAGCGGGGATCATCCTCGTATCCATCGATCAGAATGTCCCTGGCATCGGGGCGATTCAGCGATCCAGCACGGATGACGATCTCCGTCAGTGGTGAAAGCGCCCTCAGATCCACCATTGCCGCAGCGTTTTGTGCCATCGTCTCTCGTTTCACCAGATGGGAAAAGCGCACCAGCAATAGTGCGCTCTTGTTAGTTCAGTGCGTCAGCCCCAAGAACCCCACCAGATCGTTCGCGCCCAGGCCACCGGCGGAAAGCAGCGGCTGGATGAAGATCGTCGTGGCGATGATGGCGACCACGCTGAGGCCCAGCGCCACCGAGAGCGCCGGCGACACGCGCAGCCGGTCCTCGCGCGGCGGGGGGCTGACGAAGATGCGATAGACCACGCCGACGTAGTAGGCGATGGAGATGACGCTGTTGATCAGCGCGATGATCACCAGCCAGGGCAGCAAACCGCCATCTTGCCAGGCGGAGATGAAGATGATGATCTTGCTCACCGCGCCGGCTAAAGGCGGGATGCCCGCCAGCGAGAGCAGGCACAGCGCCATCCCGACCGCCAGCGTGGGGCTGCGGCGCACCAGGCCATCGAAGTCGCGCACGCGCTCGCCGCCTGTCGCGTTCGCCAGCGCGATGATGCCCGCGAAGGCACCAATGTTGGTGATCACATAGATCGCCAGGAAGACCAGGATCGCCGCGTTGCCGGCCTGGGACGCGCCGCCGGGGCGATAGGCCAGCGCCGCGAAGCCGACCAGGATGTAGCCTGCTTGCGCGATGCTGGAATAGGCCATCATGCGCTTGATGTCGCTCTGCACAATGGCGACGACATTGCCCAGCGTCATCGACAGGATGGCGGCAATGGCGATCAGCCCCCACAGGTAGAAGGAACTGGTCTGCACCAGGCCACCATCTACGAAGACGCGGATCAGCGCGGCGAAGCCCGCCGTCTTGGACGCGACGGAGAAGAACAGCGTCCCCGGCGTGGGCGCGCCCTCATAGATATCCGGCGCCCACATGTGGAACGGCACAGCGGAGATCTTGAAGCCGAAGCCCGCGAAGATGAACACATCCGCCAGCAGCAAAACCAGGCTGTTGGGGCCGTGGCCGATGCTGGTGAGCGCCGTGGCGATCTCGCCGAGATCGGTCGAGCCGGTCGAGCCGTAGAGCAGCGCCATGCCATAGAGCAGGATCGCCGACGACATCGCGCCCAGCAGCACATACTTGATGCCCGCCTCCGAGGAGCGCGAGGCCGAGCCGGGATCGCCCGGCACGCTGTTGCGCAGCATGCCCGCCATGATATACAGCGGGAAGCTCGTCAGTTCCAGCGCGATGTAGATCGTGATCAGCTCGCTGCTGCTGGCCATCATCATCGCGCCGACCAGCGAAAAGAGCATCAGCGCGTAAAACTCGCCGGTGTTCTTCAGGTAGAGCCGGACGTAGTCATACGACACCAGCACCACGCCCGCGCCGATCAGCAGGAAAAGGTAATCGAAGAAGAGCGCGTAGTTATCCACGCGCAACATGCCATAGAAGCCGCTCAGGGGGCGGCTCCCCGTCAGGCCGATCTGCGTCACGAAAGCGGCGGGCGCGATCAAGCCCAGGATCGATACGATGCTGAGGATCGCCTTGCGCTTGACGACGAAGTCCAGCGACAGCACCAGCAGCGCCAAAAGGGTCAGCGCGATCTCCGGCGAAAGGAGCCAGAGATCGGTCGCAGTAATGCTCATGGTTCTCTTGCTCCCTTAACGATGTAAACCGGCGACGGAGCCGTTCACGTTTTGGATGATCTGGTGCAGGCTAGGCCGCAGCAGATCGACCAGCCAGCCCGGATAGATGCCGACGATCAGCACTACCACGCCCAGCATCACCAGCGGTGCCATCTCCAGGATGCTCGCGTCGGCGATGCCGGACCAATGCGGGTTCAGCGGGCCATAGAATGAGCGTTTGATCATCCACAGCAGATAGCCGGCGGTGATGATCATCGCCGAGGCCGCCACGATGGTTTGCGCGGGATAGATCGCGTAGACGCTGGTATAGATCAGATACTCGGCGACGAAGCCGCTCAGGCCGGGCAAGCCCAGCGAGGCCATCGCCGCGAAGGTGTAGATCCACGTTAGGCGCGGCATACGCGCTTGCAGGCCACCGAAAACGTCGATGTCGCGGATGTGCGCCTTCTCGTACAGCACGCCCACGCAGAAGAAGAGCATGCCCGTGATGGCCCCGTGCGAGAACATCTGGATCGCCGCGCCGGTGAGCGCCGCTTCCTTGAAAGCCGCATTGGTCGCGCCGGGGCCGACGGCGGCGGCGACGCCGAGGATCACGAAGCCCATGTGGCTGACGCTGGAATAGGCGATCAGCCGCTTCATGTCTTGTTGCACCAGCGAGCAACCCGCGCCATACAGGATGTTGACCGCGCCGAGGATCGCCAACGGCAACGCGAAAAGATGCGCGCCAGCGGGGGCGAAGTCGATGCAGATACGGATCAGCCCATATGCGCCCATCTTCAGCAGGATGCCCGCCAGCAACACGCTGACCGCTGTGGGCGCTTCCGTATGCGCGTCGGGCAGCCAGGTGTGGAAGGGGACCATCGGGATCTTGATGGCGAAGCCGAGGTAGAGCAGCAGGAAGATGGCGAGCTGCGCCGAGATGGCCGCGCCGCCGACGAGCAGATTGCCCGCCACCTGATGCGAGGCCAGGAACGCGAACGAGGCCGAATAGATGCCCGTCTGGCCGCCTAGCATGAAGTAGATCAGGAAGATCCCGCCCAGCATGAAGGCCGAGCCGAAGATCGTGTAGAGCACGAACTTCCACGCCGCGTACTCGCGCCGCCGCCCGCCCCAGATGGCGATCAGCAGGAACATCGGGATCAACTCGACTTCCCAGAAAAGCCAGAAGAGGTAGAGGTCGAAGGCGCAGAAAACGCCCATCACGCCCGTTTCCAGGATCAGCAACAGCGCCATGTATTCGCGCGGGCGCTTGTCGATGTGCCACGAGCCGATGACCGCCAGGAACGAGAGCATGGCGTTGAGGATCAACATGAAGATGCTCAAGCCGTCCGCGCCCAGGCGATAGTCGATGTTGAGTTGCAACGAACCGACCGTGAAGTGAATCCAGGGGGATGCATCCATCCACGCCGGACTCATCACGGTGCCGAAACCGCCCGTGTTATTCAGCGGCCCCAAAAAGCCCATATGGACCAGGGGACCGATATACAACCAGAACGAGAGCAGAAAGGTGACGCCCGTGAAAACCGCCGCCACCCACTTCACCACGCCCTGCGGCGCGACCATCACGGCCAGCGCGCCCACGGTCGGCAGAAAGACCAGAATCGTCAATAACCACGACACGGTAGTCTACCTGCTACTTTCCGAAATAGACCACCGCGAAGAACACGGCGGCGATGACCAGCGTGCCACCAAAGATGGCCGCGCCATAATTTTGCAAGCGCCCGCTTTCGGAGCGCCGCAGTCCGCGCCCGAAGGCGACGACCCCGCTCCCCGCGCCGTTGATGATGCCGTCGATGATGCGCCGGTCGATGAAGAACGACGCCACTTTCGACAGACCCATCACCACGTAGCGCACGAACGCCAGGTAGATCTCATCGATGTAATACTTGTTCCACAGCACCGTGGCGAAACCCCTGCCAAGCGGATTGCTGACGAAGACATTGCGCGGCACCACCTGCAAGCCGTACATGCCCCACGCCAGCGCGATGCCCAGCAGCGACGCCCCCACGCCGAAGATCGTCAGCGGGCTGGTGAAAGGATTGGCGAAGGCCGGGGTCAGCGGATGGCCGGTGATGAAGGCGTTGAAGTTGCCCCCGACGCTCGACCAGCCCCAGAAGCCCGCGAAGACCGATGGCACCGCCAGGATCATCAGCGGCAGCCACACGCGGAAGTCGGGCTTTTTCACCGCGACCGTGCCGCGATATTCGCCGCCCCACAGCCCACCGAACTTGCCACCCTTGCCGCCGAAGGTCAGGAACCATAGGCGGAACATGTAGAACGCCGTCAGGAAGGCCGTCGCCAGCGTCATCGCATACAAAATGTAGTCGCCATGTTCCCACGTCTGCGCGATGATCTCATCTTTGCTGAAGAAGCCCGCGAAAAACGGGAAGCCGGAGATCGAGAGCGTCGCCAGCAAGAAAGGGAACGCGACGAGGGGGATGCGCGTCGCCAGGCCGCCCATCTTGCGCATATCCTGGTTCATCGACACCGCCAGCAAAACGCCGCCGGAGCCGAGGAACAGCAGCGCCTTGAAGAAAGCGTGCGTCATCAGGTGGAAGATGCCGGGGCCGATGGTATCCGCCACACCCAGGCCGACGAACATATAGCCGAGCTGCGAGATCGTCGAATAGGCCAGGATGCGCTTCACGTCGATCTGCACTAGCGCAATCGAGGCCGCGAAGATGGCGGTGAAGCCGCCGATATACGCGACGACCGTCAGCGCCTGGGGTCCCGCCAGGTGGAAAAGCGGGAAGGTGCGCGCCACCAGATAGACGCCCGCCGCGACCATCTTCGCCGCGTGGATCAGCGCGCTGACCGGCGTCGGGCCTTCCATCGCATCCGGCAGCCAGACGTGCAGCGGGAACTGCGCCGACTTGCCCACCGCGCCGCAGAAGACCAGGATCATCGCCACAGTCAACAGCGCCAGATTGATAGGACCAAGCCGCGCCGGAATGTCGGTGAAAACGAACGTCCCCGTCGCCGTAAAGAGGATCAGGATGCCGATCAAGAAGCCGAAGTCGCCGACGCGGTTGACGACGAACGCTTTCAGCGCCGCCGCGCCGGGCGAGGGCCGGCCCGCCTCCGGTTTGGCCGCGTCCTTTGCCAGGAAGCCGATCAGCAGGTAGGAACTCAGGCCCACCAGTTCCCAGCCCATGTAGATGAGCAGGAAGTTCGAGGAAAGCACCAGCAGCAGCATCGAAAGCGAGAAGATCGACAGCCAGGCGAAGAAGCGCGAATAGCCGCGCGGCTCCTCACCTTCGATGTATGCCTGGGAGTAAAACTGCACCAGCAGCGAGATCGCCGTCACGATGACCAGCATGATCGCCGTCAGCGAATCGACGTAGAAGTCGATGGGATATCTCAGGCCCGCGACGCTGATCCAGGTGTAGATCGGCACGGTCTCGCCGCGTTGCAGGGCGGGATTCTGCATCAGCGCGACGAGCAAGCCCAGCGACCAGAGGAACGCCAGCCCCATGAAAAGGATGCCCATGTAGCCGTTGATGCGCGCCCAGATCGTGGGACTGCCGTGGGGATGGTGGGGGTGCTGTTCGGCGTCTTCCACCAGTTGCACCAGCGCGTAGCCGCCGGGCGTCTTTTCCGCCGTGCGCAGGGCGCGGGGGATGGCGGCGGGCGTATCGATATGCCCGTCGAGCGTATCCAGGGCGCGAACATAGGCATCGTCCGGCGAGGCTTCGGCGTGGCCGATGTCGTGTTGTTCGGGATCGCCGACATTGCCATGCGCTTCGTCATGCCCCGCCGCTGTGTTGGCGCCATGCCCCTGCGCACCGTGCGCTGCCGCTGCTTCCGCCGCATGCCCCTTGTCACGATTTGAGAGATCGAAGAAAGGCCGCAGCACCAGGATGTTCAGGAGGAACGCCAGCAGGGGGAGCGCAGGAATGACCCAAATATCCGTAACAAAGAAACTCATGGTCTTCCTACCACTTCATCAGGTTGATATCGGTCACGTCCACCGAGTTGCGCCGCCGGTAAACGGCGATGATCGTCGCCAGCGCGACGGAGGCTTCCGCCGCCGCCACCGTGATGATGAACACGGCGAAGATCTGCCCTGTCAGCCGCGCGCCATGCGCGGACTTCTGGAAGGCGGAGGAGAACGCGACCAGGGTGATGTTGACGGCGTTGAGCATGATCTCGATGCCCATCAGCACCGAGACGGCGTTGCGCTTCGAGAGCGCGCCGAAGAGGCCGATGCAGAAGAGCAGCGCGCCCAGCACCAGGAACGAGTTGAGTGAGAGCAACATGGGCGCTTATTCCTCCTCGCGGCCAATGACGATGGCCCCGACGATGGCCACCAGCAAGACCAGGGTGGCGATTTCAAAAGGCAGCACGTAACTATACGTGGTCGGGCTGTAGAGGAGAGTGCCGATGTTGACGGCGTTGCCGACGTTGGCCGTGACGGCCTGGCTGGCGCTGCCGGCGATGGCACCATTCTGCGAGAGGGCGAAGATGATGCCCGCGCACAACAGCGCCGCGATGCCCGCCGCAATCAGTGCCTGTCGGTTCAACGGATTGCTGGAGCGCGAGTTGGGGTTCTGCGTCAGCATGATCGAGAACAGAATCAGGATCGTCACCGCGCCCGCGTAGACCAAGATCTGCACGATGGCGATGAATTCGGCGTTGAGCAAGATGTAGATGCCGGCGGCGGCCCCGAAGACCAGCACCAGAAAGAGCGCGGCATGCACGATGTTGCGGAGTGTCACCACCGCCAGCGCCGAGCCGACGAGGATGGCGGCGAACACCAGAAAGACGATGGATGCGAGATCCATAAAACCGGATACCTTTCCGTGGGAGATCCCCAGCTCGCGCAACGCACGCTGCGCCGCCAGCCGGGCGGGATATGAGGGCGCGCTACGCGCGCGAAAAAGGGTGTCGCACAAGTCCCTGTATGGATGTTGTGTGGATTTCTGCCATCACCCATTGTACCACTTGCACGCCCAGAGGATAGGTCCGATGGTACTTTGTTTGCCGCACCTATGCCGCAAAGGTCCATTTCGTGCTGAATATGCAGCTTCACCAGGGATCAAGGAGGAGTTAGGAATGGAGGTGGGATTAATCCGCTTCTGCGCGCCCGTCAGGTCGCGGCGATCCTGGGGGCGACGTGGGGCGGGCGGTTAAAACCGCGCCTGAACGCTGGCGCGACAAAACCTGCCTGCGCAGGTTGCTCTCGTTGCCGGGCAGCATGAGCGTGGGGGGGAACGAGGTGGCCCCACCCCCAGCCCCTCCCCATCTGCGGATGGAGAGGGGAGACGAAACCCAGTCCACGCAGGTGGACTTTGTGGCGGCACGCCCTTAGGCGCGGTTTCAACCGCCCGCCGTCCCCGCCCACCGTTTCCAACGTTGATGAACCGCCCGCCATCACCTCCCCATCCCATCTGCGGATGTACAAACTATGTTTCTAGCATGTATAGGTTTTTTTGCCGAACGAGAACACGTTGGCAACCCAATACATCGATAGTCATCACACATCTCGTCACATCTATCATGCGCGGCAGCATATGGGCTTGCGCAACCAGACACTTCGCCGTATAATGATGTAAATGGCTGGGCTTGGTTTAGGATGGCTGCGCAGGATGCGACCGGCACACGCAACACTGTCGGCATCCGCAGACGAAGTGGAGGTGGCCCTTTGCCCGATCAACGCAAACGCTCTTCATCCGGCAATAGTCGCCGGCAACGCTCCGTGGCCGGGCGTCGTTGGAATGCGCTCGTGCAGGCGACCAACCATATTTTGTGGGTGAGCGATCCAACTGGCACCTTCAGTGACCGGCGTGGGTGGAGCGCCTTCACCGGCTTGGCTGCCAGTCAATTAAATGAAGCGACTTGGTTCTCCTTTGTCCATCCAGATGATCGCCAATTCGTGCAAGCGCGCTGGTCACAGGCTGTGGTGGCGCAAACGGAGTATCTGGTCGAATGCCGGGTGCGCCGCGTGGATGGCGTGTATCGCACGTTCGTAATCCAGGGCATTCCCGTGCGCAATGATGATGGCACGCTGCGCGAGTGGGCGGGCATCGCCACCGACATCACTGAACTGCGCCAGGCAGAAGCCGAGCGCGACGCCGCCTTGCAACGCGAACAACACCTGCGCGCCAGCCAACTCATCGTGGTGTTGGATGCCGCCGTCGATGGCATCGTCATCTACCACCCCGACGGCAGCATCATGCACCAAAATCCCGCTTTTCGCGCGATGATGGGCTACGATCTGGATAGCACATTCGATCAGCGGCCTTTCCCTGAGCGCATGAGCGCAATCGATGTGCGCGACTGCCAGGGGCGTGCCGTACCATTGGCGGATCTGCCACCGATGCGCGTCCTGCGGGGCGAACGCATCACCGCCGAGCAGGCATTCGATCTGCACATGCGCGCCCTCGACGGACGGGAAATCATCCTGAATGCGACCGGCGCACCGGTCCGTGATGCCAATGGCGTGATCGTCAGTGCGGTCGTCGTCTACCGGGATGTGACGGCACAGCGCCAGGCGGCGCGTGAGCAAGAGCAGATGGTGCATGTTGTCTCGCACGAATTGAATACCCCGCTCACCAGCCTGAAGACGCGCGCCCAATTCATGCGCCGCCACATGCAGCGCGGCCTCGTCCTCACCGATGCTGAGTTCGCCTTGCTGGAAGGGGATATCGACCGCCTGGCCCGCCTGGTGACGGATCTCGTGGATAGCGGGCGCATCGACGCGCGGCATCTGCCACTGGACCGGCAGCCCTGCGACCTCGCGAACCTCTGCGCGGCGGTCGTGGCGAGCCAGCAAGCGATGACCCAGCGCGCCGTTGACTTTACCGTCACGCCCGGCACATATACCGTCCTGGCCGACAGCGGGCGCATCGAACAAGTGCTGGCAAACCTGATCGGCAACGCACTGAAATACGCGCCGCCGCCCGCACCCGTGCGCGTGGCGCTGGAGCGCGCGGGCGCGCATCTGCGCGTGAGCGTGCAGGATGCCGGCCCCGGCATCACGCTCGCCGACCAGGCGCGCATCTTCGATCGCTTCTTTCGCGTCACCAGTTTGCCCGTTCACACCGGCTCCGCCGTCGGCTTGGGGCTGGGGTTATATCTCTGCCGGCATATCGTAGAACAGCATGGCGGCACCATCGGCGTGACGAGCGCGCCCGGACAGGGGACAACCTTCTGGTTCACGCTACCGACGGCAGATGCTTAGCCAAAGAGGCGCTGGAAGCCGGACCACAGCCTGTGGAGTGGGTTGCCGCTGGTGGGGATGGTGGTGGTCAGCGCCTGGGCCTGCCAGCGCAACAGCCCGACCGCCGTGGCATAGGCGGGGTGGGTGACGCTTTCTGCCGCGCCATAGAGGCTGTGTGGCGTGCCGAGGCGCACGGGCGCGTCGAAGATCTGCGCTGCCAGATCGGTGATGCCGGCCAGTTCCGCCGTGCCACCGGTCAGCACCACGCCGCCCGCGAAGGCGCGCTCGCGTCCGCTGCGCCGGATTTCCTCGCACAGCAGCGTCAGGATCTCCGCCGTGCGCGCCTGGATGATGCTCGCCAGGGTCCGGCGTGCCGCCACTTCCTGGCACTGCGGCAAGAACTGGCCCAGGTCAATCATCTCTGTCGGCGCGACATGCTCCGGCAGGGCCGTGCCATAGTGCAGCTTGATAGCCTCGGCGACGGGCGCGGGCAGCCGCAAACCATAGGCGATGTCGTCGGTGATCAGTTGGCCGCCGAGTGGCAACATGAACGTGCGCCAGATGCCGCCATCAGCGAAAAGCGCGACATCCGCCGTGCCGCCGCCGAGGTCGATCAGCACCGCGCCCTGCTCGCGCTCGCTGGGGGCCAGCACCGCTTCCGCCGAGGCCAGCGCGGCGACCACCATATCGTCCACGGCCACGTGGGCGCGCTCCGCGCACTTGAGCAGGTTGCGATAGGCCGACAGCGCGCCGGTGACGATATGCGCTTCCGCTTCCAGCCGAAAACCGGCCATCCCCAGCGGATGCTTGATGCCGTCTTGCCCATCCACCAGATACATGCGCGGCAGCACAGCCAGGATCAGCCGGTTGGCGTCCAGCGGGATCGCGCCGGCCACGTCCAGCACGTGGGCGATGTCGGCGGCGTCGATATCGCGCTGGGCGGGCGTGATGGCGACAGAGCCGCGATGGTTGTACGATTCGAGATGCGCGCCGGTGATGGCACAGTAGACGCTGAGTGGCCGCACGCCGGTCAGGTGCGCGCAGCGTTCCAGGGCGAGGGCGATGCTGTTGGCGACCTCGTCCATATGCGTGATGCCGCCGCGTCGCAGTCCTTGCGTCGGCACCTGGGCCGCGCCGCGCAGGTGCAGGTGATGCTCGCGGTCGAGCTGTCCCACGGCCACCACCGTCTTCGTCGTCCCGACATCTACGCCGGCCAGCATCTGCTCGCGCATGCGCTACCTTCCCTGGTTCAGCCCCTGGCAATGGTGCGTTTCCTCTTAGTTTCCTCAACTAGTACGCAACGCGAATGCCAAACGGGGAAAGTGGATGGCAAGGCATGTGACCGCCTGCCGTATGCTATCTTGTAGCGGACAGAAATGGTCCCATTTCACAATTCCGCCCGGAAGGCGCGCGAAACGCAACGGACCTGAGCCGTGATGCGTTTGGACATCATGAAGGGCGCATGGATGGCGCATGAATGGCACACATTCCGCCTATGAGCGATGTTCACCCTTCATACATCGCAACGCTTGCCGATGAAAGGAACTAGCAATCAGGACGGCGGGCGGTGTGACGTGACTGGTAAGGGATCACACACCGTCCGATTCCAGCAGGAAGATGAGAGAGAAGCCTTGCTTTTTGTACGGCCTGCATGGTATAATGCCTGATTGAGAGGTGTGTGCGTGAAATAGGTACCTGTTGAGGCGCACACAAGGACGACAGCATGGACAACGACACCGTACACGAGGCGGCAGCCAATGGCGGGCAAAACCTGCCGGCGGGGCCGTTGGCGCGGCCCGACTTCGCGCGTGAGGAGCGCCGGGGCATCCCGGAGGTCATCCTCGCGCAAGGGAAGACGACCGCGCAAGTGATCGCCGTGGCGCAAGCATTTCTGGCGCGCACCGGGCGCGCGTTGATCTCGCGCCTGGACCCGGCGACGGTGGACGACCTGCTGCACACCTTCCCAGAGGCGGTGGCATTGCGCTATCCGCTGGCGCGTGCCTTGCGGCTGACGCTGCCCGATTACCCGTCGCGGTCTACCGGCGGGCAGGTGGGCATCATCACCGCTGGCACCTCAGACATCCCCACCGCCGAAGAGGCGCGCTTCATGGCCGAAGCGATGGGTTGCCGCGTCGCTTGCATCTTCGATGTCGGCGTCGCGGGCGTTCACCGGCTCTTCGAGCCGCTGGATGCGCTCATCGCGCAGGACGTGGCGGCGGTGATCGTGGCCGCCGGGATGGACGGCGCGCTGCCATCCCTGGTCGCCGGGCTAGTTCCCGTGCCGGTCGTCGGCTTGCCGACGCCGGTCGGTTACGGCATGGGCGGCGGTGGCGAGGCCGCCCTGTTAGCGATGTTGCAGAGTTGTGCGCCCGGCATGGCCACGGTCAACATCGGCAACGGCATCGGCGCGGGCGCGTTCGCCGCGCTTATCGCAAATCGCGTAGCGGAGGCGCGACGCTCCTCTCCGCAGCCCCCCGCGTCCGTGGGGCCGAACCACGCGGACGCCGCACCGGCGGAACAAGCATCGCCTTGACCGCACGAGCGGACGCGCCCCAGGTCGCTTGGCCGGTGCCAAGCTGAGCCGGCGGCAGGCACGTCATCCTGTTCGTTCGTTATTCAGCCTACCCGGCTGGATACCTACTACACGTAAAGGTGAAGAGAAATGGCAGATACCACACCGACGACCCCCAAAAAGCGCGGCCCTGAGCCGGGTTCCCAGAAAGCCAAACATGGTGGCCAGGCTGTCCGCGAGAAGTACGGTCCCGAATTCTATTCGAAGATCGGCAAAAAGGGCGGCGAAGCCGTCAAGGAGAAGCGTGGCCCGGCCTTCTATGCGGAGATCGGCAAAAAGGGCGGCGAGTCTACCAAGCGCGTGCAGGGCTTAGAGTTCTATTCGCGGATTGGCAAAAAGGGTGGCGAGCGTGGCCGCGCGCAGCCCAAAACCAAAGACACGACCAAGTAGCCCTTCACAACCATGTTGAAGTGTGCTGCGTCTCGCGGGACAAGTTGACCAATTGGTGCCAGCGCCCGCGAGGCGCACCCTTGCGTGGGCGCGTCCCATTTCCTTTTCTCTCGCACCTTCGCCATCGCGCGGTTTTGCACTCATCAGGCGAGCCTATCCGGCTCGCCTCTTTTTTTGTTGGGGCTATGCCGGGGAAAATGGGACAGTTGGTATAGACAACGGGACGCGAGGGGGGAACGGGAGAGACAACGGGGCGCGCTGGGGGAACGCGGGGCGCGCTGAGTCGCGCCCATACAACGCCGCCGGGCGTGTTAGGTTTGCCCCAAAACCAAATTATTCCCGTGATTGGAAAATGTCTGTCACTTGCACAGCCAGGTTGCCATGCGCCAGACCGGGGCGGATGACGAAGTGCGGGCGGTCGCTGACATACAGCAAGCCTTGACCGCCCTCGGCGGGAACATCCAGGCGGATGACATCGCCCACGGTGAGCTGCGCGAGGTCGGCGATGGGGATCGGCGCGGTTCCTAGCCGCGCGGTGATCTCCAGTGGCATATGGCGCATGCGGTGCATCAGGCGCTCGCGGTCGATCTCGTCATTGCCCAGGCTGCCGCCGGCGTGTTCGGTTGACACGATGCGCGTCAGAATCGGTGCGATGAGGGCATAGGGAATGCAGACGGTCATCTCGATCTCGCTATTCAGGAAGTGCGCCTGAAAGGTCGTCACCAACACCGATTCGTTCGCTGGCGTCAGTTGCAGAAATTCGATGCTGGCAAGGGTGCGCCCAATCGCCGGCTCAAGATGGATGATCGGCAACCATGCCTCGCGCCACAGTGGCAAGATCGTGGTGATCATCCGCTGCACGATGTTGAGTTCCAGCGGGGTCAGTTCGCGCGTCTGTTTCAGGCCCGTGCCAGGGCCACCCAGGAGGCGATCGATGATGACGAAGGCGGTGTCCAGGTCGATATGAAACGCGATCTCCCCTTCCAGAGGCAAGAGCGACGCCGTGCAGACGAAACAATTCGGTGCGAGATGGTTGCGGAACTCTTCATAGATCGTCTGATCCATCGAGGCGATCTTCACCTGGCCGCCCGCGCGCAGCAGCGGCCCCCACACGCGCGGCGCTTCGCGGGCGAAGCTCTCGTGAATCAGGCGCAGCCCGCGCATATACTCCTTGGAGATGCGGTTGGGGCGGCGGAAGTCGTAGTCGCGGATGCGCCGAGGCGCGGCGGGAGCGGGCGTGGTGGGCGCGAGGCCATTTCCCGTGCGCTCCGGTCTGGGCGCGCGGCGTACCGGCGGGGCGGGGGCCGCTTCCGCATCGGCGGTCGCCAGGGCCGCATCCGCGTCCCCACTCATCGCGCGTAGCAGTTGATCAATCGCTTCCTGGGTCAGAGCATCCTGTGGCATCGCATCATTCTCCCATTGCGCATCCTGCATCCTCAGCATGCACTATCTTTAACTGATGCCATAGGGCCAAAAGTCCTGAAAATGTTCAAGTCCTTTAATTAGGATACGAGTAGCCTGACGAATCCAGCTTGTACGAAGTCAGCATCAGTAGCTAGTGCTTCTTGTATGGGCGCTGTTTGATTCCTCTACCTCAAGTTCGTCGATGAGACGCTTGTTTTGATCACTCGATCAGATTATCACTAGTATACAACTTTAGTGACTTTCTGACAAGAACTACCTGTTAGAGAAAACCGCTAGATCAAGTGCGAAGGAGGCTCCATCCTAGCATCCTTCGCTGATCTCGTGGGTTTAATACCCCTTTCGGTAAAGACGGTGGTCGTTGGGACCGGACAGACAGGAATGTCTGTCCTCCGGGGAAGCGTGACAGACAGGAATGTCTGTCCTCCGGTATCCTTACGGATCACCCGCAAAAAGTAGGGGCGCTCACGCGCTCCGCGCCTGGCAGGCCGTCTCTTGGGCAGCGGCCCGTGGTGTGGTAGCGCCACCGCGCAGGTTGGCGGGATATTGCTGTACGGCGCGGGTGACGGCGGTCAGCATGGCCCGCAGATCATAGGGGACGCGCACGGCGGCGACGGCGCAGCGCCCGCGTGGCGTGGTGAAAAGTTCGTGGCGGGCTGTCGGGTCGTTCGTTGCCAGGATGACGGCGCAGCCCATCTCGTGCAGCGCCTGCACGGCGGGCCAGCGGTCGAAATGGTCCGCGCGACTGCCGGCGATGAGTACCACCGTTGGGCAGTCTTCCATGATCATGTCTAGCAGCCGCCAGGGCTGGCGAAACCAGCCGACGACATAGCCCAGCGCCGCCAGCGCGGCACGGCTCGGTGCAATCGCACGCTCGTCGCTATCAATGATCGCTACGGTTGGGGTAGCGGCAGTCAGTTCCATCGGTTTTGCTCCTCTCAGCGCGTCCACTGCCCTGATCGTACGCCAGACGGATGAACCGCGCATGAAAGCCGGATGAGAGTTCGATGAAACCAACCGTGTCACGAGGGCATGGACCAGCCTTGCCCCGCCGGCCCAGCGGTCAGCACTTGCGGTCCCTCGGCGGTGATGGCAATGGTATGCTCGAAATGCGCGCTGGGTGAACCGTCCTGGCTAACGATGGTCCAGCCGTCGGCGAGCTGGCGCACACGCGAGGTGCCAAGGTTCACCATCGGCTCGATGGCGATGACCATGCCCACAGCCAGCGTGAAATCCGGGTAATGGTGCGTGACGACGTTGGGAACGACCGGCGCTTCGTGGAGTTCGCGCCCGACGCCGTGGCCCGTCAGGCCGCTGGATGCGGCGACCATCGCGCAACCCGCTTCCTCCACATACTGCACCATCCGCCGCGCAATCACGCTCCAGCGCAGGCCGGGGCGAAGCATCTGCAACGCCAGGCGCAGCGCGCCTTCGGTCGTCGTCAGCAAACGCTGGCGGTCGGCGGGGATAGAACCGACGGGGTGAGTCTGCGCGGCGTCGGCGCACCAGCCGTTCAGCCGGCAGCCGATGTCGATGCTGACGATATCGCCGGCGCGCAGCGCCCGCGCGCCAGGGATGCCATGCACCACCTCATCGTTAAGTGAGATGCAGGTCGTGGCCGGGAACGGCACGCGCCCCGGTTGGCCCTTGAAGAGTGGCGCGGCCCCCTGCGCCAGGATATACGTCTCGACCGCCGCGTCGATCTCCGCCGTGGTGATGCCCGGTCGCGCCCATTCCGCCGCGACCTGGTGCGCCTGCCAGACGATCAGCCCCGCCGCGCGCATCGCGGCGATCTGCGCTGTGGACTTGTGATTGCTCATGCCCTATGCTCCCTTCAGGGGGAGCACGGCACCTGAATTGGTGATGCGGGATCGTGCTCCCAGGCTAACAGATCGGCGGTGCTGACGCGGAAATAGCGATTGAAACAGACCAGCAACCGATCGATAGTATGATAGTCGATCCGCTGGTTGCGGCCCGTGTTGAGCGCCGTCAGCACGCTCAGCGAGACGCCGCTTTCGGCGGCGAGTTGGCGCAAGCTCAGCGGTGCCAGGTCACGTTCGGCACGCGCCACATTGACGCGCGCCAGCAAGACGCGCAGCCGGCAAGAGATGGTCATGAGGGTCGCCTCCCAGCGCGATGGTGTTCCCTTTACCATACCACCCTATGACTATAGTAGCAATAATGTTGTGGCATGTCAATACATTGTTGCTGCAAATCACATCGCACGCGCAAAATCTCGCTTGAGGCGTCCCCTTGTCCGCCTGGGCATGCAAACTGCGGGATAACTGGAAGAGGCGGCATTCACGTCCCGCCTGCCAGTTGTTTTGACGTAGACGCAAAGGAGTTACCCAAAGCTATGCCTACCGCGAATAACCCGGAAGTCGTCGCCATCACCGGCGCCTCAGCGGGCGTCGGGCGTGCCGCCGTGCAAGCCTTCGCCCGCCGGGGCGCGCAAATCGGCCTCATCGCGCGCGGCGATGCCGGCCTGGAAGGCGCGCGGCGCGAGGTGGAAGAACTGGGTGGCAAGGCCATCACCATCCCCACCGATGTCGCCGATCCCGATGCCGTGGAACGCGCCGCAACCTTGATCGAAGAAGCCTTCGGTCCCATCGACATCTGGGTCAACGACGCGATGGAATCGGTCTTCTCGCCTTTTAAGGAGATGACCGCGGCAGAGTTCAAGCGCGTGACCGAGGTGAACTATCTCGGTTTTGTGTATGGCACGCAGGCCGCTTTGAAGCGCATGTTGCCGCGCGATAAGGGGACAATTGTGCTGGTCGGCTCCGCGCTGGCCTATCGTGGGATTCCCCTGCAATCGGCGTATTGTGGCAGCAAGCATGCCATCCAGGGTTTCTCGGAGTCGGTGCGCTGCGAACTGCTGCACGACAAGAGCAAGGTGTGGATCACGATGGTGCAGATGCCGGCGCTGAACACGCCGCAGTTCGGCTGGGTGCGTAGCCGCCTGCCCGATAAAGCGCAGCCGGTGCCGCCGATCTATGAGCCGGAGGTCGCGGCAGAGGCGATCTACTTCGCCGCGCACCATCGCCGCCGCGAGATCTTCGTGGGCATGTCCACCCAGATCGCCATCATCGGCAACAAGTTCTTCCCCGGCCTGGGCGACTGGTATCTGGCGCGCACCGGCTACAAGAGCCAGCAGACGGATCAGCCGCGCAATCCCAACCGGCCCGATAACCTCGATCATCCCGTGGACGACACGCGCGATTATGGCGCGCATGGCCGCTTCGATAAGCGCGCCAAACCGAAGAGCGCCGAAGTCTGGGCAGTGACGCATCGCCCGTGGATCGCCGCCGCCGCACTCGCCGGTGCCGGCCTGGCCATCGTTGGCCGCAAGGTGTTGGATTGAACAGGCACATTATCATCGAACCCGGTACTCCAGATCAGGAGTACCAAACGGCGGCGAACGGGCATGTGCGCCCAACGAAGATAACGGCGGACAGGAATGTCCGCCCCACGGGGACGCAGGCGGACAGACATGTCCGCCTCACGGGGGGGACGGCGGAGGGCGATGTGCCGGAACGCTCGCCTTCCGCCTGGCGCGAACGCTTGCCGATCCTGGGGCTGGCGGTGCTGGGGCTGCTCATCTCGGCGTACCTGGGCGCGGTGCAATTGGGGCTGATCGCCCAACCGTGGGATCCGATCTTCGGCAGCGCCAGCAGTGATCGTGTGCTGCACTCGGTCATCGACCGTTACTTGCCGATCCCGGATGCCGTGCTGGGCGTCTTTGGCTATGGCGCGGATATCATCACCGGCGCGCTGGGCGGACGCGACCGCTGGCGCACGTGGCCGGCGATCACGCTGCTCTTCGGCCTGGTGATCTTCGGCCTGGCGCTGGTCAGCACGCTGCTCATTTTCATGCAGACGTTTTACCTGCACGCCTGGTGTACGCTGTGCCTGGGATCGGCGCTCATCTCGCTCGCCGTCTATGCGCTGGGCATCCGCGAGCCCCTGGCGACGCTGCGTTATCAACTGCGCCACCTGCTCGTCGCGCCGCCGCACATTCCCTATACGGCGTAGCGCGACGTTGCCCCTACGCGCCCTGGCTGGGGCTGGTGAGGCCGAAGCCGCTCAGGATCTGCTGGATCTCGCTCACGGGGACGGGGAACGAGACATCGATCCCTTGCACCTTCATGCTCACATCGTTCACCTGGGAGGTAGCGATGAGGATCGCCATGTTCGCCGGCACGTTCTTGTAATTGGCGAAGTCGAAGGCAAGGCCGATGTATTGCAGCTTCTGATCGCTGCTCAGCGTCAGGGTTTGCACGTGGCAGCCGGTGAATGCGCCGGTGTACTGCTCCGTCTGGCCCATGTCCGTCTTGAAATTATCTACGGTGCCGACGGTCTGCTGCTCGTTCGTGGAAAAGAGCTGATAGGCCGTGTCGAGGTTATTCGCCTGGATGTCGGCACAATAGCGCGTCATCAGCGCGAAGGGGACGATGGCGTCATCGGGCGACTGGGTGAATTGCCAGGTGCCGTTGGTGGCTTGAGCCAGTTGCCAGGTGAAGGTGTGTGTGCCGGCTTGCTTGCGCGCCAGCAGGGCGGGCAGAGTGGCCGTCTTGCCATTGTTACTCAGCGTCACCTGACCCAACGTGCAGCCGGTCAGTGGTCCACGCACGCTGTCTTCCGCCTGGGCGGCAGCGGGGAATGCGGCTTGTGTGATGGTTGCCTGTACAATCGGCGCGAGATAGGTGAAGGCTTTATTGTAGTTTTGCGCTTTCACCGCCGCGCAATAGCTCTGCGCCACGCTCAGCGGGGTGGCGCTGGTAGATGCCGCGCGCTTCGTTGCGGCGAACGCGATGCCGGCGATGAGCGCCAGCACGGCCACCACACCAACAGCCACCAGCGCCAAACGCCGCCAGTCGCGGCCTCCGGCGGGGGGCAACGGCGGCGGGGCCACCAGCGGCGGCGCGCTCCCCGGCGCGACATTCCAGGCCGTCGGCGCGTCGTCCAACGGCGCGGCAATATCGCTCAGGTACGGGGTCGCAGGATCGGTCGCAGCGAATGAGGACGGATCAGGATTAGTCTGTGGATCAGGATTCATGGGAGTATGCAGCTCCTTCGGTATGCTGCCGCTACGCACCGGCCCGCCGCTCTTCAACGACACCGCCCGCAGGCGACGGCGACGGCACCCTGCGCAGGGGATATCAGATCAGGTTGAGCATACGCGCCTGATCGCACCCCCTCCTATGATCCCCGTCACGCTGGCGCTAGGCATTCGCTCACACATGGCCCGATTAAGTCACCGGGACGCCGGAGATCTGGTAGTCGTCGATCAGCCATTTGCCGCCGGTGACGACGAACGCGAGAGTCACGGGCAGGTTGAGTTGGCCGATCAGTGGTTTGGTGATGATATGGCCGGTCAGCGCGCCTGATTGCTTGTCGCTATTCAGCGTGAAGACCTGCGAGTGGCATTCGGTGATGGGGCCGGTGAACGTTTCGGCGGACTGGATGCGCTGCTTGAGCGCATCGGCGGAGCCGACGTTTTGTTGGGCGCTGGGCGTGAGCAAGGCAAAGGCACTGTTATAATCCTGCGCCATGAGATCCTGACAGAACATGTAGGCCGTCACGCGCGCGGGCAACGAGACATCCGGCGCGGCGTCGAGCAGGGCTGAGCCGGTGGTCGGGCTGTTGACGAGAACATCATCTGTTTCGGCTTGCTTGCGCATCACGCGCAGGTGCGCGGTCGCAGTGCCATCGGCGGCGATGTCTACGCCCGTCGTGGCGCAGGCGGTCGCCTTGCCCAGTTCGGTGTCGGCGTCGGTCGCGGCGGAGGTGTAATCCGCTACGGCGACGAGTTGCTGCTGGACGGCGGGAGCGAAGAGCGCGAAGGCGGCGCTATAGTTCGCGGCGGTGAGATCGGTGCAGTAGGCGGCGACGGTTGCGCGGGCCGGCAGGGAGGGTTCCGGTGCCTGCGTGAAGCGCCACGCACCGTTGCTCAGCCCCAGGGTCCAGGTAACCGGCTGGACGGCGCTATTCTGGCGCTTGACCGTGGCGGCGACGGTGGCGCTGCTGCCGTTCACGTTCGCCGTGCCAACGGTGCAGGATGTGACTGCTCCTTGCTGCGTGTCGATGTCCCTGGCGAGCTGCGGGTAGACGGCGGCGGGGATGGTCGTTTGCAGGGCGGGCGCGAAGTAGGTGTACGTTTGCGTATAATTGCCAGCTTGTAGGGCGGCGCAGTAACCCCGCGCGGCGACCACCGCCCCCGGTGTTGTGCTGCCGAAAGGCAGCGATCCCGCGTGGCGCGCGGCATACAAGATGCCGCCGCCGATGCCCAGCAGCAGCAGCACCGTCACGGCACCAAGCGCGAGCATGCCCCCGCGCC
>DAIDGU010000082.1 GCA_027459785.1 Ktedonobacteria bacterium | reverse complement strand
CCTTAGGCGCGGTTTCAACCGCCCGCCGTCCCCCGTCCCGCCCGCCGTCCCCCGTCCCGCTTCGCATCCCCGCCCTTGTGTGCGCGATTGTGCTTTCTCGCATGTATAGCATAAAATCAAGGATATCGCACAGAGGAGACTCCCCCGCATGGTACAGCCACAGGTACCCACCTGGGCCACGGACGCCGTCTTTTACCAGATCTTCCCCGACCGCTTCGCCAAAAGTGCGCGGATCGCCAAGCCGCGCAACCTGGAAGCCTGGGACACTCCCCCGACCCTCTATGGTTTCAAGGGCGGCGACCTGGCTGGAGTGCAGGACCACCTGGATGTGTTGCAAGATTTGGGCATCACCGCCATCTACTTCAATCCCATCTTTCAGAGCGCGGCCAACCATCGCTACCACACCCACGATTACTATCAAGTCGATCCCTTGCTGGGTGGCAATCCGGCGTTTTACGCGCTGCGCGACGAGTTGCACCGGCGCGGCATGCGCCTCATACTCGATGGCGTCTTCAACCACGCTAGCCGAGGCAATTTTTATTTCAACGACATCCTGGAAAACGGGCCACAGTCGCCCTGGATCGACTGGTTCACGGTGCAAGCCTGGCCGTTGCATGCCTATGACCAGGATGGTCCGCCGAACTACGAGTGCTGGTGGAATCTGCGCGCCCTGCCGCGCTGGAATACCACCAACCCCGCCGTGCGCGAATATCTGATGCGCGTCGGCGAACATTGGGTGCGCGAGGGCATCGACGGCTGGCGGCTGGACGTGCCGAACGAGATCACCGCGCCCGGCTTCTGGCAGGAGTTCCGCCAGCGGGTGCGCGCCATCAATCCCGCCACGTATATCGTCGGCGAGATCTGGGGCGACGCCGCGCAACTGATTCAGGGCGACCGCTATGATGGTGTGATGAACTATCGCTTCACGGAGGCGGTCATCCAGTTTGCCGGCCAGGAACACATTCAGGTGGAGCAGGTGACGGGCGTGGGCTATCACCCCTATCCAGCCATCGATGCGGCGACCTATGCGGACAAGATCGATGCGCTGCTTGGTAGTGTTCCCTGGGCCGCCAACCTGGGGCAGTATAACCTGCTGGATAGCCACGACACCGCGCGCCTGCGCGCGATCTTCGCGGGCGACGAGGCCGGCGTGCGCCTGGCGACGCTGTTGCTCTGCACCTATCTCGGCCCGCCCAGCATCTTTTACGGTGATGAGATCGGCCTGGACGGCGGCAAGGAGCCGGCCTGCCGCGCCGCCTTCCCGTGGGACCATCCGGATCGATGGAACCAGACCGCGTTGGCCTACCACAAGCAGTTCATCGCGCTACGCCACCAGCAGCCTGCCCTGCGCACGGGCGCGTATCAGCGCCTCTTCCCCCTGCCGGGCGACACTAGCGCCGCCGCTCGCGCCGTTTATGCCTTCACCCGCACGCTGGATGACACGACGCTTGTCGTCGCCGTCAACGCCGGCACGGCCACGCAACGCATCCCCCTCGCCGCCGCATCGCTTGTGGGGCGCGGCACGCCGCGCGTGCTGGTGGGCCAGCCGAACAACATCACGCGCCAAGGCGACCACCTGGAACTGACGTTGCCCCCGCGCGATGGCGTGGTCATCGCGTTAGCAAAATAGATTCTCTGGCACGCTCTGGAAAAGAGCATCATAACCTTGTTGGGTGCGCTGGCGGCATCCATGCCCGCCTGGCTGCGCGGCGTCACTGGCCCTCACAGCCGCACGGCCTGCACGTCGAAGATGCCCTCCGTCGTGCGGATCGCCTCGACCGCTTCTGGCGGCGCGGGATTATCCAGGCTCAGGACCATCAGCGCCTCGCCGCGTGGGCCGCTGCCCAGCACCAGCGGGCCGACATCCATGTGCGCGATGTTCACGTCGGCGTTGCCCAGGATCGTGCCGACCTTGCCGATCATGCCGGGACGGTCGTTGTTGCGGCAAAACAAGATCGCGCCGCGCGGCGCGAAGTCCGTCGTGTATTGATCGACGCGCACGATGCGCTCCGCGCCCCAGGAGATGCTGCCCGCCAGCACATGCTCCGCCGGATCGCCGGTAGCTTGCAGCGCGATCAGGTTGAGGTACGGGCCGGGCGATGTGGTGGAGTGATGTTCAGCGATCTCCAATCCCCACTGTTTGGCCAGCAGATCGGCGTTCACCAGATTCACCCGCGCCTCGCTGACGGCTTCCAGCAGCCCCTTGATCAGCGCGGCGCGCAGCGGGCGCATATCCAGATCGGCGATGTCGCCGATGCACGTCAGGTCGAAGCGGCGTAGCGGGCCAGGGTGCAGTTGCGTATACATCTTGCCCAGCTTCTCCACCAGGCCGACATACGGGCGCAGCGCGGCGAGTTGCTCCGGCAGGATCATCGGCGCGTTGACGGCGGCGCGTGGCAAGCCGCCGCCCAAAATCTCCACCACCTGCTCACACACGTCGGTTGCCACCGTCACCTGCGCTTCTTCCGTACTCGCGCCCAGGTGCGGCGTGGCGATGACCTTGGGATGCGCGATGAGCTTGGCCGTCGCGCTCTCCGGCGGCGGCGGCTCGACGGCGAAGACATCCAGTGCCGCGCCGGCGATGTGGCCGGCTTCGATGGCCGCTAGCAGCGCGGCCTCGTCGATCAGCCCGCCGCGCGCCACGTTCAGCACGCGCGCCCCCGCCGGCAACTGCGCCAGTTCCGGCTCCCCAATGATCCCGCGCGTGGAAGCGACCAGCGGCGTGTGGATCGTCAAGAAGTCCGCCCGGTGCAGCACCTCATCCAACGAGGTCAGTTCCACGCCGACCTTGGCGGCGATGTCGGGCGAGGCATACGGATCGGTGGCGATGACGCGCATCTCCAACCCCAGCGCGCGGCGGGCGACGCCCAGCCCGACCTTGCCCAGCCCGATGATGCTCAGCGTCTTGTTGCGCAATTCCACGCCGACGAACTTGGACCGTTCCCACTGGCCGGCTTTCAGCGAGGCCGTCGCCTCCGGCACGCGCCGGGCCAGCGCCAGCAGCAGCGCCACGGTGTGTTCCGCCGCCGCGCCGATGTTGCCCGTCGGCGAGTTCACCACGATGATGCCCCGCGCCGTCGCCGCCTCCACATCGATATTGTCCACGCCGACGCCCGCCCGCGCCACCACGCGCATGCGCTCCGCCCCCGCCAGGATCTCCGCCGTCACGCGCGTCTCGCTGCGTACCACCAGCGCGTCATAGTCGCCGATGATCGCGCGCAACTCCTCCGGCGCGATGCCCACGCGCTCGACCACTTCCGCCGCCGGAGCCAGGATGGCGATGCCCTCGCGCGCCAGCTTATCCGTCACCAGCACCCGCGCCCGCTCACTCGTCGTCATTGCAGCATACCTTTCAAGTATTAGAAAAGATCGAACACGAAAACCACGAAAGATCCGCGAAGGACACGAAATTTACACACCTTCTTTTGCGTATTTCGTGTTCCTTCAAGATCTTTCTGATTTTCGTGGTGCTTTCGTGGTCTTCGTGTTCGAAAACTACTTCAGCCGGCGCTCCAGGGCGTCGAGGGCGGCGGTGATGTCAGGCTGTTGCACCGCGCCCAGGTGGCCGATGCGGAAGATCTTGCCTTCCAGGTGATCCTGCCCGCCAGCGAAAACGACGCCGTCCTCCACGCGCAGCGCCTTCATCAGCGGCTTCAATTCCTGGCCGCTGGGCGCGTTGACGGCGGTGACGGTGTTCGAGGCATGGGCGGGATCGGCGAAAAGCGTCAGCCCCATGCTTTGCACGCGCTGGCGCGTATAGTCGCCGATGGCGGCGTGGCGGGCGATGATCGCCGCGCGGCCCTCCTGGCGCATCATTGCCAGCGCCACATCAAGCTGATACCACAGCGAAACGGGCGGCGTGTAAGGCGGCGCGAGCTTGTCAAATGCTTTCTTGGCGCGCTTGACATCCCAAAAGAAGCGCGGCAGCTTGGCGCTGTCGGCGGCGGCCAGGCCGCGCGGACCGAAGGCGATCATCATCAGGCCGGGCGGGCAGCGCCAGCCCTTCTGCGAGCCGGTGAAGACGACATCGAGATCCAGCGCGTCCATCGGCAGATCGATGCAGCCGAGCGAACTGACGGCGTCCACGACGACCAGCGCGCCGGGCGCGGCCTGGTGGATGACCTGGGTCAGCGCCGGCAGATCGTTGGTGACGCCGGTCGAGGTCTCGTTGTGCGTCAGCAACACGCCGCGCAGGCCGGGCAGGGCGCGCAGCCACTCGCCGACGGCGGCGGGATCCGCCGCTTGGCCCCACTCGAAGGGGATTTTCGTCACCTTCAGCCCGAAAGTGTTGGCGACCAGGGCGAAGCGTTCGCCAAAATTGCCGATAGTGATCACTGCGACGGCATCACCGGGCGAAAAGAGGTTGACGATGGCAACTTCCCAGCCTGCGCTGCCGGAGCCGGGGAAAACCAGCACGTCATGCTCAGTCTGGAAGAAGTAGCGCAGGTTATCCGTGACACGGGTGACGATGGCCTCGAACTCCGGGCCGCGATGATTGATCATCGGCCAGGCACCGGCGGCGGCCACTTCGGGTGGCACAGGCGTGGGGCCGGGGATGCGCAGGTTCACCGGCGTGGGCGCGTGGGGCAGCTCGGTCTGCGCGGGTGTGCCGTTGGGTAGGGTGGTTGACATCGATGCAATCTCCTCGAAGCACAGGGACGAACACTGGTGTTATGGCCAGCTTCTTGCGGCAATCGCCCGCGCGCCGTTGCGCGTCCGCTCTCATGCCTAAAGTATACGCGAAAGCGTCAACCTATTTCCGGCGAAGTATCGGATGCTTCACCCATTTGCCAGCTAACTAGGCGAATGCGGCGGCATGCGGTATAATTGCATGAGTGCGTTCGTGCAAGGCACGTGTGCATCCCCCAACCCCAAGCCGCTTGTGGTTTCACAAGCTCGTGATAGTATTGTGTATAGTTGCAACGAAAGAGGTGGAGCAATGTCCCAAGTGAGTGACAAAACCTGGCAGCGCGTGCGCACCGGCGTGATGTCCGCCGCCCTGCTCAAGCCCGTCATCGATCAGTTCCTGCAGACGCGCAAATCACGGTCCGCCATCGGCAAAATCGTCGATCAGATGCCCCTGACCAACGAACAGTCAGAGCAGATCGAGAAGCTCGCCACGCTCATCAGCGACCGCGTGATCGAACTCACCAGCCAGGCCCAGACGACGATCCGCAAGACCGACAAGCGCGTGTGGTGGGCCACCGGCCTCGCGTTGGGCTTCGCCACCGCTGGTGCCGTCACCTTCGCCGTTGTGCGCCGCCGCATGACGCAAGTGGCAATCGAAGTCGATGAGACGATTATCCTGCCCGACGATCCCACGACCGGCACGAACAACGGCTATCGTTCGCCTATCGATCAGCTCAAAAATGCTGTGGGCCGCCTCTCGCAGCGCCAGAATCCCGATAACGCCCGCACGGAGCCGGCCCAGAGCGGCAATACCCTCGCCGCGACCGCGCTGGAAGACAGCCCCCTGGCCAACGCGCCCTTCGTCGGCAACGCCCGCACGATGGTCTATCATCCCTCCGACAGCGTGCATCTGCCAGCGGAAGACAATCGCGTCTATTTCCGCACACAGCAAGAAGCCGAAAATGCAGGCTATCGTCCCGCCGTCGGCGAAGGCGAGTAGCTGGCCCCACTCCCAGCCCCTCCCCATCTGCGGATGGAGAGGGGAGACGCGGTGGCCCCACCCCCAGCCCCTCCCCATCTGCATGACAAATCGTATATAATCTACTATGTCTTTTGTTTCCCCTAACACCCCCTCAAGGAGTCGCCCGATGCAAGCCGCCGTGTGTTATGCCTATGATCAGCCGCTCAGCGTGGAAGAAGTCAGCCTTGATCCGCCGCAGGTGGGCGAGGTGCGCGTGCGCATCGCGGCGGTGGCCGTGTGCCACAGCGACGTGCATCGCATTCGCGGCGACTGGCGCGGGCGGCTGCCCATCGTCGTCGGCCACGAGGCGGCGGGCGTGGTCGAAGAGATCGGCCCTGGCGTGACGACGGTGCAGGTCGGCGACCGCGTGGCCGTGTCGATGTTGCGCTCCTGTGGGCGCTGCGTCCAATGCCTCTCCGGGTCGCCGCATCTGTGCGAGGGCAAGTTCGCCATCGGGCCGACGAGTCGCTTGCACAACCAGCGCGGCGAAGCCTTGCTGCACGGTCTGAATACGGCAGCCTTCGCGGAGGCGACGGTCGTCGATCAATCGCAGGTGGTGCGCGTCCCCGATTCGTTGCCGCTGGACCGCGCGGCGCTGCTGGGCTGCGGCGTCATCACCGGCGTCGGCGCGGTAATCCACACGGCGCACGTGCCGCCGGGCGCGCACGTCGTTGTCATCGGCGCGGGTGGCGTCGGCCTGAACGCCGTGCAGGGCGCGGCCCTCGCCGGGGCGGCGCAGATCATCGCGCTCGACATCCTGGATGCCAAGCTGACGGCGGCCCGCGACTTCGGGGCTACCAGCGCCATCAACACCGCGACGGACGACCCCGTGGCGCGCGTGCGGGCGCTGACGGGCGGGCGCGGCGCGGACTACGTGCTGGTGACGGTCGGCAATGCGGCGGCGATCACGCAGGGGCTGGGACTGCTCTGCGCCGGTGGCACGCTGGTGATCGTCGGCCTGCCGCGCCGCGACACGTTGGTGCAGGTCAACGCCTACGATCTCGCCTCGAAGGGCCAGCGCATTCTCGGCAGCTTCATGGGGTCCGGTCGCCTCATCACCGACGTTCCCTGGCTGGCGGAACGCTACCTCGACGGTCGCCTGAAGCTGGACGAACTCATCACCGCCCGCTATCCCCTCAGCGCCATCAACGCCGCCATCGAAGCGATGGAGCGCGGCGCGGCATTGCGCAATATGATCATGGTCGCGCCAGACATCAATTGAGGAGCCTTATTTTTGCTTATGTCAAATTGTCTGAAGCGCTTCGCCCATCATACCCAATTCGGTGATTGGTAAGAGTACCGCAGGACAGACAGAGGGGGAACGGAGGACAGACATAGAGATACCGGAGGACAGACATTCCTGTCTGTCCGGCCCCGATGACTACTGTCTTTACCCGCAAGGGGTATCATACTGAACCGATCAGGAATGGGCGTGCTGAGATACTGAATAGTGCCGCGCCCACTTGGCCCTAGGTCTCGTTTTCGGCTTTTTCCTCGTTCAATGCATCACTTGCTGGTGGGTCAGGGTCGGGCGGCAGCAGTGGCAATTGGCCGGAGGCGAGGCGGCGCGCTTCGCTGATGTGCGTCTCTGGTGGTACGTCTTCCGGTTTTATGCCGTGCTTCAGCAACAGATCGCGGATCTCGCGCCCGGCGGCGTGGCTGGCGTCCCACATGTCGGGATTGGTTGGGTGGTCCATTTGGCTGATATCCGCGCCGGCAATGGCGTTGCGCAGGATGATGCCACCCATGAGCGGCGTCGCCAAATGATCGTTCATGTTGACCTTTTTCTTGCCGGGCTGCGGGTCTACGCCGTGGCGCTGGGCCAGTTCCTCTTTCGACATGCCGAACATGCCGACATCACCCTCGTTGTGCAGCCGTGCATAATGGGCCGGGCGACTCATCCCCATTGCGTGGGCGACGGCTTCGAGATGATCATATGACGCCGCTAGCCGGTCACGGGTATCAGCGCGCATACGAGCTACCTGAATCAATTCCTCGATGGCGACAAGCTGTGCATCCATCTGCTCCGCCGCTTCCACCTGATCCGAGAAATAGGTGCGGGCGTGGGCGGCGATAGCGTCTTGCGTGCGCGCTGCCATGACGACCAGGCGGCAAGCGTAGCGCGTCAAACGGTAATCAATACCTGGACGACCACCTGACGTAGCGGGGTTTTTACGCGATCGCGTAAAATTATCCTCCACGTTGCGATCAGACTTTTTACAATCCTCTATCGCACGCTCGATAGTCTCGTTGAAGTCCTGCCATTTTTGATAGCCTAATAGGGGCATCAGATCGCGGGCGAGCCAGTAATCTTCTCCCTGCTCGTCCTGGCGGCGAATCGTCTCGAAGGGGCTGATGCGTTTGGGATGTGGTTGCGACATGGGTGTTCCTTTCTGGCTGATGTGACCGTTTGGCATGATCCCTGGTTGTATGACACAACTGTGAAGTTTATCTTCACTTGCTGTTGTTGCAAATGATACCTCCATATTGGCGTTCATGATAGAGGAAAATATGCCGATTTTAATTGAGATCGGCGATTTACATGAGGTCGCCGAGTTGAGATATGTTGCCGTTTGTCCCTTTCCCCGCCTGTCAGGTGTCGATCTTGGCAGAATGCAATCGCTATGCTAGAATGGTGGGGCTGCACGCGCCGCGTCGCTGGCGGCGTTGCCTGTCGTGTTGATTATGGCTGAGGAGAATTGAACCCGCATGGCCCGCACCTCTGTCTCTGCGCCGCGCCGGCGCGGCTGGTCGCTGATCCCCCCGACGCTGACGCTGGCACTCTGGCGGTTGGGGCGCACCTGGCGCTTGCTGCTGAATGCCGGTCTGGGCATGGTGGCCGCCGTCATGCTCGTTTGCGCCGTGCCGCTTTTTTCGCAGGTGACAACCAGCGCCGGCCTGCGCGCCGCCTTGCGTAACGATCCGTTCGGCAACGGCGTGAGCGTCCTAGTGCGCGTCACCGGCCTCACCCCCGCCTCCTTGCAGCAGATCCAGGGGACGCTCGATCCCATCGTCCAGCGCGACATGGGACAGTACATCAGCGGCGCACCGCAATTTTCCATCGAAACGCCCGGTTTCCCTTTGGTGAAGCGCACGAAAAAAGGCGTCGTGACGGATAACAACGGTTTGCGCCTGGTCGGCGCGGATCTGACGGCGGCAGCTTCGCGCATCACGATCACACAAGGATCGCTGCCCGCGACCAGCGGCGGTTCGCCTGCCATATTGCTGACCGATGCCAGCGCCCAGGCATTGGGCGTTGAGCCTGGCGGCCAACTCACCCTCGCGTTGGGCAGCGATCCCGCCGCCAGCCCGACCGTCACCCTGCGTGTCGCCGGCACGTTCAGCCTGAACGATCCGCAGGATTCGTTCTGGCACAACGAGAATTTCCAGCCCGCGCAAGGTCCATTTGCCGGGCAGTTTTTTACAGCGCTGGCCGCGAACGATGCGCTGTTGACAGCCCTGGGCAACGCCACGGCCACGAATGCTACCGACCAGAGCGCGGAACTGCCCAACCTGATCTGGACCTACCCCATCGATGTCACACGGCTGGCGGGCGATAATCTGGATAGGATCAACCAACAGTTCAATGGCTTTCAGATCGAGAGCAGCGACGCGCTGAGCAGCGTAGGGGGTGTGGCCGGCGTCGATATCGAATCCGGCATCGGCGCGCTGGCAAACTACCAGATTCGCATCTTCGCCGTACAGGTGCCGATCACCCTCCTCTTGGTGCAAGTGTTGGCGCTGGCGCTCTTCTTCGTCAGCTTGATGGCGGATATCGTCGTCGAACGCCAGGCGGAAGCCATCGCCGTGCTGCGTAGTCGCGGCGCAAGCCGGCGGCAGATCTTCGGCGCGCTGGCGTTGCAGAGCCTGGGTCTGGGCCTGGTGGCGCTCCTCGTGGGGCCGCTGCTGGCGCTCGTCGGCGTGCGCTATGTCGCACAGCATGCGCTGGCCGCTGGCAATCAGGATGCCCTGAACGTCATCGCCGGCAATCCCCTCACCGTCGCCCTCTCGATCCGCTGGTTCATCGTCGCCGCCGTCGTGGGGGCCGTGCTGGCCATGCTCGTCGCCGTCAACCGCGCGGTGAATGCCGATGTGCTGGCGCTGCGCCGCGAGGCCGCGCGCACCACCCGCCGCCCGCTGTGGCAGCGCCTGAACCTGGATATCGTGACGGCGGTCATCGGTGTGACAGGCTACGTCAGCTATTCGCTGGGCGTGCAGCGCCTGGCCCCCCAGGTGCAGGCGGCGATCTCGCCGCTGGCGCTGATCGCGCCGCTCTTCTTGCTGATCTCCGCCGCGCTGTTGTTCCTGCGCTTCTTCCCGCTGTTGGTGCAGGGAGGGGCGTGGCTGGCCGCGCGCGGGCGCGGCTCCGCGCCGATGCTGGCGCTGGCGCAGATGGCGCGTGCGCCCCGCCAGGCGATGCGTATGACGCTCTTGCTGGCGCTGGCGGTCGCCTTCACGATCTTCACCTTCGTTTTCAGCGCGTCGCAGCAGCAGCACACGATTGATGCCGCCGCTTTCAGCGTCGGCACGGACTTTTCTGGCACGTTGGTGTCCAGCGCCGCCGCCACGGCTCCCAGCTTGACCACCCAGACGGCGCAATACGCGCAGATTCCCGGTGCCACCGCCGCCACGGTCGGCTACACCGCTCAAATCGCCGGACGCAATACGGTGGCGTTCCTGCAAGTGAGCCTGTTGGCGATGGATGCTGATACCTTCGCCCAAACGGCCCTGTGGACCAAGCAAAATGCCGCCCAGCCGTTGCCGGCGCTGATGGCGCAACTCGTCGCCGCACGCGCCAGCGCCGTAGCGAACGACACCGTGCCGGTCATCGTGGATGACGCGATGTGGCAAGGCTTCCACTTGAGTCAAGATCCACACTTTACGCTGAGCGTGCCGGGCTATACCGGCGGCGCGATGCATATGCTGGCAGTCGCCCATGTCACCTACATCCCCACGATCTATGATTCCGCAACGGTGCCAGATCTGGGCGGCGTGCTGGCCGATTATAGCAGCTATGCCGCCGTGTACCAGCATGACACCGGCGTTCCCCTGGCGGCAAACACCATCTGGTTGCGCTCCCATGACGACGCGCCCGCCCTCGCCAGCGTGCGTGCGGCGCTCACCAGCGGCGCGTTGCGCCTGAACAACGTGCAGGACCGGCGGGCGATCATCGCCGCCGCCGCCAGCGACCCCCTACATATCGATCTGCTGGGCGTGCTGGATATCGCCGCTGTGACGGCGTGCCTCCTGGGCGTGGTCGGCATCCTAATCGCCTCCTGGCTCAGCGCCCGCAGCCGCCAGACGAATTTTGCCGTGCTGCGCGCCCTGGGCGGTGATCCGCGCCAGATCGGCGGCGTGTTATTATGGGAGCAAGGCATCATCTACGTGGCGGCGCTGGTGCTGGGCATCGCGCTGGGCGGCGTGCTGGCCTCCGTCGTGCTGCCGACGCTGATCTTCACCAGCCTGATTACCACCCAAAACGCTTTCTTGATCTCGCTCAACGTGCCGCCGATCCAGACGGTCGTTCCCTTCGCGCCGCTGGGGATCGTCCTCGGCGGGTTGGCGCTCGTCTTCATCGTGGCGCTATTCCTGATGACGCGCGTCGTCACACGGCCCTCCGTCAGCCAGACCCTGCGCATCAACGAGGATTGAAGCACTATGTCGCAACCAATCGTGACCTGTGACAATCTGGTCAAAATCTATAAAATCGCCGACCTGGAAGTGGTGGCGCTGCAAGGGTTGGACCTGGAAGTGCCGCCCGGCGAGATGTTGGCGCTGGTCGGTGCCTCCGGTTCCGGCAAAAGCACGCTGCTCAACATCCTCGGCGGGCTGGATCAGCCCAGCGCGGGCAATTGCACTGTGGCCGGCCACGACCTGGCGCGGCTGAACGAGGCGCAGCGCACGGACTATCGCCGCTTCGTCGTCGGCCATATCTGGCAGCAGAGCGGGCGCAATCTGTTGCCGGACCTCACCGTCACGGAAAATATCCTGCTGCCGCAGGTGTTGGGCGGCGTCGCGCCCGCCCAGCGCAACCAGCGCACCCGCGAACTGTTGGAGGTCGTCGGCCTGGGCCACCTGGCGCGCAAACGGCCCGATCAGCTATCCGGCGGCGAGCAGCAGCGCGTCGCCATCGCCGTGGCGCTGGCCAACAGCCCCTCGGTATTGCTGGCCGACGAGCCGACCGGCGAACTCGATTCGACCACCGCGCACGAGATCTTCAGCTTGCTCCGCACGCTGAATCAGCGCCTGGGGCTGACGGTCGTCACCGTCACACATGATGTCTCCATCGCCGCCGCCACGGATCGCACCATCGCCATCCGCGACGGGCGCACCAGCACAGAGACGGTCCGGCGCGACGCCCCGCTGGGGGCCGGCCAGGGGCAGCGTGCCAGCGCCGTCATCGGCCTTTCCAGCGCCACGCACCGCGAGGCGATCCTCATCGACCGCGTCGGTCGCCTGCAATTGCCGAAAGATGCCCTCGATCGGATTCAGTTCAATGGCCGCGCGGATGTGCGTGTCGTGGGCGACCACGTGGAACTTTGGCCGGCGGACGAGCCGGAGATATCATTGCAGATCACGCAGCCGCGACTGCGCGAATGGGAGGGGTAACAGATGAGCGCACCTACGACGACCCAGACTATCGTTGATGCCCAGGCGATCACGCGCGACTTCGCCAGCGGGGGCGGGGTCGTCCATGCCCTGCGCGGCATCGACCTGCGCATTCTACCCGGCGAGCTGGTGGCGTTGCGGGGCCGTTCCGGCTCCGGCAAAACCACCCTGCTCAACATCCTCGTCGGGCTGGACAACCCCACCAGCGGCAGCGTCGTCGTGCTGGGCCACGATCTCGCCTCGATGAACGAGGCCCAGCGCGCCCAACTGCGCCGCGAACAGATCGGCATGCTTTTCCAGAATGCGCACCTCTTTCCCTCGCTGACCGCCCAGGAAAACGTCGAAATCCCCCTGCGCCTGGCCCGTGCGGATGCTGCCCAGCGCACTCAACGCGCCCGCGCCACGCTGGATTTGGTTGGCCTGGGCAAGCGCGCCCACCATCGCGGCCTGGAACTTTCCGGCGGCGAGCAACAGCGCGTGGCGCTGGCCCGCGCCCTCGTCCATGCGCCCCGCTTCGTCGTCGCCGACGAGCCGACCGGCAACCTGGACTCGATGACGGGCCGCGACATCATCGCCTTGCTGCGCGACACCGCCCATCAGCAACAGATCGGCTTCCTGGTCGCCACCCACGATGCCACCGTCGTCGCCGCCGCCGACCGCGTGGTGCAGATCAGCGACGGCTTGCTATCCGTGGTGGCAAGCTAGCGCAGCTTGTGCAGCTATTGATATCCAATTCAGGTCATCACTCTATCACTGGAGGACAGACATTCCTGTCTGTCCCACGCTCCCCCTGCCATTCGGTCTGTAGGGGCGTACCCTTGTGGTCGCCCCGGCCCCCGTCGCTCCTCTTGCCATCCGGTCGATCCCCTTGTGGTCGCCCCGGCCCCCGTTGCTCCTCTTTTCCCATTCCATGCATACCTTGCTAGCGACTTTTCGGCGTGATGCCACTCTGCGAGGGCAGTGCCAGCAAAACCGTCGCATCGGCATCGTCCAGCACCGTCGCCGACACATCGCGCGCGTCGAAAAGCGTGGGCAGCATGAAGACCGCCGTGGCGGGGCGCTCGTCGAAGCGGGCGTTGAATGCGACGAAGCTCCAGCAGCCCTCGCGCCATTGGTCTGTCCGCGTCGTCACGTGCGTTGCCAGTGCCGCGAAGTGGGGTGTCAGGCGCAGCTTGCGTTCCAACACCGTCCAGTTCACGGCGACCGATGTGCAGGTTGGATCGAGCGAGAGGCGGGCGCGTCGCAGCCATTGTCCGGTGAGGCGCGGCCCGTGCCAGCCAAATTCCGGCGCGATGAGCCACAGCGCGGCCAGCTCGCCAGCGATGATCAGCACCGTCCACGGCGCGGCGACCACCCCCGCCAGCCAGAAGGTGTGCGCCGTCCAGCCGGCTAGCGCCATCACCAACAGCATTGCCGCGCGGGCCAGCGACCGCCGCGAGATCTTGCTCACCTTGCCACCCATGCAGGCACACGTTTTTTCGGGCGCGACACGCCATGCTATCCCCAAATAAACCAGGAAACCCAGCGCGAAAAGGCTCGCCAGCGGCAGCGCCACGCCGCGTGCAGGCGGCACGGCCAGCAACAGCGCCGCCACGAGCAGCTCGCCCCCGCCCACCATCAGGTGCGCTGCCTGGGCCAGCGCGGGCCGGCGCAGGATCGTCACCAGCGCCGATTGCGCTGCCAGCGCGCGGGCGCGCGGCACGAAGACCTTCCACCCTCCCGCCCAGGCGAACATCAGCCCCACCACGACCGCTTGTACGGCGGCGACATCTTGCAGCATCAGCATCGCTCTCCCTTGCATGAACTCCTGCCGATTCTAACACACGTCGCCGCCCTGTGCTAGTCCGCTGGTTCGTTCATCTCCAGGATCGTCATCACGAAAGCGTAGACATCCGCTTGCTCCTCGATCACCTTGGCCGTCGGCTTGCCCAACCCGTGGCCGGACTTCGTATCCACGCGCAGCAGGATCGGGTGCGGGCCGGCGTTGCCCCATTGCAGCGTGGCGGCGAATTTTTTGGCGTGCGACGGCACCACGCGGTCATCCGTGTCCGCGGAAAGGATCAGCGTCGGCGGATAGGTCGTTCCCTGGCGCACGTTATGCAGCGGCGAATAGGCATACATGAAGCGGAAGTGGTCGGGATTCGTCTCCGCGTTGCCATACTCGCCCGTCCAATAGCGCCCGACGGTGAAGCGATGGTAGCGTAGCATGTCGATCACCGGCACGTAGCAGAGGACCGCGCCAAAAAGTTCGGGGCGTTGCGTCAGGCTCGCCGCCACCAGCAGCCCGCCGTTGCTGCGGCCCTCGATTGCCAGCCGCGCCGTGCGTGTATATTGCTCGGCGATCAGCCATTCTGCCGCCGCGCTGAAATCGTCGAAGACGTTCTGCTTGTGTTCCAACATGCCAGCGCGATGCCACGCCTCGCCATATTCGCCGCCGCCGCGCAGGTTCGCCACGGCGAAGATGCCCCCGCGCTCCAGCCAGGCGATGCGCCCCGGTGCGAAGGCTGGCGTATACGCGATGTCGAAGCCGCCGTAGCCATATAGGATCGTCGGATTGTCGCCGTTGCGCTGCATGCCCTTCTTGTAGGTCAGGAACATCGGGACGCGCGTGCCATCTTTGGAGGGATAGAAGACCTGCACCGTCTCGAATTGCGCCGGATCGAAGGGCAGGTCGCCGCCGCGCCACAGCGTCACAGCGTCCGCCGCGAAGTCGTAGCGATAGACCGTTGGCGGCTGCAAGAAGGATGTGAAACTGAAGAAGAGATCGGGATCTGCTGGTTCGCCCGTCACCTCCACCAGCGCGCCTAGCCCCGGAAGCGGGATGTCGCCCAGCGGCGTGCCTTCTTTAGCGTAGCGGCGCAAGACGTGGTGCGCATCATGCATGTACACGCCGATGAACTGGTCATGTACCAGGCTGACGCTGGCAAGCGTATCTTCCCCCTGTGGCACGACCTCGCGCCAGTGTTCACGCGCTGGCTGGGTGATGTCGATAGCGATGACGCGCCCGCGCGGTGCATCCAGCGTGGTGCGGAAATAGAAGACCGTCCCGTCGTTGCCGATGAAGTCGTAAGCGGCGTCGGCCTCTTCCAGCAGGCGCACGAAGTCGCCCTCATCGCCGCTGTGCCGATAATAGACGCGGTTCTCCGCGTCCGTGCCGTGCCACACAGTCAGCACCAGATAGGCACCATCGTCCGTCACGTGGGGATTGAAGTTGAGTTCGCGCGCGTCGGGCCGCGCGTAGACCAGTGTGTCGGCCTCCTGTGCGGTGCCAAGCTGGTGCCAATAGACGCGGCTATTGAAGCTTTGCTCCTCCGGTGGCACCGTCGCCGGATCAGGGAAGCGCGGGTAAAAGAAACCGTTACCAGCAGGCAGCCACGCCGCTGAGGCGAACTTGGTATGGCGGATCACATCGGGATAATCGCTGTTGTCGGCGACGCGCCGGACGCGCAACTCCTGCCAATCGCTGCCATGCCGCGACACGCCATATGCCATCAGCCCGCCATCGTGGCTGAAGCTATAACTGGTGAGGGCGGCGGTGCCGTCGGCGCTCAGCGTGTTCGGATGGAGCAGCTCGCGTGGCGCACCAGTCAGCCCTTGCTGGGTATACAGCACCGCCTGGTTCTGCAAGCCGTCGTTCTTGCCGAAAAACAAGCGTTCACCACGCCGGTGCGGCGCGCTATATTTGGGATAATCCCATAATGCCGTCAGCCGTGCCACCAGGCCGTCGCGTAGCCCCGTTGCGGCGATGAACGCCTGGGTCGCTTCGTTTTGCGCGGCCACGAACGCCTGCGTCTCGTCCGACGCAGGATCTTCCAGCCACCGATACGGATCGGCGATGTTCGTGCCGTGATAATTGTCTTGCGTGTCGCCGCGACGCGCGGTAATCGCCATGATACGTTCTCCTTCACCCCTGTGTGTTATGGACATCATACCTCATACATGATTGAACTCGTATGTTTCTTATAGCCATAGAATACAACATTCAACCAGGATATCAGCACCAGAGACGGGGGTACGGCGGGCGGTTAAAACCGCGCCTAAGAGCCTTCGGCTACGAAGTCCACCTTCGTGGACTGGGATCTCAACCCGCGACGGCGGGTTTCGTTGCGGCACGCCCCAGCGGCGCGGTTTCAACCGCCCGCGCCCGTCCCCGCCCGCCGTTCCCAGCGCGGTTTCACCCGCCTGCCGCCGTAGCAGCAGGTCGCGGTTGCGGCGTAGGATGCAGCGGTTGGGGGGCGGGCGCATCGGCCTTGGCTGGCTTGGCGTAGAAGGAGGATGCGGAAAACGTGCGCCCCGTCGCGGCGCTCATCTCGTCCGCCTGCTTCATCGACGCCTGGGCCAATTCTTCGGGGGCGTCCTCGATCTGGGCCTCAGCCACGGCATCCGCGATGACCATGCGCAGGCCGGATGCCTGCACCAGAATCGTGATAAAGCGGGCGCTCGTTGCCTTGCCCTGCGTGAATAGCTGATCCTCGCACTGCCAGGAGATATCGATCACTTCATTGAGCAGCATGACGGCATGCCGCCAAAAATTTGGGTGGTCCTTGGCGCGCTGATGCATCTGCCGGGCGCAGGTGATGGTGGCGCGCAAGTACGCCGCCGTCTGGGCATAGGCTCCCGCCCGTTGCGCTGCTTGCGCGCGTTCCAGCGCCCGCTCGCCCGCCTCACACAAGATCCCCATGCTGTCGATCTGGGTGATATCCGCAAATAAAATCATCGCGCACCTCCATCATATCGTTGTCGCCATCGTAACACAAGACCCGCGCCGCTGGGGATGGCACAACGTCCCCCAAATGCGGGCCGAATGGCACGACCTCCTCAGTAACATAAGCTGTATGCTACCTTGACACGTAACAGGATGCATGCGACAATCGATGGCATCACAGGACCACTGCGCAAGGAGCCGCGTCCGCGTTGCCGCCTCCTTTTGCATTAACAACAAGCGTGAACACCATGAACTACAACCAGAAGGGAAAGAGACATGACCGCCGGCAATGCCGCATACACCGTGCTCGTCGTGGACGATAATCCCGAATTGCTGAACCTCATTGCTGAATCCCTGGCGATGCTGGGTAACTATACCGTCGTGACTGCCGACAACGGCATCGATGGCCTGGAAAAATGCTTTGCCATCCACCCGCACTGTATGGTGATCGATGTCAAAATGCCCGGTCTGGACGGCTATCAACTCGTGCGCGCGATTCGCGGCGACCCCGCCACGGCGGAGATGCCCCTTGTCATCCTGACGGCGATGGCGCAGGATAAAGATCGTTTCGCCGGCCTGGCGGCGGGCGTCGATTATTACCTGCTCAAGCCCATCAAACCGCTGGATCTCGTCGCCGTCATTCATCGCGCGGTCGTGGTCGATGCTGATGCACGCATCCAGGCGCTACGCCGGCTCGCCGAAAGCCAGTGATCGGCAGCGCGGGGCGCGATGCAGTACGACCATCCTTGGAGCGGGGGACTTTTGGATCATGAGCGATAGCACCACCACGACTGCGAGCGATCGCGCGATCTATCGTGGCTACGATCAGCAGCGCCGGCTGGCGCTCGTGCGCGGCATCGCGCCCGGCTTCGCCGCCATCTTATTCTTAACCATCCTCATCATCAATGCGGACGCACCCTTGTTGCTGAGCGCGGGACGCAACTTCTTTGATCCGACGCGGGTCATCCCTAGCTTGCTCGTCACCGACCCGATCTTCGCCGGCTGCATCATTTGTTTCATCATTGCCATCCGGGCTGCGCGGCGGCAAAACGTCCGCGTCGCCAGCGCTTTCACGATCATCGCCACGAACATCGCCGTCATCACCATCGAACTGATGTGGGGCTTCGGCCTGAGCGGCTTCGACTATGTCGCGGAAGGCACCTTCGCGGCGCTGAGCCTGGCCATCGTCCTCGCTGGTATGATCGGGGGGCGACCCCAATTGATCGCCACCACCCTTTTGATGAATGCCGTCACCCTCGCCGTCGGCATCTATGCCCAGGTGCCGCATCCCGCTTTCGAGCAAGATCGCAGCATCGCCGAACTCGCCCACAGCCAGCAGTTGATCAATCTTTCCGGCGCGGTGCTGGTGCAGTGGTCCTTCGCCGTGATTATGATCAGTGCCGCCGCCGCCTATGGGCGCATCATGCATGAACTGGGCGATGTTCGTGTGGCCTATGAGCGCGCCAAGCAACTCGACGAGTTGAAGGACCAGTTCATCAGCAGTGTGAACCACGAATTGCGCAGCCCGGTGATGGCGATGCAGGGCTACCTGGAATTATTGCGCCTGACCCAAGAGACCGCGCCGCCCGACAAGCGCAAGGATCTGCTCAAGCGCGCCACTAACGCCGGCGACAACCTGACCGCCCTCCTGGGCAGCATTCTGGATGCGCGCCGCTTAGACCAGGGGGCCGATGATTTCGTGCCGGAAGTTGTGAACGTGCGCGAGGCCGTCGGCGCGGCGGCGGAACTCATTGACCCGCGCGAGGGCGCGCTGGTGGCGCGCGAACTGCGCATGAGCATCCCCCCCGGCCTGGCGATCTGGGGCGAACACGTGCGCTTGCAACAGATCCTCACCAACCTGCTTTCCAATGCCCTCAAATATTCCGATCCTGGCACCCCCATCGAAGTCAGCGCGCAAACCATCAGCGTCGCTGGCCGTCCCGGCAGATTCGGGCGCGGCGCGAAGGCCGAGCAACCGATGGCCGAGATCATCGTGCGCGACTATGGCCTGGGCATTCCGGCGGAGCAAATTCCCTTGCTTTTCCAGCGTTTCGTGCGCTTGCCGCGCGACCTCGCCTCCACCACCATCGGCAACGGCCTGGGGCTGCATCTTTGTAAGGTGCTGGCCGAAGCGATGGGCGGGCGCATCTGGGTGCAGAGTGATGACATCCTCGGCCAGGGATCGGCCTTCCATCTGATATTACCCGTCCCGACCGCCGAGCAGCGTGCCGAACCAGGCGTGCGCCTCTCGCTCAAACGCGTGGATGCCAGCGTTCCCGTGCGCGGCGAGCGAGCCTGATGGCTTGCATTTTGCTAGCACGGTTGCGTGCCATCCCAAAGATTATCCGATGGCGTGATATAGCAAGCGTGACATTCTTGCCTGAGGCGCTGGCGGATAGGAATGTCCGCCGGTGGGGCAGCATCCTAGTCGCCGCACGGGTGCCGGGGGCTGTGCTGTAAACACATTGCCCCGGCTCGGAACAGAAACCCCTCCGGGCTAGGGCGCGACATCCCCGCTAGCCATGGGGTCTGTAGGGGCGGACCCTTGTGGTCGCCCTGGCTCCTGGGGCTGGTCGTCCCGGCCCTCCACGGCTACGCTGCCATGCGGTTGTGGTCGCCCTGAGAGCGGGGGGTGGGGCTAGATGCCCATGACCTCGGTTAGTTCCTTCACCGCATTGGCGGACCGCTGTAAGGCCGCACGGTCGGCATCCGTGAGATCGACCTCGATCACCTGCTCGACGCCCTTGGCACCCAGCTTGGCCGGCACGCCGACGAACAGGCCGTGGATGCCGTATTCGCCTTCGAGATAGACCGAGCAGGGCAAGATCTGCTTGTGGTCGAACATGATCGAATCGACCATCGCCAGCACCGAGGCCGAGGGCGCGTAGTAGGCGCTGCCGCTCTTGAGCAGGTTGACGATCTCCGCGCCGCCGTCGCGGGTGCGCTGCACGATCTGCGCCAGCCGGTCGGCGGGGATGAGTTTTTCGACGGGGACGCCTGCGATGTTGGTCAGGCGCGTCAGCGGCACCATCGTATCGCCGTGGCCACCCAGCACATAGGCTTGCACATCGCGCACGGAAACGCCGAGTTCCTGCGCGATGAAGGTGCGGAAGCGCGCCGTATCCAGCACGCCGGCCATGCCGATCACGCGCTGCTTGGGGAACTTGCTGACGGAATAGGCGAGTTGCACCATCGCGTCCAGCGGATTTGTGACGACGATGAGGATCGTATCGGGCGAGTTTTTAACGATCTGTTCGGTCACGTCGGTGACGATCTTTTGGTTGGCGCGCACCAGGTCGTCGCGGCTCATGCCAGGCTTGCGCGCCAGGCCGGAGGTGATGACGACGATGGACGAGCCGGCGGTCTCCTCATAGCCGTTGGTGCCGACGACCTTCGAGTCGTAGCCGATCACCGGGCCGGCTTCCAGAATGTCGAGCGCCTTGCCCTGCGGCAGCCCTTCGATGATATCCACCAGTACCACATCGGCGTAATCGCGCTCGGCGACACGCTGGGCCAAGGTCGCGCCGACGTTACCCGCGCCGACGACCGTGATTTTCTTGCGCATATGCTGTGTACATGATCCTTTCTTTCAACGGCGGCGGCCAAGATGAGACACGCCGGACGCGAAGCGAACGAAGAAACCATAATTGGTAAACAGGAACCCTGTGTATTCTTCTACGCCTTCGTCGATCTTCGTGTCTCGTCCTCCCACCTGACATGCAACCACAAAGTTTTGCCGTGTGGGCATTGTACCATATCAGGATGATGGGCTTGCGCTCCAGTCCGCGACGGCGGACTTCGTGGCGGCACGCCCTTAGGCGCGCAAATGGTTTCAATCAATACCGCCCGCGTCCCCCGCCGTCTACGCCCCTAAACATGCTTTTGCGCTTGATCACGCCGCCGTCCTTGGGATACGCTCTGATGGTACACATTGTCCGTCCATCAGCCCCTGGGCAGCCAGCCGATCGCTTTCAAGGTGTGCTTGCAGGTGGAGTACGCTGCATGGCGTCCGATGGAGAAGGGAAGACTCGCTTGGCATCCGCGCAGGTCAATGAGCCGCAGTTCGATCCAGCGACGCCGCTACGCACGCTCGTGCGCTTTTACGGTGCTACCTGGCCGCATCTGGTCCTCGCCATCATCTATTACGTCATCAAGCAGAGTCCGATTTGGTTGCTGCCGATCTTAACGGCCAGCATCATCGATCTTGTCGCCAGCGGAGCCAGCGCGCACCTCACGGCGGTCGTGGGCCTGGGGGCGTTGATGACGCTGGATGTCGTCCAGAACATTCCCATGCATTATCTCTATATGCGTCACCTCAGCATCGCCACCCGCCGGCTGGAAATGAACTTGCGGTCGGCGTTGGCGCGGCGCTTCCAATATCTCGCCATCCACTTCTATCATGGCCGGGATAGTGGGTTGCTACAAACCAAAGTCATCCGCGATGTCGAGATGGTGCAACAAACCATCCAACTCGTGTGGGATACGGTTCCCAGCGCGCTCATCAGCCTATTCATCGCCCTGCTGGTGACGGCCCTGCGTGTGCCGTGGTTTCTCGTCTTCTATGCGCTGACGATTCCCCTGGCGGCCCTGGTCATTCTGCGCTCGCGCGGCCAGTTGCAGCGCCAGAACCAACGCTTTCGCCAGGAGGTCGAGGCCGTTTCGGCGCGGGTCAGTGAGATGCTCCGCCTGGTGCCGCTGACGCGCGCCCACGGCAACGAGCAGGCAGAGATCCTCCGTGTGGAAGCGGATCTTGAAAACTTGCGAACGTCGGGCCGCGCCCTGGATAGCGTCAATGCCGTTTTTGGCGCAACGACCTGGGCGTCGATGCAGTTCTTCAATACGATGTGCCTGGTGGCGGCGAGTGTCCTGGCCTTGACCCATCTCGTGCCGATGTCGATTGGCAGCGTCGTGTTGCTCACCGGTTTCTATCAAAGCATCACGAACGCGGTGATTCAATTGACCACGATTGTTCCCCAGGTGAGTAAAGGTTTGGAATCATTTCACTCGCTCGGCGAGATCCTCACCGAAAACGCGATTGAGCCGAACGACGGCAAGCTGGCCGTGGATCAGGTGCAGGGCGGGTTTCACTGCGACCATGTTGGCTATACGTATCCCCAAGCGGCGCAGCCGTCGCTGCGCGATGTCTCGCTGGCCGTCGCGCCAGGGCAGATGGTCGCCATCGTGGGGCCGTCCGGCTCTGGCAAGTCCACCTTGATCAACCTGATCATCGGCTTCCTGCGCCCGTCAGAGGGGCGGCTGTGGCTGGATGGCCGCGACATGGAGACGCTGGACCTACGCACCTATCGCCACTTCCTGGCGGTCGTCGCCCAAGAAACGGTCCTCTTTCATGGCACCATCCGCGATAACATTCTATATGGCGCGCCGCCGACAGCGGAGGAGCGCTATGCGCAGGTGATCGCCGATGCCCAGCTTCAGGAATTTCTGGACCAATTACCGGAAGGCGATCAGACGCTGATTGGTCCCAACGGCGCGACGCTATCAGGGGGGCAGCGCCAACGCATCGCCATCGCGCGGGCGCTGATCCGCGATCCCCAGGTGCTGATCCTGGATGAAGCTACCGCGTCGCTCGACCCCGCCAGCGAGGCGCAGGTGCAAGCCGGCCTCCAACACCTCTTGCACCACCGCACGTCCTTCGTTGTCGCGCACCGCCTGGCCACCATCGAACGCGCCGATCAGATCGTGGTAATGGAGCAGGGGCGCGTCGTCGAAATCGGCACGCACGCCGACCTACTCCGCCAGCACGGCCACTGTTTGGGCATCGGAGACGACGGAATTCGACAAGTCGACGCGTTGCGGAAAGTCTTCGTGTCGAAGGGACTCAAATCCACAGAG
>DAIDGU010000081.1 GCA_027459785.1 Ktedonobacteria bacterium | reverse complement strand
TCTTAGGCGCGGTTTCAACCGCCCGCTGCCCCCACCCGCTGCCCGCTGCTGTGTTTCAACCGCCCGCCGCCCCCACCCGCGCACTCAATACCAGCGCAAGTTGCACTAACCCAGCAATAGCTTGACGATTTGCAGGTTGGCATAGGTGCCGTCGGGGTTTTGTTGGGCGACCCAAAGAGTGCCTTCCTGATAGGCGGTGCCGGCGAGCGTCCCCTGGCTGGGCTGGACCGTCACGCCGCTGTCGGCGGTGTAACCGAGGCTGGCGGTGAGGGGACCGGTGGCGGTGGGCGCGGCGAGGCTGGTGTGGCCGATGACGCAGTTCGCGTGATCGCGCACAGTGAAGGTGAACTGGCTGCCGCTGATGCGGGCTTTGCCGCTACCGGCGACAGCGATGGGGCTGTTGACTTGCGCCAGGTTGCTGGGGGTGGTGAGCGCGGCCAGGTTAGGCTGGGCATTGACGCTGATGATATCCCACAGACCATTGGTGCCGGTCGCTACCAGGCGGCGCAGCACGAACGTGAAGCCATACGATTGCACCGTCGCGGTGGTGTCATCGCTGGTGAGGAGCGCTGTACCAGGGTCCGCCGCTGGATAATGTAATTGCTGGGTGAAAAACTGGTTGACGAGAGCGACGGGCGTGGGCGGGGTCAGCGCGCCACCGTCCACCTGCTGTTGCGCATGTTCGGCGTCGAAGCGCGTCAGATAGGGATAGATGCCGGGGAAGACGCTGGGCATGAAGCCGGTGCCGTTCCAGCCGATCTCCTGGCTCCAGGAGGGTTGCAGACCGGCATTCGACGTGGTGCCGGCATTGACGCAGTCACCGGCATCGACCGAGTTCAGCAAGATCGTACTCGCGCGCGAGATCGCCACAGTACCGCCGCCCAGGCCGAGATCGTAGTAGAGTTGCGTCGCGGCGCTGCCGGTGGGCAAGGAATATAAGTACACGTTTAGGAAGCTGCCGGTACCGTCGAGCCGCACCCCCAGCAGCACTTCCAGCGCGCCGTCGTGACGGAAGTCGGCGCACTTGAGCGTCTCGATATGCTGATCCGCCGTGAGGCTGAGCAGGGTGCTGTAAAAGGCCGGCGTGATGCCGCTGGGACACGGTTGAGCGCCGAAAGTGACGCCAGGCGCGACGGTGGGAGTGGGCGTTCCCACCACCGAGGCGGTGCTGGTGCTGCTACTTCCGCCCAGACCGCACCCCGCCAGCGCGATGACCACGCCGAGCGCGCCCAACCATGCCCATCTTGTGCTACGATATCGCATACACCCGCTCCTGCTGCCGTATAATCTCTTATGCTCTCCTTTTAGTATGAACGCGCCGACGAGGGTTTGGGACGCAACGCGATGGTGAAAGAGGTCACAGGCTCGTGTGCAAGATGCGTAGCAGCCAGAGTGCATAGGTTCATAAGCAGAAATCGGCTCCTGGTGAGAAAAATTTTCGTACCTACACCGTGAAAGTCTCGCCCGGTGCGGCTTGGCTGACGCTGCCGGCACGATAAATCGTGACGGGGTGGTGGCCCAGCACCTCCCAGGCGTCGGGATCGCCGCTGACAGGGTGTTGCGCGCGACTGACGCAGGTGACGCCGGTGGGGATGCCCAGCGCGACGATGCGCGCCGCCAGCCCGGCACGGGCCTGGTCAAGCGCCTGGGGGTGGTCCGAGTGGTGGGGCAGCACGACGATCCCCGGCACGAAGCGCAGGCCCGGCCCCCAGCCGCCGCCCCAGCGCATCACCTCGCCCAGCGCCATCGCTCCCGCGCTGGAACCGGCTACGATGCCGCCGCGCGCCGCCACCGCCGCGATGGCCGCCAACGTCTCGCTGCCCCGCAGCGCCCGCACCAGATAACCCGGATCGCCCCCCGTCAGATAGATCATGCTGGCAGAGGCGACGCGCGCCGCCAGATCGCGGTCGTTCGCTGAAGTGGCGTCGATGACCAACACGCCTTCTACCGTGGCGCGCGGTGCTAGTTTCTTGAAATGGCGCACGCCGTTCGCCAGCGCCATCTGCGGTCCCTGTTGGCCCGCCGCCGTCGGGATAATTACGATCCGCCCGACACTCGCCGGCAATGCGGCCAGCAACACGCGATCGGGTTCTTCATATGCTGCGCGAAATTCGTCGCCGCCGGCCAGGGCGAACGTACCTACCATCGCTGATCGATCCTTTCCTAAACACCATTGTTCTCGCCCCACACCATACCACATCTAGCAAAACGACGGGCATAGCATTGGGGACGATATCAACCGCACGCTGTCCATGATGCACGTACAACCTTCTGCCCATAGGCTCCATTCCGGCCTGATCCTTGCCGGTGGTAGGTGATACAATAAAGAGATTGGATAGCCAGGGAAGCGAGGAATCGAAGATGAATCCCTATAGTGCCAACGGCCATGATGTTGCGCCCGGCTTGCCGCCGGATGACGCCATGCGTGCCGCATTGGTGACACACCTTGAACAACAAGGACGATTGACGCACAGCCCGATTGCTGTCGCCATGCGCGCCGTGCCGCGCCACCTGTTTTTGCCGGAAGTGTCGCCGGAACGCGCTTATGCCGACGAAGCGGTCGTCACGAAGTGGAGCGCCGATCACGTGGCGCTCAGTTCCGCCTCTCAGCCGGCGATGATCGCTATCATGCTCGAACAACTGGATGTGCAACCAGGGATGAGCGTGCTGGAGATCGGCGCGGGAACGGGGTATAATGCCGCGCTGCTGGCGCACCTGACCGGCCCTAGCGGCCATGTCACCACCATCGACATCGACCAGGATATCGTGGATGCTGCCCGCGCGCACCTGGCGGCTGCCGGTCTGGGCGCGGAGCGTGTCACCGTGCTGTGCAGCGACGGCGCGCTGGGCGATCCGGCGCACGCGCCCTATGACCGCATCATCCTGACCGTGGGCGCGTGGGATGTCGCACCCGCCTGGTTCAACCAACTCGTGGACGGCGGGCGGCTGGTGTTGCCACTGGCGCTGCACACGCTGCAACTCAGCGCCGCGCTGGACCGGCAGGGCGCGGGGATGCGCTCGGCCTCGCTGCGCGCCTGTGGCTTCATCCGCCTGCGCGGAGCCTTCGCCGGCCCGGAAGTGTCGGTGGCGCTGGATGGCGCACGGGGTCTGCGCCTGCTGGCGGAGCCACCGCTTCCCCCCGCCGAACAGCTCGCGGCGCTGCTCGCCGCGCCACCACGCATCTACACCCTCAATCAGCCCCACGCGGATGGCATCCGCTTCGCACTGGCCTTCATGGCACCACATGCCGTCACGGCCCTGACGGCGTCGCCCCATCCGCTCTTCGGCCAGGGGGCGCTAGGGATCATCACGCCGGAGGGTGATTCTGCCGGCTTCATCATGTGGGATGGCAGTGGCACGCACCTCATCCCGCGTTGCGTGGAATTTGGCGCGGCAACGGCGGGCCTCACGCTGGAAAGCGTGATCGACCGGTGGCAAAGCCTGGGCCGGCCCGCGCTGGACGACTGGCAGCTGCGCCTGCATCCGCGTAGCGATGATCGCGCACAGCGCGCCGACGGCCACGCCTTCTGGCTGGCGAAACATCACTGGCTGGTGGAGATGCGCGTCCAGCCGCCTCAGTGACGTGCGTCACTTTTCAGTTTTGCTGAAGGGCGCACATCATCCGTTCTCCCGCGCTTTAGTGTATCCCTGATTGTGAGTTGGGATCAGGGATAGCATGCGTGGGCGTGGCACAGAAGGTAGTTGGCGACTAAAGTGATGCACGGCAAGCCTCGTCTGCTCCCTTTGAGATGGAGTATGCTCGATATATGCGGTCTGCACACGGCGCATTGCGAGCAGCACAGGAGGCGAGATGGCGTATGATGAAACTAGCCGGCATGGCGGCATCCAATGCTCCTGCGTATCAGCACGTGGACGCGACGGAGACACAGGCCGCCACCCCTGCCGATTGCGCTGCCAGGTCGCCACGCATGCCCCCCTGGCAGCGCACCGCGCTGGACCACATGGCGCACGAAATACGCACGCCGCTCAACGTCATCCTGGGCTTCGCGCAACTGCTGCTTGAGCCTCCCGCCAGCGCGAACCTGACGAAGGCGCAGCGCCAGCAGATCGACCGCATCGCCGAAGCAGGGCATCATCTCGAAAACGTCATCGCCTCCATGCTGGAAATATCATCGCTGGAAACCGGCCAGGTCGTCTTGCATTATAGCCAGGTCACTATCGGTGAACTGTTACGCGCTGTCTGCGACCAACTCGAAGCCCTCGCCCACGCCAGAAATCTGCGGCTGCACGCCGAAGCCGCGCCCGATCTGCCGCCGGTGCAAATGGACCGACAGCGCATGCAGCAAGTCCTCTTCAATCTCATCGGCAATGCCATCAAATTCGCGCCTATGGGCAGCGTGATCGAGGTCGGCGCTCAGCCCGGTCCGGCGCAAACGCTGGAGCTTTTCGTGCGCGACGCCGGCCCCGGCATCCCCAAACGCTACCACCAGGCCATCTTCAAGCCGTTTATGCAGGCGACGCGTGATGAAGAATTGCGCCAGCAAGGCAAAGGACTGGGCCTGGCGATCACGCGCCAACTGGTGGCGCTGCACGGCGGCACGATCTGGGTGGAAAGCGCGCCGCGCCACGGCAGCACCTTCTGGGTGCGCCTGCCGATCAGCAGGGCGGGGTGATAGATCATGCCAGATTACGGTAGTAGCACATAAGGGAACAAGGGGGACGGCGGGCGACGGGGGGACGGGGACGGCGGCGGAGGAGGACGAGCGGGCGGCGGAGGAGGACGATGGGACGAGGGACGGCGGGCGGTTGAAACCGCGCCTAAGCGCCTGGCGGCGACGAAGTCCGCCGTCGCGGACTGGGAGCCGAACCCGAGTAGGGGGGTTTTGTGGCCGGATGGCCCCACCGGCGCGCAAATTGGTTTCAATCCATACCGCCCGAACCGAAGAAGGCATTGTATGAGGGGGAAAAATGCGGAAGGGGTGAATCAGAGACGGGTGGACCACGGCGCTCTCAGAGGTTCCCTTACTGCTGCTGGCTTCCGCCCCTGACAGGGTTCGAGCACGTGAGTCGCATGGGACCCGTCTCCTCATCACCCCCAGTATAGCATGTGCGGCTGGCAATTGCAAGAACGATGCGCCGATTACGTCCCTCGTGCGCTATGCTATAGATATCCGTTGCGACGAGGAGGCCGCGCTACCATGCCCACACCTGAGTTCTGCGCCCGCTGCCAGGATGAGCCGAACGAGTTCCTTTTGCGCGGGATCGATCTGTTCAATCAGCACGAGTATTTCACGTGCCACGAGGTGCTGGAAGCCGCCTGGAACGCCGAACGCGCGCCGGTGCGCACGCTGTATAAAGGCATCTTGCAGGTCGGTGTCGGTTGCTATCACCTGTTGCGGCGCAACTACAAGGGCGCGGTGATCAAGCTGCAAACGGGAGCGGATTACCTGGAACCTTTCGCGCCGATCTGCATGCGTGTCGATGTCGCGCGCCTCATCGCCGACGCCCGCCAGTTACGCGCCGCCGTGGTCATCGCCGGCCCCGCCGCCACCGACGCCGTGGACCGCGCCCTGCTGCCCATCCTGCGCCTGGTGGCCGACGAGTGACACGCTGTATCTCTACATCATCAACCGCCCGCCGTCCCTCCCTCCACCGATTGACGCTGCCGCAAAAATAGAGTATAGAATATAGATGAACAACGATGAGGAGTGCAGCGCATGGACCATGCAAGCCACGTTGGTGTGGAACAGCGGGGAGTGCCGCGCGGAGTGGTGCTGGCGGTGGCGACGCTGGCGCAGTCGGGCGCGACGTTGGTGCAGCAGGGCGTGGTGGTCGTGGGCGTCTTTTTCGTCGCCGACTATCGCCTTTCGCTGGCGCAGATGGGCGCGGTGGTGTCGTGCGTGGCGCTGGGCGTGATGACGGCGGGTTTCCTCACCGGCATCGTAATGGATCAGGTCGGGCCGCGGCGCGTGTTGCTGGGTGGCACGCTGCTGATGAGTACAGCGGCGCTGGGCATCAGCTTGGTTCACAATCTGCCCCTGATCTGCGCGCTGATGTTTTTGATCGGCTTAGGTATCAGCACGGTGGCACTGGCCGGCAGCCTGACGGTACACACGGCGTGGCCGCCGGCGGAACGCGGCTTGCCGATGGGCATCCGCCAGATGGGCGTGCCGGTCGGCTCGATGACGGCAGCCTTTCTCCTGCCCGCGCTGGCCTTGCACTTCGGCTTGCCGGCGCTTTTTCGCCTCTTCGCCGTCGAACTCCTCATTCTGGGACTGTGTTTCTGGCTGAGCCTCGCGCCCACTGTTCGCGCGCCCAAAGCATCTGCCAGCCGGGCCGCGCCGGGTAGCTTGCTGCGCGATCTGCGGCACGTGGCGCTGCCGGGCAGTGTCGGCTTTTTGCTGGCGTGGGGGCAATATGTGCTGCTGACCTTCACGATCCCGATGTTGCACCTGGCGGGCGGGATGCCAGTGACGCTGGCCGGCGTGGTGCTGGCGCTGGCGCAGATCGGCGGGGGCATCGCGCGGGCGGGTCTGGGCAGCATCTCGGATCGCCTGCATGGCCGGCGTGATCTGGTGCTGGCGGGGACGGCTATCGCGGGCGCGGCGCTGGCGCTGTTGGTGGCCGTGTTGCCGGAACGGCTGCCGCTGGGGGTTCAATTGATAGTGTGGCTGGTACTGGGCATGGCGCTGGTCGGTTGGAACGCGCTCATCATCACGTGGGCCGGCGAGCGCGTGCAGGGGCAGCATGCCGGCGCGGCGATGGGACTGACCACCAGTTGCATCCTTTTCGGGGCCGTCATCTCCGCCCCGATCATCGGCGCGCTGATCCAGGCGACCCACTCCTATGCCAGCGCGTGGCTGGCGCTGGCGGCGATCCTGCTGCTGGCGTGCGGCATCCTGACCTGGGGCATCCAGCACAGCGCCGTCCCCACTGCCGAAGCGGCGGAGACGGCGGAGGCGAGCGCGCCATATCTGGCGGACTAAGGCAGGAATAGCGCCATGAAGTCTGGCACGGGGGTGGTGTCGCAGCGCGCGGGATCGTCGCGCAGCGCCAGGATCGCGGTGATGCGGGCGTCGGGCAGGTGCGTCGCCAGGTTCGTGCGCAGTTTGCGCGCCAGCAGGGGCAGCGCCTCGGCGCGGCGACGCCGGTGGCCCAGGGGATAGTCCACCACGATGGGGCCGAGCGTGGTGCCGTCGCGGAACGTGATGGCGATGCCGTTGGTGATGGCGCGCTTGGCGGGATCGAGATAGTCGCGGCTGAACTGCGGCTCCTCGGCCACGGTCATCTTGGCGCGCAGCGCATCAATGCGCGGGTCCGCCGCCGCCGCGTCGCTATACGAGTCCGCTGTCAACGCGCCGGTGATCAGCGGCACGGCCACCATGAATTGCAGGCAGTGATCGCGGTCGGCGGGGTTCGCCAGCGGGCCGCGTTTGTCGATGATGCGCTGGCCTGCCGCCTGGGTCGTCAGATGAATTTCCGCGATCTCGTCCAGCCGCTGCGCCACCTGGGGATGCAGCGCCAGGGCGGCTTCCACCGCCGTCTGGGCATGGAACTCGGCGGGGTACGCGACCTTGAAGAGGATGTTTTCCATCACATAGGAGCCAAACGGTTGCTCCTGCACCACCGGCACGCCGTCGAAGAAGACTTCCTGCCAGCCCCAGGTCGGCGCGGACAACACCGCCGGATAGTCCATCTCGCCGCGCAGCGCTAGGATCGCCAGCCGCACGGCGCGAGCGCTGGCGTCACCAGCAGCCCATGACTTGCGCGTGCCGGTGTTGGGCGCATGGCGATAGGCGCGCAGTGTGCCGCCGTCCATCCAGGCGTTCGAGATGGCGCTCAAGAGCGTGGCGCGGTCGCCGCCCAGCAGCCGCGTGACCACCGCCGTCGTCGCCAGCTTCACCAGCAACACGTGGTCCAGCCCGGCGGCGTTGAAGGCATTCGCCAGCGCCAGCACGCCCTGGATCTCGTATGCCTGGATGCCAGCGGCCAGCACAGCGCGCATGGTGAGCGGTGCCTGGCCCTCGGCGACGCGCACCTGGCTCAGATGATCGGCCACCGCCAGGATGCCGGCGAAGTTATCGGAGGGATGCCCCCATTCCGCCGCCAGCCACGTGTCGTTATAATCCAACCAGCGGTTCAGCGTGCCGATGGTGAACGCCGCCTCAACCGGATCGAGCACATAGCGGGTGCCAGGGACGCGCGCCCCGTGCGGCACGACCGTTCCCGGTACGAGGGGGCCGAGCAGGCGCGCACACTCCGGGAAGGTCAGCGCCAGCAGACCGCACCCCAGGGCATCCAGCAGTGCCAGGCGCGCGGTGGCATAGGCCTCATCGCTGGCGGGCGGCCCAGCCAGCACGTAGTCCGCGATGGTGGTGAGCAGCGCGTCCGGCGCGGGGCGGGTGGCATCAGCCGACATCGTGATCCTCCTGAACGAAAAGGCGGTCGATGGCGTCTTCGTAGGTCTGGTAATCGAGCAGCTCATAGAGTTCGGCGCGCGTCTGCATCTGGCCGACGAGAGCGCGCTGCGTGCCGTCCTGGCGCAGCGTTCGCAGCGCGTGCAGGGCGACGGCGTTGATGGTGCGAAAGATCGTGAGGGGATAGATCGCCAGGGCGACGCCGGCCTGGGCCAATTCCTGCGTGGTGAAAAGCGGCGTCACGCCGAACTCCGTCAGGTTCGCCAGCACCGGCGCGTCGGTCGCCGCCGCGAAGGCGCGGTAGTGGTCCAGTTCCGTCACGGCTTCGGGGAAGATTACATCCGCGCCCGCCGCGATGTAACGCCGCGCCCGCTCTAGCGCGCCGGCCAGCCCCTCGCGCGCGAAGGCATCCGTGCGCGCGACGATGACGAAATCCGGATCCGTGCGGGCGGCGACGGCGGCGGTGATGCGCGCCTCCATCTCCGCCACCGGCACGATCTGCTTGTTGGGGCGATGGCCGCAGCGTTTGGCCTGCACCTGATCTTCGATATGCACGCCCGCCACGCCGGCAGCGATCATCGCGCGGATGGCGCGCTGGATGTTGAACTGCGTCCCCCAGCCGGTGTCGATATCCGCCAGCAGCGGCAGGTCCGTCGCCGCCGTGATGCGCCGCGCGTCGGTCAGCACGTCCGCCAGCGTGGTGATCGCCAGGTCCGGCACGCCCAGCGACGCATTCGCCACGCCCGCGCCGGAAAGATAGAGCGCGCGAAAGCCGGCGCGTTCCGCCAGCAGCGCGTAAAACGCATTGATGACGCCCGGCATCTGGAGCGGGCGCTCGGCAGCCAAGGCCGCGCGCAGCCGCGCCCCCGCCGAAGGAAGCTGTGCCATAGCCTGTTACTCCTGCTGCTATGTAAGGGGGATATTTGAACACGAAAGCCACGAAGGCGAACACGAAAATCAGAAAGCTAATCGAACACAAAGGTCATGCAGAAGCACGAAATACACATTTTTATTATCTTCGTGTTCTTCGTGAAATTTCGTGGCTTTCGTGTTCGAAAAACCCTCACCCTTTTCAGTGCTTGCTAGAGTCGCCCGGTGGCGCGGCGGCGACTTCCGCCAGGTGGGCGCGGCTCTCGGCCAGGAAGGCGGGCAGCGTGCCGAAGCTGGCGACATGGCTATTGCCGGTGCCTATCAGGCTTTGGGTTTCGCGGCCCAAGCGAGCCAGCGCGAGCTGGTCGATGCCCGTTGGTACGCCGCATTGTTCGAAGAGGTACACCAGATCTTCGGTGGCAACATTGCCCATGTTGGTGGTATGCACCGGCATGGCGATGCCGCCGCCGATGCCGCCGACCGATCCCTCGAAGAGCGTCGCGCCCGCGCCGTAACCCGCCCAGGCGTTCGCCAGCGCCAGCCCGGCCAGCGTGTGCAAGTGCAGGCCGATCTCGACTTCCGGCCAGCGGGCGTGGATCGCGCTGACGCGCTCCGCTACCAGGCTGGGCCAGGCCAGCCCCACGCTGTCGGCCAGCGAGATCTCGCGGATGCCCGCGTTCACGAAGCGCTCGATCAGGCCCAGGATGTAGTCTTCCGGCAGCAAGCCATCATAGGGGCAGACGAAGGACGTACCCATGCCCACGCAGATGTGGGTCGCCGTGCCAGCGACCATCTCAGCGATGGCCTCGATCTGGCGCACGTTATCCTCGACCGACATGTGCGAGTTCAGTCGCTGATACGTCTCGCTGGCGACGATCAGGCAGGCGAGCTTGGGGACGCCGACGGCCAGCGCACGCTCCGCGCCACGCACGTTCGGGACGAGCGCGCGAATGGTCGCCCGGTGGGGCCGCGCCAGCACGGCGCGCGTGACGGCCTCGGCATCCGCCAGGCTGGGGATGACGCGCGGATGCACGAAACCCGTGATCTCGATCTCCGGCACGCCCGCCGCGTCCAGCGCGGCGATCACGGCCACTTTTTCCTCGGTGGTCGGCGTGCGCAGTTGGCTCTCGTGCAGCACCGTCTGCAAGCCGTCACGCGCGAACACATCGACGATGGTGATGCTCATACAATCATTCCCTCACTCGGCTGGTTGCTCGGCCTGGCGCTGGCGGAAATAGCGCACTGCGGTGTCTTTGCCGTGTTCCATGTGCACCGCCATCAACTTCGCGGCCCCCTCGGCGTCGTGCGCCCGCAGCGCCTGGGTGATCGCCGCGTGTTGGTCCAGCGAGGTCGTCGTGTGTTGTGGCACCGTCCACAAGGATTCCCAGAGGAACTTGCGCCACAAGCTCTCGATGAGATCGACGAGATGGTGGTTGTGCGAGGCGCGATAGATCGTGCGGTGCCACTCCGCATTGATGTGGTGGACGGCGGCATGGTCGCCGACGGCCTGGGCCACGCGCATCTGCTCATCGATAGCATCCAACTCGGCGAAATCGGCGGTGGTCAGGTGCGGCGTCGCCAGGCGGACGGCCTGGGCCTCCAACAGTGCGCGCAGGTTGAAGATATCGGCGATATCCTGCTCCGTGAAGGTGATGGCAGAGATGGTATGATGCGGTGTCTGCTTCAGCAGTCCTTCAGCCTGCAACACACGGATCGCCTCGCGCACTGGCGTGGGACTCATCCCCAACTGGTGCGCCAGATCGCCGACGGTCAGTTGCTCGCCCGCCGGAATGGTGCCGCGTAAGATCGCGTCGCGCAGCGCCTGGATGGCGCGCTCTGTTTTCGTCAGGTGCGGAGCGCCAACATCCAGCACCGCCATGTGGCGGGGACGAGAGCCGGTATCGGACATGGGACTGCTTCCTTTCCCCATTCAGGGTTGTTGCGTCATGGGCGCGCTTATGCTATACCAGAGCGTAGCATGGGCCGTTCAGGTTGCGCTTCCTTCGCGCAGCTTGCCAGCATCACGCGGCTTGACGCCTGCGCCAGCTATGATATATATTCTATACACTATTTTCGGCATGGCGTCAACATCTCAGCGATCCATCCAGCGTTCATGATGGCGCAGTCGGCCATCGTACCCAAAGAAGGGGCCACCGCATGAACATCCGTCGTACCCGTTGCTGCCTGTCACTCAGCCTGATCGTGCTGCTCGGCCTCGTCGCCTGTGGGGCCACCCCCAGCAGCAGCGCGGCGACCAAAGTTCACCTGTTGCTGATGGTGGGCGGCATCAACAAGCAGATCTATCTGCCGAACATGCTCACCAAGCAGCTCGGCTACTTCGATCAGGAGGGGCTGGATGTCACGCTGATCGATGAAGCTTCCGGCCAGTCGGCGGAAGATCTGGTGCTGAATGGGCAGGTCAACGCCGGATCGGGGTCGTATAACCACACCATCGAATTGCAAGCGCAGGGCAAGCAGATGGAGTGCGTGGTCCAACTCGATATCGCGCCCGGCGAAGCCGAGATGGTCGCCACCCAGGAAGCGGGCAAGATCCATTCGATGGCCGATCTCAAAGGCAAGAACCTTGGCGTCACCGAGATCGGCTCCGGCACGCAGGCGCTGACCATCGCGCTACTGCACCGCGCCGGCATCACGCCCGATCAGGTGCATTTCACGTCCGTCGGGGCCGATGACACGTTCATCGCCGCCATGCAACAGGGGCGCATCGACGCCGGCATGACCACCGAGCCGACGATCTCGCGGCTCATCTCCAGCGGCGTGGGGCAAGTGCTGGTCGATCTGCGCACGCCCCAGATGACGCAAACCGCGCTGGGTGGCCCATATCCCTTTATCTGCGTCTTCATGCGCAATGATTATGTGGCCAAAAATCCATCGACGGTGCAAAAGCTGGTGAATGCGTATGTCAAAACGCTGAAGTGGATTCAGACGCACACGGCGGAAGAGATCACAGATGAGATGCCGAGCGATTACTATTTCGGTAACAAGGCGCTGTATGTGACGGCGCTGCGCAACCAATTGTCGATGTTCAGCCCGAACGGCCAGATGCCCGCTGGCGGCCCCGAATCCGTTCTGAGCATCGAACGCCAGACCGATCAGATCGCCCCAACCGCCCCCATCGATCTCACCCAGACGTATACCAATCAATTCGTGAACAACGCGGGGTGACGGTAAGGGCAAGGCCGGCATCCGCGCGGGAAGCATGCGCCTTCCTGAAATCTTCACCCGTCCTGTATACTAAAGAGGATCATGCCAGCCAGGAAGGAACCTGAATATGGCCGAACGCCTCATTGCCCTGCCCGCGTCGTCGCCCGCTACCACGCCGTTGCCCGCGCCGTTGCCCGCGCCGCGCCGCCCGCTGCGCCCGCCCGTCCCGCTGGCGTTGCCGCGCGCCGAGGTTGCGCCCGTTGTGCTGCCGCGCCTGGCGCTCGTCGGCGTAGGTGGCGCGGGAACCAACACACTGCGCCGCATCGGGCCTTTCGGTGATGCCGCCGTGCGGCGCATCGCGCTGAATACCGACACGCAAGCCCTGGCCGGCGCGGAGGCCGACGAGCACCTGTGCCTGGGCGAGCAGGTGACGCACGGGTTGGGCGCGGGCGGCGTGGCGGAGGTGGGCGAACGCGCGGCGGAAGCCAGTCGCCATCATATCGCCGGCCTGTTACGCCAGCATGATCTGATCTTCGTTGTGGCGGGGCTGGGCGGTGGCACGGGGACGGGCGCGGCCCCCGTCGTGGCGCGCATCGCGCGCGGGTTGGGTGCGCTGGTGGTGGGGCTGGCGATGGTGCCTTTCGGCTTCGAGGGCGCGCCGCGCCACCAGGCGGCCCGCCTGGGCCTGGGACGCTTGGCGCAGGAAGTCGATGCCCTCATCCTCCTGCCCAACGACCGTTTGCTGAGCGCCGCCGCGCCCCAGCAGGGCATAAACGCCGCCTTCGCCGCCGCTGATGCGACCTTGCGCCGCGCGCTCGTTGGCATCGTCACGCTCGTCACCACGCCCAGCCTGATCAATGTCGATTTCGCCGATGTGCGCGCCGTGCTGCACGAGGCCGGCCCAAGCCTGCTGGGGCAGGGCGAGGCGACGGGGCCGATGCGCGCCGCCCAGGCCGCCGACGATGCGCTGCGCGGAGGGGGACTGGGGACCGGAACACACGGCGCACGGCGCGTGCTGCTGCACCTCACCGGCGGACCGGATATGACGCTGCGCGATGTGACGGAAGTCGCCGCCCGCGTCAGCGCGGCCTGCGCGCCCCAGGCGACCTGCGTCTTCGGCGCGGCCATCGATCCCGCCCTCACCGGCACGCTGCGCGTGCTGCTCATCGCAGGGGGATTGCAACGGGTGTAATGCGATCAATGCTGGGGTACCTGGCCAATATCGCCTTTTTTCGAGCTGTCAGTGGCCGGTTCTTAGCTGACATAGCTACGATCACTGCCTTCTAGCTTGAAGATGCAATAAACAACGTCTGATACAATAGTCCTTGCTCTAACTGCGTTCTGAATAACACCGGATCGATCAGGATGGATTCTTGCATCTGAGATAGAAGCAATGCAATATCATCTCTGCATTGTCTTCTCGTTGTTTCTGCATTATGGCCGCCCTCGCGCGTGCTGCCCGAATAGCGAATTTGCTGTAATTCTTCTTGAGTCACCAATCCAACAAATGCACGTTGATCGATGAAATTATCGGGAATGGTGCCAATAAACCCCAAAACTGCGAGGTGGATCAAAAGTTCGGAGTTGTTTAACAGTCCGCTCAGCTTGGAAACGAGACGTTCCGCAGTTACCGCATCCCCCGTGGTCAAGGCTCTTCGGCCATCTGAAATAAGCGGGAATAGGAGGGGAAGCAATTGTCCGTCTTGGGTTAGCTGCTGATGCAAGAATGGATCGGTGATGCGTGGAAGTTTATCTAGCCAAAGCACGCTCGCTCCAATAAACCCTTCGGCTATAAAAAGTTGCCAATTGAGTGCACGCAAAGGATTATAAACGTCATTGAGGGCGTTTCATAACCCATCGCCCTCCCAATAATGGGCAAGAACCCGGCGAGGCGAACGCAAGAGATCCGGGCGACCGGCGTCAGTGGCCGCGAGGGCAATGATCCAGGTGGCCGCATAGGTCAAGGCCACGCGGCAC
>DAIDGU010000080.1 GCA_027459785.1 Ktedonobacteria bacterium | reverse complement strand
AACCGCGCCTAAGCGCCTGGCGGCGACGAAGTCCGCCGTCGCGGACTCGCATCCCAACCCACGTAGGTGGGTTTCGTGGCGGCACGCCCTTAGGCGCGGTTTCAACCGCCCGCCGTCCGCCCGCCGTTTCCCCGTCCCGCGCTCGTCCCCCGTTTCCCTCCCGCCTCCCGTCCCCATTATTCCCCACTGTTTTGCATAGTACTCTTGCCTTTCCCGGCAATTCTGCTAGAATGGTCGCATTCTAAGTGAGCGGGGGGCATAGGATGCAGCGGTGGGGCGTTGTAGCGTGCGGCGTCGCGTGGCTCGTGGGCATCGCGCTGGCGGCGCTCGCGCCGGTGGGCGGGCTGCGTGGGGCATTGCTGGCGGCGGGGGTGGTGTGCCTGGCGGGCGCGGGTAGCTTGCTCTTCGTCATGGCACGGGGGAGTGTCGCGGGGCGCGGCGGGCGCTTGGCCTTGGCCACGCTGGGCCTGCTGGCAGCGGCGCTGCTGGGGATGGCGCGCTTCGCCTGGGCCGGGGCCGGCAACGATCCGCAGAATATCGCGCACGCGGGCTTCGGCGCGCAGGTGGAAGTGCGCGGCGTGGTGACGGGCGAGCCGGACGTGCGCGTGAAGGGCGAATTCATCGTCGTCGCCGTGCAAGATGTCAGCCCCAAGCAGATCACCGCCTGGCGGCCAGCGGACGGCACGGTGCAGGTCTACGCGCTGGGGCTGGCGGGCAAATATGCTCCCGATTACGGCGACACGGTGCAGTTTAGTGGCACGCTGAGCGCGCCCGCGCATGTCGCGCCGGGGATCGATGCCGACCTGGGCGCGGCCAAGGTGGACGTGATCACACACGGCGGGGGTAATCCGCTACTGGGCGCGATCTACGCGCTACGCGAGGCGCTGGCCAGCGCGCTGGCCCACGCTTTGCCTGCACCGGAAGCCGCGCTGATCATCGGCATCCTGTTGGGCCTGAAGACGCCGGTGCTGCGGGCGCGGCTACCGCTTTTCGTGCGCACCGGGACGATCCACCTCGTCGTCACGTCCGGCCTGAAGGTGACGCTGGCGGCGGCGATCGTGGCGCGGCTGGCGCGACCACTGGGGGCGCGGGCGAGCGCGGTGCTGGCCTTCGGCGGCGTCGTTGGCTACGTACTCCTGAGCGGCGCGGGACCAGCGGCCATCCGTGCCGGCATTATGGGCGCGCTGCTGATCCTGGCGCGCTACCTGGGCCGCGACTATGACGTGCTGACCGCGCTGGCCGTCGCCTGCATCGTGATGACGGCGGTCGATCCGGTGATATTGTGGGACGTCGGCTTTCAGCTTTCGGCGGCGGGGACGCTGGGCATCGCGCTGCTGGCCGGGCGGCTACGCGCGCCGCTCACCGGATGGCTGGGGCGCTGGCGGGTCGGGCGCGTCTCGGCGGACGTGTTGGCCGCCACGCTGGCGGCGCAGCTCGCCACGCTGCCCATTGTCGCCATCAGTTTCGGCATCATCTCTTTCGTCTCCTTGCTGACGAATCTGCTGCTGGTGCCATTCCTGCCGCTTTTCCTGGCGTTGGGCGCGCTGGTGGGCGTGGGCGGCTTGATCGCGCCGGGAATCGGCGCATTGCTCGGCGCGGTTGCCTGGCCGCTCCTGCGGCTGGCGGATCTGGTTATCGAGGTGACGGCGAGTTGGCCGGGGGCGGCGGCGACGGTGGGCAATGTGCCGGGCTGGCTCACGCCCGTGTGGGTGATCGCGCTCGGCGGCGTGCCGCTGGTGTGGCGTGCGCCGGCGGCTGCCGCTCATACCACCCCGCGCCCGGCGCTGCCAGCGCTACTGCGCGTGGGGATCGCGCTGGCGCTGGCGCTCACGCTCTTCACGGGCGCGGTGGGCATCTCCGCCGCCGCGTCGCCTGTGGCACCGCTCACCGTCACGTTCCTGGACGTGCCGGGCGGGCCGGCAACCTTGCTGCGCCTGAGTAACGGGCGCACGGTGCTGATCGACGGCGGCGCGGATGGCCCCTCGCTGCTGGCGGCGCTGGCATTCGTCCTGCCCTTCTGGCAGCATACGCTGGATCTGGTGATCGTAACAGACGTGCGCAAGGGGCATTATGCCGGGCTAGTGAACTTGCTAGGCGCGTATCATATCGGCGAGGTGGTCGATCCGGGCGCGTTGCACCCCGACGTGCCGTATGTTACGTGGTACACCGGCTTGCAAGCGGCGCGCATCCCGCTGGTGCGCTTGGCGCGCGGGGCCAGCATCACGCTCGCGCCCGCCGCCCGGCTGGATGTGCTGAATCCGACGCGCCCGCTGGTGGTGACGAACGACCGGCAGGACGACACGAACGCACTGGTGCTGCGCCTGGTGACGCCAGGGCTGACGCTGCTCTTCGTCGGCGATGCCAGTGACCTGGCGTTGGCACAAGCGACGCAAGGCGCGGACCTCCAGGCGGACGTGGTGCAACTCTGCCAGTTGCCGAACGAGGCGATCTTGGCTGGGTCCACCCAGGCCGCGCTGTTGCGCCAGGTGAACGCGCGGCTGGTGATCGTCGCGCCCTCCGCCCGCGCTGCCCCCAAGCCCGGCACAGTGAACGCCGCGCCCGCGCCCGACGACCCCGCCGCCGTGGCGGGCATGACGGTCGTGCGCACTGCCCAGGCCGGCATGCTCACCCTCGTCAGCGACGGCACCGGCTGGTCGCTATCTCATTGAGGGCCAGTGATGAGGAGTATCGATGCCTCCGGCACGTTCTGCGGCGGGCGGTTGCAACTGCCGTCCCCCTCGCACCCTTAACCGCCCGCCCCTGCCGCTGGCAGGATCGCCTGGATTACGCCGCTGACCGGCGCGTGCCAGAGGGTGCTGCCATGTAGCGGATCGAGGGCCGTCAGGGAAATGGGGCCGCTGGCCGAAGGATCTGCCGCGCTCACCAGCACCAGGCCGTCCGTGACAGCGATGACGCCTTCACGTTCTTCGTTCATTGGCAAAAAGGTCGTCCAGACGGATGCTCCATCCAATGTTCGGCGCGCAGTGATGCTATCGGCTATAAATGGTTGGCTATGCGTGGTAGGTGCAGGAGTCCACGTGCCGAAAAGCAGTTCACCTTGCACGAAAAGTTGAGGTAAAAGGTAGGTGCTGTGCGACCAGGCGACACGGTTGGTGCGTAAGCCGATGGCCTGGATCTGCGCATCGACAACGAGGTAGAGGCGATGGGCATCGTTGGCGAAGCCGACGTTATAGAAAGGCTGGCCCAGCGTGCCATGCCATTGCCGCTGCCACAATTGCGCACCGTTTGTCACATCGAGGAGCGTGAGCGTGTCGGTCGGCACAAAATTTTTCGGACAAGCGGTGCAGGTGGGATACGAGAAGGCGATGAGTGTATCGCCAACGAGCGTGAGCTTGGTGCCAGGAACGCCGTGGCGCACCCAAAACTGCTCCCCCGTCATTGCGTCCAGCGCGACGACATTCTTGCCGTCATCAAAGAAAATGCGGTCGTTCGTGATCGTCACCGATCCGGCGTAGGCATTCGTCGGCACATTCCAGCGCGGCTTGCCCGTCGCCGCATCAAAGGCCAGCAGGTTTAGCGATCCCCCATCGAGCTGATCCGCTTGCAACAAGAGCCAGGTATTGGCAAAAGTCATCGTGGGAACTTTCAGTCCAAGACATTCTTGGTAAGGCAGCACGCCTGTCTGCCACACACGTTTGCCGTTCGTCGCCGCATACGCCGCCAGGGTCGCGCAGTTCGTGCCGGCACGTGGCGCGAAGATATAGGCGGCATGGCTGTCGGCGGCGAGGCAGGCAGCGCCGGCAGGTGCGCTCAACGGCACGCGCCAAAGCTGCTTGCCACTATCGAGTTGCAGCGCGTAAAGATAGCCCACGCCAGTCGCATCATCCGAGGTGATGTAGACCGTGCTGCCGATGACTTGCACCCGTTGCGCCACGGGCAGCATGTCCAGTGTCCCGCTCACGCTGGTGAAGTGCCACAATTGTTTGCCACTCTGGGGATTCAGCACGGTGATTGCCAGCGCCGATGGCGCACCGGTGGCGCTGACGACGACGAGCGGTGGGCGATAGGGAAGCGAGACTGGCTGGCTCATGTTATGGATGATGCCCCGCCCCCGTTCATAAAAGGTTCAGGTTGTGCTACAGTATGAATGCTAGATTCATCAGATCGATCAGCAGAGGAGCTTTGCCATGAGCCGCGAAGATATCATCGTGGGCGCGAGCGCGCCCGATTTCGCCTTGCCCGACGCCAACGGAAACACCGTGCGCCTGGCAGATTACAGAAAGGCGCGCAAAGCCCCCATCTTTCAAGCGGGGGATGAAAGCGCCGTCGCGTAGCGACACCGTGCCTGTCGCTTGACAAGCGATGTTGTTATATGGTACACAGTCTACATGGAATACACGTATGAATCCCATTGCGTCCATCTGGTGGTCTACCATATCATCTGGTGTCCCAAACGCCGTCGCAAGGTGTTGGTTGGCCTCGTTGCACAACGGCTGCAAGCCATCGTGCATGAAGTGGCCGCTGAACATGCATGGGAGATCCGGGAACTGGCGATCCAGCCCGATCACGTGCATCTGTTGGTGCGGGCCGATCCCTACACCCTGCCCAGCGCTATTCCCCGCCTCATCAAAGGCCGCAGTTCGCACCACTTGCGCAGAGAGTTTCCTCATCTCTTGAAACTCCCTTCGCTGTGGACACGTTCGTATTTCCTGTCCACAGCAGGCAATGTGAGTAGTGAGATCATTCAGAAATACATCGAAAGGCAGGCAACCGTATGATCCGGGTGCAGATCATCGCGTGTACGCTGCCTGTCGAGCAGACCCGGATGCTGAACCGTGAGAGCGGGCGCATCTACACCGCTACGCTGATCAACCACTATCGTACTTATCGCAAAGCGGCTCACGTGTGGCTCTCTCCCCTCAAACATGATCGCGTCCTGAAAGCCTTCTGCGGCCCATCCTTCCTCCATGCGCACAGCTATCAAGCCGCACAGCAGGATTTCTATGAGGCGTGCAAGACTGCCAAAGCCCTCAAACCGAGTAACCCCCTGGCCCGCTATCCCCATAAACGGAAGTTCTTCCATACCACCACGTGGAAGAACACGGGCATCAAGGTGGTAGATGGTCGTATGCGTCTGGCGCTGGCACGCGGCCACGAGCCCATTTGGGTGGCGTTGCCGGACCATCTGGCGACGTTGCCAGTTGCGGCGTTTCGTCAGGTGCAATTGGTGTATAGCCATGCGACCAAGCGTTCCTGCTGGCACATCACCGTGGAAGATGGGGTCGTTCCCCAGCCCACGACGGATACAGGCATGATGGCCGTGGACCTGGGCGAGATCCACCCCGCTGCCTGTACGAATGGCGCGCAAGCGACGATCATCGCGTGTCGGGAACTGCGGGCCAATGCCCAGCATCGCAACAAGAAAACCGCCGATCTGCAAGAGTTGATCGCCCGTTGCCAACCAGGGTCGCGCCGTTGGAAGAAACTGGTGGCGAGTCGGAAACGCTTGCAAGCGCAGACCGAAACGAAGCAGCGGGATATGCTGCATAAAGTGAGTCGGGCGGTGGTGGAAGAAGCAACAGCAATGCAGGCCGGAACCATCGTCATGGGAGATGTGCGTGACGTGGCCGACAACACCAAAACCGAGAAACGCCTCAGTCGGGAGAATCGGCAGAAGATCAGCAATTGGCCGCATGGGCAATTGCGCCAGTATGTCACCTACAAGGCGGCGGCGGTGGGCATCGCCGTGGAACTGATCAACGAAGCGTACACCAGTAAGACATGCCCCGCTTGTGGTCAGCGGAACAAACCCAAGGGCAGGAACTACGCCTGTTCGCAGTGTGGGTTTGTTGGCCATCGTGATAACGTGGGCAGCACCAACATCCTCAGCAAGCGCATGACGGGGCATCTGGCCCGCATGCTGCCCTGCGAGACCGTCACGTATCGTCACCCGTTTCGGCGGGCAAGCGTAGTCCGTTCTGACAAACGGCATGTTGCTGGCGCAAGCCAGAATCCTCATCTGGTCATCCCTTCTGCAAACGATGGGCTGCCTGGGTTGGAAGAATCCCCCGCTTTCTAAGCGGGGGAGTGTCAAAAGAGTCAGCGCGTCGTACTTTATTTTTATCCGAAAGATGACACGCCTGGTTGCACTGCCCAGGCGTGCGGCTTCCGCGATGCCTATCTGGATATCACGGAGCATAATGCTGTCGTCATCGGCATCAGCCCCGACGACGCAGCCTCGCATCTGCGCTTCAGGACGAAGCATAACCTGCCCTTCATCCTGCTGGCCGACACCGAACACACCGTCGCCGAAGCCTATGGCGTGTGGGGCGAGCAATCGTTCATGGGCCGCAAATATATGGGGATCACACGCTCATCGTTCGTCATTGACGAGCAGGGGAAATTCGTGGATGTCCAGTTCAAGATCAGTCCCGCCGACAGCGTGATGAAATCGCTGGCCGCGCTGGGCGAGTAGCGCCAGAGATCGTAGGACGGGCCAGGGCGACCACCTGTAGGGGCAATGCCTTCTTGCCCTGCCCCTACACTCCCAGTGGCATATATGGCGACGGCCACACCTATCCGCCCGCGCTAACATGCAGTGAGGCCGCTCATTGCAGGTGAGGCGGCCTCTTGTGGCATATCGTGGTTTGCGAATCTTGGCGCGCTGAATATTGCTTGCCTTTGACGGTGAGGTGAAGGTCTAGCTCTTGGGGCGCTCGCGCACATCGCGGGCGATAGCCCCGGCGCTACCAGGATGTTCGGAAGCTTGTTTGTTCGCCTGGATGTTGCGTTCGCGCTGCGTCTTGCCGGACCCTTTTGTGGCTGCCAACACGACGCCCGCCCACGGCACACAGACGATGAAGACACCGCCCAGCATGCAGAGGATGAAATAAAGCACATCCATCGGTCTATCCCCCTGGTTACGCCGCTTGTTTCACGTCGTGCTCAACATCTTTGCCGGCAGCTAGTACTGTGCGGGTGATGCTGCGCAAGATCACGGTAGTCCAGCCGGCATAACCGGCGAGCAGCGCGATGACGCCGGCGGTGATATCCGTCAGGATCGTGGGAGCCCACTGGTTGAGGTAGGCATACGATACCAACAAGACCGCGCCGCCGCCGACAGCTCCGGCAAGGATCGCTGTGCCGATGGCACTGAAGAGATCTTTCAATGCTGAGCCGATGACATGGGTGATGAGTTTCATGGCCGCCTCCTAGCACTGGGATGAGAACAGACAACGACAGGCAATGTATCGTTACGTGCTGCTCATGCAATTCGTGTGCCAACCGTGCAGGGAGGACGACCATGATGGGCTGGGGCCGGTTAGCGGGAGGAGATTTCGGTGCGGGGATCGAGGAGGCGGCCAAAGACCGTGCCGGGCGCACCGCAGGCATCACACTCCAGGGGCAGCGCGCCCAGGTGAATCGCCCCACAGACGCCGCAGGTCCACCGGCTGGCCAGGACGCGCACGAGGTCGCCGCGACTGACAATGCCCAGGACGTAGGGGCCGTCCACGACCGGCACGCGCTTGAAGCGATGGCTGGTGAGGATCTGCGCGATCTGGTCCGTCGTGGCGCTGTCGGGGACGGCGATGACGCGGCGCGTCATGATGTCCGTCACGGGGGCGTTCTGGTCGCCCTGGTGGCTGAGCACGTCGGCTTCGGTGACGATGCCCACCAGACGGTTCTGGCGATTGAGCACGGGCATGCCGCTCACGCGATATTCCGCCAGGCGGCGGATCACATCTTGCACGCTGGCGTCATCGGTCACACTGATGACATCACGGGTCATGATTTCACGGGCTAACATCGGTCGGGTGCCTCCTTCGTTGGCTGACAAAACAGCGTCGCCCCACGTTCCCCATTGAACGCGCGGTCATAGGGTTCAGTTTACCGCAAGGCGGGTGCCGGACGCAAGGGGCAAAAGCCAGGCATATTTCAGGGAAAGCGCAGGGCAATTTGACGATATAGATATAGACGAAATAGATATAGTCATACTAGGGCGACATGGCGGCGTTTTTTCCGTCATGTCGTGTCGGCACGTGACATGCGTAGAGAGTGCGCGAAGGGCTTCAAGGAGCAAGGATGCATCAGAATTGGAAGCGGGTGGGCGCGTGGCGCGGTGAGATCGCGCTGTGCGCCGCCACCGGCGGGATGCTGTGGCTTCTGGCGGCGCTGTTTCGCCAGGACGCCACACACATCTCGTATGCCGCGCATTTCGTGGAACAGGCAAGGAGTTGGCTGCGCGGGCGCATGGATGTGCCGGCCTGGCTGGGCCACGACCTTGTGCGCGTCGGCACCCACAACTATATCGTCTATCCCCCCGCCCCCGCGCTGCTGATGCTGCCTTTCGTGGCGCTGCTGGGCGATCATTTCAGCGATGTTTGGTTCTCGTGGCTGGCCGCCGCGCTGAACGTCGCGCTGCTCTACCATCTGCTGAACGCGCTGGTCGCCGCCGGCTGGTCGCGCCGCACCGCGCGCGAAAACGCGATCATCGCGCTGACCTTCGGGCTGGGGACCATCGCGCTGTGGCTGGCGCTGGGCGGCACCGTCTGGTTCGTGGCGCAGACGCTCGCCATCACCTTCACCGTTGTCATGTTGCTGGGCGTGGTGCGCCGGAATTGGTGGCTGGCCTCCGCCGCGCTGGGCGCGCTCTTCCTCACGCGCACACCGGACGCGCTGGGCGCGCTCGTGCTGGGCGCGGCGCTGCTCTGGCACAACGCGGGCCAGCCAAGGGGACAACCCGCGCCAGTGCCAAGGACGCCAGCGGGTGAACCCGCGCCTATGGGCGTGCCGCCGCGAAGGCTCCCTGCGGAGCCTGGGACGGGGGCGATCGCGTGGTCGCAGATGCTCGCCGCGCTCATCCCCTTCGCGGTCGCGGTCGGCGCCTGGCTGGTGCGCAACCAACTCTATTTTGGGCATCCCTTCAGCAGCGGCTATGACTTGCAGATCCAGCAGGACTATCCGCAGATCAGGTATGGGCTGCTGAGTTGGCATTATGTGTGGCCGAACTTCGTGGCGGACTTCCTGAACCTGCCGGCCTTCACGTTTCGCACGCCATATGATCTCGCGCCGGTGGGCGATCTGTTGCGCGGCGGCAATGGAACGAGCGTCTTTTTCACCACGCCGCTGTTCCTGCTGTTCTTCCTGCCGGCACGATCCGCCGCGCCGGGCTGGCTGCGCACCGCGCTATGGCTGACGGTGGCGGGGCTGGTGGTATTCACGCTGTTTTGGAACCTGACGGGGTGGTATCAAGCGGGGGCGCGCTATCTTTTCGATGCGTATCCCTATCTCTTCGCCCTGCTGGCGATGCGTGGCGCGCGGCTGAGCGGGCGCTGGCTGGTGTTGGCATGCGTGGGGGCAATGGTGAATCTGGCGCTGGCCAACGCTTTTTGGTGCCACAACGGCGCGTGCCTGGGCGATCACTTCACGCTGCGCTGGCTGGCATTCGGCGCGCTGCTGGCCGCGCTGCCGCTCGGCTACTGCGCTGCCTGGCGCTGGCTGCGCCGGGAAACAGCGGCGCTAGTAGCGCCTACGACGCTCACAGCGTCACGCGCCCATTCCCCGCCGGCATCGTGAAGCGCAAGAAGCCGCCCTGCGCCAGCCGCGTACAGATCGTGGCGATCAGGTAATAGACCAGCAGCAAGCCATAGGTGGCAAGCTCCATGCCCAGGAACGCGCCGAGGCCCAGGTGGTGAGGCACACCAAAAAGGCGCGGCAGATCCGGCCCGAACGTGGGGCCACCGAAAGGCTGCGCGGGATCGCCCACCGCGAGGGCGAGCAGGACGTCGGTCAGGAGGCAGGTGGTCGCCAGCAGACCGGCCAGCTTGAAGAAGCGCCGGCTCATCTTCTCGCGTCGCGTGGCGATAAGGCGCATGCTCGCCCACACCGGCGGCAAGAAGCGCAGGAGGAGCAGCCCCAGCAGGATCAGCGGGAAGATGCCCGCCGGCCACACGCCCAGCGGCACCAGCACCAGCAGCCGCCACAGCGCGAAGATGATCGTCCCCTCGATGATCGCACGCCGAAAATCGACGCGCTGCCACAACCCGCGTTCCGCCTCGCCGCGTCGCCGGCGTGCCTCGCGCGCCGCCAGTTCCGCCGGCGTGGGCGCAGGTCGGGTGGGGGGTGTTTCGCTGATATCTGATGCCATGCTGCAACCTCGGTGTGCGCTTCGTCGATCAAGCCTGGGATGATGACCACAGCGGACCGGACTATCCGCTCCATACAGATGTCATTACTGCTACTATTATCGCACGGTCATGGTTTGATGACGGTGTAGGGCAACCAAATAGGCCATCAGCGCGAGGATGAGCGCGACCGTCACCCCCAGCAAGACGGTATCTACAATACCACGTATGGCGGTGATGTGGGGATTGCCGGCGAGCGTCAGCGCGGCCACCAGGCATTCGCCCGCGCCGCTGACCAGCAACCAGAGGCCCGCGAGCGCGCCGACCACGGTATTGCGGTTGGTCCAGCGCCAGCCCTGTGCCAGCCGCCGCACCAGCGCGAGGCCCACGCCCACCTGCGCCAGACCAAACAGCGCCGACACCCCAAGCGCCAGCGTGAAGCCCGCCAGAATCATGCTCCATCCGCTCCCCACAAAAGATCCCTGGCTGAGCCATCACAGCCCGCCAGGGATCAGGTGAGTCATCTCAGCCCGGTAGGGGTTCCTGTTCCGAGCCAGGGGGTTTAACCCCTGGCATGTGGCACCGATGTGCGGCTAGTGGCCGCAGCCGCAGGAGCGCGCCTCGCCGCCGTCGCCATCCGCCGTGCGGAAGGAATGGCCGCAGCCGCAGGTGGAGACCGCGTTGGGGTTGTGGACGGTGAAGCCCGCGCCCATCAGGCTCTCGCTGTAATCGATCTCGCTGCCGGCGATATACTGGGCGCTGATGGGATCTACCAGCACGCGGATGCCGTCGAACTCGACGACCACGTCGTCCTCTTCCGCCGGGGTCAGCGCCATCTGATATTGAAAGCCGGAGCAGCCACCGCCCGCCACGAAGACGCGCAACGCCAGTTCCGGATCGCCCTCGGCGTCCAGCAGTTCCCGCACCTTCTCAGCCGCCAGCGGCGTCAGCAGCACGATCTGCTGCTCCGTCTCGGTGGCCGTCTCCTGCGGATTGATGGTAGTATCAGCCATTCGTCAGTTCCTCCAAAAATGCGGCGCTGCAAACGGTTCCCGCTACCGCGCCAGTGGTGTTCTCTCCAATTATACGGCACAATACCCCCAGACGCAAGCCCAATACTACCCAAAGTGAAGCATTGAACGGATGTTCATATGTGGATAAACTCTGTGGATAACTTTTCTGGCGGACAGGAATGTCCGCCCCACGTCTGATCATCCCCTCTCCATCTCCGATGGGGAGGGGGCCGGGGGGCAGGGTTCCCGTGCCGCAACGGGATGGGGCCGGCGCCCCTTAATGGAACGATGTTTCGGGGTGGGAGCGCGTGACGGGCGGCACGCCCATCAGCCATTCGGAGGTCGGCGCGACGACGGGGCGGCGCACCAGCACGTTGCGCATGATATGGCGCATGCTGATGACCAGCGCGACCAGGCCCAGCACGATCAGCGCCAGCGCGGCCAGTTGCAGCAATTGCGCCAGGTGGCCCTGCATCTGGCTCAGCCAAGCGAAGGCCGGCGTATCTTGGGGGGCGCTGGCGCGCGCGGCGGTGTACCACGCCGCCCAGCGGCTTTGCCAGGCGGGCAGCGCGCCCAGGAGGATGAAGATGCCCGCGCTCCACGCCAGCGCGCCGGTGACGAGCAGCCACCAGGAGCGTCGCCGCCACTGCGCGAAAAGGCGCGTCCAATGCCCGAAGATGCGATGCGTCCGCCGGCCCAGCAGGGCGAAAGGTAGCACCAGCGCCACCAGGCCGGCCAGCCAGCCCCAAAAGGCATCGAACAGCGCCGGCACACCGAAGGCGGGCGGCGCGGGGGCGATCTGAGCCACGAGCGTGAACAACATAACTTCATCCTGATGTAGGGGCGTACCCGTGTGGTCGCCTGGCCTGGGTGGACTAGGAAGCCGTTACCCCGTGATGGGATGCGTGGGACGGCGCGTGGTGGCGGGGGTGGGTGTTTCCGCCGGGGAAACGAGCCAGTCATCCGATCCCGCGCGCTGGAAAAAGGCCATCTTGCGCGCCAGGCGCGATTGACCGATGGCGACCGCCGCCGCACCGAGCAAGAAGACGATGCTCGCCGTGACCTGCAACGCGAAGGCGTATTGCGCTTGTATGCCTTGCAGCCAGGTGAACACCGTCGTATCCGTGCCAGGATTGCCGGTGATGATGTCGAGGTACCACGTATTCCACGCCGTCTGCCATGCCGGCACGACGCCGAGTAACCCGAACATGCCCACCGCCGCGACGATGGAGCCGAGCGTGAGCATCCAGAAGGCCGTCGTATCCCACTGCGTGAAGAGATACCACCAGCGCCCGTGGCGGCGCTGCCAGCTCGCCAGCACCAGCGCGAACGGTCCCCCCAGCACGAGCAGGCCCATGACCCAGCCCAACAGTGCATCACCCAGCGATGGCACGAATAATTGCGGCGGAGCGGTGCCGGTGAGCGCGCTGATCAACTGCGCATGCATAAGCGGTACGGCACTCCCTTCTTATCACATAGTCGCCAGCCAGATAAACCTGGCCCTCATGGCGATCTCCGTGAAGCATAGCAGGAGGACGAATGGGTGTCAACGCTCTGGCATATTTCGCCCATCCTCATGTGCCTTTGCCGCGCGTGAGTGAGGTGAGTACGCCGACCGCCGCGATAGCCGCGCTGACGATAAACGCCCAGTGGAAGCTGGTGATGAACGTGCTTTGCAGCGCGGCGAGTTGATCCGCCGGTAACTGGGGCCGCGCCGCCAGGATGCCGCCGGCACTCGCGCCACCCAGGCCGGCGAAGACCGCGCCCGCGATGGCGACGCTGAGGCTCTGGCCCACCACGCGCCCCGTGGCCAACATGCCGGAGGCGACACCCTGGCGCTCGCGCGGGGCTGCGCCCATCAGCGCGCTGTTGTTCGGCGATTGGAAGAGCGCCTGGCCAATGCCCGTCAGGCTCAGCCGCCAGATGATATCGAAGATGGAACTCGTCGGTGTAAGCAGGCTGATCAGCACCGTGCCGGCGCAGGCGATAGCCAGCCCTCCCGCCGCCAGCCAGCGCGTGCCAAAGCGATCCGCCAGCGATCCGCTGATCGGCGCGACGATGGCGATGCTCAAGGCTTGCGGCGTCAGCAACAGGCCGGCTTCCAGCGTGGAGAAACCGCGCAATTCCTCGAAATAGAACGGCATCATAAAGCCGACGGCGAATAGCGCCAGAAAGCTCAGCGTCAGGCTGACGTTGGCTGAAGCAAAGAGCCGGTTCTTGAACAGGCGCAGATCGATGACCGGATCGCGCACGCGCATCTCCACGAAAACCAGCGCCACCAGCGCGGCGACCGCCAGGGCGAGATCGCCCAGCAACAGCGGCGAGGTCCAGCCGATCTCCTGGCCGAACGAGAGGCCGGCGGTGAGCGCGGCCAGCCCGACGGCCAGCAACGCCGCGCCAGCGGGATCGAAGCGCCCATGCCCGCTGGGCCGGTTCTCCTTCAAGATGAACAGCGTGGCGACGCTGGCGATGATGCCGATGGGGACGTTGACATAAAAGATCCAGCGCCAGGTGAGGGTCTGGGTGATGAGGCCGCCCAACGTCGGTCCCACGCTGACGCCCAGCGCCACGACGACCGCGTTCATCCCCAAGGCCCGCCCGCGTTCGGCGGCGGGGAACGCGCCGGTGAGCATCGCCGGGCTGACGGCGAAGAGCAGCGCGCCGCCCAGACCCTGAAAAGCGCGTGCCGCCACCAGAAAGCCCAGTGAGGGCGCGAGGCCACAGATCGCCGATCCGGCGGTGAAGACCGCCAGGCCCGCCAGCCACAGCGGTTTGCGCCCGATCATGTCGGCCAAGCGCCCCACGGTCAGCAGCACGGCGGCGATGATGACCAGATAGGCGATGATGACCCATTCGACTGCGCCACTGAGCGCCACATGGAAAAACTGCGCGATGGTCGGCAGGCTGATGTTGACGATGGAGGAATCGATGGTCGCCATGAAGACGCCCAGCGCGACGATCAGCAGCACCGCCCATTTGTTCGTCTGAATGCCCGCCGGTGCTGGCTGTGCGACCTCATAGTGCATGAAGGCTGATCCCTATCTTGGTCGAAATTCTCTGTCACACACTATAAGACCATAGATGGTGCCAAAACAAACGAGACGGCGGCGCGGATCGCCTTGAGGACGGCGCGGGCGAGGGTATCGGCGGCGACGGCACCCACCTCCGTCAGATCGCCGGCATTCGCCGGCAAGGCGTCGGGCGCGGGCAGGGCGAGGGCGAAGACGACATCGCCGTCGAAGGGCGTGTGGATGGGGCGGATGACGCGCGCCAGTCCGTCGTGCGCCATCTGGGCCACTTTGGTCGCCTGGGCCTTATCCAGCCGGGCGCTGGTGGCGACGACGGCGATGGTGGTGTTCGTCATGGGTCCCATTGCGCCTAAGGGCTGGTCGGGATCGGCGAAGGCGGTCGGCTGGTCGTCAGCGTCAGGATCGATCACGTTGCCCAGCGCGTTCACGGCGACAATCGCGCCCACGACCGTACCGTCTGGCAGCGTGGCGCTGGCGCTGCCCAGGCCACCCCGGCGCGTGCTGGCGGGACCGCCGATCTTGCCGACCGTCGCGCCCGTCCCCGCGCCGACGGAGCCTTGCGCCACGGGGCCGTTCGTCGCCGACGCGACCGCCCGCGCGCCGCTCGCGGCATCTGGCCGCACATCCGCCCGCCCCACGCCGAGGTCGAAGAGTACCGCCGCCGGCACGATGGGGACGCGCGCGACGCCGGTATCATAGCCAATGCCCTGCGCTTCCAGTGCCTGCATCACGCCCGTCGCGGCGGCCAGACCAAAGGCGCTGCCGCCCGTCAGCACGACGGCATGCACCTCGTTGACGGTACACAGCGGGCTGAGCAGGTCAGTTTCGCGCGTGCCGGGCGCGCCCCCGCGCACATCCACGCCGCCCAGCGTCGGCTGCGGATCGCACAGGATGACGGTGCAGCCGGTCAGCGCCGTCAAGTCGGTGTCATGCCCCACGCGAATGCCAGGGACATCGGTGATAGCATCATGCATCGATTGCTCAGACCTTGCCCCGCCGGCTCCAAGCGAACAGGAGCGAGGCGACGGAGGCGACGGCCAACGTGCTGAGCGCGGCGAAAGCGGTGATGTTGCGCTGGTGGCGTTCGTTGCGGCGCACGCGGCTGAATTCGACGCGGCGCAACATGCCTTGCGTTGGCGCGGGCATCTCCGTGGCGGGCAACAAGACGACGCTGCCACGCTGCGTTTCCAGCAACACCTGGGGCGCGGTGACGGGTGTGTGGCCGTTGGTGGCGGGCGCGTTCGCCGTCGTTTCCGGCGCGATCTGCGGCAGCAGGTGGGTGAGTTCGTCGAGCATGCGGCTGATCAAGTGTTCCGCCTGCTCCGCAACCGGCGCGGACCAGCCGACGCCGCGCATCCCCGGCACCCTGGCATCCACGCTGTAATGCACCTCGGTCGCCTGACCATGCCCGCGCGCGGCCAGATCCAGCGTCCCCTCGACGTGCATGAAGACGAGTGCGTCATTCAGCGTCAGCGTCAGACTCAGGTGGTGCGGCGGGCGCTGGCGATCGACTTCCAGCCAGCCGATGATCAGGCCGGTGCGTCCTTCTGCCTGCGGCATATCCATCTCGAAGCTGAGCGTGAAATCGCTGTCGCTTTCGGGGTGATAGCCCGGTTGGCGCTCGATGCGCACGCAATGCGGGATCAGCACTTCCAGCACGTCGGGATTGCGCAACGCGAACCAGACGGCCATGATCGGGGCGGGGATGGTCCGCGAACCTTCGAATCGCATAACAAAAACCTCAAACGAATATGGACGATCCTGAACGATGAACGTTCTACTAATACGTTGCCGCTCCAATCTTACGACGAAGCAGGGCGAGCAAAGAAGGTATCTAGGGAACGGATGGCCCGATTTGCCTATGCTCCCATCTGGCGGGCGCGGCGCGCGATGACGACGGCGTGGTCGGCGACGCGCTCCAGCTTGTGCGCGATCCAGATCCAGAAGGTCAGGCGGCGATGCAGCGTTTCGTCCGGCGGGACGCTGGCATGCTGCGCCAGCAGCGCGTCGCGCAGGGCGCGATATGCGCCATCGACGGCGGCATCGCGCGCCACCACCTGGCCGGCGGCGGCAGCATCGCGCGTCAGCAGCGCCTGCATGGCATCGTGCAGCATGGTGCGCGCGTCGCGCCCCAGCGCCAGCAACGCGGGCGGCGGCACCTCCGCCGCGCCCAGCCCAGCGAGATCGACCCCCAGGCCAGCGATGCCCAGCGCGTTATGCCCCACCCGCTGCAAGCGTTGTGCCACCACGAGCGCCGCCACCACCAGGCGCAGATCCTGCGCCAGCACCGGCTGCTGCAAGGTCAAGATCGTGACGGCCTGCTCTTCAACGGCCTCACAGGTGTGGTCGAATTCGTCCTCGCGGCCCAGCGCGATGCGCGCATCGTAGGCATCGCCGCTCGCCACGGAGGCCAGCGCGCGGTCCAACAGCGCATCTACGAACTGGGTCAGCTCGGCGATGTTGGCGCGTAGCGCGGTCAGTTGGCGATCCAGATCGGTCCGGCTCATGCATCATCCTTCCCCCGGCAATCCAGCGGCGTCTTGGGCGAACGTGACCGCGGGTTTCCTTGCTAGTATACCAGAATCGGCCCAAGTTCTGCTGAGGCGAGACTTGGTAGTGGACGCGCGGAGGCAAACGGCAACGATGCAACCTACACAGACACGGACGACGGCACGCCTGGTGCTGAATGGCGGACTGGCGGTGCCGCTGCCGGATCGCGCATGCCTGGTGCTGGGCCGCGCCACGGCGGGTGATCCGGCAATCGATGTCGATCTCACGCCGTTTGGCGCGCGACACAGTGGCGTCTCGCGCCGCCACGCGCGCTTGCACCGGACGGCGACGGGCTTCGCCATCGAGGATCTGGGCAGCCACAACGAAACGTACCTGAACGCCGAACGCCTCGCCCCCGGCCAACGCTACCCCCTCGCCGCCGGCGATCATCTCATCCTGGGTGCCTGGCGCTGCACCTTGCAAGTGGAAGCACAGTAACGGAAGGAACCAGCCATGAAGTACAACGTCATCGTTCACCTAGCGAATGGCGAACCCATTGAGGGCGACCTCGAAGAATTGCCCCAGCCCCAGGCCAATTTCATCGCCGTCAAGAATCCCCACCGCCGTAGCAACCGCGAACTGGACTGGCTGGACCACCGTACCAACACGCTGCTGATCGCCTTCAGCCACATTGTCAGCATCGAAGTAGTACTCGCGCGCAGCGAGCAAGAACTGGTGACAAAGTACGGGGTGGACGTGCGCTAGCCCATGCGTGCGCTGAAAGTAATCCCCCTGGCTATCAGGGGGATTTGCCGTGTTCGGAAGTCCGTGGCACGCGGCTGAGACGCGACCACAACCTTGCCCCCACCCCTCCCGCCGTGCTACTCTGAGAGCGTACCGTTTGTAGCGATCCGTCTACGTCTCGCTGAGGAGGCTCCCCTTTTATGACGCAACTCGACACCCCCGCGACGGCAACGCCAGCGTCCGGCCCGCGCGAGGTGCGCGCCCCGCGTGGCACGCAACTTTCGTGCAAGGGCTGGCAACAAGAGGCCGCCTTGCGCATGCTAATGAACAATCTCGATCCCGATGTCGCCGAGCGCCCGCAGGATCTCGTCGTGTATGGCGGCTCAGGCAAGGCGGCGCGCAACTGGGACGAGTTCCGCCGGTTGGAGGCGCTGGGCCTGACGATGTACGGCCAGATGACGGCAGGATCATGGATCTACATCGGCTCGCAGGGCATCGTGCAGGGGACGTATGAGACGTTCGCGGAGGCCGCGCGCCAGCACTATGGCGGCACGCTGCGCGGGCGCATCGCGCTCACCGCTGGCTTGGGTGGCATGGGTGGGGCGCAACCACCGGAATGCTTCTCAATGAGTTCGATTAAATCTTCAATCTTTTCCGAGAGTATCCAAATCGCGTAGAGCGGTGCTTCACTCCGTGTCGTGTTGCTATGCGCTTTTTTAATGTATTCCATAGTCGTTGCATAGTCCCTGAACAGATACTTCCCATCCAAGCCAGGAACAAGGTCGCTATAGCAGAGTGTCGGACAAACATCATCGTTTGATGGTATTTCCCTTTTTACTTGCATTAACTCTGCTTGTCGCTGTATGGCATGCCATGTTCTATCAGGTAGAAGCTCCAATATTTCTAGTCGTGGCGAGCGGGGATAATGCTGAGCAAGAATCTCCTTTTCGTCCTCATTGAATGCACCATGACGACCAGGATTTGTTTTCCAAACATACGCAATGTCCAGGCGTGGGCATATTGCATCCATCCAGTCAAGTGATAGGCGTATCCAATGGGGAGAAATAACCTCAACCTCTATCCGGTTGATTAGCAAACGAAACGCCCTCTGCTGCTGCGCTAAGTCAAGTGTAGGCCATACCACATCAAAGTTTGCCAGTAGGGTGTGAAGTTGTGTAACTTCTTCGGGGCTATCTACAAGACCTAGTTTTTCTTTTTTGGCCTCTAAAGCCTTCTGGCGCTGCAATAAGTCCTGCACTTCCTCTTGCAACATAGCATACATAGGATCATCCGAACTGGTCTTCATGCGTTTTTTCGCATTCTCCATCAGCCTGACCGTGATGCCCTCAATCTGCTGGTGGATACTGACAAAATCTTCGGATTGCTGGTCGTATACTTGTTCCAACGTCGTCTTGATTTTATCTTTCATCTGCCGATCTGCTGTTTCAAGTGCCTTTAGCCGCATGATAATGATATCATCAAAAGCAGGTCCAGGAACGTTTACCAATTTGTCCATATGCATGCCGTTCGGATTCCTGCTAAGTCCTTGATAATACCACTTGGAGCGGTGTTCATATACTGTAAACCAAGCTGTCCTATCTGATGAAGGCGGCGTGAGGAGGAGTTTTCCGTGAAACAGCAAAGGTGGCGGAGTTTCGCGGGTGTCCCGAATGCGCGTTACCCCTCTCCAATTTTCAACAAGTTCACCGTCCAGTGTATAGCCTTTCATTGCAGCATAGCCCTCAGCAAATAACGCATAGTCCAGAACAGCAGGGTGATGATCTGTGATTGTATCTGGTTCATTCTCATCAGGCTGCCACCACCCGATAAGCATTTCGTTCATTAGCCAACTACGAATCGTTTGGGGATCGAGCGGTTTATATCCTACCTCTGGTAAATGATTTACCATTGTCCTGAACATATACCGTTCTTTGTCTTCTTCAGGAATTTCAGGGAAAAGGAACGTCATCGCAGCGACTTCTCGGTTTATTTTTCCGATATCCCAACTGAGCGATTGCGCACGTAAAGCCAACTTTCGCATAATATCAGCCCACGGTTCATAGACCACAATCGCTTGATCTTGCTTTTTTCCCTTCACCGCCAAACCAGGAGGTAATGCGCGGCCATCATATCCTCCCTTAGCCGCCTTATTTTGCTGGCATCGGTGCATGTATTTCACATGCCCTTCGATGTAGCCGTATGCTTCCCTCATTTTATCTTGGAATGCACAAAGATCCTGGTATGCAGTAAAATTGTATACTTTCGTTTTTTCATCACCTACTATAGCTGAGACCGGAGGCACAATGACTTTGACCTTCTTTTCTTCAGCTAACTTTGTGAAGACACCGACTTGTTCCATGTGTTTGTTTCGGAAAAGCCTATCTTCTCTTGCAACAATGATGGTACCTATGACCCCTTTGTTCATATCTTGATAGAGGAGATCTAATACTTTTCGCTCATCGATGCGTTTTTGCCCCGAAACACCAGCACCCTCATCATACAAACGCACATCTGGTTCGTCATCACCGTATAGTAGCTTGCCATAATCCCGCAATCCCAATTGAGTCTCCCTGCTTTCGGCCATAGCGGTATCTGCTCCAGTTTTGGACTGTCGTACCAATACGGCGGTTGCCCGTGTTTTGTCGATTTCTGGCAAGCATCCAGTAAAATTAGCAGGGCGCTCTTCACCTTGGCGAAGTTTGAAGGATTTGGGTTCTGGCATTCGTTTGCTTCCTTTCTTGAAGGCAAAGGTGTCAGTGGAAATGAGCGGTGTATTACTATACACAACTATACCATACAATGCATAGGATTTCCAGAGGATGTATTGGCTTTGCTCTATTTGGGTGTGGCATACTGAAAAGGATCGAATCTATGTATCGGAGAGCATCATCAATGACCCTAAATGAGTATCGAATTAAACTTGGTTGGTCGAGGGCCAAGCTCGCACGTGAGGCAGGTGTTGACGTGAGAACGGTGCGTGATGCTCTCTTAGGAAAGCCAATCTATACCGCAACAGCAGGAAAAATTGCTAATGCTATATCAAGGGGATTAGAAAAAGAAATCACTTATAAAGATATTGAAGGACTAACCCTGGCAGATTGATGATGAGACATTTACCAGTACTTTTCCTATCCCTCGCCCGTTCAAGAATATGCTCAAATCCTCTTGGCTTGCTTCTTTTCAGTGAAAACGATTCTTCTCGTAGAACACTCCTCATCAATTAGCGTTGCAAAGAACCTGACAGACTATAGCCCGTTTGGATGAAAAATAATGACAGAGACAGGTAAGGTTGTATGCTAAGGGAAAGAGCTACGAACTGAGGTGTGTACATGCAGCAATGGCCTCAACGAGAGTGTACTACTAACTGAAAAAAGTTTACACTATTTAGCACCATCTAATATCTCCTGTCTCTCTTTTCATTGAACAACCCTGAGCGTGGTTTGACGTGCGTTCGCCCATTTGATACTATCTTATTACACCATCATCGCCACATGTAGGCAAAGTGAGGGAGAATCATACATGGCTAATTCGCAACGTTCAAAGGCGAACGCACGTATCATCAAAGCACCGCGTGGTACAACACTCACCGCCCGAAGCTGGCTAACAGAGGCGCCAATGCGCATGCTGATGAACAACCTTGATCCAGAAGTGGCAGAGAACCCAAACGAACTCATTGTGTATGGCGGCATAGGCAAAGCGGCGCGGAACTGGGAGTGCTTTGCTCGCATTATCGAGACATTGAAAAATCTGGGGCTTGATGAAACGTTACTGATTCAATCAGGCAAACCAGTGGGCGTGTTCAAAACCCATCCTGACGCACCGCGAGTGTTAATTGCTAACTCTAACCTCGTGCCCCATTGGGCGACCTGGGAACATTTCCGTGAGTTGGACCGCAAAGGTCTGATGATGTTCGGGCAGATGACCGCTGGATCGTGGATATACATCGGCAGTCAGGGCATTGTGCAAGGAACCTACGAAACCTTCACTGAGATGGGTCGCCAGCATTTCAACGGCGATTTGTCCGGGAAATGGATACTCACTGCGGGTTTAGGCGGGATGGGGGGTGCTCAACCATTAGCTGCTACAATGGCAGGGGCCTCAATGCTAGCCGTTGAGTGTGACGCCACTCGTATCCAGAAGCGCCTTGATACCAAGTATCTTGACTGCATGAGCACGAATCTGGATGAAGCGTTAGAGATTATCCACGAATCCTGCGAGAAAAAAGAGCCACTTTCGGTTGGGCTACTCGGCAATGCCGCCGAGATTTACCCTGAACTCGTGAAGCGTGGCATCCATCCTAACATAGTGACCGATCAGACCAGTGCCCACGATCCGTTAAATGGCTATCTTCCACTTGGAATGAGCATAGAGGAAGCGGCATCATTGCGTCTGAGTGACCCGAAAGAAGTGGAACGTCGCGCACGTGAATCCATCGCAGTAGAAGTACAAGCAATGGTGGCATTTTACCAGCAGGGCATTCCTGTAGTGGATTATGGCAACAACATCCGACAGATGGCGTATGATGCCGGAGTGGAAAATGCGTTTGCGTATCCCGGCTTTGTGCCTGCCTATATCCGCCCACTGTTTTGCCGAGGCATTGGCCCGTTCCGCTGGGCAGCGCTCTCAGGCGACCCAGAGGACATCTATAAGACCGACGCCAAAGTCAAAGAGTTAATCCCAGATAATCCGCATCTGCACCGATGGCTAGATATGGCGCGGCAGAAAATCAAGTTTCAAGGATTACCTGCACGCATCTGCTGGGTAGGACTTGGCGAGCGTGCGAAGCTTGGACTGGCATTCAATGACATGGTGGCATCCGGTGAATTACGCGCACCAGTTGTCATTGGGCGAGATCATCTTGATTCAGGGTCAGTAGCTAGTCCCAACCGCGAAACTGAAGCAATGAAAGATGGTTCTGATGCCGTATCCGACTGGCCGTTGCTGAATGCATTGCTGAACTGTGCAAGTGGAGCCACATGGGTAAGCATTCATCATGGTGGTGGTGTTGGCATGGGCTACTCGCAGCATGCGGGCATGGTCATAGTTGTTGACGGTACACCAGAAGCTGCACAACGCTTAGAGCGTGTACTGACAAATGATCCTGCAACCGGTGTTATGCGTCATGCCGACGCAGGTTATGACACCGCCATTGAATGCGCCAAGGAAAACGGGCTTCACTTGCCGATGATTTCCTAATCCAACTTGCTCTTGTTGGCAAAGAGTATAAAAGACGCAGTGCCACTTAGGGTACTGCGTCTTTTGTTTGTCCAGGCAGACTAAACAAAGCAATGAGTTCAGGTAGGATTGTTGGTAGTCTCGTTGAGTGGCATTTGTAAGACAGAGCACAACCCTTGGCGATCACGATGAATGAGGGCGTGTGCCTGGCCATCGAGGTCGATCCTGGAGCTTTTCCCTGAAAACCAGGCATTGCGGCGGTGGATCACGCTGGCGGAGGAAAAGATTCACTTCCAGGGCTTGCCGGCGCGCATCTGCTGGCTGGGCTATGGCGAACGCGACAAGGCGGGCCTGGCTTTCAACGAACTGGTGCGGCGCGGCGCGGTCAAAGCGCCCATCGTCATCGGGCGCGACCACCTGGATAGCGGCTCCGTCGCCTCACCCTATCGTGAGACGGAAGCGATGCGCGACGGGTCAGATGCCATCGCCGACTGGCCGATCCTCAATGCGCTGCTGAATACCGCGTCGGGCGCATCGTGGGTATCGGTGCATCATGGCGGCGGCGTGGGCATCGGTTATTCGCTGCACGCTGGCATGGTCGTCGTTGCCGACGGCACCGATGAGGCCGCCAAGCGCCTGGCCCGCGTGCTGACCAATGATCCCGGCACGGGCGTGATGCGCCACGTGGACGCCGGCTACCCCGAAGCGGAGCAGGCAGCGCGCGAACGCGGCGTGCAGATCCCGATGCTGGGGGCATAGCCCCACCCCCCGGCCCCCTCCTCATCTGCGGATGGAGAGGGGGTGATCAGAAGAGTGCTGATTTGCGCGTGGGGGTATGCTGGGCAGGAGGGGCGGTGTAGGAATGCATCGCCGGCTATGAATGGAGTCAGCGCCAATGTTCCGTCGCCGTATACCGCTTTTTGTTTCTGCCTGGTCGCACGCTAGCGACGGATTGCCTCCCGCCGCGCTCGTCCTGGCGGCGCTACCGGCTGCGGTCGCCTTCGGCTCGCTGGCCCCCCTGCCCGTCGGCCCAATGCATGCGACCATCGCGGACACGCTGGCCGCTACCCTGGTGCTGCTGACGGTCCGGGACGCCTGGCTGCGACGCCGGATGGTAGGCATATTATACCCTATGCGGGTGTTCACGCTATCCCCGGAGGCCAGACATGCCCGTCTGTCATTACGATCCCCCGGAGGACCACCATTCTCCATAACAACGGAGGACAGACATTCCTGTCTGTCCGGCCCCGCTGACCACCGTCTTTCCCCGAAAGGCATATTAACCCCCAATCGCCGAAAGCCCGTTTTATTGCCGTCGCATTGCCGCCGGGATGTTCCCCCGGTCGCCGCAGCGCCATCGGGGGCTAAACCGCCCGGCGCGGAACACGAACCCCGCCGGGCTGTGGGCGCACGGGTGTGTGCGGGGAGCGGCGCATATCGGCGGGTGCCGGTTTATGTGCTGTACGGTTCGCTCGTGGTGCTGGTTGCGCTGATGGCGCTGTCGTCGGCGTGGGCGGCGGATCGCGTGCTGGCGCTGAAAGAGACGATCAAGTGGGGCGAGGCGCTGGCGGTGCTGGTGTGTGCGCCGCGTTGGCTGCGCGAGCGGCGGACGCTGGCGCTGGTGTTGGGCGCGGTCGTCGCGGTCGCGGTCCTCGAAGCCCTGATCGGCCTGGCGCAAGGGACGATCTTCGCGCTCGATCTGCCCGTCTCAGCGGATCGTGGGGTGCGGGTGATCGGCACCTTCGGCCAGCCGAATCCCTATTCGGGTGAACTGAATCTGGCGCTGCCGTTGGTGCTGGCGCTGGCGGCGTGGGCGCGGGAATGGCGTATGCGGCTCGTCGGGATGGGCCTGGGGGTGGTCATCGGCGGGGCGCTGGCGCTGGCACAGTCGCGCGGGGCGCTGCTGGGCCTGGTGGGCGCGCTGCTGGTGCTGGCCTGGCTCGGCTGGCCGCGCATCCGCCCCTGGCTCGCCGGTTGCGCCGCGCTCGCTGCCACGATCCTTGGCATGCTGCTTGCTGCCGGCAAGCTGACTGGCGCGTCGCTGCTGGCGCATCTCGGCTGGCGACCACTGACCGATGCCGCGCTCAGCACAAACATCACCGACGCCAATTTCTCCACCGTCGAACGGCTGGCACATTGGGCCGCTGCCCTGCGCATGCTCGCCGCCCATCCCCTGCTCGGCGTGGGAGCCGGCAATTATCCCGTTGCTTATCCGCATTACCAAGTGCCGCGCTGGCACCTGGCGCTGGGCCACGCCCACAACCTCTACCTGAACATGGCGGCGGAGATCGGCATTCCCGGCGCGCTGGCCTACCTCGCCTTCGTCGCGGCGGGCATCTGGCTGGCGGCAAGCCGCACCACCCGCCCACTCCCGTCGCGCCACAGCAACCCTGCTCCCCCGCTACGAATGGAGCAGAGGAGACAGCACATGCCAACGCTCAGCCAAATCAACGCGCTCCACCCTACACTGTCTGCGCTCCCCTCTCCATCCGCAAATGGGGAGGGGCCGGGGGTGGGGCCGCTCCTCCTCGGTTGCCTGGGCATCCTCATCGCCGTCGCGCTACACAACCTCGTCGATGACCTGGCGACACATGATATGCTGTTAGTGCAGGTTCTCATCCTGGCATGTGTCCAAATGCTGCCCCTCGCACGTTTCAATACCGAGAGCTGATCGCCCTATCCAACTCCAGTCCACGCAGGTGGACTTCGTGGCGGAACGCCCCTAGGCGCGGTTTCAACCGCCCGCGTCTTGATGCTGTTTCAACCGCCCGCGTCCCTGGCACCGCCCGCGTCCCTGCTCGCACCGGCAACCACCCAGCCACCCAGCCTAAAGGAGCAACGAACGATGATACGTAAGTCGCCGCGCCCGCCGGTGGCGCGTGGGCGCTTCGTGCGCCTGCTGGCGGGCATGGGTTTCGTGTTCGCCGCCGTGGGCTGGTTGATCGTGAATGAGCAGCGGCGTCGGGCGCGGGTCGCCATTCGCAATGCCGTTTTGCATGCGCCGCCGGTGGCGCGGGCGCGGCTGCGGCGCGTGTGGCTGTGGTGGAAGCTACGCCTGGCGGATCCGTGGGGGCGCTGCCGCGCCCGCCTGGTGGCCGACGCCACCGGCGATGTGCTGGAGATCGGCGTGGGGCGCTGGCCCAACCTGAAACGCTATCGCTCCGGCGACCGACTGGTGGGCGTGGACCCTAACCGGCGCGGCGTCTTCCTGGTGCGCCGGCGCATCCGCCGCTTCCGCCCCGACGCGCAGATCGTCTATGCCCCGCTGGAAGCCTTGCCTTTCCCGGCTGCCAGCTTCGACACGGTGGTCAGCAGCTTGGCGCTGTGTACGGCGCGTGACCAGGCGGCGACATTGGGCGAGATCGCGCGCGTGCTGCGCCCCGGCGGGCGCTTCCTCTTCCTGGAACACGTGCGGGCGCGTGGCCCGCTCGCCGCATGGCTGCAACGCGCCGCGACGCCGCTGTGGTCCCTGCTGGCCGACGGCTGCCACCTGGACCGCGCCACGCTGGCGGCGATTACGCAGGCCGGTTTCAGCATCGAGATGGCCGAACCGACGGTCGGCGGCTGGTGGCTGGCCCGTCCGACCTATCACGGTATCGCCGCGCCCCCCCTTCAGCCACAAAGCGTCCCAGCAACGACCACAAGTGAGGCCGTGTGAGCAGCTTACTCCGGCGGTTCGCCGCCATCCCCGATGCCCGTTGGAACTTCCTGACGATGGGAACGGACATCGCGTTCTTCAACTTGGGGCTGAGCATCAGTTCACCCTATACCATCCTGCCGCTGTTCGCGCATCACCTGACCAGCGAAAATTGGATCATCGCGCTCATCCCCGCCGTGCGCACGCTGGGCATCTATGGCCCACCCCTGCTGGTGGCGGGGCTGGTGGAACGCCGCCCGCGTGTCAAGCCGATGATGTTACGCATGACGCTGTTCGAGCGCCTGCCGTTTCTGCTGTTGGGCATCGGCGCGATGCTGCTCGTGCGTCAACCGGTCGTGCTGCTGGCGCTCTTCTTCCTGATGATTTTCTTACAAGCGGCGGGCGGCGGCCTGACCTTCCCCGAATGGCTGGATCTGGTGGCGCGGGCCATTCCAGCGCGCATGCGCGGGCGCTTTCTCGGCGGCTGGTCCAGCGCGGGCAACGTGATGGGCGTGGTGGGCGCGGCGCTGGCGACGGCCATCGTCGTCGCCTTACCCTGGCCGTGGAACTTCGCGCTCTGCTTCGGCCTGAGCTTCGTCGCGGTGGCGATCTCGTTCGTCTTGCTGGCCATCAGCCGCGAACCCGCCCGCCCCGCCGTCTATGCCGCGCCCCCCGCCGTGGGACCGCTCCTCGTGCGCGTCCGCGCCTGGCTGGCCGACCGCTGGCAGGTGGTGCGGACGGATGCCTTCTTTCAGCCGTTCCTGGTGGTGAATGCCATCAGTGGTCTGGCTGGCCTGGGCAACGGGCTGCTGGCCGTAGCGGCCCTACATCGCGCCCACATGAACGATGCCGCCGTGGGCCTGGAAGCCTCGGTCCTCATCGCGGCCTCCACCGTCGGCGGCTTCCTGTGGGGCTGGCTGGGCGATCATCAGGGGCATCGCTGGGTGCTGGTGTGGGGATCGGCCTGTGGCGCGGTGGCGATGGCGCTGGAACTTTTCGCCGACAACGCGCTGCTGGTGACGCTGGCCTTCCTGCTTTTCGGCCTGGGAACGGCGGCGCTGCAACTGGCGCAACTCTCGTTCGTCGTTGAATTTGGCACGCCGGAACGCCGCCCGACCTACATCGGCATCACGTTCCTGTTATACACGCCCTGCGCGGCGGTTGGGCCGATCCTGGGCGGTATCATCGCGGATCATTGGGGCTACCGCCCCGCATTCTTGTTGGCGGCGCTCATCGGGGGCGTGGCTACGCTCGCGTACGCGCTGTGGGTGCGCGATCCGCGCCCGCACCCCGTCCCCGGTACCCAGGTCGCCATCTCAGCGGAGGAGTGATTCACCTTGTCTATCCATGATGACATCGAGCGCGTGCTGATCGACACGCCGACCCTGCACCAGCGCATCGCCACATTGGGCGCACAGATCACGTCCGATTATCACGGGGAGCCTGTGACGCTGGTCGGCGTCCTCAAGGGCGCGGTGTTGTTTGTGGCGGATCTCGCCCGCGCCATCGACGCGCCCGTCGCGCTGGACTTCATGGCCGTTTCCAGCTATGGCAATACGATGCAGTCGCAGGGCCGCGTGCGCATCCTCAAGGATCTGGATGACCCCATCGCCGGCAAACACGTCTTGGTGGTGGAAGATATCATCGACACCGGCCTGACGCTGAATAATTTGCTGCAATTGCTGCGCCAGCGCCAGCCGGCCTCTGTGCGTGTCTGCGCCCTGCTGGATAAAGCCAAGACGCAGATGCGCGCCGACTACACCGGCTTCACCATTGAAGACGCCTTCGTTGTCGGTTACGGCCTGGATTACGCGCAACAGTATCGTAACCTGCCCTATATCGGCGTGCTGAAGCCGCACGTGTATCACGGCGCGTGACGGCGCAAGGCTGACTCAGCTCGAAGCGCGAAACGGGCGATCAGGTGGCGCACTGCGCCGGTGCAGCGATCACAGGCTGTGGTCGCGTTCGGGGCGCAGGTCGCGCTGCATGAGGGCGTTGACGAGATCCTGGGCATTGTCGCCGTCGAAAAAGCGGCAGAGCGCCTGGGCGATGGGCAATTCGATGCCGTGCCGTGCGGACATCTGCACGGCCACCCGCGCCGTAAGCACGCCTTCCGCCACGCTCCGCCGCCCGGCCTGCACCTCGGCTAAGGACTTGCCCGTGCTGGTCATCTCGCGCCCCAGCGAATAGTTGCGGCTGAGGGCGCTGGAACACGTGGCGATGAGGTCGCCCAGGCCGGCCAACCCGGCCAGTGTCAGTGGATGCCCGCCTTCCGCCAAGGCCAGCCGCACGATCTCCGCCAGCCCCCGCGTCATCAGCGCCGCCTTGGTATTGTCGCCGAAGCCCAGCCCGTCCGCGCAGCCGATGGCGATGGCGATGACGTTCTTCAACGTGCCGCCCAGTTCAACGCCCACCACGTCATCCGTCGAATAGAGGCGCAGTCGTTGCGTCGTCAGCAATGCCTGCACCTGCTGCGCCGTGGCGGCATCAGCGGAAGCGACGACGCTGGCGGCGGGTTTGCCCTCGGCCACCTCGCGCGCCAGGTTCGGGCCGCTGAGCGCGGCCAGCCGGTCGCGGGGACCAGGCGGCAACTCTGCACGCAGCACCTCGGTCATGCGCGCCCGCGTGCCGACCTCCAAGCCTTTGCTGGCGGAAACGATGCTGGCGGCGGGCGCAATGAAGGGCGCGGCGCGGCCCGCGTTCGCGCGCATCTGCTGCGAGGGAACGACGAAGAAGACGACCTCGGCATCCGTCACGGCGGCGGCGAGGTCGGCGGTGACAAGCACCTGCGCCGGCAGCGCCACGCCCGGCAGGAAGGTGTCGTTCACGCGGTCGCGCTGCATCACCTGCGCCCGCGCCGGCACGTGTTCCCACAGTCGCACGCGCACGCCCTTCTGCGCCAGCACCAGCGCCAGCGTCGTTCCCCACGCGCCAGACCCCACCACGGCAACCTCGGTCATCGCCGTCCCTCTCTCGTGTTCGATCTGTATCTTGCTCGCCAGTATAACACACAGGATGAATCGCCGATGTGGGGGTGATCTCTTGCGGGAAGGTGCTATTCCTTTGTACAATAGGGGGCATAAACGAACACCGGCGCAAGGATCATTTTGGGGAGGACTAGAGGATGTTGACGCTCGATCAACTCGCGGACTATTTTGCACAAAAGGGGTGGAAGTATCGGGTTGATCGGGATAATAACGCGATCCGCGCCGACTTCGATGTACGTGGCGGCAATGTGCGCCTTTCTGCGCGTGTGAATAGCGACAGCGAGACCGTCTCGTTCATCGTGCAGGGCGTCGGGCAGATCTCCGACAACCGCAAGGCCGAATGCATGGAGGCGCTGATGCACATCAACTATAGCACTGTGCTGGGCAAGTATACGCGCGACGCCAACGATGGCGAAGTGACGTATGAACTGGCGGTGCCGATCAATGGCACGACTTTTACCTATGAGCAGTTCTTGCGCTGCATGCTGGTGGCGCTGGGGACGGTAAATCGCTACGGCTACCTGCTGCCCAAGATCGTGTTCGCCAAGATGGAGCCGCTCAAAGCGATTGAGGACGAAGAGAACGAAACCACCAGCGCGAGTGGTCGCCCCGACCGTTAAAGCGCGTGACAAAGGAGAACCGCACGGTGAATCGACAAACATTTATCGAACGTCTACGTGTCTGGGCGGTGCGCGCCGACCACGAGGCGGCGGAATCGTTCGACACGGCGAAACTGGCATGGCAGGGCCAGGCGGGCGTGTTGCACGCGCTGGCTAATGTCGTCGCCTCTGGCAACGGCGGTAACGATCCCGCGGACTTGCGCAAACAGATCATCTTCGAGCGCCAGAAAGTGTTGGATGCCTGGAATCAAGACCGCGATCCGGTGCGCGCCGCCGGCCTCAGCGGCGAGGTGCAGGGCTACGAACTCGTCCTAGATCTGCTCAAAGAGGTCGATAGCTGGTCGCCCCTGCAAGCGGGAACTACACGCTAGGTGCGCGGCGGTGCGATGGTTGTCGGGCAGGACGAGTTCGGCCAAGCACAACGGCATCGCCGGGCGGGGCCAGAAGGGCAGGTAATGATGTGTTACCAAACAGAACGGACATGCCCCGCCAACACGCCGGGGGCAGCGATCCCAGCGTCGCCGGCACGGTCGCCGGGGGGTTCAGCCCCCGGCGCTCGCACGGCGATGGGGACTCTTGCCCCCCAACCGCCCGGCGTGCAATGTGCGATAATAGTATGCATTGCCTACTCGCCGCTGGGCGGCCCACGCTCATCCCTGCCTGTAGAGCTGTCTCGGCAGGGCGAGCGGCGGCGCGATGGGTGCCGAAAGGAGGCGCGGCGCGTATGCTGTTGGTGTTGCATGGCGAGGACGATTTTTCGGCGCGCGAGGCGCTGGCGGCACTGTTGCGCGACGAACGCTTCACCTATAATATCGACCGTTTCGACGGCCCGGCGGCGGAATTGGGCGCGATTCGCCAGGCGTGCGGGACCATGCCCTTTTTGGGGGATGGCCGCCTCGTCGTGGTAGATGGCTTGCCCAAGCCCAAGCGTGAGGCAGCCGCGAAAGAGCCGGCTCCGGAGCCAGCCAGCGCGCCGGAGGTTGCCGGCAAGGGCGCGAAGGGCAAGCGCAGCGCGAAAAAACCGTCCGCCGCCGCGCAAGCCGCCGATTTCGCCAAAGGGCTGGCGGCGCTGGCCGGAGATATGCCACCAACAACGACGCTGGTGGTCATCGTCGCTGAAGAATTGCCGAAGACCAATCCCTTGCTCGCGGCGGCGCAGGCGCACGGCAAGCTGCACACCTTCACGCCGCCCACCGGCGCGGCGCTGGATCGCTGGATCACCACGCGCGCCAAGCAAGAAAACGCCGCCATCGCGCCCGACGCCGTGCGCCTGCTGGCGAGCCTGGCCGGCGGCAACCTCCGCCTGCTGGCAAACGAGATCGCCAAAGTGGCGACGTATGTCGGCCCCGGCGGCACCATCGATGCCAAGACCATCGCATTGCTCGTCCCCGACAGCCGCGAGGCGCGCGTCTTCGACCTGACGGATGCCCTGGCGCGTGGCGAACGTGGTACCGCGCTGCGCCTGTTGCACGAGTTGCTGGACGACGGGCAGCAGCCTTTGATGATCCTGGCGCTGGTCGCGCGCCAGGTGCGCACGCTCGTCCAGGTGAAAGACCTCGCCGCGCGCGGCGCACGTCCGCCGGAGATCGCCGCGACCGTGGGCATGCCACCCTTCCTGGTGGAAAAGACCGCCGCACAGGCCAAGCGTTTCACCACGGCCCAGCTCGACGCCGCCCAGCGCGCCTGCCTGGCCGTCGATACCGCGCTCAAGCGTAGCCGCCTGGCCCCCGACCTCGCCCTGGACTTGCTGCTGACGGAATTCGGGCGCGGCTGACGACGACGCAGGCGAAGCGACAGCCTGAAGCGCTGCCAATCGCCCTTTCGCTCCCTCAAACATATGTGCTAGAATACAGCGAGTACCTTTGATTGCGGGAGCAGGCGATGATGCAACTGACGCGCCAGGCGGCGCGGGATCTGCTGCTGGCGGCGCAGGGGCTGACGAAGCTGCCACGCCGCGCGGCGACACAGGCCGACGTGCTGGCGGCGATCCAGCGCATGGGCGTCTTGCAGATCGACACGATCAACGTCGTGGCGCGCAGCCCGTATCTGGTGCTGTGGTCGCGCCTGGGCAGCTATGATCCCCGCTGGCTAGACGACCACCTGGCGGCGGGCGCGCTCTTCGAGTTCTGGTCGCACGAAGCCAGCTTTCTGCCCATCGCGGACTATCCCCTCTATCGCCGCTTGATGCTGGATCGCCGCAAGGGCTGGCGCTCGTCGCACGAATGGCTGGCGGCGCATGGCGACGATGTGGCGCGCGTGCTGGCCGAGGTGGGTGCGCGCGGCACCGTGCGTTCGGCGGATTTCGCGCGGACCGATGGCGCGGCCAGCGGCTGGTGGAACTGGAAGGTGGAGAAACAGGCGCTTGAGCATCTGCTGAACGTCGGTGAGTTGATGGTGGCACGCCGCCAGAACTTCCAGCGCGTCTATGCGCCGCGTGCTGCCGTCTTGCCCGCGTGGGATGACGCCGCCGCGCCGGAATACGCCGCCGTCCAGCGCGCCCTCACCCTGCGCGCCGTGCAGTGCCTGGGCATCGCCACCGCCCGCTGGGTGCCGGACTACTTCCGCCAGCCGCGCTCCGAAAGCGCGCCGATGCTGGCACACCTCGCCGCGGAGGGGGCATTGCTGCCCGCGCAGATCGAAGGATTGGCAACACCCGCCTACATTCATCCAGCGAACCGCCAGCTCGCCGAGGCGGCTGCCGCTGGCACACTGCATAGCACCGTCACCACCTTGCTCTCGCCCTTCGATCCGGTCGTGTGGGATCGCGCCCGCGCCCTGGAACTATTCGACTTCGATTATCGCATCGAATGTTACACACCAGCGGCCAAGCGGCGCTACGGCTACTTCACGCTGCCGATCTTGCGGCGCGGCGCGCTGATCGGGCGACTCGATCCCAAGGCACACCGCCAGGAGGGCCGCTTCGAGGTCAAGGCGCTGCATCTAGAGCCAGGCGTCGCGCTCACCGCTGGCCTCGTCGGCGACCTCGCGGGCGCGCTCCGCCGGTGCGCCGCGTGGCACAGCACGCCCCAGGTCGTCATCCGCGCCACCGACCCGCCCGCGCTGGCCGAGCGGCTGCAAGCCGCGCTGGCGGTGACACCAACCGGTTGACCACGGAGGACCGCCATTCTCCCTAACTCCGGAGGGCCGCCGTTCCTGTCTGTCACGCTCCCCGGAGGACAGCCGTTCTCCATAACAACGGAGGACAGACATTCCTGTCTGTCCGGCCCCCCTGACTACCGTCTGTCCCCGCAAAGGATATCACACCTTGGCGGCTTCCGCCTGTTGCTTGGCTTTGAGCGCGGTCATGTAGCGTTTGCCGGCATCGCGTTGCACCTGTTCCAGGCTGGTGACGGTGGCAGGGATGAGCGCCGCATTCTGCTTCCAGCCGACGAGGATGGTGTAGAGCGCGTCGAGTGGCGCGGTGTTGACGCCCGGAATCTTGCGTGCCGCATCGACCACATTGATGAGTTGATCGATGGTGTCGGTCGAGATCTCGCTCAGCGCGCCAGCGATGGGCATGACGATCAGGTTAACGGCATCATAGGTGGCGTTGACGGCGGCGCTGGCGGCATCGATGCCGACGCCTTCTAGGCTCGCCAGATCCAGCGCGAGCTGACGCCGTCCCCAATTGACGGCGAGGGGCGCTTCGGCGACGCCCACCGCGAGCGCGGCCAGGCCACCAGTGGCGATGAGCGCGCGGCGGCCCATCTTTTTCGTTGTGACAGGGGCGACCTCGCCCTGGGGTGAGGGTGGATTGGGGGGTGGTGATGAAACCTGCATGATGACTCCTTTCGCGCGACATGCATAAGCAGACAATCCGCCTGACCTGCTCCTGCACAGATTTCGTGCCAGCACGACAGCTTTCCTATGAATTCGCTCACAACTCCTGGTCCCATGCCGCGAAACGTGACGTTCCTTCGTCTAAACAGGAAGACGATCTGATCCAGCGCCCTTTCATCACCCTCTTGACGTCAGGGCGCGCGATCATGGATACTAGAGCTAGCAGTACGCCGATCCGCTGGCACATCCACCTGATCAGCTACCAGCGGCACACGGCAAAGAGAGGATGACAACGCATGTCACAACCCGAAAGCCCGGAACAGTCGAAACGTCGCTTGGAACACATGGGTTTCAAGCCGGATCAAGTGCAAGAGATGCAGCGGCTGGCGGCAGCGATGGCGCAGCAACAAGTGCGCCGCACAATGGCGACAGCGTCGAATTTTGTCACAACAGTGGTAGCTTTGCTCACTTCCGCAGTCGGCTTCGTCGCCGCGCTGGCCTGGAACGACGCCATCTCGCATTGGCTACCCACTATCAGCCTCTTCCAGACCAACAGCGATGTGATGAAGCGGTTCTATTACGCGCTGGTCGCCACGGTCTTCGCCGTCGTCGTCATCGCCATCCTCGGCATCGTCAATAATCGCATCAAAGGCCAGAACCTCATCAATAATAACCCGAACCAGATGTAATACTCCATTCGGGTAAAGACGGTGGCCATCGAGGCCGGACAGACAGGAATGTCTGTCCTCCGTGGTTATGGAGAATGTCTGTCCTCCGTTACCCATATTGATTATCCGCAAAGGGTGTAAAACCCTATTCGGGTGATCCATAACTGGCGCATAAAAAAGGGATAGAGCAGCATTGCTCCATCCCCTTGCCAGAATAACTCCACCCTAACCTTGCTTGGGCTTGGTCTCACGATAAAGCGCCAGCACCAGGCTGAGGATGACACCGGCGATCAGCACGACGCCCAACGTCACATTCGCCATCGTCGAAAGCGACTTGCTGACGTGCGTGATGATGCCGATGACGACGAAAAACACCAGCACGCCAGTCAGGATGATAGGATCCCCCACGATGAAGTTGTAAACGGCACGTGGGAAGCCGATGATTTGTTGCATCGCGCGCTCCTTAACCTTGCGCCGCCGGCGGAGCCGGCTGGCTGATGGTGCGCGGGCGCAACACCTGCACGATGACGAACGAGGTCAGCAGATAGACGGCGATGACCGGCAGCAGATCCACGTCGCTGTGCGGCCATGTGATCCCCAAGCCCTCGCCGCCCCAGAAGGTGCCGAAGCTGGTGAGCATGATGCCCACGACGAACTTGAGCGTATTTTCCGGCACGCGCGAGAGCGGCGCGCGCACGACCGCGCCCATGACGATGACCAGCACGCCAGCGATGGCTGCGCCGATGATCGCCGAGGTCAGGCTGTTCGCCTGCGCCGTTTTGTTGACGATGGCCCCGCTGTTGCTGCCCGTCAGGCCGAAGGTGACGACGATGAAGGCGACTTCCAAGCCTTCCAGCAACACGCTCTTATACGACGTGACCACGCCGAAGGTATCGATCTTCTGCGGGATGGCGACACCGCGCGCTTTCAGCGCCGCGCGCTCTTCCTCGAAGATCGCCTCCTCGTCGTGGAGCGCCTTGCGTCCGCTATAGCGCAACAGCGCCTTCTTCAGCCATTTCAGGCCGAAAAGAACGAGGACCACGCCCACGACCAGGCGGAAAATTTCCAGGTTTTTCACCTGTAACAGCGTGAGGCCGAAGATGGCGATCAGTACCGCCAGGGTCACGGTCGCCAGCGCCGCACCCACGAACGAACTGCGCCAGTTGATGGTTAGCCCCACCACCAGCACGATGGTAAATGCCTCCACGAATTCGACGGTCGAGGCCAGGAACGATGCCGTTCCGACGCCCCAGTCCGGCGTGAAGACACCCAGCACGTGTGGCAGCAAAAGGAGTGCTTGCACAGTGTTACCCTTTCGCAAAGTGTATGATAGACATCACCCTCAAAGAGTACGCGATCAGAGGGGTATGCGTCAAGTGCATGTTGCGCCAACCATCCTCCACCACGCCACAGCCGCACCAGCAGGGGCGGTTATGCTATAGTGAGAGAGAAACAATGGATAAGCCAGAGATAATAGTACCACTGGAAAGGCAGGTCCATGATGGTCGCTTACTCGATTGCAGCAGAGCGCAGTAACAAAGAACTTTTCCGCCTGGATGCCTCAATGCAGGACTTAGCCAGCACGCCAGACGACGGTTATCGCTACGAACTGGTGAAAGGGGTCTTGTTCCGTTTGCCGCCGCCGAAAGAACATCATGGGGCGATCTGTATGCTGCTGGGGGCCGCGTTGGTTTTGTATTGTAACGCGCACGGCATGCGTGGGCAGGTTGTTGATAATGCCGCTTATGATTTCTCTTCAGCGACGCTGGGGGCAACCGTCCTGGGGCCGGACCTCGCGGTATCCGCCGCGCCGGCCAAAAGCTATGAACCCTATAGCAAAGTGCCGCCTTTACTCGCCGTCGAAGTCGCTTCGCCCTCCGACACGCGCCCCTACCTTGCCGACCGCGCACGCCTCTATTTAGAAGCCGGCGTTCTCCTGGTGTGGGTGGTGTGGCCGGAAACGCAGACGGTGGATGTCTGGACGCCGCCAGCAGCGATGGTCACGCTGGATGCGCAGGCTACGCTGGACGGCGGCACGGTGCTGCCGGGGCTGACGATCCTCGTCGCGGACATCTTCCCTTGATACTGGGGTATGGCTGCAAAGTAAGGAGTATCGTAGGCACATCGCTGAAGAGCAATATTTTATAAAGCAATTGAATAGCGCCTTGATTAAAATATTAACTCATTGCAAACAGGGCTAGTAGCCACATGACTAGCTAAGCGGCTACGGGTTATCAGCAAGCCTTCCAGACCATTTTTCTGTTCTATTTATCAGGAATCTTCTTTTTGGATTTGGTCGGGAATATCCCATAAAGTAGCTAGGCGCGGGTATAGGGTGATATTTTGAGTAGCATCAACAGAAGTTTCAAGAGATGTTTCTACTCTTTGGTAAGATATTAATTTTCCTTTTAACTCTGGAACACGTTTGATAAGTCCAGAAGCAATCATTTTCTCAAATATTCTTTTCATTTTATTTTCTGAATTTATGGAGCATATTTCACGGGCAGTTCTATTGTTAATAGTAGGATTAGACCGGAGATAGTCTAGAATCAACTCGAAGGGTGAACCAAGTGGCTCGTGCTTGATATTCACAAGAATCGACTGTTCCTTCTGCTCGATATCAGGATACTTAAGTTTTAGCATTTTCATAGCTGCAAAAGCAGTATTAAGACCTTCTCCAATATCCATATTAGGTGGGTCGGGAAATTTATTAATTATGCGGACCAAAACACCGTTACGAGCAAACTGTTCATTTAAAATATTTTTGATAGTTATATGCCCAGCTAATAAACCGGGGCTTTCCACTTCTATTCTGTTGTCGAAAATTCTTATATGGATATCAGTTTGAATACTGTAGTCTCTATGAAGCACAGCGTTTGTTATAATCTCATGTAACGTTTCTCTGGGATATTTTACTATTTCCATTCCATTAGGGCCTATAACCAATATATTTTCTATAACTTTAACAGTTGTGTCAACAGCCTCTTTAATCTGAGAAATTAACGGACCCTCAATATTGATCGGTTCAAATGCAAGTGTTTCACGCGAGCCACTTTTATCACCCGTTTGATAGCGATAGATTTTAATTCCACATCTTTTTGGCAGTATTGCTTGAGGTTCTTCTGCAAAGAGCAGTACACAAGCAACAGTAGGTTTATCTCTATTAATTAAAATTTGCTTTTTTAGCCATGCCTCAGGTTCACTTGAAGGAATCACTTGATTGATGAAGTTTCCCATAACGGGTGAATTTATAACAAAATCCAGAGCAATATCAAGTGTATTTATTTCAAAAGATGTAACCCCTTTGTTTAATTTTAAACGTTCAAGCATACTAGGAAGATCAGCAGGGTAATTTTGAGCCCCTAACCTGACATACGGACGGCCATCTGAGGCATAAATAATATCTTTGCTTTTTCTAACCGATACGTAAAGCACTAATCCTTTTGAAGAACGTGATTCTAAAAACTCGTAAATAAAAATGGTTCCCAAAGGAAATAAAGATTCTATTGCTTGAATGTGTCCATTAGCAGCCTCTTCGTTTAAAAACCCATCCCAAAAACGGGTACTTCTATCTCTACTTTCAAAAATACCAATGTAGAGATCTCCCCCTTCTGCGTTTGCAAATGCTGAGATCGTTCGAGTTAACTTGGCAGGTTGGATGTCTTTAGATTTGAAATCTAAAAAATGGGCCTCACGCATCGATAAAAGCTTTAATTTTTGTTGTTCGAAAATTGTTGATGTAGTAATTGCCATTGCTAAAACCCCTGCCAATTTCACCCAACCTATTTCCCTTGTCTCTATTATTCTATCATAGTTGAAGAAAATATGCAAGAAGTCAATAATAGCAGTACGAGGCAAACAACCACTTGTTTGCCTCGTACTGCTATTATTTCAATCCATCTACCCCTGTGTCGGCAGTTCGCGGCGGGGGCGACGGCGGCGCTGGATCTCGGCCACGTGGATGCGCCCGATGGCGCGCTCGATCTCGCCTTCCAGCGCGGCGCGGTCGATGTCGCCGGCAGCCTGGTCAAGCTGCTGTTGGGCGCGGCGACGCGCCTCCTCGGCGCGGGCCTCATCGATGTCGCTGGCGCGCTCGGCGTCGTCGGCCAGCACGATCACGCGGTTGTCGGAGACTTCCATGAAGCCGCCGCCGATGAAGAGCGTCTCTTCACTGCCCGCGTGCTTGATGTGCAGCGCGCCGATTGTCAGCGTGGTCATCAGGGGGGCGTGGCGCGGCAAAATGCCGAGTTGGCCCTCGCCGCCGGGGGCGATGACCTCATCCGCCGGCCCCTCGAAGACCAGGCCCGTCGTGGTGACAACCTCGACCTGCAAGGTCAATCGTTGCGCCATCACTTCTGCTCCGCTTGGGCCTTGGCGAAGTTGGCCTTCACATCGTCAATCGAGCCGGTGTAGCTAAAATACGTTTCGCCGATGTTATCCACCTTGCCGTCCAGAATCTCCTTGAAGCTGCGGATCGAGTCTGCCAGCGGGACGGAGACGCCGGCGCGGCCCGTGAACTTTTCGCCGACGAAGAACGGCTGCGAGAAGAACTGTTCCAGCTTGCGGGCGCGGGTGACGGTCAGCTTGTCATCTTCCGAGAGTTCGTCCACGCCCAGGATGGCGATGATGTCTTGCAGGTCTTTATAGCGCTGCAACACCTGCTGCACGCCGCGCGCCACGTCATAATGCTCCTGGCCCACGACGTTCGGGTCCAGAATGCGGCTGGTGGAGGCCAGCGGGTCCACCGCAGGATAGAGGCCGCGCGAGGCGATGGAGCGTTCGAGCACAATGGTCGAGTCCAGGTGGGCGAAGGTCGTCGCCGGCGCGGGGTCCGTGTAGTCGTCGGCGGGAACGTAGACCGCCTGGAACGACGTGATCGCGCCATCCTTGGTGGAGGTGATGCGCTCTTGCAACTCGCCCATCTCTTCGGCCAGGTTCGGCTGATAGCCCACGGCGGAAGGCATGCGCCCCAGCAGCGCGGAGACCTCGGAGCCGGCCTGGGTGAAGCGGAAGATGTTGTCGATGAAGAGCAGCACGTCGCGGTGTTCGACATCGCGGAAATACTCCGCGATGGTCAGACCCGACAGGCCCACGCGCAGCCGCGCGCCGGGCGGCTCGTTCATCTGGCCGAAGACCATCGCCAGCTTATCCAGCACGCCGGCTTCCAACATCTCGTGATAGATGTCGTTGCCCTCGCGCGTGCGTTCGCCCACGCCCGCGAAGACGCTGTAGCCGTCGTTGTTAACGGCGATGTTGTGGATCAACTCCTGAATGATGACGGTCTTGCCGGTGCCGGCCCCGCCGAACGCGCCGACCTTGCCGCCGCGCATGAAGGGACACATCAGGTCGATGACCTTGATGCCGGTCGAAAGGACTTCAATGTTCGTCGCCTGGTCTTCCAGTGTCGGCGGCGCGCGGTGGATCGGCAAATGCGGCGCGTTCGGGTCGAACGGCTGGTTGTCGATCGGCTGGCCGACGACGTTAAAGATGCGCCCCAGCGTCTCCGGGCCAACGGGCATCTCGATCGGCGCGCCGGTGTCCACGCCTTTGTCGCCGCGCTTCATGCCGTCGGTCGGTCCCATCGCCACGCAGCGCACCCAGTTATTGCCAAGCTGCTGCTCCACTTCCAGCACCAGCGGCGACTGCTGGCCTTCGATCTGCACCTCCACGGCATTATAGATGCCGGGCAGTTGATCCGAGGGAAATTCGATATCGACGACCGCGCCGAGCACCTGCACGACGGTGCCAATCGTGCCGGCATGCGGTGCCGCTTGGTTTGCAACTCCTGCCACGGGAGTGCCTCCTTATGACAATGCGTTCGCGCCCGCGACCACTTCCAGAATCTGGTTGGTGATCGCCGCCTGGCGCGCTTTGTTGTAGCTCAAATTCAGGTCATCGGCCAGGTCCGTCGCGTTGTCGGTCGCGTTTTTCATGGCGACGAACTGCGCGGCGTAGAAGCTGGCGACGGATTCCAGCATCGGCTGGTAAATCATCGTTTCCAGGTAACGCGGCAAGAGTGCAGCGTAGATGCTGCCAGCATCCGGCTCGAAGATGTAATCGAGATTCGCCTGCGCGTCGTCCTCGGCGACATCGGTCGGCGGCTGCACGGGCAACAACTGCACCGGCGTGGCCGTCTGCACCAGCGACGAGATGAACTTCGGATACACCAGATACCAGCGATCCACCTGGCCGCTGAGATAGGCGTCTGATATCACACGCGCGATGGCGCGCACGTCACTCATGCGCGGGATGTCGCCCAGGTTGGTGAATTCCGCCAGCAGCGGCAGCCGGTTGCGCGTGACGAAGTCGCGCCCGCGTCGCCCCACGGCGACGAACTGCACCGGCAGGTTAGGGTTGCCCAACTCTGCACGCTGTTCCTGCACGAATTGCAGGGCGCGGCGGTTCAGGTTGCCGGGCAGCGCGCCCGCCAGCCCGCGATCCGGCGTCACGAGCAAAATGCCCAGCGTCCGTACCTCGCGCTCTTGCAGCAAGCTCAGGTCGGCGTCGTCATGCTCCTCGCCGCGAAAGACGTTGCCTTCATCCTCGTCGGCGCTCGCCCGCACCAGGCGCGACAGCACGCGCAGCAACTCGTCGGCATAGGGCCGCGCAGCCAGCACGCGGTCTTGCGACCGGCGCATCTTGCTGCTGGCGACCAATTGCAGGGCGCGCGTCACCTGGGCGATATTCTTGATGGCGCGAATGCGCCGCTTAATCTCTCTGGCTGTAGCCATATCTTTCCCCCAGGGATGTTCGCCGCGTCCCAACCCGCGTCGGCGGGTTTCGTGGCCGTAGGCCCATAGGCGCGGTTTCAACCGCCGGCCAACGGCGAACATCATGCTGTTACGCGCGTGGCGCGGCAGCCTCTTTGTATTCGCTGACGGCGGCGCGCAGCTTGTTGAAGATGTCGTCGCCGATCTTCTTGCGGTCCACCACCGTCGTTTGCACGATGGCCTGGCCGATCTCCGGATGCGTCGCCTCCATGAATTGATGAAAGCCCGCCTCCCACTTCTGCACCAGATTCAGCGGCACGTCATCCAGGAAGCCGTTGTTGACGGCCCAAATGATCATGATCTGCTGCTCAACGGCCATCGGCTGATACTGTGGCTGCTTCAGAATCTCGTTGATGCGCGCACCACGGTTGATCTTGGAAGCGGTCACGGGGTCGAGGTCCGAGCCAAACTGGGCGAAGGCGGCCAACTCACGATACTGCGCCTGGTCGATCTTCAGCGTGCCAGACACCTGCTTCATGCCGGGGGTCTGCGCGTCGCCGCCCACGCGGCTGACCGAGATGCCCGCGTTCAGCGCGGGGCGCTGGCCCGCATTGAAAAGGTCCGTTTCCAGGAAGATCTGGCCGTCGGTGATCGAGATGACGTTGGTCGGGATGTAGGCCGACACGTCGTTGCCCTTCGTCTCTACGATGGGCAGCGCCGTCAGCGAGCCGCCACCGTAATCTTTGTTCAGGCGCGCGGCGCGCTCCAGCAGGCGCGAGTGCAGGTAGAACACGTCGCCGGGGAACGCCTCGCGGCCCGGCGGGCGGCGGATGATCAGCGACATGTTGCGGTAGGCTTCGGCATGCTTGGTCAAGTCGTCATAGACGATCAGCGCGTCGCGGCCCGACTCCATGAACTCCTCGCCCATCGCGCAGCCCGCGTAGGGAGCCAGGTACTTCATCGGGGCCGGATCTTCCGCGCCGGCATGCACGATGATCGTGTAATCCAGCGCGCCGAACTGGCGCAGCGTCTCCACCAGGCGCGTGATCTGGAAGTTGCGCTGGCCGATGGAGACGTAGATGCAGAGCAGATTCTTGCCCTTCTGGTTGATGATCGTGTCAATCGCCAGGGCGGACTTGCCCGTCTGGCGGTCGCCGATGATCAATTCGCGCTGGCCGCGCCCGATGGGAATCAGCGCGTCCACGACCTTGATGCCGGTCTGCACTGGTGTATTCACCGATTGGCGCGTGATGACGCCGGGGGCCACGCGCTCGACCGGGCGCGTCTTCGTGGTGGCGATGGGGCCGGCATCGTCGATGGGGACGCCCAGCGAGTTTACCACGCGGCCCAGCAAGGCGTCGCCCACCGGCACAGCGATGATCTGCCCTGTGGTGCGCACCTCGTCGCCCTCACGGATCTCGGTGTAATCGCCCAGGATCGGGGCGCTGACGGTCTCTTCTTCCAGGTTGAAAGCGATGGCCCGCAGACCGGTGCGGGGGAACTCGATGAGTTCCATGTACTTCACGCCTTCTAGACCGAAGATGCGCGCGATGCCGTCGCCGACGCTGATCACGGTGCCGACACTCACCATTGAAGCCTCGGTTGTGGCGCCGCCGAAGCGCGCGATACGGTCTTGGATCACCCGCGTGATCTCGTCGGCTAATGCCATTGTCTGTACTTCCTCTCGTAACAGAAGGAACTCTGCTCTGTGGTTGGTCTTGTGTATGATGCGCGATCTCTCGCGCATATGGCGGACAGGAATGTCTGCCCCACGGGGAACGGCTGGCGGACAGGAATGTCCGCCCCACGCTGCTCAAAACTCGCCCTACGAGCAAACGCTTCCCGTTCGCTCTCCCCCTCTCCATCTCCGATGGGGAGGGGACCGGGGGGTGGGGCCGCTACTTCGCGGCGACGGGCATGGCCCCGCTGATGATCTGCTCACGCAGCACAGCCAAACGCCGGCGCACGCTGCCATCTATCAGGGTATCACCTACGCGGGCCACCACGCCACCCAAGATGGTCGGGTCCACCTGCGTCGTCAATTCGATCTGCTTGCCGGTCACTTGCTGCAAGCTCGTGACCAACTCGTTTTGCTCCGTCGCGTCCAGCGGCGTCGCGGTCGTGATGGTGGCTTTCGCCAGATTTTTATACTCGTCGTAGAGCGCCTCGAACTCCCGCGCCACGCGCGGCATATATTCGACCAGGCTGCGCTCGGTCAGCAGCAGCGCCAGGCCCAGCGCATCCGGCTGCACCTTGGTGCTGAGCAGGTCGCGTAGCATCTGCTCTTTCGTGGCGAAGGTGATCTTCGGCTCGCTCAAGACGAAGGCCAGGCGGCGGTTACTCAGGTACTCATTGAGTGTCTGAATATCCGCGCGCCAGCGGTCGATACTGTTTTGTTCACGGCCAATATCGAAGACCGCTTCGGCGTAACGGCGCGCGATGGCGCCTCGCAGCGCCATCACCGCACCTCGGTCAAGAACTGCTCGACCAGGCGGCGCTGATCGCTGTTATCCAGCGAGCGGCCTACAACCACGCTGGCGGCCTGAATAGCGAGATCCGCCGTCTGCTGCCGCAGCGCGTTCTGGGCTTGCGCCTCTTCCTGCGCCATGCGCCGGCGATTCTGCTCGGCGATCTCGGCGGCGCGGGCCTTGGCCTCCGCCTCGATCTGCGCGCGCACGCGCTCGCCCGCCGTACCGGCATCGGCGATGATCTGCTGGCTGCGTTGCTGCGCGGCCTGGATAATGCCGTCAGCCTGTTGCTGCGCCTTCGCCAGTTCCGTCTTAGCGCGTTCGGAGTTTTCGACACCCTGGCGGATCGTCGCGGCGCGCTGATCCAGCGTCTTATACAGCGCCGGGAAGGCGAACTTCGCCAAGATGAAGTACAAAATGCCGAAATTCAACAACTGCGCGCCCAACAGCCATGGATTGATACCCAGTGGCAAATCGGCGACAACATGAGGGACTAGCATATGTTCACCTAATTTCTTCTTCTTTTCCACCCCGCCAGGCCCCAAAAGGCATAGCACCTACCCGCGCCCCGGCGGACATGCCTGCCCGCCGTCTGAACTCCCCTCTCCATCGCCGATGGGGAGGGGCCGGGGGTGGGGCCACGCCTGCCTGGTTATTTGACGCCGACGAAGAAGATGACCAGCGCCACCACCAGGGCATAGATCGCCACGGCTTCGGCGAACACGATCGACAGCAGCAGGTTCGTGCGGATGGTACCCGCCGCTTCGGGATTGCGGCCCATCGCGCTGAGGGCGGGGCCGGCCAGCAGGCCGATGCCGATGCCGGGGCCGATGGCTCCCAGACCGATGGCGATGGCGGCGGCGAGTTCATACGTAAGCATGCGAATAATCCTCCAAGGATGCGCGCGGCACCCAGTTGTGATGTCTGAGGACACGCTCAATGTGTCCGAAAAATGTATCTCCACGCCCCGTGGCGGGAAGAACCGCTCTCAGTGTACCGCATCCGCCGAGGCCAGTTCACCGACCTCGCTGTGTTCGGTATGCGCGGCACTGGCATGCTCATCCTCATGCGAGGTGATGGCCAGCGACAGGAAGACCAGCGTGAGCGCCGAAAAGACGAACGCCTGGATGAAACCGACGAAGAGTTCCAGCGGATAAAACACTGTGGGCCCGATGAACGGCAACAGCGTCCCCAGTACGATCAGCAGCACATCGCCGGCAAACACGTTGCCGAACAGACGGAAGCTGAACGAGATGATGCGCGCGAACTCCGCCACAATCTCCAGGATGCCCACGATGAAGCCGATGGGATCGCGGAAGTTGAGGTATTTGCCCACGTGCTGCCGGAAGCCCAGCGTGCGAAAACCGTAGATCTGCGTCACCACCACGGAGATGAGCGCGATCGCCAGCGTGAAATTGAGATCCGAGGACGCCGGGCGCACCCAGGGGTAAAACTTGTTGGAGTCATTGCCCAAAAGGAAGATGCCGGCGACGGGATGCGTGCCGGGCATCGGCGTCCCCAACGAATCGACGCCGGGGATGATCTCCGTCCAGTTGGCGAACAAGAGGTAGAAGAAGATCGTGGCGACGAAGGGGAAGAAACGCCGGCCCCACGGCTTGCCCGCGACCTCTTCACAGAAGTCGATCAGCAGTCCCGCGCCCCATTCAACGAAGTTCTGCAAGCCCTTGGGAACGATGGCCATCTTGCGCGTCGCGCCCAGGAAAAGCACCAGCACGATGATCATGCTGAGCCAGGAATTGATCAGGGTATTCGTCACGGGGAACGGCCCGATGGTGAAAAGCGTCGTCGGACCAACATCAATGCCCGGCAAGAGCCAGAGCGGTCCGCCTGCGTCCGCGAGGATGTGTGTAGCCCCGCCGGTCAGGGATGGCAAGAGGTGCGAGATAGGCCAGAACACGAGACATCACCCTCCCAGGGTCGTGATGACTGCCGCGTTCTGCGCATAGTTGCATCACCACCGTCACTTATAACGTGATAAAAAAACGTTATAGCGCGTCGGCGATGAATCGTTGCTCAACTGGTGGGGAGACGCATAATCGCGCGCACCACGAGAGCAACGCCAGCGGCCAGGCCAAGCAGCAGCCCGAAAATTGTCGCTAGTGACGCTGTATCATGGAAAAGAGCGTTGTCCAGGAAGCGCCCCAGGAATGCCCCCAGGACCATCGGGACGGCGATGTAAAAACCGACCTGCCCTACAAGCGCCAGGGCGCGGTAAAAGCCGGCGTTGTCGTTACTGGGATTGTTGCTCATAACGCCTCACCGAAACTTCCCGAACCCCTGCAAGTATAGCACATCTTTGCTGATTCCGGCAACAATCAATGGCTTATCCAGGCAGAGCCACGACTTTTCCCATGCCCCATTCGGGCTAGCCCTTGAGCACGAAGCGCAAGACGATCATGATCGCCGCCATAACCACCGCGATCGCGGCGATGATGCGCAGATCCTTGAGTACGTAGCCGAAGTTTTCGGCGCGGATCACCGATCGACGCGCGACCATCGGCTGGGCCGCGGCGCGCGCCGCTCGGCGGCCCTCCTTGACGGCCTGCGCGGCGCGCGTGGCGGCGACAGCGGCGTTCGCCTTGGGGGCGTTCTTGGGCAGCGTCACTTCCGGCGCGACACGCTTGGGCATGCTGGGGATGGCGACGACCGGCGCGCTCTCCGCTGCCGGCGCGTCATCCTGCGCTTCGGCCACCGGCACGGCGCGGGTCATCGTGGACCGTGGATAGCGCGCCGCCGGCACGCTGGCCGCCGTGCGCGCAGGGCGGTTGGCCGTCTTTTTCGTTGCTTTAGCCATAATGATGAAGTTCTCCTGCACATAAAGATGCCGTCATGGGATATGCTTTATAGGCAGTATAACGTATCTGTCATCATCACGCAAGAAACAAAGGACTTTACGCTATGCGCGTGCTCGTTATCGGCTCCGGCGCGCGGGAACACGCCCTGTGCTGGGCGCTCCGCCAATCTCCCGCCGTCACCTATCTCGCTTGCCTGCCCGGTAACGGCGGCACGACAGACATCGCGGCGCATATCGCCGGCGATCCGCTGGATTATGCTGGCTGCGCGGCATGGGCCGCTGCCAACGCCATCGATCTCACCGTAGTCGGGCCGGACGATCCGCTGGGCGGCGGCATCGTGGATGCCTTCCAGGCGCGCGGTTTGCGTTGCCTGGGGCCGACGGCGGCGGCGGCGCGCATCGAAAGCAGCAAGGTGTGGGCGAAAGAGTTCATGCTGCGCCACGGCATCCCCACCGCCCCCGCCCGCGTCGTCACCGCCGCGACCTTGGATGTGGCGCTGCGCGACCTGCACGCGCCAACGGCGACCTATCCCGTCGCGGTGAAGGCCGACGGGCTGGCGGCGGGCAAAGGCGTGGTCATCGCACCAGACGCGGCCACGGCAGCGACAACGTTGCGCGAGATGATCGCCGATGGCCGTTTCGGCGCGGCGGGCGCGCGCGTGCTGGTGGAAGGCTTCATGACAGGGCGCGAGGTCTCCGTTTTCGCGCTGTGCGACGGCACCAGCTATCGCCTGCTGGGGACGGCCTGCGATCACAAGCGCGCCCTGGACGGCGACCAGGGGCCGAACACCGGCGGCATGGGTGCCTACGCGCCAGCGGACTGGCTGCCGGCGGCGACGCTGGGAGAGATCGAACAAACGATCATCGCGCCCACGGTGGCGGGCATGGCGGCGGAGGGCGTCCCCTTCACCGGCTTCCTCTATGCTGGCCTGATGATCACGCCCGCTGGGCCACGCGTCATCGAATTCAACGCCCGTTTCGGCGATCCCGAAGCGCAGGTCATCTTGCCCCTGCTGGACTCGTCTTTCCTGGATCTCTGCCTGGCGGCAACCGAAGGCCGGCTGGCGGCGCAGCCGCCCGTGCGGTGGCGCGCGGGCGCGGCCTGTGGCGTCGTCCTGGCGGCGGCAACCTACCCCGCCGCCGGCTCAAAGGATGTCCCCATCACCGGCTTCGCGGATATCGCTGCTGACGTGCTGGTCTTCCAGGGCGGCACGCGGCAGCACGGCGAGCAGCTGGTGACGAATGGCGGGCGCATCCTCACCGTCGTCGGCCTCGGCCCCGACCGTGCCACCGCGCGGGAGCGCGCCTATACCAACATCGCGCGCCTCCACGCTGCCGGCACGCGCTACCGCACGGACATCGGCGGCCAAGGGGTGTAGTGTGGTCGCTTGGCGCAACAGCCGGCAGAATGGTCAGCCAAAAGTGAACGTGATCGCGGGGCGGGGGCCAGCCGAAGACAGGAGATCGTGCTAGGCCATGGATAATGCGGTTATGCATCCTCTTCTGCTGTCGCCTCGTCCACCTGCCAGCCTTCCTGGCTGAGCGCATCGTGGGCGGCGGCGAGTTCGGCGCGCTGCTTGCTGGGGCCGCTGCCGTGGCCCGCGACCACATCGCCGATGCGCACCTCGACGGTGAAGGTGCGCTGGTGCGCCGGCCCCTCGGTATTGACCAGATGGTAGGTCGGTGTCTGCGCCAACCGTCCCTGCACCAGTTCCTGGAAGATCGTTTTGGCATCTTTGAAGCGGCGTTGCGACACCACCGCCGTCGCTTCGGGGATGATCAAGCCCAGCACGAACTGCGCCGCCACCGCGAAGCCGCCATCCAGCGCCAGCGCGCCTAGCACCGCCTCGAAAGCCGCTGCCAGCAGCGGTGCGCGGTCGCGCCCGCCGGTCATCTCCTCGCCCTTGCCCATGATCAGCAGCGGCCCCAGGTTCAGCCGCCGCGCGAAGTCGGCCAAAGTGGGCGCTTTCACCAGTGCGGCCCGTGCCGCCGTCAATTCGCCTTCCAGCAAGTGCGGATACGTGCGAAAAAGGTAGTCCGCCGTCACGTAGGCCAGGATCGCGTCGCCCAAGAATTCCAGCCGCTCGTTGGTGGCCGGCGGGGTAGTATCACCAGCCACGCGTCCTTTGCCGCGCCGGCCCTGCGCCTCCGCCACGGTGGAACGGTGGGTCAGCGCCAGCCGCAGCAGCGTGCGGTCAACGAATGTGTGGCCGATGGCGGCTTCGAGGGCCGTAGTATCTTGCTCCTGCGCCATCGTTCATGCCACCTCGATCATGCCGGAATCGGTGATATCGGCGATATGCCAGGCCGTGATGCCCGCCTGTGCCAGCGCCGCCACCACAAGCGCCGCCGCCGCGCCCGGCACGGCCAGCGCCAGCCCGCCAGCAGTCTGCGGATCAGCCAGCAGCGCCCGGTCGGTCGCCGTGAGCGCGGCGTCCCAGGCCACGTGCGGCGCGACCGCCGCCAGGTTGCGCGCCGTGCCGCCCGGCGCAATGCCCGCCGCTGCGAGATCACGCGCCCCCGGCAACAGCGGCACATCCGCCAGGCGCAGCCGCGCCCCCAGCGGCGGATCACTGGCGCTGAGCATCTCCCACAGATGCCCCAGCAGCCCAAAGCCGGTGATGTCCGTCCCCGCATGGATCGCCACAGCACCGCCTGCCAGCTCGACCTCCCGCACGGTCTCTAATGCGCCGGCGTTGAAGGTGGTCATACTCGTCACAGCGGCGGTGTAGGCCGCGCTCGCTTCATCGATGCGATCCTGCTTGAGCGCGGTGGTGATGATGCCGGTGCCGATGGGCTTGGTCAGGATGATCGCGTCGCCCGGCTGCGCGCCGCCCTTGGTAATGATCTGCGCGGGATGGACGAAGCCGATGGCGGCCAGCCCATACTTTGGCTCGTCATCGGTGACGGTATGCCCGCCCGCAATGACCACGCCAGCCCGCGCCGCCTGTTCCGCGCCGCCACGCAGGATCGCCGTCAGGATGTCTGGGTCCAGGTCATCAGGGAAGGCGACGATATTCAGGGCCAGCAGCGGGCGACCGCCCATCGCGTAGATGTCGCTGAGGGCGTTGGTGACGGCAATCGCGCCATACGTCGCCGGATCGTCCACCACCGGCGGGAAGAAATCCACCGTGGCGACGAGCGCCTGGTCGGCGTTGAGGCGATAGACGGCGGCATCATCCGCCGCGCCCAGCCCGACGAGCAGGTCAGGCGTGGCGTGTGCGCCGAAGGTCGCGGTGAGGGGACGCAGCACGTGCGCCAGGGTGTCAGCACCCATCTTGGCCGCTCAACCGGCGCAGCTTGCCAGCGATGTCAGGCGAATCTGCCGGCCAATGCTCATCTCGTCCCCTCCTTTCCGGCGGTGTCTGTTGTGTCTGTATTGTAGCACAGGTGGCCCCACCCCCAGCCCCTCCCCATCGGCGGATGGAGAGGGGAGATCAGACAGTGGAGCGTGATCGCGCGAATCTTGCCGATCAGCCTGCAAGGTTGATCACCCCCTCTCCATCGGAGATGGGGAGGGGGCCGGGGGGTGGGGCCGCCGGGGCCGTGCATGGGCCAGTGTTTTTTTGGTATCGTATGGAATGACGACAATCCTCTATGCGACGAGGCGACGACGATGACCGAAGACCCCATTCATACCGACGAAGCCGACGATCCGGCTTACCAGGCCGGCTATTTTGATATGCTGCGCATGCACGCGGAGGCGCAGCGGCGCGGCTGGCGTGTGCCGGAACGGCGCATCGTGCGCGAGATCTTCTGGCTGGAACATTCCGCCGCCGCCCCGCGCAACGACACGCTGCCCCTGCTGGACCGCCCCCTCTATCCGCCGCAATGGTATCGCGGGCGCGCTGCCGCCCTGCGCGAGATCCTGCGCGGCGAACACGCTGGGTAGACGGCCCCACCCCCGGCCCCCTCCCCATCGCTGATGGAGAGGGGGTAAGGCCACCGTTACCTTTGTCCACTTCGCCAGTGTCTATCTCATGAGCGGCTCCGACCGCGAGGAGGTATGGCAGCATGGCAATCGCACCCTGGATGGCGGGCAGGCTACCCCATAGGCCGCGTCGTTGGCGCTGGCGCTTCATCCTGGCGGAGATCGGCGCTGGCGCGGCGGCAGGGCGTGAGCAACCGCGCGCCCAGCCTGGCGACGAGGTCGCCGCCTTCGAAGGCTTCGTTCATCAATACGAGCGCCTCATCCTCAATTACCTCTGGCGCATGACCGGCGAGGAGCAGTCCGCGCGGGATCTGAGCCAGGAGACCTTTTTGCGCGCCTGGGAACACTTCGCCAAGATCCGCGACTATGAGAATCCGCGCGCATGGCTTTTGCGCGTGGCGACGAACCTGGCGCTGACGTTGCGCACCCGCCGCCAGGCTCCCGTCGGCGCGGCGATCCCGCTGGACGAGGCGAACGCGCCGCTGGCGAGCGATCCCGCGCGCCGCGTGGTGGAAAGCGAGATGGTGCGCCTGACGCTGCAAGCGCTGCCCCCGCGCGCCCGCGCCATGCTCGTTTTGCGCGAACTCTACGGCCTGGGCATTGACGACATCGCCGGCATCATGGGCATGTCGCGCGACGCCGTGAAAACAGCCCTCTACCGCGCCCGCGAGCAATTCCGCGCCATCTATGAGCGCGAGGAGGGCCAGCCATGACCGATCCCACTGACACCACCTGCACGCTGGGCATCACGCCCGCCACGCTGGCCGCGCTACGCGATGAAGCCCTGTCGCCCGCCGCAACGCAACACCTCCGCGCCCACATCCCCACCTGCGCCGCCTGCCAGGCGCACATTGACGCTTTCAATCGTGTCGGCCTCGCGCTGCGCCGCCAGCGCGATCTGGAACCAGGGAGCGTCTGGCCCGCGATCCAGCCCCTGGTGCTGCGAAAGGAACGCATCCCCATGCCCACTGCGCGTCGCAACATCATCGGCGGCACCCTCGCCGCGCTCAGCGTCCTCATCCTCGTCGTGCTTTTCGCCGCGCTGCTGCGCAACCACGGCCCGACCACCCCGACGCCTGGCACCGCCGGCCCGACAGCGACGACCTCGGCCTTCACGCCGCACCCCAAGCCCTCGCCGCCCGCCACCAGTACGCCCGTCACCTTCAACGGCCTGCCCGTCATCCCCGCCAGCGCCGCCGTCGCCGCGTTCAACCTCGGCACCTTCCAGGTTGGCGGCATCACGCCGGATGGGCAACGCCTGCTGGGCTATCGCCTTTCGTCCGACAAGCAGAACTACGATGTTGGCTGGCTGGATGTGACCACTCACGCCTTCACCGCCTTCGATGAATCGCCCGTCAACGGCACCTACAAAGGGAATACGCCGCCGGCCTGTTGCCTCACCGACGGACGCTATTACGTCGGCAGCAACGGCATCACCGAAGGTGCAAGCGGCACCGCGCCCTTCTATTACGACACACAAACCGGCAAGCTGCACCTCGTCACCGATCCATCGCTGACCTTTTTCAGCTATGGCATCCACGACGGTGTGGTCTACGCGCGAAAATCGTTGAGCGCCGATACCCGTTTATTCGCCGTTAACCTGGCGACAGGAACGGAAACCGCCGTCCCCGGCACCAGCGGAGCCTTCAATTTCTACTCCTTCAGTTGGCCATACCTGCTGTATACCGACAGCAACCAGGTTTACCACGTCCACGACATTCAGAACAACACCGACGCGACGGAAACTCCGTTAGGCAACACCAACACGACCTTCGGTGGCTTGCTGAGCGGCGACACATTGTACACGTTGCTCGGCACCGGCGGCAACAATAACACGAGTAGTTTGCTGGAAATACCGCACGTGATGACGCCGACGAACGTGCCGTCGCCGCTGACCAGCATTCCCGGCGAGGGTGATATCAAAGCGGCCAATGACCGCCTCGTCGTGTTGAGCATCACCGATTTCGCGTGTCCCACGGCGGGCGGCAGTGGCAATCCCTGCCATTACAGCCTGGCCTACGATCTGCTGAAACACCAGTTGGAGCAGCTAGCCACTGCGCCGCAAACCACAACCGTAATGAATGGCACATTCCTGGCGGTGATCGACCAGACGGCAGAGACGGTGACGGTCTTCAACACCGCGACGCTGCCCTAAGCACCGCACGCCAATGACCCATCCCCCCTGCGCCAGGCGTCTCACTCTTGCACACCATAGCGGGCTAATAATACTGTTTACCGGCTGTGGTGTAGCACATGGTTCCTGAAAGCGGATGTCGCGGGAGGGCGAGCGGCGATGCAGACCGTCATCTATTGGTTCCGGCGCGATCTGCGCATCGAGGATCACGCTGGGTTGGCCGCCGCGCTGGCGACGGGCGCGCAGGTAGTGCCGGTCTACGTCGTCGATCCGGCGGCGAATCCGGGCGGGGATGTGCCGGCGACGCGCACCGTCATGTGGCGCGGCTTGCACGCGCTGGATGCCGCCTTGCAGGCACAGGGATCGCGCCTGATCTGCCGGCGCGGTGATCCGGCAGGGATCATCCCCGACCTGGTGCGCGCGACGGGGGCGGGGGCCGTCTTCGCGCTGCGCAAGCAGGGCGCATACTTCGCGGCACGCGATGCCCAGGTGGCGACGGCGCTGGCCGCGCTGGGCGCGCAGTGGCACCTGCTGGACGACGACACCATCGTGCCGGCGGACGCGCTGCGCACCAAAACCGGCGGCCCGTACACCGTCTTCACGCCGTTCGCCAAGCAATGGCTGGCTTACCTACGGGCGCAAGAGCCGGGGGAAGTGCTGGTGCCGCTGGCGCGGCTCCGGCTGGTTCCCGCCCTGCGCGACCTGCCCAGCACCGTTGCAGCGGCGTTCGGCGCGGCGGGCGAAGCGGCGGATGCGCGGTTGCCAGCGTTCGCCGTCAGCACGGAGGCGGCACAGGCTCGGCTGGCAGCGTTCACCGGCCAGGGCGACGATCCCAACCAGGCACCCATCGCGCGCTACCAGCAGCAGCGCGACCTGCCGGCGGTGGATGGCACCTCGCGCCTGTCACTGCACCTGGCCTGGGGGACGCTGAGCGCGCGAGCAGCCTATCTGGCGGCGCTGGGGGCGGCGCGCGGCTGCAACGACGACGGGCGGGCCGGCTGCCGCGCCTGGGTGACGGAACTGGCCTGGCGCGACTTCTATCACCACATCCTCGACCACGCGCCCTATGCCGAGCGCAGCGCCTATCAAACGCAGTATGCCACGCTGGCCTGGGAGGGCGAGGCAGCGCACTTCGCCGCCTGGGCGGCGGGGCGCACCGGCTATCCCATCGTCGATGCCGCCATGCGTCAGATCTCCACGACCGGTTGGATGCACAATCGCGCCCGCATGATCGTCGCCTCGTTCCTGGTGAAGGATCTGCTGCTGAACTGGCAACTGGGCGAGACCTATTTCGCGCAACGGCTGATCGACCACGATGTCGCCAGCAATAACGGCGGCTGGCAGTGGTCGGCTTCAACGGGGACCGATCCTCAGCCCTATTTCCGTATCTTCAATCCCACCTCACAGGGCGAAAAATTCGATGCCCAGGGCGACTATGTGCGCCGCTGGGTGCCGGAACTGGCGCGCGTGCCGGCCCGCGCGATCCACGCGCCCTGGCAGTTGGGCAACGCCGAACGCAGTGCGCTCTGCCCCGACTATCCGCCCCCCATCGTGGACCACGCCACCCAGCGGCAGCGCGCCCTCGCGCTCTTCCAGGCCGCCCGCACCGCCCCCAAAGCATAAAAGCAAGAGATGGCGGACGGGTGAAACCGGCAGTGGAGACGAGCGGGCGGGGGACGGCGGGCGAGGGGGGGACGGCGGGCGGTTGAAACCGCGCCTAAGGGCTACGCCACGAAACCCGCCGACGCGGGTTCTCACCAGATATAGATGATCATGCTCCGATGATCGTTTCTTTATTGGGAACGGGGTGGCGGACATTCCTGTCCGCCCCACGATCAGGGAATGTCTGCCCTACAAATTAACCATGCCATCGCGTCTGTAGGGGCGTACCCTTGTGGTCGCCCCGGTCCCTGGCGATCACCTCGCCCTGTGGCTCTTGGTGGTCGCTTGTTGCCTCTACCCCTTGTGGGCATGCCAGCCCGCACGGCGCTGAGCGCGGCGGGAACCATTTGGTCAGTGTTCGTCCTGGATCGTCGCTCGAACTACGGTTGGCATTCCCACTCGCGCCAGGTAAAGCCGTCGCGCGAGAAGATCTGGTAAGCGGCGTGGATGTTAGCCCAGGCGTTATAGGGGCTGTAGCTGGCGTAGGAGGTGTTATCCCATGTGCTGGGATAGAGGATCTGGAAGACGCCTTCGGCGTGGCTACCCATGATGGAGATGCCGTTCCAGGCGTTCGGATCGTAGCCCGATTCGCAGCGCGCCACGCCCAGCGCCCCGGCGCTATAGCCGCCGAAGACCGCCTGAATCTCCGCGATGATCGCCGCCGAACCAGGATTCGCGCCGGTGCCGGGGCCACCGCCGGTGGCGGGGGCAGGGCTGGGGGTGGGCGTGACGGTCGGCGTCGCTGTAGGATATTGCCAGACGTTCGAACCTGCGATGAAGTTGCCGACCTGGCCGGTCGCGCCGGCGGTGAGTGGCGTGGAAGCCAGTAATACCGTCAGGAAGATGCACAGGGCAAAGGAGAGGAACGTGACGCGCATCGCCCGCGAACGGGGCGCACCGATCGCCACCACCGGACGCACCGACGGGGCGCGGCCATCGCCGGTGATGATCATCGGCGGCGTGCCGGTCGGCGGACGTGGCGGGTTCGCCGGCTCCGCCAGCACGGCGCGCATGTCGCGCTGCACATCCTGCTGGGCGGGCGTCAGGGCGCGGCTGGGGACGCGCTGGGGCGGGGATTTCTCGGCTGGGTGGGCGTGCGGTTGATCGGTGGTGAGGTGCGCGCTGCGGATCGCCGGTATGGTAGGCAGCGTCTGCGGCGCGGCATCGTCCGGCCTCGCTGCCTCCGGCCCCTGCCGCCCGTCGGTCACTTTCGACAAGCGCTCATCCGCGCGATTGCGATCATCCCACACGCTGCAACTCCATCTCAGTTGTTATGCAGGTTCCACTTTTACCCTTTGCGGGTGATCAGTAAGGGTAGCGGAGGACCACCATTCTCCATAACCCCGGAGGACAAACATTCCTGGCTGTCACTACGGCGGACAGGAATGTCCGCCCCGCGGCCACCTGGAGGACAGACATTCCTGTCTGTCCGGCTCCGCTGACCACCGTCTTTCCCCGCAACGGGTATCATACCCTCTTCGGGTAAACCCTATGCTTAGCAGACATAGACAGACAGGAATTTTTGTCCTCCGGGTGCAGGAATGTCTGCCCTCCGGTACCCCGATGTCTGTCCTCCGGGTGATAGCTTGATGACCCGGCATGGGTATCAAGGGTAGCGGATATATGCATGCACAAGCTCCTGTGATCACTATACGCGGGGTGCTATGGAGCGTCAAGGATTACCGGTTGGCTACCCCCCAGATGTACCAGGCAAACATGAAGGGACGCTTGATTTCACCTGTATGAAATCGAGCGTCCCTCGCGGCATAATTGCTCCGGCATGCGCGCGGGCAAGCCTATTCGGGGATGGGATTGTCGCCGGTATGCGGGGGTGGCGCGGGGGTGTCGGCGCCGCCGTCGGTCGGGGTGGCCCCGATGCCGCCGCCGGGAGCGTCGGTGCTGCCGTCGCCCAGGCCGCCGCCAGGGGCATCCGTGCCGCCGGGGTTATTCGTGCCGCCCGCACTCGACGGCGTGGCCTCCGCCTGTGCGCCGGGTGTGGCGTCGGCGCTGGGGGCCGGCGTTGTGCCGCCGTGCAGCGGCGAAACATCCACCCAGCCGGTGGGCATGCCGGCGCGGGCCGCCACCTCGTCGAACAGCGCATCTTCCTGGTGTTCGGTGATCAGGGTATTGATGTCGCCGGTCGTCGTGGAGGTGTCGCGCGTCGCGCTCACCAGCTTGCCGTCCACATAATGCTGCGTCGCCGCGCTGTCGCTTTCGGCAATCGTCTCCTGGTAGGTTGTCTCCTCGGTCGCTTGCGCGTCCGCGACCACCACTTCCGGGGGAGCGGCATCGGTGACGACAGCCGTCGGCACGGGTTCAGCCGCCGTCGAGGAGTCATCCAGGAAGACCAGCACGCCCTCACCAGGGGCGAAATCATCGGCAGGCGCGGGGGCGGGCGCTGCCGCAACGACGGCCTCGGCGGGCGGTGCCTCCTCCGCTGCTGGCGCGGCATCCATTACCACTACCACGGGCGAGTCATCCAGCACCGATGTCGCGGGTGGCGTCGCCGCCGCCGTCTCCGGGGCGGGTGCAGCCACGATCACTGCCGCTTCCTCTGGGGGCGGGTCAGCCGCCGCTGGCACGGCAACGACCTCGTCGGCCACGTTCGCCGCCGCGTCGGTCTCACCGAAGGTCACGGTCTGGGTATCGCTGGTGGTTTGCGGCTCGGCCATGCCGGCTTCCCAAACTGCCGATGAATCGGTGTGAGTGAGAGTGCCGGTGGTCGTCGCGGATGTATCCTGCTCCTCGGCCACGGCAGCCACTTCTGCCGGCGCGGCGGGAGTGGCATCCACGATAGAATCCGCGCCGCTCACAGCGGCGGGGGTGGCCTCAGCAGCAGGGGCCGCTTCAGCGGCAGCCACAGCGGCGGCGGCGACAGCAGCGGCAGCGACCGGCGCGGCTTCCGCCACGGCAGACGGAGCGGGCGCGGGAGCCACCGGCGGCGCGGGCGGGTTCACCACCGGCGCGGCGGCGGCAGGGATATCGCTCGCCGTGATCGTATTTTTCACGACGTTATCATAGACTTCGCCCGCGATGCGGCTATTGGCATAATCCACCTGGCGATTGATGTCGCCATTGAGCAGATCGAACAACGCCACGACGGTCGGGATGAGCGTCCAGGAAAAGAGTACGCTCAACACGCCACGCAGGGTATGGCCCAGATAGAATTGATCGAGACCAAAGGTTCCCAGCAAGGGCAAAGACAAGACCCGCGCTGTACCCGCTTTTTTCTGCCGGCGCGCATAGAGCGCATCGAAACGGGCCTGTTGCTCAAACGTCAGCTTGGTGCGCAACGTTTGAGCGGATTCTCTGTTCACGAATTGACGCCTCCTCAAAGGATGTGTAATGACTATACGTATGAACGAGCAGAGATGCTTCAACGCATCGGATGAAGGCACGACAATGCCTCCATTACCATATCATGTTGGGCCGCGTCTAGCAACTGGCGGCCCCACCCCCGGCCCCTCCCCATCTGCGGATGGAGAGGGGGGACAAGACGGTGATCATATCAGCGTGGGGCGGACATTCCTGTCCGCCAGCCGTTTCTTCCGTCACCTGCCCGCCATCCCCTGGCGTGGAGATGCGCCGGCTGGCCGGTCAGGATTTTGGCAAGGTGGGAGCGTAGGCTGGCGGACGCTGTCGATGCCAGCCTGGCCCAGCAGGGGTGTATGATCATAGGCGCGGGTAAACCCGCCAATCAGTGCAACGATTTGGCCAACGCTTTGGGCTGATTATATGGCCGGCTGGCGCGGTTTCATCGGCATGGTACGATACACAATGATACCCAGTGACATTTCACCAGAAAGCCGCACGATCATGCAGACACCAGCATCATTCCGCCGGATCGTCGTCGGCGTGCTATGCGCCCTCAGCCTGGCAGCGTGTGCCACACGGGCGACCAACGTGCCACCTGTCGCGCCCACGCATACGCCAGCGGCGACAGCCACACCCACGCTGATACCCACGCCGACCCTGGCCCCCGCGCGCTATACCAAGCTCGTCCTGGCGCACGGCTTCGGCAGCCCCGACGACCTGACGCTGGACGCGCAGGGGCGCGTCATCTTCGCTGATTTCGGCAACAACGGCGTCAATCGCATCAACGCGGATGGCTCCGTCACGGTGCTGGCGCGCGGCTTTCCGGAGCCGGAGGGCATCGTTCCCCTGGCGGATGGCGCGCTTATCGTGGCCGTGCAGGGCAACAACGGCGACCACATCGACATGATCGAACGCCTGACCCCGCCGACCTATGCCGCGACGGTCATCCACACCTTCGCCAATACCACCAATCTGCCAGGCATCGACAGCCTGAGCCTGGACCCCGCGACGGGCGATCTGCTGGTGGCCGACAGCCCCAACGGCGTCGTCTATCGCCTGCGGACCGATGGTAGCGACCTGCGCCGGATCGCGGGCGGTTTCGTGCGGCCAACGCACGCGCTGGCCGGCCCCAACGGCACCGTTTACGTCGCGGACGAATATGGCGGCGTGGTGGCGCGCATCGCGCCCACTGGCACCGTCACACGCCTGGCGACGCTCTCGTACCCCGATGATCTCGCCTGGGACGCCGATGGTTCGCTGCTGGTGACGGCGCTGGGCGACAATACCGTCGTGCGGCTCGATCCGGCGAACGGCGCGAAGCTGGCAACGCTGGCCGGCAACCTTTTCGAGCCGCAGGGATTAGCGGTGGATGCGCGCGGCGATGTCTTCGTGAGCGAGCAGCGCGCCAATATCGTCATCGAACTGCGGCGCGGATGAGGGGAGAGGACGGGAACACGTATGGATTGAAACCAATTTGCGCGCTGGTGGGCGGGCGGTTGGGGCGGGCGGTTGAAACCGCGCCTAGGGGCGTGCCGCCACGAAACCCGCCTACGCGGGTTGGGATCCCAGTCCACGCAGGTGGACTTCGTCGCCGTAGGCGCTTAGGCGCGCAAATGGTTTCAATCTGTACCGCCCGCTTCTAGCCCGTAGGGGTTCCTGTTCCGAGCCGGGGCAAATGTGTTTACAGTATAACCCCCGGCGACCGCACGGCGGATCGGATGCTGCCCCCGGCAACCGCACGGCGACCCTGGCTCATCTACATTCATGCGGTCTTGCTCTCCCACCTTGGGATACAATTATAGGAGAGATGTCGAATGAGCTAGTTGGTTGTTGAAGGTAGGCAGACGATGCAAGATATTCAGACGACGGCGGCACGGCGGCTGGAAGCCGGTATGGACGCGGCGCGCGATGGGCGGCTGGAAGAGGCGGCGGAGGCGCTGCTGGTGGCGGAATCACTCTTCACGCAGGCGCACGACGATGAGCATGCCGGCGTGGCGCGGGCGGAACTGGCCGAAGTGCAGCGCCAAAACGGCGCGGCGGAACAGGCCACCGCCAGCTATGAGCGCGCGATCCCGCTGTTCGCGGCGAGCGGCGCGACCCGGCGCGAGGCCAGCGCCCATCTGGCGCTGGGGCATATCTTGCGCGCCACGCAGAAGCTGGACCGCGCCCGCCAGCAGTATGACACGGCCCTGCGCCTTTTCGAGAGCGCGAACGACCAGCGTGGCCAGGCCGCGACGCTGTTGGCACTGGGCCATGTCGAGCGCCAGCGCGGCCACCTGACGAGCGCGATCACGATCTACACCCGCGCTGTGGATCAGGCGACCGCCGCGAAGGATGCGAACTTGCACGCCGACGCCCTGCGCGGCATGGGCGAGGCGTATCGCCAGCAGGGCGACCCCGACCGCGCGGCGCTGGCGCTGGAAAGCGCGCAGGAGATTTACCAGAACGCGCGCGACGCCTTCGGCGGCATCGACACGCAGATCGCCCTGGGCCGTGTGGCGACCGAACGCCGCCAGTATGACGCGGCCAGCACGCTTTTTGCCTCGGCGCTACGCCGCGCGACGAGTCTGGAATATGAATTGGGCGAGGCGGATGCCTTGCTCTGGCTGGGCGCGCTGGCCGTCGCCCAGCGCGATCTGGAACAGGGCTTGGCCCAGACCCAGCGGGCGCTGGCGCTGTATGGCATGGAGAAGAGCGCGCTCGGCCAGGCGGAGGCGAACGCTGTGTTGGGCGACTTGCATATGCAACGGTCGCAGATCATCGAGGCCATCACCGTGCTGGAACGCGCCCAGCGCACCTTCCGCTCGCTGCAAGAGCGCGTGGGCTACGCCCGCAGCACGGAACGCTTAGGCGAGGCGCAACTGCGTCGCTCGAATCTGCGCAAGGCCACCGATCAATTCACCGAGGCGCGCACGCTGGCGCAAGAGATGACCAATCCCAGCGCCGAGGCCCAGGCGATCTTTGGCCTGGCGGAGATCGCGCGCATTCGGGGCAGCGCCGTGGAAGCCGGCGATCTCTATGAGGAGGCGCAGCAGCGGTTCGCGCACGCGGGCAACTTCGCTGGCCAGGGCGCGGCCCGGTTGGGCCAGGCGCGGCTGCGCACGGCGGCGGCGCGGTACGACGAGGCGCGGGCGCTCTTGAACGAGGCGCAGGGCAAGCTGGAGGTCGGGCGCGTGGCGGAAGCTCCCGCCTGGCTGGCGCTGGTACGCGCCGAGATCGCGCTGGATCTGAACCAACCCACTGCCGCCCGCGCGCAGCTCGACGCCGCCGACCAGACCGCGAATGCGACGGGCGATCTGGCGACGCAGGCCGACGCGCTGCTGTTGCGCGCCGAACTGGCGCTGCGCTCCGACCAATTGGATGACGCCGTGACGATCTTCAACCGTGCGGGGGAACGCTATCGCGCCGGCGACAATCGCGTGGGCGAGGGGCTGGCGCACGTCGGCCTGGGCCGCGTGCTGGTGGAACGCGAACTGTGGGAAGAAGGCGTGAACGCGCTGGAAGAGATGCTGCCGCGCTTCCGCGAGACGGAGCAGCGCACCGCCCAGGCGCTGACCGATCTGGGCATCGCACAGGGACGGCGCGGGCGCGAGGAATATGACATCGCCCTGCGCGCCTTCACCGATGCGCGCGATCTCGCTGCCGCGACCGACCACCGTTGGTTGCTGGCGCAGGCGCAGCACGGCATCGCCCGCGTGATGCTGGATAACGAGGACTTCAGCCCCGCGCAAGCCGCCTTTGCCGACGCGATGCACGCCATCGGCGAGATCACCGGCCACCTGAGCGACCATGCGGAACGCGGCATGTTCCTGGAAAGCGCCGTGCCGCTTTTCGCCGAGGCGGCGTATACAGAGGTGCGCGCCGGCAACCCCGAACACGCGGCGGAGATCGTGCGCGGCTATGTCGCCGAGGCGAACAAAGCGGGCAAGGGCGCGCTGGCCGATCTGCTCAAGCAATTCGAGGACACGCTGAACACCGTCGCCAAGGAGTCCGACGACAAAGCCGCCGCCGACGCCCTGAAGGCGCAAGCCAAGCGCATCGGCGAGTTGCGCCGGCTGGCACGCTGACATCGCCCAGAATGTGCTGGCGCTTGACCGTTGCGCATTGGCCTCCGTCTTTCTACAATAGAGAGAGAAGGTATTCTTGTGTGAAAACGGACAGCTAGCATAGCATGTAAGCGACGGGAAGCGAGGCGGCATAATGGCGGACCCCACAGGCGCATTGCGCGCGCTGCTGGTGCGCCTGGCGGATAACGAGTATGCGCTGGGGCAGCGGTACGCGGAATGGAGCGGCAGCGCGCCGCAGATGGATTCGACGCTGTCGGTGGACATGATGGCCCAGCAGGAATGGCACCATTCCCGCGCCCTGGCCGACTTGCTGGCGATGGACAGGGACGCGCCCACGGCGATCTTCGAGCGCGCTGACGCCGCCACGATCCCTTTCCTGCGCCTGCCGCTGGGAACGTGGTTAGATCTCGTCGCCGTCAACTTTCTGTTTGATGGCGCGCTGAGCGTCGTAGCTGCCGCCGCCATCGCCTCCGCTGATGCCGGCTTCGCGGCGGTCGCGCGCGGCATTCTGCGCGACGAACAGTACCATGCCGCCTTCGCTATCGCCTGGGTGAAGCGACTCGCCAGCGAAGGCGGTCCCACCCGCGACGGCATCGAAGGTGCGCTACGGCGCATCTGGGATGAGACGCTGTGCTGGTTCGGTCCCCAGGATGATCCGAATGCCCATCTGTTGTATGACCAACACATCCTGGACGCCATGCCGGACGTGCTGCGCGCCCGCCTGCTGGGCCACGTGGGGCCGGTGGCGCAGGCCGCACGGCTGCACCTGCCCTTGCGTCCGGCGGAACGCGGCAACACCTGGCTGCTGACGCTGCCGCTGCCCTGGGCGCGCTGGAATCCCGCAAAATGGCAGCTTGATCCGTCGGAGGTCTGCTGATGGTATCCCTCGTGGGGCGGCTCCCAGCCCTCGTGGGGCGGACATTCCTGTCCGCCGCACCGACAGACAAGAATGTCTGTCCTCCAGGTTAAGGCTCCGACAGACAAGAATGTCTGTCCTCCAGGTTGCCTCGTGGGGCGGACATTCCTGTCCGCCGTCCCGTGGCTGTTTGCGTTAGTGGAGGTAGCATGATGGGCGAGGCACAAGCAGGCATCTTTCCCCTGGTACGGCTCACGCGCGACCCGCTGGACCGCGCCGCGCTGATACAGGCCGTGGCGTACCCTGGCGCGGGGGCGCTCGTCACCTTCGAGGGCGTCGTGCGCGACAACGCGCGGGGCCGCGCCGTCGATTATCTGGAATATGAAGCGTATGTGGAGATGGCCGAAAGCCAGATGCGCGCCATTGCGGCAGACGTGCGCGCACGCTGGGGCATTGATCATGTCGCCATCGCGCATCGCTTCGGGCGCATGGCCGTCGGCGAGGCCAGCGTGATCATCGTCGTCGCCAGCCCGCACCGTGGCGAAGCCTTCGATGCTTGCCGCTACATCATCGACACACTGAAAACGACCGTGCCGATCTGGAAACGCGAGGTCGGCCCCGACGGCGCGGCCTGGGTCGAGGGCTAGCAGCATGCAGAGGAGAGAATCTATGCCCATATTGGCCGCCACGGCAAATCCTTTCTCGCGCGCCCGCTATGCGCTCGCCACCTCCTTCGCCACGCATTGCCCGCCAGAGTTGGGCGCAGCAATCGTCGTCACTGGATCAGTCTCGCGTGATTATGCCGATGAGTTTTCGGATCTTGAACTGCGCTTCCTGGTGGATAGCCTGCAACCGCTCGCTATCTATCAAGACTGGCTGCGCAGTCTGGGCGGTGTTGTCGAAGAAGAGGTGGATGCGGCTTATGAGGGCGGGGCGCAGACGAAAAGCTGGCATGGCGGCATTTTCGTGGAAGCCTTTTGGCAGCCCTGGCCGGCGTTGGATGCTCGCCTGGCCGAGATCGTCGCCGCCCAGACCACCGAACACTGGTCGCTCACCGAAGCCTGGCATATTGCCGACGCATTACCTGTGCGCGATCATTCCCATCTCGCGCAGTGGCAGGAACGCCTGGCAGTGTATCCACTTGCCCTCCAGGCCCGGCTGATCCAGCAGGCGACCCAGGCGTGGATTGACCCGCATTGGTGGCCGGTATCGTTCGCCACGATCTGGCCGCTGGCCTACCGCGACGCACGTCTGGCACTGGCTAACCGCCTCAGCCGTGAGATCGAGCGCGGATTGCGCATCCTTTTTGCCCTGAATGAACGCTGGGAACCGGACTACAAGTGGCTGGCGGGAGAAAGCCGCCGGCTCAGCCAAGCCCCGGCTGATCTGGTTGCGCGCGTCAACGCCGTCTTTTCCCAGGCCGACCCGCGCCAGGCTGTCACCGGCTGCCTGACGTTACTCGATGACATCCTCGCGCTGGTGCCGCCCTCCTACGCTCTCGGTCTCCCGCGTCAACAGCTACGCGAGGTGCTGGACGCTGAGCATCTGCCTGGTAGCCGGTGACCGCCACAGTGCAGCGTGCATGATACTACGATGTCTCGTGGGGATGCAGTTGATCGCGTCCCATTCTCGCCCCAACAGGAGGGAGACGGCGGAAAGGAATAACCATCCCGTGTTGAACAAGCGCCGTCTGATCGCCCTGCTCCATCCGCCGATAAAATGTAGGGGTGTTCTCTGGTGTTCACCTTGGGGGTTGGACCATCTCGCCTCAGATGATGCCCCGTGGGGCGATTTCCGCCGGCGTCCCCAGGACGATCAGATGGTGGCGGGCGCGCGAGATGGCGACGTAGAGCAGTTTGTCGTGGCGGGCAGGCGGTTCCTGCGCCACGCCGTCCGGTTCCACCAGGATGACGATATCGCGTTCCAGTCCCTTCGCCGCGCGGATCGTCGAAAGCGTGACATACCGGTCGCGCTCCTCGGCGGGCAAGCGCCGTAACTGCGTCAGCGGGCGCAGGGGGATATCCGGCAACGCCGCGCGCCACTGTCGCCACCGGCTGGCCTTGTCGCTGCGGCACGTGATCAGCAGGATCGCTCCCGGCGCGATGCCCTCGCGCGCGATCAGCCGCGTCAGCACGTCATGCAGCGCCGCCTGGATCGCGGCATCTGTCGCTGCTTCGGTCTGATTAGTAGGAGTGGGAACAAGGTATGCGACGGGGCGACCGGCGGGGCCGTTGAAGGGGGCGAGCGCCAAACCTGGATTGAAGGCCACCATCGCCGCTAGAATCGCGCCCGTGTTGCGCAGGTTTTCCGTCAGCGCAGGCAGCACGGGCAACGTCTCCGGCAGGTGCCAGGCGTCCGTGAAGTCCAGCCGCTGGCGAGGATCGTACCAGAGGATGAAGTAGCCGGCGGGGGGATTGCGCAGCAGGTGGCTGGCGGCGCTGAGCAGCGGGCGCTGGAAGTCTTGTCCCTCGTCGATGACCACGGCGTCGTAGCCCCATGCAGCGGGGGCGGCGCGTTGCTTCAGCTTCATGCCAGCGCGCTGCACCACTTGCGCCATCCGCGCCTGGCCGTCGGCGCTGACGACGTGGGCCGGTGTGATGCCCTCGCTGGCGATGTCCGCTTCCTGTGCCAACGCGAGGCACAGCGCGCGAATATCCAGGATGTCAAACATCTCCTGGTCGGCGTCGCATTCTTCATCCTGCTTGTCGCGCAGCCAATCGGCCTGAAATTCATTGACGCAAAGAAAGAGGGTGCGTTGACCTTGACGCGCCAGAGTGCGCGCCGTCTCGAAGGCGAGGATCGTCTTGCCGCTGCCGGCCTCGCCCGGCACGGCGCAGCGGCGCACGCGCAGGAGCGCACCCAGCCGCTCGCACTGTACCTGCGTCAGGTACGCGATGGCACGGTCGTCAATGCGGATCGCCTCCGCCAGCGTGGGCGGCGCGAGGTCGGGATCAAAGCGCGCCAGGAAGGCGGCGACGGCCTCCGGCGCGAGCTTGCCCGGTTCCGGCGTAACATGCACGAAGGCGCAGCGGCGTGCGAGGGCGTCTGCCGGCTGGGCCAGGTCGCGGCTATCCAGGATCAGCTCGTCGGGAAACTCGGCCAGGTGGCGCGGCTGCCACTCCATCGCGCCCAGCCACACGGCAGGCACCAGATCATAGTGAAACGCCGCCGTTTCGGGCGCTTTCTTCAGGAAGTGCTTGAGCGCGCGGTAGCTCTCTTCCACCTGCTGCCAGGGATTCGGGGTCAGATCGCGCGCCGTGCCATCGAGATCGACCGCCTGCCATTTGCCGGCAGCCTGATCATAGCTGAGGCCGCCATCTGGCACAGCGACAACCACGATGCCATAGTCAGGATGCAGAATGAGGCAATCAAAGATGCCGCGCCCCAGCCGCCCGTTCGCCACCTTGAAATAGCGCGGCGCACCCATGATCACGTGCCAGTCGTCGCCCAGCCCATCGCGCAGAGCAGCGTACAGGCGGCGCTGACCAACGCTTGCCGCCGGCCCGTGACGTGGGTGCATCTGTGCCATCGGCTACGCCCTCCTCTCACTGATCCGTTGTTGCGAGGAGTATAGCATGGTTGTCAAGGATTGTCACGGGGTATAGGCTGATTGTCACACGAAACTATTTGGTATGCTCCGCTTACGATGCTCGCTCAGGCATCCGCGTCGCCCGCTCCCATCATCATGATCGTCCCTTGGGCGACAGCGCAGAGATATTCGTCGGGGCCGGTGGCGGCGAAGACATCGCAGCGGCAGACGGCCTGGCGCTTGCCGGCGACAACGATGGCGGCGCGGGCGATCAGGCGTTCGCCTTGCGCCGGCTTCAGATAATTGATGGTGAAGCCCGCCGTCACCACCGGCTTGCCCAGCGCCGAGCCGCCGGCGAAGGTGAGCGCATTATCGGCGGCATAGCTCAGCACGCCGCCATGCACGAAGCCGTGTTGTTGCAGCAACTCCGCCCGCAACGGCACCACCAGTTCCACCTGGCCCGGCGCGAAGGCGGTGAGGCGTGCGCCCAGCAAGACGCTGAATGGCTGACTGTCCAGCACCGCTTGGCCCAGCGACACCATTGTTTCGCTCATGCTTGCTTCGCCTCATCTTGCGGGGTTGGCTCGCGCAGGGCGGCCAGGGCGGCACTCAGCGCCAGGCCCACCAGGGCGAAGGCACCCATCTCGCCCAGAATCAGCAGGAAGGTTGTCGTCCCGGTGCTGGCGGTCGGCGGATTCAGGAACAACTGGCCGCCCAGCAGGACGATGGCGCGCATGACGATATACAGCGGCACCAGGATGATCGGGCGGGCGGAGGCGCGGTGCAGGCGCACGAAGCTGACGATGGCGGAAAAGACCTCGACCAGCACCAACACCAGCACCAGATTCGCCAGCAGATTGACCGCAGCGGTGATGATGGCATCGCGCGTATACGTCGTGTGGTCGGTGGCGTAGGCGGGGATGGGCGTGGTGGCGATGGCATGCAGATCGCCGACGAACCAAACCAGCGACGTGATGATGGCCACCACCGCGATCAAGAGGATGATGCCGCCGATGGTGGAATACGCCACGCGGCTGACCTGCTGTATGTTGAGCAACGGTTCTGCGCGCACGGGTGCGAGCTGGCGATGCTCGCCTTCAATGATCGGCAGGGTGGGCGGCTGAGTGGTAGCCGGCGCTTGATTCGGGAAGGGAATCGGCAATGATGATGGCTCAGTTTCAGGCAATGTGGCATCCTGGGGCAACATCGGGGATGGCTCCTCTCCATGCGGGCGAGCGCCAAGCCGCACCCGCGCACAACCTCATCAAGAAAATTGCGTGTTCTGAAAATAGTATAGGGCGCTAGGGTGCCACAAGGAAAGCTCTAGCACGCCCACCTACTTTATTAAACGCAGTTCACATGCATATTGAGACAGCAACCGCCCAAATGGGGGAAAAGTCGATGCACAAGAGGCAGGAGGGCGCGTGTAGGATGGTGGGACGAGGGGCGGCGGGCGTAGGACGGTGGGACGCAGGAGACGGAGGCGCGATTCATCGCGCCCGTACAAGGATCGTGAAACGGATTTTGATTGTCATCGGGCGGATAGCACCCATCGTGGGGCGGACATTCCTGTCCGCCGCCCCGTTCCTGGGGTGACAACGATGATCGGAGCATGATCGACCATGCCTCGTGAGAACCCGTGTAGACGGGTTTCGTCGCCGTCAGGCGCTTAGGCGCGGTTTCAACCGCCCGCCGTCCCTCGCCCCGGCCCCGCCCGCCGTCCCTCGCCCCGGCCCCCCCTCGCCGCATCTACGCCGGCTGGTGCTTGCGCGGCCTATTTGTCGGTGTAGTCGTAGAAGCCCTGACCGGTTTTGCGGCCCAGGCGGCCCAGCGTCACCATCCGGCGCAGGAGGGCGGGGGGAGCGTAGGCCGGTTCGGGATGCTCGGCATAGATGACCTCGGCGGCGTAGAGCGTTGTATCCAGGCCGACGTAATCGGTCAGGGTGAAGGGTCCCATCGGGTAGTTCGTGCCAAGCTGCATGGCGGCGTCGATGTCTTCCATCGATGCCACGCCCTGCTCGTACATGCGGATCGCGGAGAGCAGATAGGGGATCAGGAGGAAGTTCACGACGAAGCCGGCGGTGTCTTTGGCGATGATCGGTGTCTTGCCCATCGTTTCGGTGAACTGGCGCAATGCGGCGACGGTCGCATCGCTCGTTTCCACCGTCCGCACGATCTCCACCAGCTTCATGACGGGGACGGGATTGAAGAAGTGCAGGCCGGCAACTTTGTCGCGCCGCTTCGTGACGGCGGCCATCTCGGTGATGGGCAGAGAGGAGGTGTTGCTGACCAGCAGCGTTGCGGGCGGCGTGATGGCGTCTAGCTGGCGGAAAAGCGCGAGCTTCGGCTCCTTCTGCTCGATGATGACTTCGATGACGATATCGCGGTCGGCGAAGTCGTTCAGATCCAGCGTGGAACGCAGGCGGACCTGATTGGCCGCCACCTGTTCCGCCGTGAGCTTGCCCTTGCTCTGCATCGTCGCCCAGGCACCCTGAATGCGCTGCATACCGCGATCCAGCAATGGCTGCGAGACCTCGGTGACGAGCGTGTCAAAGCCGGACTGCGCGGCGGTCTGCGCGATGCCGCTGCCCATCAGGCCGCAGCCCACGACGCCGACTTTCTGTATGGCCATGCAGTAAACTCCTCGTTTCTGTTCGATTTCAGTCATCAACTAGAGAGCGATGCGTAAGGCGGTTATGCTTGTCCCGCCGTTGGTCGTGATGTATGCCCCCAGCATACCACCCGCGCCCCGTATAGTGCTACTCCGCTGGGGCGGTTCAGGGCTTTGGCACAGTGCCGCACCGGCTGGCGGGTAAATCCACGACTGCGATCTGAAAGTCTGCTTGCGCAGGCTGGGGTTCGGCAGCCCCGCGCCAGGCGCGGGCATGAAGTTGGTTGGTTCACTAACATGCCAGATGCATATCTGCATAACCTCTTGATCTGGACAGAGGCGCGATTATGCGGTATGATAGAGAAGCAAGGCTATGCCAGCCCGCATGGACGAGAGGGCGGCGTAGTGAGCATCAACGCATCGGTCATCGAAATGATGACGGCAGCCGGCCATCTTGTGACAGGCAACGGCGCCTGGCGTGGACGGATGTTTTGCACCTCAATGCGGAGGTTTTCGTATGCGACTGCGTGGTTTACGGCAGGCCCGCCAGCGGCAGGGGATGAGCATCAGCCAGCTTGCGGATCTTTCAGAGCTGCGGCGTGACACCATCACCCGTGTGGAACATGGGCAAGAAGACGTGTCACCCTCGATTATGCGCCGGCTGGCGCAGGTGTTGCGTATCAGCCAGCATGAGTTGGTCAGCGGCTCCGCCACCTCACCCCCACCCTCGCTCCCCTCAGTGTCGGCCTGATGCCGCATGGCGCACCACGCCCGGCACCGTATAGAAATAGCGCGCCCAGCGATCGGCAGGTGGCCGTTCGGCTGGGCGTTCGTTATTGCGCGAACCTGGCATCATAGTTAGCCTGTTGGTGGGCCGACGGATGGCGGCGTGCGCAGATATAACCCGCGCCCGTTGCCATAGTCGATGACGCGGATGAAGTGGGTCGTCACCCAGGCGCGCAAGCCCGGCAACCGGTCGAAGCGCCCCGAATACCAGACGATGGCGGTGACGCGCGGGTCGGCGGCGACGGCGATCACCTGCTGCGTCGTCAGCGCGCCCGATGCGATGCGCACCAGCGAGGTATCGACGAGCGGCGCGGGAACCGGACGCCCAGCGACCACGGCGATCATCTGATCGTCCGTCACCACGAGATCGCCCGGCTGGGTCAGCACTTGCAGATCGTTCGCCGCTTGCAGCATCCCCACCGGCGGCTGCTGTTGCACGGCGATCTGCTGCTGGATGCCGGTGATGGCGGCGATAAGCAGCAAGGCGGTGATGATGATATATGTGAGCGGGATCGGGGGAGACGATTCACGGAGGCCACGGAGATTGACACGGAGATCACGGAAGGCCATTTCCGCGTTCTTCCGTGCAGGTCGCCGGGCTGTCCGTGATGCGCGTCCCATGTTCGGCAAGAGGGCGGTCGCCAGGATGAACGGCGGTGGGATGAGCGCCAGGTGATGCGTGAAGAGCGGCGTCTGCACCGCCAGCACGAGGATCGACGCGCCGCCCCAGGCGGCGAGGACGACCGGCAGCCATCGGCGCTGCCGCCAGCCCAGGTAGCCGGCGTATATCCCCGCGAGGACGACCGGCGCTTCCCACCACGCGCCCGCGAAGGTGCCGAAGTTATCCAGCCGGCTGCCTACCGCGCCCGTGGCCCGCGCATGCAGGCCGATCACCTGCGCCCACTCCGCTGCCGGATCGGCCTGCGCGAAAAAGACGACCAGCACGACCAGAAGAAAGCTGCCCGCGCTGGCGGCGATGACCGGCCACCGTGGCCACAACCCCAGGGGAGATGCGGAGACGGGCCAGCGGGGGAACCCGCGCCTCTGGGCGTTTCGCCGCGAAGCCTGCCTACGCAGGCTGGTATCAGGCCGGTTCAGCCGACCTGCGCGGCCAGCTGGCCACAGGTGCGTCTTTAGGTGCTGGCCGTCGACGAGCAAAAATGCGGCGATGGGGATGAGCGCCGGCACGACGAAGAGCTTGATCATGAACGCGATGGCGAAGACCGCGCCCACAAGCGCCGGTCGCCACAAAATCGGCCATTGGGTGCGCAACCATGCCATGCTTACGCCAACGTTACCTGCATCATCAAGGCCGGCTTTGCCCGCGTGTCTCGCCCTGGTCTGCCATGACCACACCGCCAGCGCCACGGCCAGCAACATCGCGGCCAGGGCGGGCGCTTCGGCGTCCACCGCGCGCGACTGCGCCAGGTAGAGCGGATCGAAGGCGAGCAGGGCCAGCGCGATGAGGGCGCTGCGGCGTCCGCCGAGCAAGCGACCCAGCCACCAGGCGGCGGCGAGGCCCACCAGCGAATAGGCGACGACACCCAGCCGCGCGGCGAAAAGCGTGCCACCAAAGAGGCGATACCACGGCAAAAGGCTCAGCAGGAAGAGCGGCGGCTGACCACAGTAGACCTGGGCATAGAGCGGGTGGCCAGCGGCCAGCGCTTGCAAGGACGCCGTGTAGACGCCCTCGTCATAATTATCCTGGGGCAGGGCCAGGTGGTTCAGCCGCAGCAGGGTGGCGACGACGAAAACAGCCAGCGAGGCCCAGGTGTCGGTGTGGACGGCGCGCATAGAGGCCCGCAGCCGGTCGGGCTGGAGCTGCGCGCGGGCGGCTTGGGCATAGCCGGCGGCTTTGTCGAACAACATCATGGGGTATCTGACGGGATGGTCGTCCCATCGTTGGATGGCGGGCGGCTGGCGCGCACGACGATCAGGCCGAGGACGGCGGCGAGGAAGAAGCCACCGGCTATCTTCGCATGTGCGTAGGTATTGCCTGCCGCGTCATTGCTGAAGGGATGATAGAAGCCGGGAATCAGGTAAAAGATGCCGCCGAGGACGCAGATCGCCACGAAGACGATGCCGGCAAAGAAAAAGAAGGGGTTCCCTGTGCGCCGGGCCGATGATCCACTCGCCATACTGTGCCTCCTTCCATGAAAGGGCAGCGGAACGGGGAGCAGGCAGTGCGCACACTCCCCTGAACTCAGGCTGCGAGTGAATTATACGATCTTTTCGGGCCGCGATTACGCCTTGGCCGATGAATTCGCCATGAACCGCGCGGCGAGCAGGGCGACGACGCCGACGACGAAGAAGGCGATGGCATGCGTCACGTCGCGCTTGCCGGGAACGGAAGCCAGGATGTGCGCCTGACCGGGGATCGGGATCAGGTAATAGATGGCGATGGCGACGCAGGCTACAAAGACAAGGCCGCCAACGAGATATGCTGGTTTCATGGAAGAAAACTCCTTGGGAAGCGCCGGCACAGGGGCCGGCTGGTGGTGGATGGGATGACCGGTGCCAGTTGCCCAGTCTCCCTCAGCCCAAGGATACAAGGGGAACCGGCCCCTGTCAAGCCATGTGTGCCAGATGGCGGAAACGGGCAAGCGGCGTGCAGGAGGGGCGGTGTGTGTACGGCAGTTGGCGGTGCATGCGCAGGGCGAGAAGGCCGCACTATTTCTTAGGGCGGTGGGGACCGGGGCGGCGGCGCGGGGTGGGCGGCGCACCAGGCCGACCGGTGATGGCATCGGCCTCGCTGCCGCGCCCGTGCTGGGCCAGCCAGGCACGCGCCTCGGCGTGCAGCGCCGTCAGGTTCGGGCTGGCGGCGATCATCAACCAGAGGGCGGCGACGGGGTCCATCGTCGTATCAGCCGGCCATTGGCCGCGCGCGACCAAAAAGGCGCGCAGCGCCTGGGGATCACGCTGGGCCAGCACGGCGTCGAGGTCGCGCCGGAAAGCGGCATAGGAGCCAGCATCAGCCATTGGGGGTCGTATCCTTTCAGGGGCGATGATCGCCGTCGGCACTCATGGTGGGGAGCGCGCCGACGACGGTGAAGGGCGGCGCAATATCTGGTCCAGACGCGGCGAGCAGGCGTGCCTGGGTGAGCTGGATGGCACTGGCGGCGGTGTCGATGCCGATCCACCGGCGACCGAGGCGCTGAGCAGCCACCAGGGTTGTGCCACTGCCACAGAACGGATCGAGCACGATGGCACCCTCTCGTGTGCTGGCGGCGATGATGCGCGTGAGCAGCGCCAGGGGCTTCTGCGTCGGGTAGCCCAGGTGTTCCTGGTGCGCGTGATGCAAGTGTTCGATGTCCGTCCAGAGGTCCGTGACGGGCGTGCCGGGCATCTCGTCCAGGTAGCGTTTGTAGGCGACGACCTGCCCGCGCGCGGGGACGACGACGCGGCCCGCCGCCCACGCTTGCGCCATGCGTTCGCGGGTCCAGCGCCAGACGCGCACCACGCCGCTGCCGGGCGGGAACTCATAGGTCAGGTTGGGCCGATCGTGGTTGGGATTTGCCAGGTTATCCAGGCGATAACGCCGGCCCGTCGCGGGTTCCACGTGGGTATAGAAGCTAGCGACGTAGGTGGGGGCGTGGGGGACATATTGCCGGCGCAGGCGCGCGGCAGGCGATCTGGCGTACCAGAGGATGACATCGTGGGCGCGGGAGAAGCGCTGGGACACGTGCGCCTTGGGCTGCGTGCGTTGCCAGGCGATCTCGTTGCGAAAATTTGCCGCGCCGAAGATGCCGTCTAGCAGGATCTTCAGATAATGGCTGGCACTGGTGTCGCAGTGCAAAAAGAGCGATCCCGTGGGCCGCAAGACGCGGTGCAATTCGACCAGGCGCGGGGCCATCATCGTCAGGTAGGCCAGCAAGCCGTTCGTGCCGATGAGGTCGCGCAGCGCCAGCAAGATCCGCGCTGCCGCCCCCTCGCCCTGCACGACATCGGCAAAGGCGCGCTCCGCCGCCGTGTCCCACGCCCAGGTGTCGGCGAAGGCCGGCGTCGGCGGTGTTTCCTGCCCTTTATGGATCAGGTGATAATCCTGGGCGCTATTGAAGGGCGGGTCGAGATAGACGAGATCGACCGCGGCATCCGCAATCTGCTGGCGCAGGATCGTCAGGTTATCACCGTAATACAGCGCGTTGCCACGCGCCGAATCGTCGCCCATCGCTAGCACACCTTCTGCTGATCCTGATTATCGGCTGGCGATACTAAGAAAGTCGTTAGTATCGTTTCGCCCTCCCAAACGATACTAAGACCTCCGTTAGTATCGGTAACGATAATCAGGATATCCTTCGAGGGGAAAGACGGTGGTCATTGGGAGCGTGACAGACAGGAATGTCTGTCCTCCGGGTGATTGTAGTGACAGACAGGAATGTCTGTCCTCCGGGTGATCGCTGTCCGCCCTACGAATGCTTACGAGATGGTGCGGTTCAGGCCGGTCAGGAACTCGGCATTGTCCCTGGTCTTGGCGAGTTGGTTGATGACCGCTTCCATCGCGTCCATGCCGCGCTGCTCGGCCAGCGTCGTGAACATGCGGCGCATCGTTACGATGGCGCGCACGCTGCGCTCGTCCAGCAGGAGGTCGTCGCGGCGGGTGCTGGTGCGCGAGATGTCGATGGCGGGGAAGACGCGCCGCTCGGAGAGCTTGCGGTCCAGCGTGATCTCGCTGTTGCCGGTGCCTTTGAACTCTTCGTAGATCGCGTCGTCCAGGCGGGAGTTCGTGTCGATCAGCACGGTGGCGATGATCGTCAGGCTGCCGCCCTCTTCAATGTTGCGCGCCGCGCCGAAAAAGCGCTTCGGCGGATAGAGCGCGACGGGATCGAGACCGCCGGAGAGCGTGCGGCCAGAGTTCGGCACAGCCAGGTTATAGGCGCGGCCCAGGCGCGTGAGGCTGTCGAGCAGCACCACCACGTCCTTGCCGGACTCCACCAGGCGCTTCGCGCGCTCCAGCACCATCTCGGCGACGCGCGTGTGCGTTTCGGGCGCTTCGTCGAAGGTGGCGCTGACGACCTCGGCCTTCACCGAACGGCGCATGTCGGTCACTTCTTCGGGGCGCTCGGCGATCAGCGCGATGATCAGATGCACATCGGGATGGTTTTTGGCGATGGCATTGGCGATGTTTTTGAGCAAGATCGTCTTGCCGGCCTTGGGGGGCGCGACGATCAGGCCACGCTGGCCGCGCCCGATGGGGGCGACGAGGTTGATGAGCCGGCCCGTCAGGTTGGCGGGATCAGTTTCCAGGTTGAACACCTTGTCGGGGAAAATGGGGGTGAGGGTCTCGAAATGGGGACGGCGCTTGGCGATTTCGGGGTCCATGCCGTTGACGGCCTCGACGCGCAACAGGCCGTAATATTTCTCGCTCTCCTTGGGGGGCCGTACCTGGCCGGAGACCATGTCGCCGGGGCGCAGGCCGAAGCGACGGATCTGGGACTGGGAGACGTACACGTCCATCGAGCCGGGTAAGAAGCGCTCCTGGCGCAGGAAGCCGAAACCGTCTTCAACGACTTCCAAAAGACCGGCGGCGAAGATCGTGCTTTGTTGTTCGCTATGGGCCTGCAAGAGCCGGAACATCAGGTCTTGCTTCTTGAGATTGGTATATCCAGCCAGGTCGAGTTCGCGCGCGAGATCGCGCAATTCTTCCAGTGATTTACTCTCAAGCTCGGTGATATTCACATGCTTGGGGCGCAGACCAGGCGCATAGGATGTGGGTTCACGCGTGGTCAAGGACATATAGACGCCCTACCTCTCTGCTATTCGCGGGTGGGTGATGATGGGGGCTGGTGGTGCATGGAGATGACACGCCATACAGCTTCCCGATGGGTGAAAAATGGTGATGGTTGAGCGACGCCGCGCAGCGTGGGCCGACGAGATGCAGCCATGTGGTGCGCAGGCAGCGGCGCGGCAGCTCTGTGGATCAGCCGTGGATTGCACACATGCCCTGGAAGGGCAACTTCCAGGGAAGGGGTGATGTCACGGACCGATAGGGGGTGCAGAGCCATTTTTTCTGCAACATGCGCTCTGCACGGTGGAGCGTGCGACAGGGGACGCGCGGCAACCTTGCCAGGCGATTGTCTGCATCGCTTTGATACACTATACCATATTCCCCGCGACAGCGCAAGGGGCTAGCACAAGCGGTGCGCGTCGGGTCCGCCGCGCCGCCAATTGCCGCGCCCGCAGGGCCGGCCACACATCCGCGCCCCAGGCCAACAGCGCGCCTTCGGTCGCGCCCAGCCCGCGCCGCGCCAGTTCGCGGCTCACTGCGCCGTCCGCGTGGGCGTGGCGTTGCGCGCGGGGCAAGGGCGAGGCGAAGCCCTGTGCGTAATGCACGATCTCGTGCGCGATGATGGCGACGTAAATTTCGCGCGGCACCGTCGGGTCATCCAATAACCCGTTGAGCGTGATCTCGGTGGTGCCACCGTCGAGCGACATGCGGATCCTTCCCAGTCGCCATTGCCACGGATAGCCGAAGCCCGTCACCACCGCATTCGGGCGCGGCACATCGGCGAAGTGCGTGCGCCACAGGTCGTCCACCAGGCACGCCAGGCGCGCGTCGGATGCCTGCATCGGTTGGGTGGGGCTGTGCCACGTAGTCATGGCCGGTCCTGGCATAGTAGGCTACCTCCTTATGGGCCAACCAGATCGGCGATCACCACCAGCCGCGATGAATCCACCATGAAGGGATAGCAGGTCAGCAGCGTCAGGGTCGCCCTCTGGGTCGTGTCGAGCACCGACAGATCCGTCGGCGCGACGATCCGCAATTCACGTACCCGAAATTGGGCGCTGCCTTGCGGCGTCTGAACTAGGATTGTATCACCGACGGCGATGGAGTCAAGGTGACGAAAGACCGTACCGGCGTGAGAATAGAGGATGGCGTTGCCCGCCGCACCGGGATAGGCGGAATAGATGAAATGCGTCACTGCGTCGCCGGGCGCGACCACCATCCAGCCTCCCACCAGGCCGCGTTCCACAATCGGCGCGTTGATGTGCAGGCGCGGGATGATCAGCCGCAGGCCGGTGCGCGCGTCCATCGGCTGCGCCTGGTAACTGGTGATGGCGGCGTTGAACTGCTGCAACATGGTGGTCGTGCTGGTCGGCTCCGCGCCGGGCGTCGCGCCGGCTGCCGGCGTGCTGGTGGCCTGCGCCACCGCTGGTGCTTGCTGCTGCAACCATCGCGCGATCACGCTCCGCCCCTGTGGATCAAGGCGATAGATGGCGTAGCCTCCCGCCACACCTGCTAAAAGCGCCCCCAGTGTGACGCAGATCACTGCCCGCACCAGGGACTTTTGGGGGATTGGCCGCTTGGCGGCTGCCGGAGATTTGTCCATTGGGAAGATCACTCCATTGAAGGGAGATGGGTGATCCTTCACCTGAAACGCATAGCGGGAGATCAGTTCAGTGGGGCAGCAGGGCCAGCGGGGGGCGATAACGATCCCGCACGGCCACGCCACGACGCAGGGCCAGCAAACGTTGCCGTGTCGCGCGCAGCCAGACTTCGCCGGCTTCGATGACCAGGGCGTTCGCCGCCAGCACGTCGCGCAACTCCGGCTCCATCGCCAGCCGCGCCGCCGGTGCCGCCGCCTCCCACAGCGCCACCACGCGCCACAGCAACGGGCCGCGCCCGCGCACGATCTGCGTGAAGGTGGGGATATCTTCCGCCAGCAGCGCCGTTTGCAGCGCCGCCGTCAGGTCGTGCAACTGGCCGCACACCGCCAAAAACTCGTCCATGCGCTCATCTCCTATCAGGAATACGGGTGGTTGCAACCGCGCGATGCGCCACGCCAGCGAACGCCAGGACGGCGGGCGGTTGAAACCGCGCCTAAGGGCCGTGGGCCACGAAGTCCGCCGTCGCGGACTGGAGATCGCCCCTCTCCAGCCGCAGATGGGGAGGGGTTAGGGGGTGGGGCCGGTTCCCACCGCTTGCCGCCAGGCTTCCAGCAGCGCCTCGAAATGGGTGATGACCTCGCCGACGCGCTCCGCGTCTTTCTGTACGTTGGCCTCGATCAGTCGTTGCAGGCAGTAGGCGTAGATGCGGTGCAGGTTGGTGGCGATGGCACCGGCCTCATCATTGAGGGTGGCGTCCAGTTCAGCGATGATCGCTTGCGTCCGGCAGAGGGCATTATGCGCCGCCTCATAATTGCGGTCGGCGAGCGCCAGCCGCGCCCGGCGGGCGAAACGCAGGACGCCATCGTACAGCAACACCACCAGTTGCCCCGGCGTCACCGTCAGCGCCTGCGCCTGTTGATATTGCTGCTGCGCCCGCGCCCGTGCGGCGGCCTGGGCCAGTGTGGGGGTCGTCATCGATTCACGCGCTCCTTCTGGGTGATGCTCCTTCCCATCATCGGCGTCCCGCGTACCGCGCTGAAGCCCCTGGGCTGGTGCGTGCCGCAAAGTCGGGACTTTCGCCCATAGTCCGCTTTTCCGCAACCTCACTACAATGGAAATGCACTGGGAATGCACGGGGCTGCGCCGATTGAGGAGATGGGAGGATCGCACCATGATCGAGCTGACACGGTTTGACGGCACCCACTTTTATGTCAATGTTGAGTTCATTGAGTTTGTGGAAACGACACCTGATACGGTGGTGTCGCTGATCGATCATAAGAAATTGCTGGTGCGTGAGCCAGCGGCGGAGGTGGTCCGGCGCATCGCCGAGTATCACCGCCAGACCGCGCCACGCGGAGCCAATAACATTATTTCGATGCTGCGCTGGGCAGAGGCGCATGGGGCGCACGCTGACGGTGGGACCACACCGGAGGATGATCGCTGATGGACCTCTCGACCCTCATCGGCCTGAGCGTGGGCTTTGGTGCGCTCATCGTGTCGATGTTGATGGAAGGCGGCAGCCCCATCGCGCTCATCGCGCCCTCGGCCATGCTCATCGTTTTCGGAGGCACCATCGGCGCGACGCTGATCGCCTATCCCCTGGAATGCGTGATGAAGCTGCCGACGCTTTTTCAGATCGCCATCAAGCAGCAGAAAATGGATGCGCACGTGCTGATCGAGCGTCTGACGGAGCTGGCGGAAAAGGCGCGCAAAAATGGCTTGCTGGCGCTGGAAGCCGATGCGCAGGAGATCGACGATGCCTTCGTGAAACAGGCGATCATGCTCGCGGTGGATGGTACCGATGCCGAAACGTTGCGCGACATTTTGGAAAGCCAGATGGATAACCTGGGCGAACGCCATGAAGTGCTGTTCGGTATGCTGGAAGCGATGGGGGGCTTCGCGCCGACGATGGGTATCATCGGCACGGTGATGGGCCTGGTCCACGTGCTCAGCAACCTCTCGAACCCAAATTCGCTGGGACCAGAGATCGCTGTCGCCTTTATCGCCACGCTCTGGGGCGTTTCCACGGCGAATCTGCTGTGGTTGCCGCTGGGCGGCAAGCTCAAGCGCAAGAGTCACGAGGAACTCTTTTATCGCCAGATCGCGCTGGAAGGCGTGCTGGCCGTGCAATCCGGTGAGAATCCGCGTGTGGTGCGCCAGAAGCTCGAAGGCATGGTCGCCCGCGACAAAAAGAAGGCGGCGGGCGCGGCGGATGACAGCGCCGGCAGCGCAGCGAAGAAGGCGGCCTGACGATGGCGGATCAGCTTGACGACGAGATCAGTAGCGAGGAACTAGCCGCTCTGCTGGGGGATAGCCCCACCCCCAACCCCTCCCCATCTGCGGATGGAGAGGGGAGCCGAGACGATCCTTCGCTAGCGTCGATGAGGCGGGGGGATGGGGCGGCGGGGAAGCTGGGGGACGAGATCAGCGCGGAGGAACTGGCGGAGCTGGGCATCGCGCCCGCCGCGTCGGCAGCAACGGCAACGCATTCTGGCACCACCCAAACAGGGCCAGCGGCGACCGCGACCGCGCCGGCAGCAGGGGCAACACCAGCGGCGACCGCGACCGCAAGCCCAGCGGCGGCGCACGCCGCCGCATCTCCCCTCTCCAGCTTCGCTGGGGAGGGGCCGGGGGTGGGGCCGGGGCCGCGCCTGCCGGAGTTGCTGGCGCAAGACGAGGTGGCGGCGGATGCCGGCATCGGGTTGTTGCTGGATGTGCCGCTGCGCGTCAGCATCGAACTGGGGCGCATCAGCATGACGCTGCAAGAGGTGCTGAGCCTGGGGCGCGGCTCCATCATCGAATTAGAGCGCCTGGCCGGGGAGCCGGTGGACATTCTGGTGAACGATAAGCTGATCGGGCGCGGCGAGGTTGTCGTCATCGACGAATATTTCGGTGTGAAAATCACTGAATTGATCGATCCGAAGGGGTGAGGGGCGATGGCACGCAAGAAAAAAGCGGCGAGCAAAGAAAATGCCGAACGGTGGCTGCTGACCTATGCCGACCTGATCACGCTGCTGATGGTCTTTTTCGTGTTGCTTTTCGCCATGTCTACCACCGACGCGAAAAAGTTCCAGGAATTGGCCGGATCACTGCGGCGCGCGTTCAACGTGAACGTGTTGCAAGGATCGCAGCCGGTGGCGCTCACGTCGTCCAGCGGGGGCGGCGCGGCGGTCATTCAGTTGGAACAGCAAGACTACCAGCACATCCAACAGATCATTCAGCAGGTGGAGCAGCAGGCGCAGGTTAGCCCGCAGCAGGTGTCGGCGCAGATCACGCACGAAGGCATCGCCGTCACGGTCTCCGGCGCGCTGTTGTTTTATAACGGCACCGACCAGATCAAGCCCGACGGTGTGGCGCTGTTGCAGCAGATCGGCACTTACATCGCTACGCTGCCGAATCCAGTGCGGGTGGAGGGCCACACGGATGACATCCCCGTCGCCAGCGCGCAATATCCGACGAACTGGGAGCTTTCCGCGGCCCGCGCCGTGGCTGTGGTGCGTTTTTTCACGGATGTCGAGCATATCATGCCGCAGCGGCTTTCAGCAGTGGGCTACGGGCAATATCAGCCGATAGTACCCAATGACACGCGCGCCCACCGCGAGCAAAACCGCCGCGCCGTCATCGTCATCCTCTATGGCCCCGCGACGGCAGCGGGGGTGACGCCTGGGACGGCGGGCGGTTGAAACCGCGCCGGTGGGGGACGGGCGGGCGGTATGGCGAGCGGGGGACGGGCGGGCGGTTGAAACCGCGCCTAAGCGCCTGACGGCGACGAAGTCCGCCGTCGCGGACTCGGATCCCAACCCGCGTAGGCGGGTTTTGTGGCCGAATGGCCCCAACGGCGCGGTTTCAACCGCCCGCCGTCCCCCGCGCACAAATGGATGCGCCCGCTCGTCTGGTGCATCGACAACCGCCCGCGTCTCCAACGCGGTTTCAATCGCTACCGCCTGCTGTTGCTAGGGGCTGGGGACGGATTCGCGTAGCCAGTTTTTCGGAGAGGAGTGCGAATCTGTGAAAAAGATGTTGCTGCTGGGAGGGCTGGGGGTGTTGTTGGTCGCGCTGAGCGCGGGTGGCACCTATTTTTTCGTGCTGTCGAAAGCGCCGCACGTGACGACGACGAAGATCGTGCATGATTCCAGCTTTCTGCTTGGCCCGACCTTTACGATGCCGGATCGGGTGGTGAACCTGGCTGATCCCGGCGCGAACCGGTACCTGAAGATCACGATCGTGCTGGAGTTTTCGCCACAGTTGGACGATCAGGGAACCGTAACCAAGACGGTGAATATGCGGATGACCGTGCTGCAAGACATCCTGACGACGGTGCTCAGCAGCGAGACGACGGCTCAGCTTGCGACCGCGGATGGCAAAGCGGCGCTGAAGCAGGCGATTATCACACAATTTGCCAAGGTGCTCGACAACCTGCACCTGATCGATATTTATTTTCCGGATTTCGTAATGCAGTAATACCCGTTGCGGGTACAGACAGTGGTCAACGGGGCCGGACAGACAGGAATGTCTGTCCTCCGGGGAAACGTGACAGACAGGAATGTCTGTCCTCCGGTATCCATACTGATCACCTGTAAAGGGTATCATAGGGAAGGATTGAAGTGCATGGACGCACGTTTAACATTTCTGCGGCTGGTTGGGAGCCAGGTGCGCCGCAAGATCGACCGCAAGGTAGCGCTGGCGGTGGTCACGCTGGCGCTGCTGGGGGCGTGCGATGCCGCGCTGTCGCTGGCCGCGCCCGCGACGACGGTGCCGTTGCCAGCCGTGGCCTCGCCCGTGGTGCAGCGGGTGGCAACGCACGTGACACATAGCACGCACGTCACCCATACCACCGCCCTGCCCAAGGCGACGGCACAGCCCGGCACCACCACCCAGCGGTTCAGCGCGGCCACAGCGGTCGCGGGCTACCCGTTCGGGGGGCAGCCGACAGCGGAGCCAAACGTGCGCCATCCGCAGGCGACGCCGGTCGTCCACCACGCCGGCAGCAACGATCCGACGGAGGCGCAGACGCCGCTGCACCTTAGCGATCCGCTCAGCAACGATACGGCGCTGACGCCTGCCGCACCCTGGTGGCAAACGCTGCTGGACGTGACATGGAAGCTGGCGCTGGTTGTCGGGCTAATCTATCTGGCGATGCGCGCACTGGCCGCGCTGAAACGGCGTGGCTTCGCGCCCAGCGGAACAGCGAAAACCCACAACGCGCAGGGCCAGCGGCACCTGTTGGAGTCGCTCGAAGAGGTTCAACTCGCGCCGAACCACGTGCTGCATGCCGTGCGCGTGGGCGACCGGGTGATGTTGATCGCGCGCACCAACGGCACATTGCGCGCCTTGGGCGAAGCGGATATCAGCGATGGGGCGGGCGACGATGCCGCACCCGCGCTGCCCGCCGCCGGCTTCGCCGGCCAACTGATGCGCGCCTGGGGCAGCCTGCTGCCGTCCAGTGGCATCACCGAGGAGCTGCCCGCCGTGGCCACGCCGCCGGACGCCATGCCGGCGGAAACAGCAGCGGAGGATGACGCCGTCATCGACGCCAAGTGGAGCGTAAAACTGGACGCCACGCCCGATCCCGCGCCCGCCCTGCCAGACCTGCCGCTGCGACGCGGCACCGCGCGGGCCGACGACGAGCCGCCGCCGTTCAGCGCCGCCGAGGAACGCGACATCCTGTGGTTCGCTGAAGAGAACGGCGACGGCGCGGCAGCGAAAAAATATGGCCTGACACGCCAGCGGGTGACGGCCATGCGCCGCCGGTACGACGCGCAGCGTAGCGCGCGGCCCCACCCCCCGGCCCCCTCCCCATCCTTGATGGAGAGGGGGAGATCAAGTTTGCCGGCTGAGCGGTCCAGCGCAACGCGCGCAGCCTCAAACGCTGGCACTCGCCTTGCCAGCAGAGCTGGGGAGGGGCTGGGATCGCCGGACCATCCGCGCGGCATACCTGCCGCCGAGCCAGTGCTGCCGGCGACCGCGCGCACGACGGCGGCCCGCACCGCCTATCGCCAGGCAACCACGCCGGCCAGGGCGGATGTTGCCGTGCCACAAGTGACGGCACAAGGCACGCCCGCCGATGCCACCGAGGACCAGGCCGTCACCGTCGGGCAGATCCTCGCCGCGCGCTTCGGCATTAAAGTGCCGGAGACGAAGTGATGGCGATCATCGTGGGGCGGACTGCCCTGTCCGCCAGGTGACAGACAGGAATGGCGCTCTGCCAGGTGATCGTGGGGCGGACATTCCTGTCCGCCGTTATAGTTTCGGGTTCAGCACGGTGCGCTCTGGTTCGTGATCGGCACCGCGCCGCCGCCCGCCGGTACGCTGCTGGGATTCGCCGCGATGTTGCCGCTGACGAGCGCCGTGGCGAAGGACGTGCCGGTCCACAGCGCCAGGCCGTTTGCCGGCGGGTTGGCATCATAGGGCAGGATCTTCTGGAAGTGCAGGCTGCACACGCCCACGCCCCAGGCTTGCGCGTCCGTGGGGCTGCCCGCGCTCACGTGGAACGCCCCGCCATTCGCATGGGTTGTCGGCGTCGTATCTACCAACAGGCACGGGCTGGCGGGCTGGTTCGAGAACGAGGCCAGGCCACCGGAAGGCGTGGTGAGCGCACCGACCGCGACCACCCCACAGAATGCCGCCGGCATGTTCGCGTTCTCCGCTCCCGCCGCTGTGGCACTGTTGCCCGCCGCCGCCACGACGATATCTTTGTGGAGTTGGATCAATTCTTCGATGGCGTCGCCGAGGGCGAGATAGCGCGGGTTGTTCGTCAGCAGATCCGATGTGCCGCCAGCCTTGCAGCCGATGGTGCCGAACTGCCGCGCGATCGCTTGGGTGATCTCAGAGCTGGTTTTCACCGCGTTCCAAAACCTTGCCAGGCAATCAACCGGGGGGCCGTAATCCAGGCTGAGGTTGATGATCGATCCGCTTGGGCCGTTTTGCAGCAGATAACTCAGCGTGGCGAGGAACGTTTGCAGGTCGCCCACGCCGTAATCGTTGAGGACGCGCATGAGGTGGATCTTCGCGTTCGGCGCGACCCAATGGATCAATTCGCTGATCGCCAGGCCGTGGTCGCGCACATCCACCGCGCGATAGTTGCTGGGCGAATAGGCTGGTGCCGGCGTCGCGGCGGCAATGGATGGATCTTCCTGATCGAACTCATAGGGCGGGATCAATTGCGGCGGCACAGCGGCATCGCTGGGTAGCGCGCTGATGGGGTCCGTCTCATCCCAGGTCGTCTTCAGATTATCGAAGGCCGCCGACACGCCCGCCGCCGGCAGCAAGCTCTGGTCACGATAGCCGGTATCCAGCACATACACGTTCGTCGCCGGCCCGTTCGCCGTGGCTGATGGCGTGGACGATGCTTTCGTACCAGGGCTGGTCGGGCTTGGCGGATCATCGGGGCTACCATGCACCTGATCGGTCCCAGCACCGGCAGGCGTGCCATACCAATCCGGTGATGCGCCGACGATCCAGTCATTGCTCCCCCGGATCGGGAGGTAGCCGATGGCGTTGCCCTGCGCGTCGCGCCCGCCGGCGATCTTGCCGTTGATCGCGTCGATGGCGGTCAGCAGCGCGGCGTCATTCAGGGCGGGATCGATCACGAAGACGGTGGCCGTGGCGGCGAACGCGATCACCGGCGGCAGTTGGGCCGTCCGATAGGGTGCCACTTTCAGCGCAAATTCAGCGTTGAGCGTGGCGGGGACGAGGGCCGGCAGGTTCGCCGCGTCGTTAGCCTGGGCATCCAGCGCGACGGCCACGGCGATGATGTGTGGCACCCAGAAGCGGCAAGTATCCGGCGCGGGGCTGTCGCAGGGCGTCGGCGCGATATAGCCCGTGGTCGCCGTCGTCGTGGTCGTGGTCGTCGTCCGCGAGGATGTGGCTGACGACGATGCACATGAGGTGTTGCAGCCGGCCAGCAGCAGCAAAAAGACGAGGACGCTCACCAGTTGCCAGCGCGGGCGGGTGTACCTGAAAGATGATGGCAGCATATGACAGAAACCTCCGGTGGATGAATCACAGGGATGGCGGGGACGGGATCGCGCCGGTGCGCGCGCTCGCCAGCACGGCCACGGGGCGCACTACCTGGCTGGTCAGGTGAAAGCCGGCCCAGAAGTAGGGATGGGCGCGATAGGCGGGGTCGGGCGCGCGGATGAAGGCCAGTTGCGCGGCGCGCACCGCCTCAGCCGGCGTGCTGCCCGTGGCGATGTGGCGATAGACCTGATCCATGAAGGCGAAGGTGGCGGCGTCATCCACGCGCCAGAGCGTGGCCAGCACGGCCTCCGCACCCACAATGCCGAAGGCGCGCACCAGGCCGATCTGCTCGTCGCCGCCGCTCAAGCGTCCCAGCCCCGTCTCGCACGCCGAAAGCGTCACCAGGCGGCAGCCGCGCAGATCCATTTCCAGCACGTCGGTGGGATGGAACGGCCCGTCGGCCAGTTGTACGAAGGATGAATTTGGCACGTCCAGCCGCAGCGCGCCGTGCGCCGCGATGTGCAGGTATTGCCGACCGGCGACCTCGCGCACTAATCGTTCGCCGGTGGCGGCCTCATCCGTCCAGACCTCGCCAGCCATCAGGGAACCCACGTGGCGCGCGTCGGCGGGAGTGTAGCGCAGGTCGTCGTCCTGGGCATAGCCCAGCGCCAGCAATGGCCTGGATGCCGCCGCCTCGGCGGCGACAGCGGTGAACGCCTGGCACGAGGGGACGAACTGCACCAGCCAGCGTTCCGCCAGGTAGTGCTGTCCGTCATGGAGCGCGGCCAGCGGCAGAGCGTGCAAAAGGCCGTGCGGGATGATCGCCAGGGGGGCGTCGGGCGGCGGCAAAAGGTGCGCGACCGGCTGAATGAGAATGTTCCACAACTTCGCCAGTGTCATGCGTAGCGCACCCGCCCATTGCGCCACCTCGTCCGCCACGCGCGCGGCGGGAGCGGTGGCGAGGCGTTCGGTCAGGGTATCGATGGCGAGCCGGAGCGCCCGCGCGCTCTTGCGCACTTGCCGCGCGCCCTCCGCCACGCGCACCGCCGTGACCAGCCCGTCGCGGATGACGAAGATCACCAGATCGTCCGCCAGCAGCGCATAGGCGAGCGTCGTCAGCGGCACACGCCGAGCATCCGGCAGGCGCAGATCGACGACATGGTCCGCCCCGCCCGCGTGCTGCGCCTGATTTTCCAGGATGTCACGGATCTGGCGTGCCAGGCGCTTGAGTTCCTCGCGCGCGCCGGAAGCCGTCGGGGAATCCGCAGGCAGGGTCAGTAGCGATGCGCTGATATAGCGATGCCGACGCCGCAGATCGGCCAGCCGCGCGCCGGCCTCATCGCCCGTTGCCGGTGCCAGCGTCCAGGTCGCGCGCAGGCGCCCGCGCTCCAGGTAGGCCAGCGCGTGGGCGGCGTCGCCGGCAGCCAGGGCGGCATCCAAGGCTTCGAGGTATACGGTGTCTTTGTCTTCCAGGAATTGCGCCCCCTGGTCCAGCACCAGTTCGCTTACCAGCGCCTGGATATAGCCGATAGCGCGATCATAATAGGCGCACGCTTCGTCCAGTTGCCCCACCCGCCGCGCCGCCCGCGCCAGCACCAGATAGCCGCGATATTGCAATTCCGGCGCTTCCAGTTGTGCGCCGCGTTTGATGACCGCCCGCGCCATCGCCTGCGCCCACGCGATCTTGTCGAGGGCCAGCGTCGCTTCGGTTGCCCACAGGAGCGCCATGCCCCGATAGGTTTCGGTTCCGCGAATGACCGGCGCATGCAACAGTGCTAGAGCCGCCTCGCGTGCCTCAGTCACTTTGCCCTGCTTCATAAGCAAAGCCACGCGATCTAAACCGATAAGAATGACTTCTTGTAAGTAGCCTGCCTGTGTAACAATGCGCTCGCCTTCCAGCAGTGCGGCGACGGCTTCTTGATCTCGTCCGGCATGGGCGAGGACTTGCGTCCGCCGACGGAGTATCTGCGCTAAATCAACGGGGACTTGCAGATTCTGAAGCAGCGCAATGGCCTGGGTGATATCAACTTCGGCTTCTTCATGTCGATTGAGCGAAAGAAGGATGTCGGCGCGATAGGCCAGCGCGCTTGCTTGAGAAAGAGGTAATTTGGCTTGCTTCAACAAGGCGAGGGCGGAATCGATATAACGAATTGCTTCCCGATTGTGCCAGCGCAATCGCTCGAGATGCGCTAAACCTATCTCTTCGATAGCGGCGGGACCGCTGCTCCCCGTGCTGATGAGGCTGTTTCTGGCACTGCTTTTCAGCAGGAGTGCTTGTTTCAGGTCGCCTTGCCAGAGATGGATATTGGCTGTATTACCAAGCAACATCGCGCGCAGAACGCTGTCTTGTTCAGTGAGCAAAGCGATGCCGTGTGTAAACGCCAGCATGGCCTGCTGTAAAAGACCGATACTTTGATAGGCCAATCCCCGATTTTGCTCTAAAACTGCCAGCCGGAATGTCTGGCCGGCATCAGCAAGGATGTCACATACGGTCGCCATCTCGGCGAGATCGGCGGCGGTGACGCGGCCAGCATGCGTGGCGGCGACGAGCCAGCCGCCGCGCGCCCGCGCCCAGCCCACGCGGTCGCCCGCGCGCAGGAAGCGCGCCCCCGCGCGCTCGTGCAGGTCCATCGCCGTCAGCGCGTGGCCGCCCTGGCGCGCGGCGTCGCCGCGCGCGAGCAAGCCCAGCGCGATGATCACCTCGTCGTGCGCGGCATGGCCCAGTTGCTCGATGCCGTCGGCGATGCTGAACGCCTTGTCGAGATCAGCATTCAGATAGCGATCAAAGTGATAGGACTTCACCTGCTGAGCGAAATCCACCCGATCGGCCTGGTGGGCCGCCAGCGCCGCGCGGATGATGGCCTCACGTTCGGCGTCGCAGGTGGCGGCGATCAGCGCGTCCGCGAACTGGTCCTCGGTCATGGGAACACCTCCGGCGCGGGCGGCAGCGGTAGCGGCAGCGCCGCGATCACCAGCAGGCGATCCGGCAGCAAAAGCGCGAGTTGGTAGTCCCCTGGCGGCACGGGATCAAGTTCGAAGCTGCTGCCTTCCACCAGCGTTTCCGCAGCCAGCGTGGCATCCGCGCGCAGCAGGCGCACGAGGATCGGCGGCGCGGCGTCGTAACCCTGGCCGACGATGCCGCACAGCACCACCTGGCCACGTTCCACCTCGCAGCGCAGCGCGATGGCATGTTCCGCCGCCTGGTAGACCTGCACCGGCACGCTGGGGCCGTCGCCACGCAGGCGCAACGCGGCGGCACCGCGCGGGGCCGGCAACAGCCGATGCAGCACTTGGGCGGGGATGTCGGGCATACGGTGTACTCCTTTTACGGAAGATACGCGCTCCTTCAGGTATATCTCACAGCTATAAAGAAGAACGTTACGCGCGGGGTTTTGCGGGCATGAAAAAGCACCACACGCTCGGTTAAGAGGAGGTGGTGCAGTGGGCCAAAAACGCGAAGAAATTACGCCTCTTCGGGTTTGAGTTCGACGGTAATCGCCGGCTCGACGCCGGTCCCCAGGCGCACCGGCACCTTAAAGGTTCCCAGCGCGCGGAGCGGCTCGCTGAGCACGATGGAGCGGCGGTCGATGACGATATTTTGTGTATCGCGCAAGGCGTTGGCGATATCCTGGTTCGTCACGGAGCCATAGAGGCGGCCCTGTGAGCCGGTGCGCACGGTGAAGGTCAAGGTCACGGCGTTCAGGCGCTCGGCCAGCGCGTCTAATTCCGCCTTCAGCTTGGCCTGGCGGCGTTGTTCGGTGGCCACGCGCTCGCCCAGGGTGGCCAGGGCGCTGGGGGTGGCCTGCGTCACCATCTGGCGCGGCAACAGATAATTGCGGGCATAGCCGTCCGCCACGGTCTTCACGTCGCCGGGCTTGCCCAACCCCGGCACCTCTTGCAGCAAAATCACCTTCGTCGGCATGGGAAGGCACACGATCCTTTCGGGTGGCTAGCACAGCGGTATAAGATGGATGGGCGCACGCGCCCAGTTTCACTTCTAACCTGCGTAGTATATCCCGTGACCGTGACAAATAGCAAATCGGAAGGGCGTGAGGGGGAAGAAACTCCCCCCATCACTGCTGATCTTCGGCCTTTTCGCCTTGTTCGCCCAGCTTGACGATATCACCGGACTGAAAAAGGATACGCTGCAAGGCCGCGCGCCACTCCGGCTTGCGTCGCAGCAAAAATTCGAGATCCATGCCAAAATGTTTGAACTCTTCTTTTTGCGAATTCTGCATGATGGCGCGCGCCTCGGCATCTGGTTCGACGGAGATGCGCTGCTCGTACCAGTTGATGGCGTCGGCCTCCTCGATCAGTGAGACGATGAGGCGCGCGAAGGTGCGCGTGGCGGCGGAAAGCTCGTTGGCTGGCTCGTGGTATTGCTCGAAGCCCATGCTCGGTTCCTTTCGGCTGAAAAAATGACATGGGGTCTTCCTGCAAATTTAGCGCCAGTTCGCACCCATCGCTTATTCTCCTGCGCGGTCGGCAATATCGTCTGCGGGGATATTGGCCGGCGCTTTCAACGCCTGTTCGACCGCCGCGACCAACTCGTCGATATCGAACGGCTTATACACGACCGACACGCCTTTGCCCAGCAGCACGCTCTCGCTTTCGGTCACTTCGCGGCGGGCGGCGGTGCAGACGATGACGGGCAGGTGTGCGGTGGCTGGATGCAGCCGCAGCGCCTGAATCAGTTCCCAACCGACATTCTTGCCGGCAAAGAGCATATCGAGGATCAGCAGATCCGGCTGGATATGTTCAACATCGGCGGCGGTGGTCGTGGGTTCGGTGCGCGTGGTGACAGTATATTCGGCGTCTTCCAGCACCATCTTTATCGCGTCCAGAACGTCTTGTGTGTCATTGATCACCAAAATATGTCGTGCCATCGGCCACCTGCTTCCACGTCGTGGATGAATCTCTGTCGATTATAGCAGGATGCGCAAGGTTATGCACATGGTATTGGCCCACATGCGCCTGATGGAAACAGCGCCAGCCAGCCGTGAATGCTGCTGCCTTCAGAGCGTCCACGACCAGATGGAAACGATGACGAGCAGGGCGCAGACGCCGACAAAGACCCACGGCGGAATGCGCTGCCAGATCTCGTTGCGCCCGACGGTCGTTTGCGCGGCGATGCCCACGCCGGAAAGGGCCAGCACGCCCAGGATGCAAAGGATGATCATGATGTTAGAACCTCCGAAAAAGCGGATCGTGCGTTGAGTATACACCAAACTTTTCATCGTGCGACCAGCCCTTTCGGGCTATGGGGGCGCAGGTGAAAAAAGATTTACCGAAGCAAAGGGATCACGATGCGGCGGGAGCCACATCGCTCATACCGGCAACACGGCGGTACATGCCATATGGGCTAGCGACCATCGCGCCTTGACGCACCTGCTAGGATAGTGAGGAAAAATACAGCGATGCGCGCTTGGTACACAGCGGTGCCGCGTGGCGCGAGGGGTGTCAGGATGGCATGGTCTTTTTTCCGCCGGCGCAAGCGGATCTCCGGGCGGGAGATTCGCCAGCAAGAAAACTATATTTTCGGCCAGGGCCAGATGGAGATCAACCGGCTGGATTTGCAGCATTTCATGTTCCGCTGGGAATTCGACGGCGACTATAGCGCGCCATTGCGCAACCCGTTGGCGATCCTCGATGTCGCTTGTGGCACCGGGCGCTGGGCGCGCGAGATGGCGCGGCGCTTCCCGAACGCGACCGTATTCGGTTGCGACAACAATCGCGAGCAGATCGATCAGGCCACCGCTGAGGGTGTGCAACGCGGTGAGGTCTTGCCAGATAACTGTACCTTTCTGGTTGGCGATGCGTTGCAGCCCTTGGAGTTCGCCGACAACAGCTTTCAGTTCTGCATGGCGCGAGCGAATTCCGCGTATGTGCCAATCGCTTACTGGCCGTCACTGCTGGCTGAGATGGTGCGCGTGACCAGCCCACAAGGGTGGATCGAAGTGCGCGATTTCGGGGTGGTGCGCAGTGAAAGCCTGGCGCTGACGGCGCTGACCGGCATCTTCGTCAACCTCGCGGCGGGCCGGGGGATTCATCCGGGGGTGGGACCATACCTCCAACGCTACTTCGCGCCATTACTCCTGAGCGAACGGCACATCAAAACCGTCACCGTGCGGGCAGGGCCGCGCGCCACACGCGGCGGGCGGATGTTGCTGGCCGATTATCTGGCGCTGATGGACCGCGTGACGCCGATTGTCGCCCGCGCCAACCTGGCGACCGCCGACCAATGGCAAAAGCTGTGGCAGCAGGCGCGGCAAGAAACCGCGCACTGCACGACGGAGGTGGAACTGACGGCGGCATATGGCCGGCGCTGATACGCTGATTAACGCACGCCCAGCAGTTCCACGTCGAAGATCAGGCGCGCATTCGGCGGGATGACACCGCCCGCGCCACGCACGCCGTAACCCAGGTCCGCCGGAATGTTGAGCCGCCGCCGGCCACCGACGCGCATGCCCGCCACGCCGAGATCCCAGCCCTTGATGACCTGGCCCTGGCCCAGCCCGAAGACGAACGGCTGGCCGCGATCTACGGAGCTATCGAACTTCGTGCCGTTGGTCAGCCAGCCAGTGTAATGCACGGTGACCTCTTGGCCGGCGCGTGCTTCCGGCCCCGTGCCGACAATGATATCGGTATATTCCAGCCCGCTCGGCGTCATCACGCCCTCTTTATCGAGCGGCGGGGGTCCGCCCTGTGCTTGAGACATGGTTTTGCTCACTTTCTGCTGAACGCCGCGCCCTTCGTGGCGCGGCCACACGGACTTTAGTATAGATCATCGCCACACATGGCGCTTGCTATCTGTCCAGCATGCATCACACGGTGTCGCTCTTGACGTGAATCATATGATCGATTACTGTTATGTCACGCATAGTAAGCGAGGCGATATATATAAAGGAGTTGCCCATGCAACCATCAACGGGCGACCGACGGGCGCAAAATATTCGCCGCGCGCTACTCATCGGGGGGCCGCTCGCGGCGGCGAGCCTGGTACTTTTTCCGTTCGACTGGCTGGGTGAGGTGTGGCCAGGCTATGCCCAGGTCTTCGATGTCGTCTTCGCTACACCGCTGAGCCACATCATCGGCCATGCCGCGCTTTTCGGCTTGACGGGATTGGTGCTGCTGCTGGCTGTGCCAGCTCTGCGCGCCCGTCCCGCCGCCTTCCTGGCGGTCATGGTCGCTGGCGCGCTCACGGAGGAGGCGATTCAGGCGCTGGCGAAGCATGCCTGGCCGACATGGTGGGACGGGCGCGATCTGGTGATGGATATGGTGGGGGCGGTCGTCGCGCTGGCACTCGTGCTGGGTTGGCGACGGATCACAGATGGTGGTGCAAACAAAAACGCCCCTGCCCAATGACGAGCAGAGGCGTATAAAGGGTGCGAGAAGGTTACTTGCCGCTCTTGAGCTGCTTGTGGGCGCGCGAGTCGCCGAAGAAGCCGCCGATGGTCCCCAGCAAGGCACCGAGCACCAGCCAGATGATGAAGCCCAGCGTAGCACCGGCGGCATCAATGACACTGCCGAAGGCATTCGAGCTACCGGTGTGATAGGGCAGGTGGCTGCCCAGGAAGGCGTTGACCAGCAGGCTCACCAGCACATAGACGACGCCGGTGCCGAGGCCGGCCCCCGTGCCGGAAAAGACCGAACGCGCGCCAGAAGTCACGCTGGTTTGCAGGATCGCCAGGCGCTGGTGGCGGCCCGCATAATGGCCGGCCAGGAACAGCCCGATCAAGGGCAACAGCACGGTGCCGACAAAGCCCAACAGGCTATTATCCTTCAATGCCGTGTGGTTAAGCTGGACGACAAGGATCTGAATGATGGCAGCGGCAAGGCCATACGCGCCACCGATGACGAGTGGATGGACCTTGGGTGCCTGAACGGTAGTTGGTTGAGCCATGAGAACTCCTCTTCGTTGGTGAAAGTGGGAGATGCAACGATCTCCGCCTGGAAAGATGGATCGCTCTTTTTATATACCATATCTGGCAAGGATACGATAGTGCAGAGTTCACAGAGTGGTGGTTAAGTGCGTTGCAGCGTCTGCCGCAAGGCCAGGGTGAGCGGTCAATGGAGCCGAGTGGGAGCCAGGGGCTTGGTGTGCCTGTTGCCAGATGTGAGAACGAGTGGTACACTAAGAAGTAGAAGAAGAGGCTGCTCGTTCAATAATCCATAATCATATTGTGGTGGCGGATCGGGTGGAGCTATGGTAGCATGGGGATACGAGGGGCCGCGCGGTAGGACATCGAGTGTGGGTCACGCCGCTCGCGCGAAAGGGGAAGGGCCGATGAATACATGTCCCAATTGTGGCCGGCCAAATGAGGCCGCGCAATCATTCTGCCGGTATTGCGGCACGCGCCTCACGTCCACGGCGGGGTGGAATGGCTCTCCCACCGGCGAAGATGATAACGCGCCGGCCTGGCTGCGCGCCCTGCGCGACCAGCGCCAGGGCGAGATCTTTGGTGCGCCGCCGGCTTATGGGGGGGCGACGACCCCGCCGGACGCGGGTAACTGGCAGCCGCCGGCTCCGAACGGGCAGTATTCCGGCAATGGTGCGGCAGATCCCCAGATCGGCTGGGGGCAGGCTCCGCCGCAAGGAGCGCCGGGCTTCTCGCGCGCGACGATCTTCAATGAGCAGAACTTCCCGGATTGGTTGCAAAACGGCCAGGCACAGATGGACGATAGCCGCCAGCCGCAGCCGCCACCGGCGGGCGATTATGGCGCGAACCCCGCCGGGCAACAGTGGAACGGCGGGTATGACGCGGGCGCGGCGTGGGGCCAGGGCGCTCCGTTCGGTGGCGATGGTGGGGGCGATCATTCCGTGCGCGCCCGCGAGTTCATCGAAGACGATGCCCTGCCACAGTGGCTGCGCGCGCAGCCAGACACCAACGCGCCCGCCACGCCTGCCTTCGGCATGGCGAACGGCGGCAACAGCATGGCGAACGGCGGCAATGGCATGGCTCCCGCCGGCTGGTCGAATACCCCCAGTCATCCGCAGTCGCGCCCTGAACTTGGCGGCATGGCTCCGGCAGGCGGCCAGGCATTCGCCGCCGTCGAACTGGTGGATGAGGCGGCGTTGCCCGAATGGCTGCGTAGCAGCCCACAATCCGCCGCGCCGCCGTCGCCGCCGCAATGGAACGGTGCGGGTGGGTTCAGCGCCACGCCCAGCACTCCTCCCGCCCCTGGCACAGGCTGGGGAAATCCGCCGGCCTGGGAGCAGCCTGCCGCTGCGCCGCCGGCCTGGGGAGCCGCCGCGAACGCTGGTGGCACGCCCCCTGGCGGTGAACAACAATTTTCCGCGTCGGATCTCATCGATCCAAATCTGCTGGCCTGGCTGACGAACCAGGGACCCCAACCGCCGGCCTATGGGCAGCCGCCCGTCGCGCCGCCCTCGCCGTGGGTCGCGCAGCCGGGCAGCCATGATCCTAATGGCTATAACCCTAATGCCTATAGTGGCGGCGGCAATGGCTATGGTCCTCCCAGCGGGGATAATCCTTGGCCGGGCTACGATGGCGCGGGCTGGGGCTTCACGCCGCAACCGCAGGACTACGGACAGCAGATGTACGGGCAACCGGCAGGCTGGGGCCAGGACCAATATGGCCAGCCGGGCTATGGGCAGGATGCCTATGGACAGCAGCCAGGCTATGGGCAAGCGCAGTACGGGCAACCGGCAGGCTGGGGCCAGGACCAATATGGTCAACAAGCCGGCTACGGGCAGGCGCAAGCCGGCTATGGCCAAGATCCCTATAGCCAGCAAGCGGGGTATGGGCAACAAGCCGGGTGGGGGCAGGATCAGTACGGCCAACAAGCTGGCTACGGCCAGGGACAATATGGGCAGCCGCCGGGCTACGATCAGGGCTACGGCCAACCGGCGCAGCAAGATTGGTCGCAGCAACAATACGGCCAGCAGCCGGGCTATGGGCAGGACCAGTATGCACAGCAGCCGGGCTATGGGCAAGAGCAATATGGGCAGCAACCTGGGTGGGACCAGCAAGGCTATGGGCAGGGGCAGCAACCGGGTTATGGCCAGGGGCAGCCGAGCTACGGCCAAGATCCGTATGGCCAGCAGGCCGGCCAGGGACAACAAGCCGGTTGGGGGCAGGATCAGTATAGCCAGCAACCGGGGTATGGGCAACAGGCCGGTTGGGGACAACAACCAGGCTATGGTCAGGGTTACGGGCCAGCCGGCCAGCCGCCGGGCTATGATCAGGGCTATGGGCAGCCGGGCTATGATCAAGGCCAGAGCGGCTATCCACCTAACGGCAATGGCCAACCGGGGTACGATCAGGGCTATGGGCCAGCCGGCGGGCAGGGCTATTACGAGCAGGGCGGCGCGGGCTATGACCAGCTTGCCAACGGCGATCCGCGCCAGGAAACCGACCGTGATGGGCGCGTGCGGCGCTGGTATGGGCGTGGCACCCCGCCGGAAAATCAGGGGCGCTGAGAGCCGGGCGCGCTTCACCATTACGGGTGCGAAATAGGTTGGTGCTATGGCGGTGGCTTTGACGACATTTGGCGCACACTTGCCGGCGGGCGCTTCGTTGCGCTCGATGTTGCTGGTGGAATGTGGCGCGGCGTGGACGCACGCGACCTTGCTGGGCATGGCGGAGGGCCATTGCCGGCTGCTATCGCGCGCCAGCGCCCCCACGACGCCAGCGGCGATCAGCGGCGGCATCATCGATGCGCTGCGTCAGGTCGAACGGTTCACCGGGCGCAAGCTGCTGACGCAAGGGCATACGCTTTCGCCAGAAACGGAAGCCGGCGACGGCGTGGATGGGGTGGGGATCATCGCCAGCGTCGGCGGGCCGTTGCACGTCCTCCTGCTTGGTCCGGGGATGGATGTGTGGGGGGCGGGTGTACGCCGCGCACTGGCCACCGCCGCCATCGCGCCGCTGTTGCCGCCGGGCGTCGCGCCAGATGCCTTTCCGCTCTTCCAGGCAGAGATGTTGCACCTGCCGAACGCCGCACCCCCGCAGGTCGTGCTGCTGCTCGGCCCCGGTCCCGGCACGCTGACCAATCCGCCGGCGCGGGCCGCACTGGAAGAAGCTGCTACTCAGGCCGTGCGCCTGACGAGTGCGCCACCGGAACAGGTATTGCCCCTGGCGACCGTCGTCATCGGCGGACCAGAAGAACAGGCCGTCGCCCAACACAGTATGGCGGGGCGCGAGGTCATCGGCGTCACGCCGCCCGCACCGGGCCATCCCGGCACGCTGCCGATGGCGTTGGCGCAACTCTATGAACAGCTCGTGCTGGCGCAGGTGCCAGGCTTCGCACAGGTGCGCGGCTGGGCCTCGACGGCTCCGATCAGCAATATCACGGCGCTGGGGCGCTTTGTGCGCTTCCTGGCGCAGCGTTACGCGATGAATGTGCTGGCCGTAAACGTCGGCGCGGCGGGCAGTGCCGCCATCGGTGCCAGCACGCACGGCAATCTTTTCACCACCCAAGCGCCCCTGCTGGGCGTGCGCCAGGGGGCGGGCGCGACCTTGCGCCGCGCGGGTGTGGACAACATCGCGCGCTGGCTGCCGGAGCCGATGAGCGAAGACGCGCTGCGCGAGGCGGTCCTGTTGCGCATGACGCAGCCGCGCATGTTGCCCACCACCCGCGCCGACCTGGCGCTGGACCACGCGCTGGCGCGCGAGGCGCTGCGGCTGGTGATGGAACAGGGTGCAACGCCCGGCGGCATCAGCGATCTGCCGCGCGTTGACGCGCTCATCGGCACGGGTAGTTTGCTCGCCAACTGCCCCACGTTGGGCGAAGCGGCCCTGTTGCTGCTCGACACCGTGCAGCCGCGCGGCATCACCGCGCTGGTACTGGACACGGCGCAACTGGCGACGCCGCTGGGCGCGGCATCCTTGCTCGATCCGATGGCCGCCGCCGACGCGGTGGATCTGGATGCCCTGCTGGTGCAATTGGGGACGTGCGTCTCCACGGTCGGCACGCCGCCGCCCGGTGAGCCAGCCGTGCGCGTGGTGCTGGAATATGCCGACGGCCACCAGCACGTGGCGGAGGTCTTGCCCGGCACGATTGAGGTGCTGCCGCTGGCCGTGGGCCAGCAGGCCCACCTGACACTGTATCCCGCTGCTGGGGTGGATGTGGGGTTGGGGGCGGGCGAGCGCGCCCATGCCGGCAATCCCGTCGAAGGCGGGCGGCTGGGGCTGATCGTGGATGCCCGTGGTCGCCCGCTGGATCTGCCCGCTGCGCCCCAGCAGCGCCTGGCCCGGCTGCGCCAATGGCGGGCCGCCGTCGGGGTGTAGCGGCCCCACCCCCAACCCCTCCCCATCGGAGATGGAGAGGGGAGATCGTGGGGCGGACATTCCTGTCCGCCGCGTGACAGACAAGAATGTCTGTCCTCCAGGGGATCGGGGGGCGGACAGTGAGCAGCGGGGGGCGGACAGTGAGCAGCGGGGGGCGGACAGTGAGCAGCGGGGGGCGGACAGTGAGCAGCGGGGGGCGGACATT
>DAIDGU010000079.1 GCA_027459785.1 Ktedonobacteria bacterium | reverse complement strand
GCACCCTCCGCATGCTTCATGTGATGCGTTGCGTTGTGCTGCCAAACCTGCTACGATGCAGATGAGATGCGATCAGGAGGGGCGCAGGTGGACGAACAGGTGGCACTAATCACGGGCGGCTCGCGGGGCATCGGCGCGGCGACGGCGCTGGCCCTGGCGGACAAAGGATATGCCGTCGCCATCACCTATCGCAATAAAGCGCGGCGTGCGGCGGAGGTGGTCGCGCAGATCCAGCAGCGCGGCGTGGCCGGGCAGGCGCTGGCCGGCGACCTGACGGGGGCCGGGGAACGCGCGGCGCTCATCGCGGCATATCAGGCGTGGCGACCTCACCTGCACGCGCTGGTGCTGAATGCATCAGGCGGCCTGGAACGCGACCTCGTCGCCGCCGATGCCGGCTATCCCATGCGCATCAACCGCGATGCGCAGCTCGCGCTGGTGGACCTGGCGTTGCCCTTGATGCCACCAGGCGCGACGATAGTCTTCGTCACCAGCCATTGGGCGCACCTCTATGGGCGCACGCCTCAACTGCCCGTTTATGAGCCGGTGGCGGCATCCAAGTTCGCCGGCGAACAGGCGTTGCGGGCGCGGCAGGCCGACTTGGCCACGCGGGGCGTGCGCCTGCTGGTGGTCACGGCGGACGTGATCGACGGCACAACCACCCCGAAGCTGCTGGAACGCGCCGCGCCCGGCCTGACGGCAGATCGCCGCGCCCGCCAGGGTGACTTCCCAACTGCCCCGGACCTCGCCCGCGCCATCGCCGAGGCGATCACCGCCAGTAGCTTGCCCAGCGGCACCACCATCGTCGTCGGCGGCTCCCTGGCATCGCTGCTGCAAGAGCCAGGCGCGGGCGGGTGACACCCAGCAAGGGAGCGAGCGGACGGTTGATGCACAGCAGGAGACGAGCGGGCGGTATTGATTGAAACTATTTGCGCGCCTAATCACCTGACGGCGACGCTATAGGTGCGTACCCTTGTGGTCGCCCTGCCGTCGCGGACTCGGATCCCAACCCACGCAGGTGGGTTTCGTGGCGGAACGCCCCTAGGCGCGGTTTCAACCGCCCGCTCGTCCCCGCCGCCCGCTCGTCCCCGCCGCCCGCCGTCCCCGCCGCCCGTCGTCCCCGCCGTCACCCGCGTGCCGGGGGTTGTGCTGCAAACACATTTGCCTCCGGCGCGGAACAGGAACCCCTCCGGGCTAGGACGAAACATTGGCGTGGCCATCGCCTTCCCGTCCCGCTACGATGCGAAATCCTTCAGCATAGGCGCATAGGCGGGGGTGCGCAGTTTGCGCAGCGCCTTCACCTCGATCTGGCGGATGCGTTCGCGGGTGAGTTGGAATTCGCGGCTGACCTCCTCCAGGGTATAGGCGTGGCCATCCAGCAGGCCGTTGCGCATCTCGATGATCAAGCGTTCGCGGGGCAGCAAGGCTTCTAGCGCGGTATTGATGTGATCGCGCATCGCCTGGCGCGCGACGGCATCCACCGGGGTCACGCTGGCATGGTCTTCCAGCACGTCGGCCAGGTGATATTGCTCGTCGTCAGCCATCGGCGCATCCAGCGAGATCGGCTGCTCGGCCATGCTCAGCAGGTCGATCACGCGCTCCTTCGGCAGCCCCGCTTCCAGCGCGATCATATCCGGCGTCGGCTCGTGGCCCGTGTCTTGATAGATCTTGCGGCTGATGCGCTTGAGTTTATAGATCAGTTCGACGACATGCACGGGGATGTGGATGGTGCGCGAATGCTCGGCGATGGCGCGCGAGATCGCCTGGCGAATCCACCATGTTGCGTAGGTGCTGAAACGGTTGCGGCGCTTGTAATCGAACTTCTGGGCAGCGCGCATCAGGCCCATGTTGCCCTCCTGCACCAGATCCAGCAGGGGCAAGCCCTGGCTGGAGTACCGTTTGGCGATGCTGACCACCAGCCGCAGGTTCGCCTCGATCAGCTTGCGTTTGGCCTCCTCGTCGCCGTTGGCGATGCGCTCCGCCAGGTCCAGTTCCTCTGCGCCGTTCAGCAGCGGATAGCGCCCGATCTCTTTCAGATATTGCTTGACGGCATCATCCATACCCCGGTCGGTTTCCGTGACACGGTCACTTTCCAATTCGTTCGCCAGGTCTGTGTCGGCCTCATACTCCTGTTTATCTGCCGTGCGCTTGCGCGTCTTGCTCGGATCTTCTTGCCCAAATGCCAGTGCGCGTGCCTGCGTTGCCATACTGTTGCGGCTCCTTCACGGTGACTGCGCGGTTGACCCGAAATCCTTTCGGGAGCGATCCCCGCCGCTGGACCTATAGTGCAGTGACCGGACCGAAAGCCCGCAGCGCGTGCGCAACGTGGTAGATTCGCTGGGGAACGTGCCGCCTGCTCCATGCGCTGATCCCGCGCCCCATGCGGCGTGCGCGGCACAAGGTCGTCGTCGTCCTCGTCCTTAATAGGGACCACCAACCGGCGCAATTGGGACTTTCAGGGGATAGCCTTGGCGGGCATCTCACGCGCGATCAGCCGAAAAAATTTCCGCCGGTGGGGATTTTTCCCCACCCTTAGAATGCAAGCACCCTTCTGTTCCTCAAGCCCGCGCAGCGTAAGGGGGGCAAGCTTCCCCCGCTGCAACCGGTTGGGGCCGCTCACTCCCCGTGCTGCGGCTCGCCTGGCATCGCGCCGATGGGGGTTTCGGCGACGAAGTGGGCCAGGTGGTCAGGCGTCATCAGGCGTTGGTGCTTGCCAGCGTACCAGCGTACCGTGGCGATGTATTCCGCGTGGCTCCAGGTGAGGGGCGAGGCGCTGAGGGGCGCATCGGTATAGGGATCGACCTGTTCGGCCAGCACCCCGCTGGGCAAGGCGTGATCGACCACCCATTGCAGCATCGGCAGGGAGGCATGCAACTCCTGGTCGCTCTGCGCTTTGGCGATCTGGTATTGCGCCGCCCAGCAGCTACAGATGAACCAGGGATTGCCGGGGACGTTGGCGATATCTTTGCTCACCTGATGGTAATAGTCGTTTTCATAGCGCGCGTAACCGCCCACTTTGGTCTTCACCTGCAACCGCGCGCAAAGGGCATCGACGGTTTTGCTCATTTTAGGATCGGCGCAGTCGATCATGCCCGTGATGAAGAGCGCGCAGATCGCCATATCCATCGTGTCGTCGTGCGTGATCGTCCCCTGGTTATCAACCAGCAGCCGGCGTGAAAAACGTTGCGTCGTCTCGTTCCAGAGGTACTGGTGCGTGGCGGCTTTGATCTCCTCGGCAGCGGCACGATACGTGGTGGCGAAATCCGTCTCGCCAAAGATCTCGGCGAAGTTCGCCGCCGCGCGCAGACCGGCATAGACGCTGGCGAGCGTGAAGGCGTGGATGCCGTAGCGTTCCTCCCAGAGATCATACGAGGGCGCGACGAGCTTGGTGTGGGGTTCGCGGAAGCTCACCATGAAGTTCGCCGCCGCCTTCACCAGCGACGCATAGAGCGGCTTGATGAACTCGACATCGCGGAAGATGGCGTAGTGCTGCCACAAGCTGTAGATCACCAGCGCCGTCTCGTCTTCCTGAATCGGCAGTTGCGGCTGGCCCTGCGCGTCTACCCACGGCTGCCAGCTCGATCCCAACGCGCCCGCAGGGGTATATTTGTGCAGCAGGTAGCCGTCATCGGTGATGACATTGTGGCAAAAATCGAAGAAGGCGCGTGTCGATTCGCCGTAGCCGCTATGGCTGAGTGCGTTCGCCACCAAGGCACCGTCGCGCGGCCACATATAGCCGTAGCTGTCCCGCGAGAACGCCCACACATCGCCGTCCGTCGCGGCGATGATCGCGCCGTCGGCGTCCATCTGGGTCGCCACGATCAGCAGCGAGCGTTTATACAGATCGACCATCGACTTCGGCAGATCGCCCATCGGCTCATTGCCCTTGTTCACCCACAGCCGCCAGTAATTGCGCGTGCGTTCGACGAAACTGGCCGGCGTGCGCTGTTGCACCAGGCGATGCAGATCGCGTACCTCACGGTAACGATGCCCCACGGCCAGCCAATGGTAGGCCGCGCCCGTCTGGCCGGCCTCGACGGTCCCCAGGTGCAGCCCCAGCGTGGCATCCACCGATCCCTGGGCGATGGGATTGCGTTGCAAGGTGCCGTCTTCGGCGTCGCGCCACGTCCCTTGCATGCCATTGAACTCTTTGTAGCCGGTGGCGTAATCGTCGATGCCGTACCGGTCGCCCACGCTGCCGCCTGCGAGGAAGTAGTTGTCATCTTTATACGCCATCAGGGCTTTGAGCTTGGGGGCGTAATAGACCGTGTTCGCACCGTCCACCTCTTCGATGTGCCAGTCGTAATGGAAAAAGATGCGCACCTCGCGCGCCGCGTCGCCCGCGTTGGTCACGCGCACCTGGCGCACGTAGATATCGCGGTCAAAATCTACCGCGTCACTGAAGTGCAGCGTGACGGCGAGGTCGGCGTGGTGCAGCGTCACGTCTGTCACCAGCGTCTCAGCTTCATAGCACAACGTGCGCTCCCAGCCAGCATCGTCCAGCCAGGCGAACCGTCCGGCAATCCACACGCCCATGTGGTTGACATGCCCATCGGTATGATTTTCCTCGCCGACATGGGGAAAGTAAATATCGCGCAGGTGATAGGCGCTGTCGTAATTGACGAGCAGCGATCCGTTGCCGAGGGGCAGGTCACGAGGCATAGGGGGTGATCCTCCAAGGTGGTGAGCAGGGGTGGTAGCGTCAAATACAAGATCGAACACGAACATCAGAAAATCCACGAAGTTCACGAAAAGTTTTACAGTTTTTCATGGCCCTTCTTGCTTTCGTGTTCGATGTCGTGTTCGTTGTTCAAGATTCCGCAACCTGGCGGGCGAGGCGGAGCATGGCGGCGAGGCTGCGTTCGACGTCGGCGTCCGTGGTGGCCCAGGATGAGACGCTGATGCGCATGGCCGCGCGCCCGCGCCAGACGGTGCCGCCGCACCAACACGTGCCATCAGATTGTATGGCGGCGACCACCTTTTGTGACAGATCATCATCCCCAAATGCCACGACGACCTGATTGAGCGTGACCTCATTGAGAATGTCGTAGCCAGCGGCGCGCAGTCCCTCGGCGAAGCGCGTGGCATGGCGGCAGCAGCGTTCGACGAGATCAGCCACGCCGGCACGGCCCAAGGAGTGCAACGCCGCCCACACTTCCAATCCGCGCGCCCGCCGCGACGCCTCCGGCGTGTAGTGCTGCGGCTCGCGCGTCGCGCCCTCCGGCAGATAGGCGACGCTGCTGGGGGCCATCGCGCCGCGCAGGGCGGCGGCATCGCGCACGAAGGCCAGGCCGCTGTCATACGGCACGTTCAGCCATTTGTGCGCGTCGGTGGCCCAAGAATCCGCCTGCGCATAGCCGGTGATCAGGGGACGACGCTGGGGCGCGGCGGCGGCCCACAGGCCGAATGCGCCATCGATATGCACCCATGCCCCGGCGGCATGCGCCAGGGGAATGACCTGTGCCAGCGGGTCGCACGCGCCACTGTTGACGTTGCCGGCTTGCAGGCAAACGATGGTAGGACCACTGATCGCCGGCAGATCGTCTGCTCGCATGCGGCCCTGGTCATCCACGGGGACGGTGACGACGCGGTTGCGCCCCAGCCCCAGCAGCCCTAGCGCCTTGAAGAGGGTAGGATGCGCCTCCGCGCCAGCGATGACGGTGATGGGCGGCGCACCGAAGATGCCGTCGGCCTCCACATCCCAGCCCACGCGCTGCAAAAGGGCATGGCGCGCGGCGGCCAGCGCGGTGAAGTTCGCCATCGTCGCGCCGGTGACGAAGCCCCCCGCCGTCTCCGGCGGCAGGCCCAGCACGTCCAGCAGCCAACGCAGCGCGACGGCTTCCACCGCAACAGTGGCCGGCGAGGCGACGGTGAGGAAGCAGTTCTGGTCCCACGCGCCCGCCAGCCAGTTCGCCGCCAGCGCGGCGGGCAACACGCCGCCGGTGACGAAGCCGAAAAAGCGTCCGCCTGCCGTCGCCATCGTCGCGGGCGCGGCCACATCGTCCAGCAGCGCCAGCGTGGCGGCGGGATCGCCCGGCTCCGCCGGCAGGGGGACATCCAGCGCGGCCAGCCGCGCGAGGGCTGCCGGCGTGGGCGCGACGCCGCGCTCATCCAGCGTCGCCAGGTAGCGCGCCGCGCGCGTCATGGCATCATGTAGCAGATCGGGCATCTCGGGCATGGGGGAAGTGAGCCTCCTCTTAGGCGCGCTATCAAGGCGCAATCAATCACTCCGATACAAAGCCCGTCGTCGGGCATAAATGTTTGCCCGCTGCCCCAGGCGCGAACAAGCTGAAGCTAGCATGTCGCTGATAGCTACCGCTCAGCCGGTTGAACGGTGGCGCTGGGCGCGCGTTTCCTGATAGGTTGGCAGCCGCGCGGGCTGCAGAAAGTGGAGTGCGTTCCCGATGAGCAGCGCGCCAGTGCCGAGGAGCGTGCCTAAGACGGCGATATCTTGCTCGAAAAAGCCCAATGGCGTATACGGGCGGCATGGCGAGGCGTTTATGACCCAGCCGGCAATGATGATGCCGACGATGAGACCCACGCCGCAGGCGAGCGCGTTCAGCCAGAAAAAACGTCCGCGTTGCCAGACCCCAGCGAGGACGCTCACAGCGAGCGCCGCCAGCAATGCCCCAAAAAGGTGAAAATCGCGGTACGTCCATGCGATCACGAAGGCGGTGGTCGGCCCCAGAAAGTGCCACGTTGGTGAAACTTCAGTAAATAAACAGCCCATTACCGGTTGCCCATTGATCGTCACGAAAACGGGATCGAGCAACAGAATGAACAGGATCATGCCACCACCGAGGCTGCTCAGGATCGCAGCTCTCTTGGTGTTGGTGCGGTTGGGCTGAGCATCAATGGGCGCGGCCATATGGCCCTCCTCGATACTAAGGGTGCGGCGTGGCGACGTGGTGCGGGGCGTGCGCGCCCACGGCGAACTGCGCCAGCCAGGGGGACCATGACCACAAGTTGCCCGTATCGCCCGCCGCTGTCGCCGTCATCGAGCCGAAAAGCAATACTATGCAAGCCCAGCCAACGACCTTCGTGGGCGAGAGCGCGCCGTTTTTTTGCAAGATCAAGTGGGGAACGCCGATAAAGAACAGCGTGAACATCATGGCGAAGGCCAGTGCGTGGATGACGAAGACATCCGGCAAGAAGATGATCATCAGCATGCCGGCGATGAGCATGCCCGTCGTCACGCGCTGCACGCGCTTGGCATGCGGATGCGCCGGCACCTTGGCTTCGCCGAACATCACGCGCTGCTCGGCGCGCGTATAGGACACGCCAGCGGCACGCGCGCGGTCCAACCGGTTCGCGGCGGTCTTCGCCCGCGCGATGGCATCGGCCATGCTGCGTTGCTGCGGCGGCTTTCCCGTCGCGTGCGTTTTCGTTTGTTGCGTCATCATCACCCTCCCGTCAACACCATACAATCATTCGCTGGCCACAGCGTAGCACGCATGAAATGGAAGTGCAAGCCGGATGAATGTGCGCCTCCACTATCTGCAAAGAGGCTGCTATCACGCGCGTCGCTTACGGAACGTACAGCCGCAGATAGTAAGCGATGAGCGCGCCGATGGTCAGGGCAGCGAATCCCCACACGTACCAGTATCGCTGCCAGAAGGAGGGTGGCCGCGCACCCTGTTGCAGCCGTGCGATGGTGCCTATCACCAATAATTCTTGCTGGGTGCGGCGCTGGCGCTGAAACACGATGCGCTTGTTCTGCCAGGCGATCAGCAGCTTGGGATCACGGTCGGTCGCTTCATCCAGCGCGGCGAGGGCTGCATCATATTGGCCGAGTTTCATATAGATGAAGCCACGCTCGTTCCAGGCGGGCGCATACGTCGCATCCAGCATCAGGGCGTAATCGATGGCTGTCAACGCTTCCGGCAGGCGCTGGAGTTGGTTCAGTGTATGGGCTTTATCGCGCCAAAGATAGGCCACCTCCGGTGTGAGCGCCAGCCCGGCCTCGAACGCCGCCAGCGCCTCGACGTAACGCTGCTGCTCCGCCAGCCGGTGGGCCTTGTCATGCAGGATGACCTCGACATTGTAGCCCAGTGCGATCAGGCGATCATACACAGCGAAGGCTTCATCTGCGCGTTGCCATTTGAGGAGCGTATGCGCGATATACCGCAGGATATCCGTATTGGCCGGATCGATTTCCAGCGCATACAGGTAGGCGGCGATAGCATCCTCATAACGGGCAAGATACTGAAGGGCATTGCCACGATTTTGGCGACAATATATATTGTCAGGGGCCAGCGTCAGGGCGTGATCAAAGATGGCCAGAGCCTCGGCATACCGCTTCTGCTGAAAGGCAATCGACCCATGCTGCCGCCATGCATCGGCATCATGCGGCGCGAGGGCATACGCGCGCTGGTTAGCCACCGCCGCTTCGGCATAACTTGTTTGATCAAGCAATGCAAATGTCAATCGCAGCCAAACAGTGACATCATCTGGTGTCTGTTCGCTGATGAACTCAAAAATAGACTGGGCTTCGGCGGGGCGATCCAAGTCCAGCAGGGCGAGGCCGCGCGCCGCCAGCAGATCGAGCGGGGTCGCCCGCAGATTCAGCGGGGTATCGTCCAGCGCCACAAGCTGCACGGTGCGGCGCAGTGCCTCGGCGGGGGGCAGCGCCACGCCCGGCGCGGCGGCGATGCACGGCAGCGGGCGCAGCATCGTCCACAGCGGCTGATCGCCCAGGTCGGCGGCGAGGATGACGAGTATCAGGTGGCGCGGGCTGGCGAAACGCGCGTCGCACACCTCGCGGCACAGCGCCTCATATGCTGGCAGCGCCAGGGCGGCGGGCGAGAGGACGAGCGCCTGCACCATCAATTGCCGTCGCGCGCGTTCCGTTACCGCATCGCGCTGACCCGGCGACGAGAGGTAAACGCGCGCCCCCGCGTCGGTGAGCGCAATCAGCAGCGCCTGCGTGAATTCGTCGTCCGCCGTGTGTGTACATAGTGAAAGCTGTAGCTGGCCCATGGCGCATTCCCCCAAAACTCTGCCGTTCTGGTTCGAGTGTAGCGTATTGGGCAAGCGATTAGGGCGACTTACGCGCTGTCCAGTGCGGCCAGGATCGTTTCCGGCGGCAGGGGGACGTTGACGCCGGCCCACAGGGGGCGACCGCCCGGCGCATGGCGCGTATCCACGAAGACCTCTAAGCCGTTGCCGTCGGGATCATCGAAATACATCGCCCAACTGATCAGGTGATCGACCGTGGCGACGCTGACACCGGCAGCCGTCAATTCCTGATACGTGCGGGCGAAGGCGGCGCGGTCCGGCACCTCGAAGGCGACGTGGTAGAGGCCGGTGCCGTGCGGCGGCGGCAGGGGAGCGTCCGGTCCGACGCTCTGCAAGGCGATCTCGTGATGCACCGCGCTTCCGGTAAGGAAGACATAGTGGTCGCCGACGCGCTCCACCACGCGCTGGTGCAGCAAGGTGGTATAGAATGCGACGGCACGGTCCAAATCGCGCACCTTCAGGTGCGCATGGCTGATAACGGGCGATCCCATGTGGCTAGTTCCTTTCTGGACTGTCGCTGCGCGGTCGCCGGGGGCAGCATTCCAGTCGCCGCGCGGTGGCCGGGGTTTCAACCCCCCGGCTCGGAATAGGAACCCCTCCGGGCTAGGACGAAACAGCCGCGATCAGGTCGGCATCCACGTCCAGCCGGCGGGCGATGGCGGCGATGGTGCCTCCGGCATCTGGCGCGTAGTATAACGGGTACTCAGCAAAGATGCCGCCAAATGTTCCAACAGGCCCAGCAAGCGTTGCAAGGCATCACCATTCTGCAAGGCCCGTGTTTCCAGGCAGTAGCGCGTCTTGAGACAGTAATGGAAGTCCTCAACCAACCTGCGGAGCCGCTACCACGCGATATGGCAGCACGCTTCCTTGGCCATGTCGAGCGGCACCGCTGTTCCCAACCATCACGCCAAGGGCTCGTCGCGTAGCGTTTAGGCGCGCAAAGCGGTTTCAATCACTACTGCCGGCTTTCGTTCGGGTTGCAATCTCCTGGCATCGCCGCCCGCTATCCCTGATTCCATCTGCTTCCCGAATGGTGTAGAATAGGCCCATGCACATCGAGCATGCCTCAAGGACACAAACACCGGCTTGTAACCGACTTCGCGCAATCGGCGCGTGCGGCGTGGCTCGTCCTTGGGCGATCCCTTGAAAGGGGGGGACGGCGATGGAGACGCTTGTCACCGGCGGCACCGGCTTTCTGGGACGCCACCTGGCGCGGCGGCTGCTGGCACAGGGGCATGGTGTGCGCCTGCTGGGCCGCAACTTCGCTGGCGTGCAGGATCTCATCGCCGCCGGCGCGACGCCCATCGCGGCGGACCTGCGCGACGCCAAGGCCGTCATCACCGCCTGTAAGGGCGCGGCGGTCGTGTTCCATGCTGGCGCGCTCTCGGAGCCGTGGGGCAAGCGGCGCGACTTCTTCGCCGTCAATGTGGCTGGCACCCAGGCTGTCGTCGCTGGCTGCAAAATGTATGGCGTGCAGCGGTTGGTGTACGTCTCGTCGCCCAGTGTCGTCTTCGACGGTACGGATCAGATCGACGCGCCCGAAAACGTGGCTTATCCACGCCGCTTCGCCTCGGACTATTCGCTGACGAAGAAACTGGGCGAAGATCTCGTCAACGCGACCTGGCGCGAGGGCAAGATCGAGACGGTTATCTTGCGGCCCAAGGCGATTTTCGGGCCGGGCGACCGCGCGCTGTTGCCGCGCCTCATCACGGCGGCCCAACAACGGCGGCTGCCGCTGATCGGCGACGGGCGCAACTGCGTCGATCTGACGTATGTGGACAATGTCGCCCACGCGCTCTGCTTGGCCGCGACCGCGCCAGCGGCCAATGGCCATACCTATACCATCACAAACGCCGCACATCCGCGCCTGTGGGAAGTCATCGGCGACGCTCTGGCGGCGCTCGACCTGCCGCCGATCCGCCGGCGCATCCCCCTCGGTGCGGCGCTGGCCCTGGCCGGCGCGCTGGAAGCCGGCGCGCAGATCTCCGGCAAGGAACCGACGCTGACACGCTATACCGTCGCCATCCTCGCCCGCACGCAGACGTACACGATCCAGGCCGCGCAGCGTGACCTAGGCTACGCGCCGGTCGTCGCGCTGGCTGATGGCATCGCGCGCACCCTCGCAGCCATGCAGGAGGGATCAACATGAGTGCCTCTCCCGTCGTCGCCTGTCATTTGCTGGATACCGGCTACTGCCTGGCTGCCGAACATCACCTGATCCGGGGCGGGCGGCATCAGACGGTCCACTGTCACTCGCTGGTGGCGCTGCTGCACCATCCCGATCACGGTTGGCTGCTATGGGACGCTGGCTACGCGCCGCGCATGCTGGACGCCACGGCGCGGCTGCCTTACGCGCTCTATCGGCGTGTCACGCCGCTGCGGCTGGACCCCGCGCTGGCCGTCGTCAACCAGTTGGCCCGCTGGGATCTCGCCCCGCGTGACATCCGGCGCGTGATCATCTCGCACTTCCACGCCGACCACATCGCCGGCCTGCTGGACTTCCCCGACGCCGCGCTCTGCGCCACCCAAACCGCCTGCGAGGGCATCGCCGGGCGCACCGGCATCGGCGCGCTGCGGCGCGGCTTCATCCCCGCGCTGTTGCCGACGGACTTCGCCCAGCGCGTGCAGGCGTTGCCAACTTTCAGCGGCGCTCCCTTGCCGGGCCTGGGGCCGACCCACGATCTTTGCGGCGATGGATCGCTGCGCCTGGTGGCGTTGCCGGGCCATGCGCGTGGCCAGATCGGCCTGCTGGCGCGCACCGCGCGCGGGCCGCTGCTTTTCGCCGCCGACGGCTGCTGGCTGACGCGCTCCATTCGCACGAACACGCCGCCGCACCCCATCACCAATCTGCTCGTGGACGATCCGCGCGCCGTGCGGCGTACCATCGCCGGCCTGCACGCCTTCGCCGCCGCCCGGCCTGATGTCACGATCATCCCCAGCCATTGCCCGGACGCCTTCGCGCGGGAGGTGCCACGATGGGCATGAGCGCACGCCAGATCGCCGGCATCGCCAGCCATTACGCGCGGGCCAAATGGCGCTGGGCGCACCTGCGCGGCGACGCGCTGCGCGCGTATCAAGACCAAAGGGCGCAAGCGGTCGTCGCTTATGCCGTCGCCCACGCGCCTTTTTATCGTGATCACTGGGCCGGCTGGGATCTCCATGATTGGCGCACCCTGCCCACGACCGATAAGCGCCTGATGATGGACAACTTCGCCCGCTTCAATACGCGCGGCATCACGCCGGCGGATGCGCTGGCCGTGGCTCTGCGCGCCGAGCAAAGCCGCGATTTCGCGCCGACTATCGGCGGCCTCACCGTCGGCCTCTCCTCCGGCACATCGGGCCACCGAGGCATCTTCCTGGCCGCGCCGTGGGAACAAGCCGGCTGGGCCGGCATCCTGCTCGCCCGCGCGCTGCACGGCTGGCGGGGGCGGTTGCGCGTCGCCTTCTTCCTTCGCGCCAACAGCAATCTTTATGAGCAGATCGGCGGCCTGCTGATCCAGTTCCGCTACTTCGACCTGATGACGCCGCTACCGGAGGCCGTCGCCGCGCTCACGACGTTCCAGCCGGATGTCATCGTCGGGCCGCCCTCGCTGCTGGTGCTGCTGGCCCAGGCGCGCACCCTTGGCACGCTGCGCATCCGCCCCACCCGCCTGATCGCCGTCGCCGAGGTCTTGGAGCCGCAGGATCACGATCACCTGCACGCGGTCTTCGGCGTGCCGATCCACCAGATCTACCAATGCACCGAGGGGTTGCTGGCGGTCAGTTGCGCCCGTGGCGCGCTGCACATCCAGGAAGATCTGGTGGCTATCCAGGGTGAGCCGGTGGCATCCGGAGCAACGGTAGGAGGTGCGAACACGGAAAAGAACGGGAACACGGCGCGCACGGAAAATATACGGAAAAACACGGAAGAATCACAAACATCACCGGCGGTCAAAGAAGATGACGCGATCTTTTCCGTGGCGCTCCGTGACGGTTCCGTGTCCTCCGTGTTCCCGTCTCCGTCCACCTGGCCCCGCATCAGCCCGATTGTGACCGACCTCTGGCGGCGCACGCAGCCGATCATCCGTTACCGGCTGAACGATGTGCTGCAACTTGATCCGCAGCCGTGCGCGTGTGGGTCGGGCTTTCGCGTTATCCGCGCCGTCGAGGGGCGCAGCGACGATTGCTGTCGCTTCTTCAGCATGGATGGCGGCACGCGCCTCTTCTTCCCCGATACCATTCGCCGCATGATCTTGCTGGCGAGCGCGGCCATCGCGGATTACCAGGCGGTGCAGACGCAGCCAGGGCAACTCACCATCCACCTCGTCGTCGTGCCAGGGACGGATTTCGGCATGGTCGCGGCAGCCGTGCGGGCGAGCGCCCACGCGATCATGGCAAGCTATGCCTGCCGACCAGCGGCGCTCACGATCACCGAGGGACTCGACGCGACCGTGCCGGGCGCGAAACGCCGCCGCGTGCGCTGCCTGGCGTAATCACGATCACCCGAACAATTCTCGGCTTTCATGCGTTTCTGTTATTAAGGTAGTTCTGCACGTTATACATAGAGGGGGAAAGCAACGATGCTGCCAGTCACGATCGCGGGCCTGGGTTACTACCTGCCGGAACGGCGTGTCACCAACGCCGAATTAGAGGAACGGCTGCACATTCCGCCCAACTGGATCGAGCGGGCGACAGGTGTGCGCGCGCGGCGCTATGTCACAAACGAGACCTCCGCCGGGATGGGCGCAGCGGCGGCGCGCATGGCGCTGGCACACGCCGGGCTGGCGCTGAGCGACCTGGATGCGATCATCGGCGCGTCCACCGGTCCCCAGCAGACGATCCCTTGCACCGCCGCGCTGGTGCAACGCGAATTGGGTGCGCCCGAAGGCAAGAGTGCCTGCTTCGATATCAACGCGACATGCCTGAGCTTCGCCTTCGCCTGCCATACCGCCGCCCACTTGATCGCAGCAGGCGCGTATCAGACCGTTTTGATCTACAGCAGCGAGATCAACTCGCCCTCGCTGAATCCCAACGAGCGCGAGAGCGCCGTCCTGTTTGGCGACGCGGCAGCCGCCGCCATCCTGACGCGCAGCGCGCCCGGTGCGTCCAGCGGGATATGGCACGCGGCCTTCGAGACGTATAGTAGCGGCGCGGATGCGACGGCCATCATCGGCGGCGGCACGCGCCACCACCCGAACGATCCCGCGACCACGCCGGAGATGCACCTGTTTCACATGGACGGCCTGGCCGTCTTTCGCCAGGCGACGGTGCTGGTGGATGGCTTTCTGGAGCGTTTTTTCGCGCACCTGGGCTGGTCGCGCGACGAGGTAGACGCCGTCGTGCCGCACCAGGCCAGCCGCCATGCTGTCGAGCAACTCACCCGGCGCTACGGCTTCCGTCACGAGCAAGTGGTGTGGGATCTGGCCGAGCGCGGCAATTGCGTCGGCGCATCACTGCCGCTGACCCTGGCCGAGGCCGTGCATGGGGGGCGCATCGCGCGCGGCGACCGCGTGCTGCTCGTCGGCACGGGCGCGGGCCTGACGCTGGGCGCGCTGGCGCTCACCTATTGAATGGCGGCAAACAGCGCGGATCAAAAATTACACAAGTTTGCGTAATTACCCGTGACAGATCTTGCACCACATGTTACAATGGGGACGAACGAACGGTCGTTCATGCAGAAGGAGGGAATCGATGGTACGGATTCTGGTGGCCGATGACGTGCCGGAGATAGCAGAAGTCTTCAAGCGCGGGTTGGAGATCGCCGGTTACACGGTTCTGACCGCCATCGATGGGCAAACGGCACTGGCTATCGCCCTCAGCGGCCAAGTCGATCTCGTCATGTTGGATATTCGCCTGCCACAGCGCGACGGCATCAGCGTCCTGCAAGCGATCCGTGCCGCGCCTCTGCCGCGCCACCTGCCGGTGGTCGTGGTGACGGCTTTTGATACGCCGGAGGAGCGGGCGCGCTGCATCGCTGCGGGGGCCGATGCCTTTTACGCGAAGCCAGTGAGCATGGCGAAGATCATCCCTCACGTACAGGCGCTGCTCAATGCCCACCGCCCCCCTGCATCGTAATTCAGGTACCTTGGATTGTGTTTTGGAATCATCAACGGAGGAAGATTCGCATGCAACCATCCTTTGGACGCAAAATTTTGCTGGTCGAAGACAATGAGAAAGATCTCCAGCCACTCCGTGAGCATCTGGAGCGCAACGGCTTTTCCGTCATCGTGGCGGAAACCGGCCACAAGGCGATGGATATCATCACGCGCACCCTGCCCGATCTGGCGCTGATCGATATCTTTCTGCCCGACAACACCAGCGGTTTCGAGGTCTGTCGTTTCCTGCGCAAGTATGCCGAGGTGCCGATCATCTTTGTCACCTCCGACGAGCAGGAAGATACGAAGGTGCTGGCGCTGGAAGAATTCGCCGAAGACTACATCGTCAAGCCCTATAGCATGCGCGAACTGATGGCGCGCATCGGGCGCGTGATGAAGCGCTGCACGGGTCCCGCCGAAGATGCCCACGCCGAGATCATCGTGGACGACGCGCTGCAGATCAACTTCTCGCGCCATTGGATCGAGGTGCATCGCGGCACGAAGCCCCCCAAGCGCCACCAACTGACGCCCATCGAATCGCGCATCTTGCACATCCTGATTCGCAATGCCGGCCAGGTGATGACCACCGAAGCCTTGCTGGCGCGCGTGTGGGCCGGCGTGGAAGATGCCTATCCCGAAGGGTTGCGCGTGCATGTGCGGCGGCTGCGCATGAAGATCGAGCAGAACCCCTCGCGCCCAACCTATATCGTTACCGAGCGCGGGTTGGGATATCGCTTCGCCGCGCCGATCAAGGGCAAGGTGCTGGCGCATGCCGCCGTCCGCTGATGCCCCCACGCCCGATATCTTCACCGCTGCCCGCGCGATGTTTCATCAGTTGCGCGGGCAGCTCACGGTGCTTGTCAACGCAGTTGATCTCGTGCGTGCCGACCAGTCCCATCCCCTTTCCGCCAATCAAGAAGCCGAACTGACGCGCATCCTGGCGACCGTGGACGCCTTCGCCCGCACCCTCACCACGCACCATGTTCCGCTGCTGGAAGCCCTCGTCCTGAGTCCCGCGTCGGCGCGCATCAGCCAGGTTGCCGTCCGGCGGGGCGCGACGATTCAGCGGAGCGTGCTGGCCCACCACCTTGATGCCATGCGCGCCGCGCAAGCAGGCCAACGGCTCACGAGCGTCCTCGTCGTTGCGGGTGCCGAGCTGTTACCAGGGTTGCGCCGCGCCTTTCGCGCCGCCCATTGCCAGGTATACATGACGACGCAACTCACCGATGTCCCCTATCTGCTGGACGCCCACCGCGCCGACCTCATCGCGCTGGCCCCGCCCGCCGCCGAAACGGCGAGTTGGTGGCGCACCCTGCGCATGCTGCTCCCCCAGCACCACGAGAACGTTCCCCTGCTGCACCTCGCCGAGGTGCCGTCACCCGCTGACCGAAAGGATGCAGAGGCACGCTGAAGCGCATGCATCATATAAACGGTGGGGTATCCAGAGCGATGGGGGACGGCGGGCGGAGGATGGCGGGCGGAGGATGGCGGGCGAAGGTTGGCGGGCGGGGATGGTGGACGGTTGAAACATAGCGGGGGACGAGCGGGCGGTTGAAACCGCGCCTAAGAGCCTAACGGCGACGAAGTCCGCCGTCGCGGACTAACTCCAGTCCACGTAGGTGGACTTCGTGGCGGAACGCCCCTAGGCGCGGGCCCGCCGTCCCCCGCCCGTCCCCCGTCCCTCGCTCGTCCCCCGTCCCTCGCCGTCAGGCGGTGAGCGCGGCCTCCGCCGCTGCCAGCGTGCGGGCGATGTCGCCGTCGGTGTGGGCCAGGGAGACGAAGGCCGCCTCGAACTGCGAGGGCGCGAGGTAGACGCCGTGCGCCAGCATGGATTGGAAGAAGCGCGCGAAGCGGTCGGTATCCGCCTGGCGAGCGGTAGCATAATCCGTCACCGGCCCGGCGGTGAAGAAATAGCCCCACATCCCGCCCGCGCTCGCCGCCGTAAACGGCACGTCCGCCCGCTGCGCTGCCGCCGTGAAGCCTTCCGCCAGCCGCGCCGCGACCGCGCCCAAACGCTCGTAGGTGCCAGGCGCTTGCAGCGCCCGCAACGTGGCGATCCCTGCCGCCATCGCCAGCGGATTGCCGGCAAGCGTCCCCGCCTGGTACATCGGCCCCTGTGGCGCGACCAGCGCCATGATCTCCGCGCGTCCGCCATACGCGCCCACCGGCAGCCCGCCGCCGATGACCTTGCCCAGCGTCGTCAGATCCGGCGTCACGCCATACAACGCCTGCGCCCCGCCGGGAGCCACGCGAAAGCCGGTCATCACTTCGTCGAAGATCAACAGCGCGCCCGCCGCCTGAGTGAGCGCGCGCAAGCCAGCGAGGAAGCCCGGCTGGGGCAGCACGAAGCCCATGTTGCCCGCGATCGGCTCGACGATCACCGCCGCGACCGCGCCGGGATGCTGCGCGCATAACGCCTCAACCGCTGCCAGATCGTTATAGGGCGCGATGAGCGTCTTGCTGGCGGCATCGCGTGGCACGCCAGGCGAATCCGGCAGGCCCAGCGTCGCCACGCCCGACCCCGCCCGCGCCAGCAGCCCGTCCGCATGGCCATGATAGCAGCCGTCGAACTTGATGATCAGGTCGCGCCCGGTGAAGGCTCGCGCCAGGCGCAGCGCGCTCATCACCGCCTCCGTACCGGAATTGACGAAACGCACCCGTTCCACTGACGGCACCAGTGCGCACACCAGTTCCGCCAGCTCCGTCTCGCGCGCGGTGGGCGCGCCGAAGCTCGTGCCGTCTTGCGCGGCCTGGCAGATCGTCGCCACGATTGCCGGTGGCGCGTGGCCCAGGATCAGCGGCCCCCAGGAAAGCACATAGTCGATGTACTCGTTGCCATCGGCATCCCAGATGTGCGATCCCGCCCCGCGCTGGATGAAGAGCGGCTCCCCGCCCACTGCCCGGAAGGCGCGTACAGGGCTATTCACCCCGCCGGGTATGACGCGCTGCGCCGCCGCGAACAACGCCCGCGACCGTTCTGTCTGCATGCTATGATCCTCAACCGCTGATTTCGCCTCTGATCATAGTGTATGGGCGAGGCGCGACGCAACCAACAACCGCCCTGGCCGTCTTAGCGCGCCAGATGGGAAGCGTTGCCGCCGCCGCCGGCTGTAGCGCATCGTCCCGCCCATCATGCTCAGATAGATCGCGGGGAAGATCACGCCGCAAGCCGCCAGCACCGTCGCAAGCGGCAGCGTGACGGCCATGAAGACGCGCAGCACGAATTCACCGAGCGTGCTGACGCCTCCTACCAACGTCATCAGCCGCAAGCCGAAACGGAGGGCCGGCACATGCCACGCGCGAACATAGAGCGCCGCGCGCTCCGGCTGGTGGTGGGAGCGGCGGTATGGAACGATGTTGCCATGCGCTTTGCGTCACTTTCTTCTGCTGGTCCTGCCCGTCACAGTGGACGTGCCTGTCTGTCACGCTTCCCCCCCCGGAGGACAGACATTCCTGTCTGTCACGCTACCACTTGCTATGTCCTGGCTTCTCCAGAAACGGGCATTAAGTGGCGTGACGCTGCTCCTGGCGTTCACGGATTTTGCGCGAGATGTAGCCGAGGTGCGAGAGTTCCCATACCAGCGTGGCCATCATGCCCAATAAGCCCGCGATGACGGCGATGGTGATCACCAGTCCCCATTCGCCGGCTGCTGGCAGACGGTGCGCATTAAGGCTGAACCAGCCGGTCGCCACCGCGCCGACGATGATCCCCCACACAAATAGTGCTTTCACCATCCGGCCAAGCACGGTGCCGATGGTATGTGTGATCGCTTGCATCAGGTGCCTCCTTGGTAAGATTATTTCCAAATCGTGAACCATGTTACAAATTGGTTTATCCGCATGGATGGTGCCGGAATGGGATCGGGGGTGCGGGCAGGACCGCCCAAACTTGTCGGAAGAGGCGCGATCGTCACAGGTGCTTGACAACAGCATCGGGATTGCTTATGCTCATTCCCACGAACCGCCGGATCGCGCGCTGGACATAACATACGCTTGCAGGTGCAGGAGCAAGCACGCGATAGGGGCGCGTACATATTTTTTTGCTGATGGGATGTGACTTTCGTGGCGAAATCGACTTCCTCTGTTGGTCGGATCGTACAAGACGTGTGGATTCGCGCGCTCCTGGGCCTGGCAGTGATCGCCGCCCTGGTGCTGCTGGCGCTCAACCAGATCGATCTGCGCTATATCATCGGCGCGCTGGTGGTCATCGGTGGTGCTTATCTGTTGTTGCTTTCGCGCAAGACGGGCGCGGTGCATAAGTCGCAGCAAGCCCTCGTCGAATCGACACAGACCATCGCAAAGATGACGGTGCAGGCGCTCGATCTTTCAAATAACGTGCTGACGGAACTGCGCGCCTCGCGTGAGGCCCAGACCACGCCGTATGTGGTGCTGTACCTGGATGTCAGCGATAACATCGTGCGGCTGGTGATGGAGAACCTGGGCCAATCCCTCGCCCGCGACATCTCCCTGGCCTGGGAGCCGCTGCCCCCGACCACGCTGATCGGCGGGCGTGAGTGGGCAGCCTTTGTGACGGGGACGACGCCGATGCTGGCCCCACGCCAAAAGCTCATGACGGTAGTGGATAGCTACACGGCGCTCGCCGCGCGCCAGGCGTTGCAGGGCCAATTTCGCGTCACCCTGCGCTTTCAGGGACTGAGCGACGGCGTCCAGTTTCAGGGCGTGGATGTCATCGACTTCGCCAGCCTGGCCGGCATGCACGATACGTCCTTTCAGCAGGGCCAGGAGGCCATCGCCCGCCTGGACAAGATCGCGCAAGCCCTGGATACCTCGTTGCGGCTGCTTCAGCAATCCAATAATCAACTGAGCAATCAACTCGGCGATCTGGCGCGCAGCTTCGAGACGACCGTCGCCGCGACGAATACCACCCAGGCGCATGTGCTGAATTCGCTGGAAGACATCGCCCGCGCCGTCAACGGCACAGTGTCCGCCGCGAACTCGACGCAGTCGCAAATGATCGGCGCGCTGGACGGCATCACCAAATCGGTCGCCGGTACGCTGGAAGATATCACGAAAGCCGTCGCCGGCACGATGGAAACGGTCAATATGACCCAGGACCAACTCACGCAAGGGATGGTCGCGCTTTCCGTCAACCGGCACGAGGGCGACAAACAATCGCCCGAACAGGCGATCACGCTCTTCAAGTTGCTGGTGAAACGGTTGGATATGGGCTGGCACAAAATGCAGGATTGGCCGTCGCCGGAACATACCAGCCCCAACGTCTATTTGCAGCGCCAGATGGTGCAGTGGGCGCGCGATATCGTCGCCCTCGCGCCCGCGCTGCCCGCCGCCGCCGTCGTCACGGAACGGGCAGGCAACGTCGCCCTCAAGCTGATCAGCGCCCTGGACGACGCCGGCCCTGCCACCCCGCCATCCGCCAATGTGGCGCAGGGCATCGCCGAACTCGACGAGATCGCGCGCACCTTCCCAGAGGAAGAAGAAAGCTTCCTCCTCTAAGCACCTGTTTGGTCCTGCGCCCAACGGAGGTGGTCAATCGCCGCGCCCGACGCGGCAAGTTCGCAGACTACAGCGTAACAAACGAGAAAGAGCGGGCGGTTGAAACCGCGCAGGAGACGCGGACGGTTGAAACCGCGCCTAAGCGCCTAGCGGCGACGAAGTCCGCCGACGCGGACTGGAGTTTATTGCTTTACGCAGTGGTCTGTGAACTACAAAGATGACAGCTTTGACCTTGTCGCCTGCCTGGCTTCAGCGGCCCGTCGTTCGTTCCGACTGTTCGGAATACCGCGCCCCCTGCACCGTAATCTGCGCGGCGGCGCTCTCAATTTCGCGCAGGTCGTCAGGCGTCAGTTCGACAGCAGCGGCACCGATGTTCTCTTCCAGGCGGGTTAGTTTGGTGGTTCCCGGAATCGGTACGATCCACGGCTGCTGGGCCAACAGCCAGGCCAGCGCGATTTGCGCTGGTGTCGCCTGCTTTTGCGCGGCGACCCTGCTCAGCAGATCAACCAGCGCCTGATTCGCTTGGCGCGCCTCTGGGGTAAAGCGCGGGAGGCTGTTGCGGAAATCGGATTGGTCGAATGTCGTGTTCGCGTTGATCGCTCCCGTCAGAAAGCCTCGCCCCAGCGGGCTATAGGGAACGAAGCCGATGCCGAGTTCAGCGCACGTCGGCAACACCGCTTCTTCCGGCTTCCGCCACCACAGCGAATATTCGCTCTGGAGCGCCGTCACGGGCTGCACGGCATGGGCGCGGCGGATTGTTTGCACGCCCGCTTCGGAAAGGCCGAAATGCTTCACCTTCCCCGCCTGTATCAGCTCCTTCACCGTGCCAGCCACATCTTCGATGGGTACGTTCGGATCAACGCGATGCTGATACAACAGATCGATGGTATCGACCTTGAGCCGTGTCAGTGATCCCTCGATGGCCTGCTTGATATGCTCTGGCCGGCTATCCAACCCACTCCACCGTGGTTCGCCCGCCTGTGCTGGCGCGAACCCGAATTTGGTAGCGATCACCACCTGGTCCCGGAAGGGGGCCACGGCTGCGCCGACCAGTTCTTCGTTCGTGTACGGCCCGTACACTTCGGCGGTATCGAAGAAGGTGACGCCGCGCTCGAACGCAGTCCGAATCAACGCGATCATCTCCTGCTTGTCGGCGGGCTGGCCATAGGAAAAGCTCATGCCCATGCAACCAAGGCCGATAGCCGAGACTGCCAGTTTGCTGTTTCCTAGTGTGCGCTTGTCCATGTGTCTCGCCTCGTTGCTTTCTTTAAAAAACTTGCTTCCTCACACCATCAAGCCTGGTATTGGGCGTCGCTGACGTGTTCCAGCCAGTCCACCGTCTTGCCATCAAGTTCTTCCTGAATGGCGAAATGCGTCATGGCCGTGGTTGGCGCGGCACCGTGCCAATGTTTCTCGCCCGGCGCGAACCAGATCACGTCTCCCGAACGAATCTCTTCAATGGGACCGCCCCAGCGTTGCGCCCGACCACAGCCCGCCGTCACGATCAGCGTCTGCCCCAGCGGGTGGGTGTGCCACGCCGTCCGCGCGCCCGGCTCGAAGGTGACGCTGGCTCCGCGCCCCCGCGCCGGAGCAGGGGCCTCGAAGAGTGGGTCAAGGCGTACCATGCCGGTAAAATATTCCGCTGGGCCTTTGCCGGAAGGTTGTGTACCTGCGCGTTTGATGTCCATGCTCTCCATTCCTCGTGGTATCTCTCTGATAACCGTTGTAGGTACAGATGGTGGGTAGCGGGGCCGGACAGACAGGAATGTCTGTCCTCCGGGGTTATGGCGAAGGTCTGTCCTCCAGGTGATCGTAGTGACAGACAGGCATGGCTGTCCTCCGGGGTTATGGCGAAGGTCTGTCCTCCAGGTACTCGTGGGGCGGACATTCCTGTCCGCCGTGATGACAGACAGGAATGGCGGTCCTCCGGGGGAGCGTAGTGACAGACAGGAATGGCTGTCCTGCGTTATCCCGCTGGCTGTCCTCCGGTACCCAATACGTATCTCCTGCAAATGGTATCAGATGGAATTGATACACGGCAAGAAACACCTTTCATGTCCTGCCACAGACGTGATAGCATGAAGGCAAGCATCACTGATGCTCACCTAGAGCAAGTTGCCGGAAGATTGATCAAGCTCACCGCGTTCCAGTCCGCGCAGGCGGACTTCGTCGCCATCAGGCGCTTAGGCGCGGTTTCAACCGCCCGCGTCCCCATCGCGGTTTCAACCGCCCGCATCCCCGCGCCCGCCGTCCCCCGCGCACGAATGGATGCGCCCGCTGTCCCCCATCCGCTGGCGTGACGCATGGCGCGGTTTCAACCGCCCGCATGCTCATTGGCAATGCAACTTGCTCTAGGATACGCGCGGAAAGCGAGCGAATATTATGCCTGATGACCAGATGCGCCATATCGAAACCCTGGCTGTGCATGCGGACCACACGCCGGACGGGCAGACGGGCGCGGTGATGCCACCGCTGCACCTGGCGACGACATTCGAGCGAGCGACGGACGAAACGTACCCCGGTGGCTTCTCGTACATCCGCAGCGGGAACCCCACGCGGGCGGCGCTGGAGCGCATGCTGGCGGCGCTGGAAGGCGGCGTGGCCGCGCTCGCGTTCGCCTCCGGCATGGCGGCGACGACAGCGATCTTCCAGGCGCTGGACCCTGGCGACCATGTTATCGCCCCGCTGGACGCTTATTATGGCACGACGGTCCAGTTGCGCGAGATGTTCATGCGCTGGGGGCTGGGCATCTCGTTCGTAGACATGCCCGATCTCGCTGCCGTGCAGGCGGCAGTGCAGCCGAATACCAGGCTGATCTGGGTTGAGACGCCCTCGAATCCGCTGCTGCGCATCACCGACATCGCGGCGGTAGCACATATCGCGCATGAGGCCGGCGCGCGGTGCGCGTGCGACAACACGTGGGCGACGCCCGTGCTGCAACGGCCCCTGGCACTGGGCGCGGATCTGGTGATGCATTCCACCACGAAGTACCTGGGCGGCCACAGCGACGTGCTGGGCGGCGCGGTCATCGCGCGCACTGATGATGCTTTCACCCAGCGCCTGCGCGACATCCAGGCCCACGGCGGCGCGGTACCGTCGCCCTTCGATTGCTGGCTGGTGCTACGCGGCATCCGCACGCTGCCCTATCGGATGCGCGGCCACTGCGACAACGCCGAGCGCATCGCCGCTTTCCTGGCGGACCACCCCGCTGTTGAGGTGGTGCATTATCCGGGGCTGGCCGGCCAGCCGGGCCACCAGATCGCGGCGCATCAGATGGCCCGCCCTGGCGGCATGCTCTCGTTTCAGGTGCGGGGCGACGCGGAGGCCGCGCTGGCCGTCACACGCCGGCTGCATCTTTTCACTCGCGCCACCAGCCTCGGCGGGCCGGAAAGCCTGATCGAGCACCGCGCCTCGGTGGAGGGACCAACCACCCATACCCCCGCTAATCTGCTGCGCATCTCCGCCGGCCTGGAACACCCCGACGACCTGATCGCCGATCTCGCTCAGGCACTGGCCTAATCCCCGCGCGCCTGGCGATAATCCACGTAGGCTGCCGCACCCAGGATGCCGCCGTCGTCGTCAAGCTGCGCGGGGACGATGCGCGTCATCTCCGCCGGACGCTTGAAGGCGCGGGCTAGCACGGTCTGGATGATCGGCTCGAAGAGCAATGGGCCGGCTTTCGTCACGCTGCCGCCGATGACGATGACTTCGGGGTTGAGTGTATGGATCAGGTTGGTGCAGCCGATGCCGATATAAAAGCCGGCCTGATGGATGATGGCGACCGCTTCGGGATCGCCGCGTTCCGCCGCCTCGCCCACGTCGCGCGCCGTCACGATATGCGGGCCGGCGTGCGCGATCTCAGTCGATTGCTGCTGCATCTCGCCTTCTTTTTGCGTCAGTTCGTCGTGGACGGCCAGGATGCCCTGGCCCTTGCCGCTGGCGATGAGCGCATTGGCGTCGCGGGCGATGGCCGTGCCGGAGGCGAGTGCTTCCAGGCAACCGACATGGCCGATGCCGTCGCGCGGCGCGTCGGGCCGCAGATCGATGTACGTGTGGCCGATCTCGCCGGCGGTGCCGCTCGCGCCCTCCACGATGGTATCGCCGACGATGATGCCGCCGCCAATGCCCGTGCTGACGGTCATGTAGATCATGTCATGCGTGCCGCGCCCCGCGCCGAAACGATATTCCGCCAGGCCGGCCAGGTTGGCATCGTGGCCCAGGTAAACCGGCACGGCCTTGTCGAAGAGTTGCGCCAGATCCTCGCTCAGATGAACGTTCACCCAGCCGGTCAGGTTCGGCGACTCGAAGACGATGCCCGACTTAGAATCCAGCGGACCGGGGGCGCTGACGCCGATGCCGGCGATATCGCTCACGCCCGCCTCAGCCATTTCCAGCGCTTTATGGATGGCGGCGGCGATGCCAGCGATGACAGCGGCGGGACCATCCTGGGCGGGCGTTGGATGGCTGACGCGCGCCACGATCTCGTGGCCACGCACGACGGCAGCGCGGGTCTGCGTGCCACCCAGATCGACGCCGACCACCAGGGGCGCGGTGGGCTGGCGGCGCGGCTGCGTGGCCGGCTGGGTCTGCGTCACCACCTGAGCCTCGCTCAACTGTGTCTGGCTCAGATTTGCTGCCGCCAGCAGCGCCGGCAGCCGATCGAAGTGCTGGTATAGCTGCATCTGTCCGCCCTCCCATTGTCGTCTTCTTGGCCTATGCACACCAGTGTATTGTATCACGTGAGACACGCTGCTAAACATATCCTTTACTTACTCATACGCTTTTCAGGTGATCAGTATGAATGATAGAGGACCGCCATGCCTGTCGGTCACGCTTCCCCGGAAAACAGCCGTTCTCCATAACACCGGAGGACAAACATTCTTGTCTGTCACGCTTCCCCGGAGGACCGCCGTTCTCCATAACACCGGAGGACAGACATTCTTGTCGGTCACGCTTCCCCAGAGGACCGCCGTTCTCCATAACACCGGAGGACAGACATTCCTGTCTGTCCGGCCCCAATGGCCACAGTTTTTACCCGAAATTGGTATCAGACATAACCCACGAAAGAGAGCGGGCGGTTCATGATGCGAGGGGAACGGCGGGCGGTTGCGTGGCAGGACGGCGGGCGGTTGAAACCGGGCCAAGACGCGGGCGGTTGAAACCGCGCCTAAGCGCCTAGCGGCGACGAAGTCCACCTACGTGGACTGGAACTAGTCCGCGACGGCGGACTTCGTGGCGGCACGCCCCTAGGCGCGGTTTCAACCGCCCGCCGTCCCCGTTGCACCGCCAACCGCCCGCCGTCCCCGTTGCACCGCCAACCGCCCGCCGTCTTGGTGCGTTTGGGGGTGATGTTTACAGCCTGGGATCGACCGGCTCGCTTTCTAGCGCCAGCACGCCGAAAACGGCCTGATGGACGCGCCAGAGCGGTTCGCCGGCGACACAGCGCGCCAGCGCCTCCGCGCCCAGCGCGAATTCACGCAACGCCAGTTGCCGTTTCGTTGCCAGGTTGCGCGAGCGTAGCCGATCCAGGTGCGCCGGCAGCAGGTAATCCGGCCCGTAGATGATGCGCAGATATTCGCGGCCACGGCACTTGATCGCCGGTTGCAGCAGCTTGCGACCTCGCTGTGCGACGAAGCTCAGCGGCTTCACCACCATGCCCTCGCCGCCGGCGTCTGTCAGTTCCTCCCACCAAGCCGCCGCCGCCGCGCACGCGGCCTCATCGGCGAGATCCACCGCGCGGTGCGCGGTCGCCAGGAAGAGCGGATCGGCCTCCGCTAGCCGCGCCAGTTCGGCCATGTGCCACAGGTGGTCGCGGTCCAGGTACGTCTGCCCCTCGGTCGCCAGCAGGTGGAAGGGCGCGACGCGCACGCCACTCAGCCCATCCAGATCCCAGCAATAGCGGCGATACGCCTCAGTATAGCGCGCGATCGCCGTCTGCTGCGCCTGCAAGCGTTCGAGCAATGGCGCGAGGTCCAGCCCACGTTGGGCCGCCGCCTGAGTGACGGCGACCGCTGCCGCCAGGGCCGCCGCGCCCGCCGCCCCCACGGGAGCATATTGGTCGCGCAGCAAGCCTTGCGCCTTCGCGTTCCAGGGCAAGATCTCAGCATCCAGGCAAATCCAATCCGTCGCGTAGCGCCCCCAGGCGTCCGCCGCCGTCAGCGCCGCCGTCACCCGCGCGATCAGCGCGTCATTCAGCGCCGGATCGTCGAAAAATTGCCGGCCCGTGCGCGTATAACAGACGCCGTTGGTGCCGTCCGCCGGCACACCGAAGCGCCGCGCCGCCGCTGCGCCGTCGCGCGCGATCACCAGCACGGCCCGGCTGCCCATGTGCTTTTCCTCGCAAACGACCGTCGCCACGCCATTCTGGCGATAGTACGCCAGCGCCTCCGTCGGATATTCCAGGTAGCCTTCCCGCTTGGTCGTCTCGCTGGGCGACATCGTCGGCGGCAAATACATCAGCCAGCGCGGGTCCAACGCGAAACGACTCATCACCTCCAGCGCCGCCGCCGTGCGGTCGGCTTCCAGCACCACGTTGCCCAGCAGCCGCGTCGCCACGATCTGCTTGCCCAACACATCATCCGCCCGCAAAAGGGTAGCGGCCCCATCCCGTTGCGGCACGGGAACCCTGCCCCCCGGCCCCCTCTCCATCTCCGATGGGGAGGGGGTGAACAGCCGCCGAGGGTGATCGGCAAGATCCACGCGATCGACGTCCATTGTCTGATCTCCCCTCTCCATCCGCAGATGGGGAGGGGC
>DAIDGU010000078.1 GCA_027459785.1 Ktedonobacteria bacterium | reverse complement strand
GGGGGACGGCGGGCGGTTGAAACCGCGCCTAAGGGCCGTTGGCCACGAAGTCCGCCGTCGCGGACTGGGGGGTGATTTGCTGGGGGAGCAAGAGGGTGCGTTTCGGGTTTGGAGCGTAAGTTTGTATTTTTGTTGGTAACGGCGCATGGTGAGGTTGTTTGAATTAATGGTAAGGTTGATTGAATTAGGGGTGGGTGTAGATGAAGATGCCCCAGACGACATGGCCGTTCAATTGGTGGGGGTTTGGCTCGAATTGGATCAGGCGCGTGTCACCCAATTTGGCCCAGACGTTGAGGCCATTGCAGGTGCAGTCAGTCGGCGGCGCACCATAGACCCAGCCGTTGGCGCTCATGTGGGCGCTGGTGAAGGCGTCGATGCCGTCGATGGTCGCCCCAGAGCAGAGCGATAGGTAGAAGCCGTGCCAGCCACCGCTGGGGAAATCTTCCGCTGTGCCGGCGACGGTGAGCGGCGGCAAGGGTATGCCGCGCAGCGAGGTGATGATGTTGCCCCACTCGCCGCCCTGGCAGGGCAGCCCCGCCGTCGGTTCGGGGGTGGGCGTGTCGAAGATCGTGGATGTGCTAGGGGGGGCCGGCGTGGCCGTCTGGGAGACCGGGCTTGTGGTCGCCGCTGTCGTTCCGCCGCACCCTGCTAGCGCCAGCACCGCGCCCAGCGCCAGCGCGATCCCGCGCCTTCTCGTCGCACGCTCTGCCATGCCGTTCGCTCCCCTGTCAGCCGATTCTATCCAGGGAATAGGATAGCAGAGGTGGGGTAGGTGCGTCAATCTTCCACATCAACCTGGCGGCCTTGACGTGTGCGGCGTTTAGGAAGCGCAGGGCCGGAACCATCATGATCTATGGAAATAATAGCAAGTGGGAGATCCTCGGCGCGATTACGTAGCACTGCTTGTTTAGCTGCGCTAAAGTTTGGTCCGCGATCCGTGAGAAACGGCGCAAGGTGATCAGAGGGAACAACGATAATCCCAATATCAATATGTCCACCTGTGATTTGATCTCGCAAGTGGACAACATCAATAATAAGGAGATCGCTACGCCCTGAAATTTGCACCTCGACTCCGATGCATACTTGTGAAGAAGAAGAAAGCACGAGGCATTTTGTCCAATCGACATCACCAGTCTGCTTCTTTGTCCATCCCCCTGCGGATATAAATGCGGCATCGATCATTTCGCGGATAGCGGCTCCTCCATTGCTATCTCGTTGTTCAAGGATATACAACTGAAAGCCGGTAAGGATTTGCCGTACCTCATCAAAAAGTGGTGTCATTCCCAAACGCGCGATCTTTTCTTGCGCGCCGTTGTAGTATGCTATCTCAGCGATCTTGGGCAATGCTTACCTCCCGAATACGTGCCGCAGCATCTCCGCGACGGCGGGCGTGATTTCAGGCACGATATGCGGCTGCATGCGTTGCTGGATGGGCGCGCAATCGCCGATCTCACAGCCTAGCCAGCGGCGATGTGCGTGTTCGGCTTCCTGGTATGTTGAGCCACCGCCGCCGAAGGGATCACAGATGATATCGCCAGGTTGGGTTGCGATCTGAATGGCACGAGCGGGGATAAGCGGCTTGAGTTCGTTGACGCCGGGCCGCGCTTTCGTTTTCTTGTGGCGATTGGGCGATGTGTCTTCCCAAAAATCGGTCAGATTCAGGCCGTCGGGATGCAAACGATCACGGTGGCCGCCATAATCCTTGAGTTCGCCGCCACAGTGCCGACAGGTGGGGATGGGCGTGCGCAGATGGTTAAAGACGCGCGGGGTCCCTTTGGTGAAATAGAGCAGAGCGTAATGCGCGGGATATAATTTGTTGCCACGCGGATACGTTCCCTTCATCGTCAATGCGATCCAATGGCGAAATTCCAATTGGTTATCCAATAGGGCGGCGAACCGATAGGCCAAGCGTGGCAGCGCGTAGATGAACAGCGCGCCCCCAGGGGCAAGCACACGGCAACATTCACCGATCCATGCCGCGCACCAGGCGAAATACGCTGCTTCCGATTGTTTGTCTTCGTAGCCGTTATAGGTCTTACCCAGGTTGAATGGCGGATCGGCGAACACACACTGTACCGTTTCCGCGCGCATCGCTTGCAGGAATGGCAAGCAATCGCCATTGAAGAGCATGCCACCTGGAGTGCAAAACAAGGGAGCGGGCATCTCGAGCGCACTGGATGATATGGGATATAACGGATAATCGATGACGGCCATAACAACCTCCCTTTAGCGGACATTTTATAGCCGTCAGCATGTGTCTGTCAAGCGGAGCAGAACAGTTGTCTCAGCACGCCAGCGCTTCGATGAGGCCGCCGCACAGTACCTCGTCGCCGGTGGTGCCGCCGTAGGCCACGGCGGCTTGGCCGGGCGTGATGGCACGCTGGGGGCTGGCGAGATCGACCTGGGCGCGGTCGCCGGGCAGTGGCGTGATCATCGCGGGGATCTCCGTCGCCTTGTAGCGGATGCGCACGGCGGCGGCGAAGGGCGCGGTGGGGACGCTGCCACGCGGGTAGTTCACCTCGCGGATGGTGAAGGATGCCTTAGCCAGCGCGGCGGCGGGGCCGACGATGACAGCGTTGCGGGCGGGATCAAGCTCGATGACGTGCAGCGGCTCGGCGGAGGTGACACCCAACCCCTTGCGCTGGCCGACGGTGTAATAGGCCAGCCCCTTGTGTTCACCGATCTGCTCGCCCGCCAGGGTCAGCAGCGGACCGGGGGCGAGGCCGGGAACATCCGCTGGCGCGGCGGTGCCGGCACGGGCAGCGCGCAGGGCGGCGTAACGCTGGACGAAGCCGCGATAGTCGTTGCCAGCGACGAAACAGATCTCCTGGCTCTCGGCTTTCGCCGCGACGGGCAAGCCGAACTCCGCCGCCAGCGCCCGCACCGCCGGCTTGGTCAGCTCACCCAGCGGGAACATGGCGTGGCGCAACTGCGCCTGGTTCAGCAGGTGCAGCATATATGCCTGGTCCTTCTGCTGATCCACCCCGCGCCGCAACCGGCGCAGCCCCGTCGCCGGATCGTCATCCACGCGCACGTAATGGCCGGTCGCCAGGTAGTCCGCGCCCAGCGCCAGCGCGCGTTCCAGCAACAGCGTGAAGCGGATGGTGCGGTTGCAGCGCAGGCAAGGATTCGGCGTGCGACCGGCGGCGTATTCATCATAGAAGAAATCGACGATGGTTTCCTGGAAAGGCGCGGCGACATTGACCAGATAGAAAGGGATGTCGAGCTTCTGCGCCACGCGCCGCGCATCATACACGGACTCTTCGGAGCAGCACTTATTTTCGGTGACGAGATCGACACACGAATCATCGTGCGCTGCCGGCTCGGACCACAGGCGCAGCATGATCCCCACGACCTCATAGCCCTGCTGCTTCAGCAAGGCCGCCGCGACGGAACTATCCACGCCGCCGCTCATGGCGATGACGACTTGTGACATAATGTTACCTTCTTTGTTCGGCGAGAGGGAACGGAACGCGAGATGACACGAAATATGCGCGAGATGACGCGCAATGGGTTAGATGCTTACCAACTCTTTCGGCGTTATCCAACCTTTATTTTAGCACGTTTTGTTGTGTTGCTGCTCGATCAAAAGATAAGTAAGATCCCTTGCGGGGAAAGACGGTGGTCATTGGGTCCGGACAGACAGGAATGTCTGTCCTCCGTTGTTCTGGAGAATGTCTGTCCTCTGGGGAAGCGTGACAGACAGGAATGTCTGTCCTCCGGGGAAGCGTGACAGACAGGAATGGCGGTCCTCCGGTATCCATACTCATCACCCGCAAAGGGTGTTACACTCCAAGGGAAGTTCATGGAGGGGGCGACACCGATGGCAGATGGCATGCAGGCGGCGGAGGTCGCGGCGGCGTTGGCGGCTGGCTATACCCTGCCGACCACGTGGTATACGGGCGCGACGTATTACGCGCGCGAGCAAGAGGCGATCTTTCGACGCGCCTGGCAGTATGTCGGGCTGGCGGAGCAAGTGGCGCAGGCGGGGGACTTTTTCACGACGCAGGTGGCGGGCGTGCCACTCGTGATCGTGCGCGACGCAGCCGGCACGGTGCGCGCCTTCGTCAACGTCTGCCGCCATCGGGGTTCGGTGCTTGTTGGCCAGGAATGCGGCCAGCGCACGACCTTGCAGTGCGGCTACCATGCCTGGACGTATAAGCTCGACGGTAGGCTGCATAAAGCGCCGGGCATGGCCGACGAGCCGAATTTCCCCGCCGCCGATCTGGCCCTGATCGCCGCGCGCCTGGAAGCCTGGGGGCCATTCCTCTTCGTCACGCTCGATCCCGCCGCACCACCGCTCGGCGAATTCCTGGGCGAATTGCCGGAACTCGTCACGGCCACCGGCCTGGACCTGGGCAAGATCAAGCGCCGCGTGCGCCGCACGCTGGAGATCCAGGCGAACTGGAAGATTGTTGTGGATAATTATTTGGAATGCTATCACTGCCCGGTAGCGCATCCCGGCTTCTGCGATCTGATCGATGTGAACGATTATCACATCACCGAGTACGACTACTTTTCGACGCAGACGGGGGCGCTCAAGGAGTCGGCGAAGGCGGGCGCGGGCAAGCACCACTACGACGCCAGCCAGGGGGTGACAGAGGGCTTTTACGCTTACCTCTGGCCCAACTTCACGCTCAATATCTATCCCGGCCCTGGCAATGTCTCGCTCAACCTCTTCGTGCCGCTGGCCGTGGATCGCACCCTGGCAATCTATGATTATTGCTTTGCTGAGGCCGTCAGCAGCGACGCCGCCAATGATTTCATCCGCTTTATCGATCAGGTGCAGGACGAAGATACCGACCTGTGCGCGTCGGTGCAGCGCGGCATGCAATCAGGCTACTTCCCGCAAGGTCGCCTGATGCTCACCCGTGAACGCGCCCTGCAACACTTCCAACGGCTGGTGCAGCGCCATATCGCGCCATGAGACGGACAACAGGAGTGGGGAACCGGGGCGGAGCGCGTGGGGCAACAGGAGCGTGGGGGGACCGGGGCGACCACAAGGGTACGCCCCTACAGACCGGATGGCAGGGGGATCGTGGGGCGGACAGGAAGGGTCGCCGTCCCGTTCCGGCATGGTAACGGGCATCGTCCCCTGGCGCATGGCAAGCATAGCGGCTTGGACTACGGTGTTGCGCTGGGATGGGTGGGGGTGCTGGGGACGACCTCGTAGAATTCGAGGGCCATGGGGGCTGCGCCGGTTTCGCCGGAGGCCGAGCGGCGGTGGCCGGCGATGAACTGAGGGCTGTTGGCCCAGGCGTCGAAGTCTGCGCGGGTGGCCCAGCGCGTGAGGACGATGTAGTGGCCGGGCTGGTTGCCGTCGCGCAGCACATCCATCCCCAGGAAGCCGGGCATCGCATCCACCAAGCCCGCGCGCTGGCTCCAACTGGACTCGAATGCCTGGGCGCGGTCGGCGGGGACGGTGACATGGAAGAGATTGACGATCATGGCATCACACCTTCTACTCTCGACTGATCGAACTTGTAACCTTAGTTGACGCACATCGGACGGCGCATGGCAAGGATGCACCGCGCCGACAAGGCGCGATCATGCGCCACACGTTCGTGCTATGATCAGGTTACATAGATCAGGTTACATGAGCGAAAGGGCTTGCCGGCGCATCATCTCTGGCGTGGCAAGCGACGAGGAGGAGCATCCGATGAATGAGCAGAGCAGCAGCGAGCGCCCCTGGCGCGTCATCATCGAGGCCGCGCCAGGCACTGGAGCGTGGCACATGGCGGTTGATCGGGCATTGATGGAAAGTACGGGCGACGGTCTCGCGCCGCCGACGCTGCGCTTTTACCAATGGCAGCCGGCGGCGGTGTCGCTGGGCAAGGGCCAGGCGGCGGCGGTGGTGGATCGCGCCCGCTGCGCGGCTGACGGGGTGGACGTGGTGCGCCGCCCGACGGGCGGCTGGGCGATCTTCCACACGGACGAACTGACCTATTCCGTCGCCGCGCATGCCGACGAACCCGCCGTCGCCGGACCACTGTTGGAAGCATATAAGCAACTCAGCGCGGGGTTGATCGCGGGGCTGCGGCACCTGGGGCTGGACGCGGTACTGGCACCGCCGCTGCAATCCAGCGACAAAGCGGGACTGATGGCATGCTTCGAGGTGCCGTACAACAATGAGATCACCGTCGGCGGGATGAAGCTGCTGGGCAGCGCCCAGGCTCGCGCGCAGCGCCGGCTGATGCAGCACGGATCGCTGCCGCTCAGCGGCGATGTGAGCCGCGCGGCGGACTATCTGGTCTTCCCCGACGAGGCGGCGCGGATCGCCCTGCGCGACCGGCTGCGCGCCCACGCGACGACGGCTTCGGCGGCGGCGGGCCGCCCGATCTCCTACGATGAAGGCGTCACCGCCATGCTGCGTGGTTTCAGCGACGCGCTGGGCCTACGCTTCACGCCGGGCGAGCTGACGCCGTGGGAGCGCGAGCGGGCGACGGAATTGGTGGCGACGGCGGGGGGGTGGTGACGGGCGAGCGGGGGACGGGCGAGCGGG
>DAIDGU010000077.1 GCA_027459785.1 Ktedonobacteria bacterium | reverse complement strand
ATCGTGAACGGCGTCCATGCTACCGGCCACGCCCTGCGCGACGCCGCCCACGCGACCGGGCGCGCCTTCCACCGCCTGTTCCACCACGGCTGACCGCCCCCAGGGAATCGCCGGGCTTCCATTCCCGCCGGGAATGGGCGCAAGATGCCGCGCGTCATGGTTTCGACGCAAAGCCGGCCCACATATCGGGTCCGGTAACCGGGACGTGCGATCAGGTGAAACCCCTCATCGGCATCAGCTGCTGCACCAAGCAGTTCGGCATCTTCGGAATGCCGAACCACGCCGCGTCCGACACTTACGTCCGCGCCACCGACCAGGTGGTGGGCGGCGTGCCGGTGCTGATCCCGGCCAACGGCCACGCCGCCGACGCCGCCACCCTGCTGGACCGGCTGGACGGCATCATCCTGACCGGCAGCCGCTCCAACGTGCAGCCCAGCCTCTATGGCGGCCCACCGCATCCTGAGGGCACGCCCGAGGACCCGGCCCGCGATTCCGCCACCCTGCCGCTGATCCGCGCCGCGGTTGCGCGCGGGGTGCCGGTGCTGGCGATCTGCCGCGGCTTCCAGGAGCTCAACGTCGCTCTGGGCGGCAGCCTGCACCAGCGGTTGCAGGACCTGCCCGGCCGGTTCGACCATTCGACGCCGATGCAGCCGAACAGCAAGGTCCGCACCGGCAAGGCGCACGCCATCCGCGTGGTGCCGGGGTCCTGGCTGCACCGCCTGGCCGGGGCCACCGAGATCGCGGTGAACTCGCTCCCCCGCTGTGCAGGCAACCCAGGCGCTCCGCGCGCCCCGCGCCGAAGGCGCGACCCAGGTGATGCTGCGCCTGTGGCACACCTCGTTTCGCGGCGCGCCCCCCGACCGGCGACGTAGCATCCTCAGTATCATCGCCGCGTTCTTGATCCTGGGTGTCCTGATCCTCGCCGGGGTGCGCTTTTCCGCGCACCTGGTCGGGGCCAGCGGCACCCCGCACCCGACAGTGACGCGCCCCGCGCATACGGCAATCGCGCCTGGCCCGCTGTTGGTCGTCGCGCCGTTGGCATTACGCCTCAGTTGCACGCCCGGTCGCGTCACGCAGTTCACCATCACCAACAATGGCACGCAACTGCTCATGTGGTCCAGTAATGGCGCGGATTACGAGCCGCCGCTCTCGCTCAGTGCCGTCAGCGGTAGCCTCGCTCCTGGTGCCGCCGAGGTGATCATGCTCACCACCAGCCAATACGTCATCCCTGCTGAATCAGCGCGGCTGGACCTCACCTCGAATGGCGGCACGACGCATGTGCTGCTGGCCATCGGCAACTGCCGGCTCCCCACGACCCCCACGCCCCACCCTTGATCGCTGCATACCTGCACGGCAGCGGAAATCAAACGCTGGGTAGAAGTTGGCCGTTTGCCAGAAGGATCAGTTACTCGGCCCCAGCATCGTTTCCGGTCTGGCCCAGGCGTCGAAGAGGGGGGCGAACTCGGCGGCGGTGGGGTGAATCTGCTGGCCGTCGCGGGTGAGCGTGATCTGGCCAGCATCGGCCATCTCAAGCGCGGCCTGGCGCAACGTCTGCCCCTCGTGGTGCGCCTTCTTGGCGATCTTGGCCGCCGTCGGGTAGCCGATGTAGCGCGTCAGCGCCGTCACCAGCATCAGCGACTGCCCCATGTATGCCTCCAGGCGCTCCTGGTTCGCGGCGAAACGTAGGTTGGGCGCGTCCTGCGTCGGATCGACCAGGGCGGGATCGGGTGCCGGCTGATCCGTGAGGCAATAGTCCGTGAAGGAGCGGCAGGTATCGGACAAGAGGCGCAGCGAATTCAGCAGGTTGTAGATGATCACCGGCTTGAAGACGTTCAGCTCGAAGTTGCCCTGAGAGCCAGCGAAGCTGATGGCGGCGTCATTGCCGAAGACCTGGGCGCAGACCATCGTCATCGCCTCGCTCTGCGTCGGGTTCACCTTGCCCGGCATGATGCTCGATCCCGGCTCGTTTTCCGGCAGCATGATCTCGCCCAGACCACAGCGCGGGCCGGAGGCCATCCAGCGGATGTCGTTGGCGATTTTCATGAGGGAACAGGCGAGGGTTTTGAGCGCGCCGCTCGCCATCACCAGCGCGTCGTGGCTGGCCAGCGCGGCGAACTTATTGGGCGCGGAGGTAAAGGGTAGCCCGGTGAGCGCGGCGATGCGCGCGGCGACATCTTCCGCGAAGCCGACCGGCGCGTTCAGCCCGGTGCCGACGGCGGTGCCACCGATCGCCAGCGCATAGATATCCGGCAGCGTCTGTTCGATGCGGCGGATATCTTGATCCAACTGGGCGACATAGCCGGAAAACTCTTGGCCCAGCGTGATCGGCGTGGCATCCATCAGGTGCGTGCGCCCGCTTTTCACCAGATCGCCGAAGCCTGGCTCATTGGCCCGCTCGTGCAGCTTGTCGCGCAGGTAGCGCACACTGGGGATGAGGACGTGGACGAGTTGCGCGGCGGCGGCGATGTGCATGGCCGTCGGGAACGTGTCGTTCGACGATTGCGAGAGGTTGACGTGGTCGTTGGGATCGATCAGGGTGGCGGGCGCGGTGCGGGTGAGTGTGTCCTTGGCGTTGATATCGACGTCGGTCAGTTGCATGGCGCGGTTGGCAATGACCTCGTTGGCGTTCATGTTGCTCTGCGTGCCGCTGCCCGTCTGCCAGATGTGCAGCGGGAATTCACCGTCCAGCCGGTGATCGATGACTTCCTGCGCGGCGGCGATGATCGCCTGGACCTGTGTGTCGGTGAGGGGCTGTTTGATCTTGCTGAAGCGACCCAGCGTGAAATTGACTTCAGCGGCGGCGCGTTTCAGCACACCCAGCGCCCAGATGATGACCGGCGGCATGGTGTCGTCGCCGATGTTGAAATATTTGAGCGACCGCTGGGTCTGTGCGCCCCAGAGATGCGCGGCAGGGACGGCGATCTGCCCCATACTGTCTTTTTCATAGCGGGTCGGTGGCATAGCGTGCATGATGCGAAATAGACCTCCCTTGGTGAATGCGCCTACGTTGACGGCTCTGTTACACTATACCATCCCCCAATGGTCATGCTTGGCTGGGCGGCATTGCCAGCCACGCGGGAATCCGTTACAATGGATGCGCTATCACCAACGCTACCAACTTACGATAAAGACAAACACATTGCCCCTGGGCTAGCAGGGCGCGCGGGACGGAGAGCCGCACACTCCTCCGCTTCTGCCGCCACGTGGAGGATGAGACCGAGCTATGAGTTACGACGATCGCTACAACCGCCGTGCCGATGATGATGATGCCGCGCGCCGTTCTGGCGGTGGACGTGGCAATGGGAACGACGGCAATGATGGGCCGCGCTCCGGCCAGCCCTCGCGCCCGCGCACCAGCCGCCCGCGCGACGATGCCGGTGCCGGCTACGAAGATCGGCGTTCTGGCTCGCCCTCCCGTCCCCGCCCAGATGCCGGGCGCGACGCGGACGCGCGCAGTTCCGGGCGGCCCAGCCGCAGCCGTGATGATTATGGCTCCCGCGCGGCTGACCGGGATGTGGAGCAGCGTCGCAGCCGCCCGCGCGACGAGTACGACGCGCCGCGTTCCAGCCACAGCCGCGACGATGACTATGCCGACCGCGCAGGCAGCACGCGCCGCCGCGACGATAGCAGCCGCAGCGGGGCGGGCGATGCTGTGCGCCGGGTGCGGGACCGCCTGACGGGTGCTTATGAGGCGGTGAGCCGCGAGGTGCGCTCGCTGGGCCGGCGCGACGACCCGCGCCGCAGTGGTAGCCGCAGCCGTAGCCGCAGCCGTAGCCGGCGCGATGCGTATGACGACGCGCCGCGTAGCCGCGAGTATATTGACGATTCGGCATATGACGACGCGCCCGTGCCGGCCAGCCGCGTGCCATCACGCCCCGGTGCCTCCGGGGGGCGCACCAATGCCGCCGCGCTGGCGGCGAAGAATGCCAGCAACCGTTCGCTGGCGCTGCGCATGATCAACCGGCGCAAGCGCGTGCGCGTCGGCAAAGTCAGCCCCGGCGCGAAGGCGCTCACGGCGACGGTGCTGGCGCTACTGGCCGTGCTGATCGTCGTCGGCGGCGGCCTGGGAACCGGCTATGCCTATGCCATCGATCAGCAATACGCCTCGCGCATCGCTTCCATCGGTCTGAGCCGCTCGCTACAATCCTCGCGTATCTATGACCGCCACGGCACCTTATTGTACGAAACGTTCGCCGCAAACAACGGCACGCGTGACTATCTGGACTTCTGCGAGATCCCGCTGGATGTGCAGGTCGCCACCATTGATACCGAAAACTACACCTTCTGGTCCGATCCAGGGGTCGATTTCCTGGCAACCTTACGCGCTGTGCAGGCCGACTTGACGCACCAGGGGAACCTACAAGGTGCGAGTACCATCACGCAACAGTTGGTGAAGAACGCCGTGACGGGCGACGCCGCGCAGAATATCGGGCGCAAACTCAACGAGGCGATCCTGGCGCTCAGCGTCAACCAGCATTACAGCAAGCAAGACATCCTCACGATGTACCTCAACATCATCTCGTATGGCTACAACTACGAAGGCATCGAGGCGGCGGCGCAAAACTTCTTTCACCTGAAGCCGCTGCAACTGCCCATTAAAAATCCCACGCCGACCCAGAAGGTGATGGAGAACGATTTCACCACGTACTATACGCAGTGCATGCATGATCGCGGCGAGCAGATGCCGGCGACGATCACGATGTCGGCGGCGGCGCAGTTGCAGCCATGGCAGGCGACATTGCTGGCCGTTGCTCCGAACAACCCGAACATCTATAATCCCTACGCCAATCCTCAAGGAGCGCTGAATCGTCAGATCAACGTCGTGCTGTATAACATGCACAAGTATGGCGATGATAAGTACATCTACACGTATGACGCGCAGGGCAACAAAACATACCTTTCGCCGGGCGACATGAGTGCCTATTCGACCCAGATGCTCACGGCGCAAGATCCCAAAACGAAACAGTTGCTCAACATCTTCGCCAGCCAGTATCAGGGCGGAGCCAACGCTTCGCAAAAACTGGCCCCCTACTTCGTGGATTACGTCATCCAGCAGATGTCGCAATACTTCCCCAATGGCGAGGAGGGCTTCGCCTCAGCCGGCTGGAACGTCTATACCTCGCTAGACTACGGCGACCCTTCAATCACACAGGCGCAACTTGATACCGTTTACATCGGCAACGACGGCACCTTGCAAGCTAAAAACTACGATCCGAAAAAGGATTCGTGGCTGTCCAGAGTCGGCTTGCAGCAGTACGCTGAATACGTGGTCAAGCGCAACATCCAACGGGATTTTCCGGACTACTGGTATTGCAACCAAAGCAACTTTTCTCATGTGGATTACAGCCGACCACAGGGTACCCAATATACCAATCCCTTTGCCGATAATCAGGGATCGTGCTGGGAAACGCCACTGGACAACCCCTACACGAATGTGAACGATGGTGCGCTGACGGCCATCGATCCGCGTAACGGGGACATCCTGGCGATGGTTGGCGGCGTCGATTACAACGGGACGGGCAACACGAAGGTGGACGGCGGGCAGAATAACATCACCATCTCGCCCTACCGCTCGATGGGTTCATCCTTCAAGCCGGTCGTCTACGCGACGGCGATGCAGATGGGCTGGTATCCCGGCATGATCATCCGCGACGAGCCGACGTGTTTCCCCGCCGCTGGTTCGGGCGAGGCCCATCCGTATGACGGCGTGCTGTGTCCCGGTAACTACCTGCCGCACAACGACGAATATTTTAACTGGGCGGGGCCGGAGCCATTACGCATACTGCTAGGCAACTCACTGAACACGCCGGCGGAGTTGGCGCTTTCCTTCGTGGGTGAGCGCACGGATACGGGCAGCAATGCCTCGCCACTGCTGGCGATGGCGCAACGCCTGGGCATCACTACGCTCAAGGCGGGTCTAATGGGCTATTCGACAGCGATCGGCACGCAAGCGGTGCCATTGCTGCAACTGACCAGCGCCTATGGCACCATCGCCAATCACGGCTACCATGAGCAGCCACGCGCCGTCCTGAGCATCGAGCGCGCCGACGGCACGGTGATCATGTCCTATAATCGCAATCCTGCCGGCTATCAGGCGCTCAGCGCGCAAGCGGCGTACATGGTCACAAGCATGCTGGTGGACGACAACGCGCGCGTGGCGGACTTCGGCCACGACAACCCACTACACTTCTATGGCCGCGATGTCGCCGGCAAGACCGGCACCAGCGACGCGCAGCGCGACATCGTGACGATGGGCTATACTCCCTGGCTGTCATTAGGCGTGTGGTCTGGTAACGCCGATGCTTCGTCCATGCAAAACATCATCGGCATCGCGGGCGCGGGCTACATCTTCCACGATGTGATGGCCTTCGCCATCGACCGCCTGCACATGCCCGGTCAGTTGCCCAGCCGCTTTGCGCCAGCAGAACCTGGCGGCTACTTCCCCGTGCCGTCCGGCATGCACCGTGCCGTACTCAACTGCCACACCGGCATGGCACCCTATAAGGGCATGAACGTGCTGGACCCCAAAGCGGTGTGTGACCCCAACACCCAGGATCGCGTGCCGGAAGTGATGACGCCGGAGTTTGCCCGTTGCGGCGATGCTACAAAGTTGCCACCTTATAATCCCAACCAGACCTTGAACTGCACTGGTAAAAAAGCTACTAACATCCAGGCAGATGGATGGGAGCCGATGGACTGGGGTAACACGAACCAGGGAGTGACGACGGTTGGTACCGATGTGTCGTGGATGATCGACAACCAGGATCCCACTGTGCCATAGCAGGAACGGACGCAGATGAGGGATGGGCGGCGGGTTGATGTACACGACGCACGCCGGGAGCGTACCAATCGTCCCGGCGCGGAACAGGAACCCCTCCGGGCTAGGACGCGACACATACGCTGTGTGGGTGATCCGCATGGGTACCGGAAGATAGACATTCTTGTCTGTCACGCTCCATGTCCACCGTCTTTCCCTGAAACCGATATTACCATCTGCAAGCTTTTTCTGGTTTTCGTGGATCATGCGTTGCTTTCCTGTTCGATCCTATCCCCACCAGAAAGCGACCGCGATCATCACATAGAGGCCGATGAGCGCTAGCCCTTCCAGCCAGGTCGATTCGCCATCGTAGACGATGATCGTGCCGAGGATGGCCGCCAGGCCCAGCGCCACCACCAGCAGCGGCGCGAGGACCAGCGTCAGGTGTGCGCCGCCCAGCACGAAGCTCAGCAGCACCAGCACGGGAATCAGGCCCAGCGCGACTTGCAGCGAACTATTCAGGATGACGCTGATAGCATAGTCCGGTTTGTTGCGCGCGGCGAATTGCACGCCGACGACGTTTTCCACTGCGTTGCCCGCCAGCGCCACCACCACCAGGCCGGTGAAGGCCGGCGACAGGTGCAACACGTGGATCGCTGGCGTCAGCGCGCTCACAAACCAGTCCGAGACGAAGGCCGAGGCGAGACCGGCCAGCACCAGCACCAGCGCCGCCAATGCCAGCGGCCATTCCGCCGAGCGTTCGCCGGGTACGTCTTCCGTGGGGACGCTTGTCGGTCCACCCTGAAGCGAGACGGGGATGCTGGCGGCGAAGATGCCCAGCAACACCAGCGCGCAGATCACGCTGAGCGTCTCCTCGTGGCCGGCGGCGGGCGTGTGCAGCCCCTGGGTGATCGTCGGCACGATCAGCGCGGCCACCGCCAGCAGCGTGAGAATCGCCATCATGCGCGGTGCCTCGGCGGTGAAACGCTGGGTGCCATGTTTCGCCCCGCCCACCAGGAAGGCCAGCCCTAACACCAGCAAGCTATTACCCAGGATCGACCCGATCAGCGCCGCCTGCACGACGCCCACCAAGCCCGCGCGCAGCGCAAAGATCCCCACGAAGAGTTCAGGCAAGTTGCCCAGCGCGGATTGCAGCACACCCGTCGCGCCCGACCCCAGCCGCGAACCAAGCTGATCTGTAGCCGTCCCCACCAGCGCCGCCAGCAGCGCCAGCGATCCCCCCGCGACCGCGAAGACGAGTACGGCGTTGGCATGCGCCACGCTCAAGATGCCCGCCGCCAGCGTTACCCCCGCTGTGATAACCAGCATCCGCCGTTGCCCGCCGCTGAAGCTGCCCCACCACCCGCGCGCTGGTGGTTGTGTTACCTGCTTCTGCATCCCCGTCCCCCTCTGCTGGCAAAGTTGCGGCGGACAGGAATGTCCGCCCCACGCTGATTGATGTCCGCCCCACGTTGAGGGTATTCTCGCAGCTTGGGTGCCAGGCGGTGCGGGGGTGGCTGTGACCGCGTGCATAGCACCGCTGGTAAAAAGACGCAAACCCCGCCTGGTTCTAGCCAGGGGCTAGGGCGGCATGTTACGATGTAGTCAATTGAATGGGATGTCCCTGCACCTTCTACGACGATGTAACCGATGCAGAGATCTTTACGTTTGGAACAGGTGAATGGTCCTGTGGATGATCAGACGAACGCCAGCGAGCTGACCGACCCGATCGGGAACGGTCCCCGCGCCACCGAGCGCCCCTCACTCCGCAGTGATCAGGATCAGGGGAGTGATGACATGGCTGTTTCTCTTGTCGGCGATACCCAGGCTCAACGGCTGGCAGCCGATGACGATGAGCTTGAGATGACCGCTGCGCCGGCCTTGCCGCCCGTGGATGTCTCGCAATTCGAGGAGATCTTCACCCGCTTCCAAACGCCGATCAGCAATTATCTCTATCGCCTCGTGGGCAACCGCGAGCAAGCGTTTGATCTGGCGCAGGATGTCTTCGTGAAAGCATATCGCGCGTTGTCGGGTGGCACCACCATTCAGGCCGGGGCGCTCTCGTCGTGGCTCTATCGCATCGCCTCGAATACCGCGACGGACGCGCTGCGCCGCCGCCGGCTCATCGCCTGGCTACCGCTCTCGCTCTTCAATGAAGATCGTGGAGTGGGCGCGGGCATGCCGACCGGCGACAACGACGATGCACCGACGGGCGCTTCGCTCTTCGGCGCGATGCCGGGCTATGACGGCGCGCGGTTCGAGCAGCACGTGGCCGACCGCGAAGTGGTGCAGCATGTTCTGGAAAAACTCCCCGCCAAATACGCAACATGTCTGTTGCTGTATGAATATGAAGGGTTCTCGTGCGCGGAGATCGCTGAGATGTTGGATGTCAGCGCCTCGGCAGTCAAAATGCGGCTGATGCGCGCGCGCGAAAAGTTCATCACCCTTTATCAACAGGAAGTAGCTGGATCATGAAGTGCGCCGAAGTTCGCATGCACCTCGCCGCCTATCGCCGTTCGGATTGGAGCGCCGAGGAACAGCATGCCGTGAACGAGCATCTCGCGGAGTGCGCCGCGTGCCGCCGCTGGGAGGCGGAAGCGCGCAGTGTGGGCGACCGTCTGCGCGAGATGCCGACCATCGTTCCCCCCGCCAGCTTGCGGGCGAATGTCTTTGCCGCCATCCGGCGCGAAGAATTGGCCGCGGCCACCCGCGCCGCCGAGGCTGTGCCAGCCGTACCTGTGCCGTCCGCGCCCGCCGCGCCAGAAAAGGCGTTGCCGTCGCCGCCCGCGCCCATCGTGCTACCCATCCCCGCCGGTGCCACGCGCCCGGCCCGTGGGTCCGTCGCCACGATTGGTCGCGTCGGGGAGATCGCCGGCAGCCATCGTCCGCCGCGCGTCATCTTCGGCACCCGCACCGCCATCGCCACCATCGCCGCACTCTTCCTGATCATGTTCACCGCCCACGTGTTGCCGCTCAACGGTGCCGCGCGCTTCGTTGGCCCCAGCGCGATCAACGCGCCGCCCCCCCCGCCCCCTTCGATCACGGCGGATGCGCAGTATCCGACGGCAACCAGCGCCTTTGCCAACAAAGATGAAATCTTCTATATTGGTCAATCAGCGACGGGCCAGGAGATGCTGATCGGGTACAATCGTATCACTGCGCAGTCGCAGGATCTGTTCGCGCAGCCGACGACCCAAACGCTCACGCTCGTCGCGCTGTCGGATCAGATGCTGGTGTGGCTCAGCAGCGACGGCGCTTCGTGGACGCTGCAAGCCGCGCCGTTGGCAAACGATACACTGGCCCCGCTCACTAGCGCGCCGATCACGCTCGCTTACAGCGGCCAGAGCTTCGGCAACTCCACCCTGGCACACTTCATGGCGCTGAGCGCCACCGGGCCAAGCGCCGTCTTCACCGCCCTCGACACCCACGGCGCGCTGCTCCTGGAGCGCGTAGACCTGGGCGCGACGGATGCCAGCCAAGTTACCTACACGTTCATTACCGAAGCGGGAGCAGGCCATACGATCATGCAGCCTTACGTGGACGGCCAAACCGTCTATTGGGTGGATAAGAGTATCGCGGCGGACGGCGCGACGCTGGGCGTGATCTGGCAGCAAGTGGGGCAGCAAGCTGCCACGCCGCTCGCAGTGAATGGCAGCGCGTTCTATCCCGTCGCCAGCAATGGCCATCTGGTCTGGTTCCAGGCGCTTCCCACGCAGAATGCTAACGAGAACGTGGCCGCTCCCATCAGCGGCACGCTGATGTATCGTGACAGTGCCGCCGCTACGCCCCAAACCATCGCCAGCACGCCGCTGGCAACGGCGAACGTCTGGCGTGGCCCTGGCTACTTGATGTGGCGCGACGACCAGGGAACCATACGGACATATCGGGTGGACATCCATGACCACGGCAGCAACGCCGTGCAGTTGCCGACCAGTTACACGGCGCTGGGCCTGTCGCCCACCACTGTCACCTGGGTGACGCCGCCCGCCACCGGCACCACCGACGCCAGCACCATCTGGTGCAACGAGATCGGCTAGCCAGCCCCACCCCCCAACCCCCTCCCCATCTGCGGATGGAGAGGGGGCGACGCGGGCGCGATGCATCGCGCCCTATGGAAGGGAACGTGGCATATCCATTGTGCACACCTGATCGGTTTCGTCACCATCCATCACCCGCTGCCCTCGATCTATGATTACATCTGATACCCTTTTCGGATAATCAGGATGGCTAACGGAGGACAGACATTCTTGTCTGTCCGGCCCCGATGACTACCGTCTTTCCCCGAATTGGGTCTGAAACGCTACCCCACTTGCTTCCCGCGCCCGCCGGCTGTATGATATGCACAACGAATGCAGCCGGTGGTACGGCTCTTGAAATGAAGCAGGGCTGGGAGTAAAAGTAATGATACGCTACATAACCCATCCCTCGAAGATGTACCGCTTTCTCCACATATTCTTGATGTTGACTTTTCTAGGAGGCAGTTTGGCTGGTTTAACAGATTCGGAAGGGACGGATCCGCCCAATCTTTCGAATTGTCATAGCTGTGTTTCTACCGTTTATTTAACATCGGCGACCGCTGGGTGGGCGTTATCCAGCACGTTCTTAAACAATGTCACCTACGTTTTGCATGAGCAGCAAGGCGTTTGGGACTGGGAACAGATGCCCATAACGAGTAATGAAAGCATTGCTGCATTTGCGGCGACATCCGCCGGTACCTGGGCAATCGTCTCTAACTATTCCCCCACAGCGCCTGCCTATCGCTTGTTACACTACCAGCAGGGAGCGTGGCTGGCGCATCCACTCGCGCAATCCTTCGATGATATCACTGATTTGGTCATGCTATCCCCGACGGATGGTTGGCTCATTGACGATCATGGGCTATCAGAACAAGTGGTGGGAGATTCGACCCTGATGCAATTCGATGGACAGGCATTCCACAACGTCGCAACTCCCTTCAATTGCTCGTATACCAGTCTTGCGTTTCTAACCCCTGCCGCTGGCTGGGCAGTTGGTCAAAATGGTTGCATCGCCCAGTACAAAGATGGCCGTTGGCGGGCTGTTCCCTCCCCCACGACTGAGGATTTGAATAGTATCGTCATGGTCTCTCCCGCTGTTGGTTGGGCAGTAGGCAATAATGGCGTAACGCTTCGGTATAATGGCACCCAGTGGCAGGTGCCATCGGCATCGCAGACAGTTACAGCATCGTTCACCAACCTCGCCATGGTATCGCCGACCGAAGGCTGGGCCACCGATGCTTTTCCTGCCTACACTTCTCACCTGTGGCACTTGCAAAACGGTATTTGGCAAAAGGTAAGTTTTTCGTCATTAGATCGCTTTGTTGCGCTCAATCTTTCGTCGCCAGATACCGGTTGGGCTAGCGGGTTTGTGGCACAAAATGCATCTGATCCATTTATAGGGCAGGGCTTTCTGGCTCACTTCAAACACGGTACCTGGCATATCGCAGCCATTCCTCGTTTACCGGATCCCCTCTGGGTGCAGTTACTGCGCTGGGGAGCGATCCTCTTTGTGCTAGTCGTAGCATCGCTGTCTCTGTGGATGCTAATTCTCACGTTTACGCCGAGTGTGCCGATATTGATGCGCTCTTGGTGGGTGCGCATCGGTTTCGTCGGCATCTTAATCGTCGTCGTTGGTGAAATTATCTGGCTGACTGAGCCAATCATCTTCAGATATTATCGTCCAGATGTACGAGTAGCGGCGGCCATCGTCGGCGGTTGTGGACTCCTGATCGCGCTCAGCGGCATAATCGCTGTGTTGTTCAAGAAGGATACGACGAGCCTGACCCCAGCGGCACGCCTGGCGGAGCGCGCGGACCAGCCCTGGCCGCCGTACTAGCACGAGCTAGCGGCTTGGCATACAGATCAACTGAGCCGACTGAGCATCACCGAAAGGTCGCCGCCGCGCAGGGCGCGTGCGCCGGGGAAGGGACTCTGCGAGACGACGATGCCAGCGGGCAGGCCAGGGACGATGATGTTATCGCCCAGCACCAATAGGCGCAGGCCGGCGGCATAACTGCGGGCGATGGCGTCTTCCAGCAGCAGGCCGCGCAGGTCGGGCGCGGCGACCACCATCTCGCCAACGACGGCGGCGAACCAGTCGCGCAGTTCCAGCTTCTCGTGGTTCGCGGCGGCAGCCTGGGCGCGTTGCTGTACCAGCGCGCGGCAGCCAGCGATGGCTTGCTCGATGGCCTGGGGGCGTGGCACGCCGTCCATGCTGATCGGCGCACCCATGCCGGCGGCGTTGACTTGCACCGTGCCATAACCCACCAGTCGCGCCCACGCGCCGGGGACCGATGTGCGCACCTCCTGGATGTTGTCATACTCCAGCGCGGCGGTCGCCTCATACAGCACGAAGAAGCGCCGCTGCACGTCCAGAATACGCCGGTCGGTGAGGATGAAGCTGTCATCCACGAAGTTGAGGTAGACCAACACCAACCAGAGGATGCCCGGCAACGCACTCAGCACGCCAACGGCCAGGAACATCGGCTGGCCCAGCCACGCCCCCGCGCCCGCGACCAGCGCCGCCAGCGCGAGCAACGTCAGGGGCAACGCCGCCCGCCGTGCCAGCACCCACCAGTGCCGGTTGATCAGCCCCACCACCGTTTCGCCATCTTCCAGCGGGATCGTCATGGCATGGCGTAGCGGCCACTGCGCGCCGAGGGCGGGATCGAGCGCGGGCAGCGCGGGCAACGGCTCCGCCTGGGCCAGACGGTCGATAATGGCGCGCACGGCGGGATCGGCGATGGGGGCACTGGCGGCAGCAGGGGGCGCATGGGTCGCACGGGCCTGCATCACCAGATTGGCGAAAGCTTGCGGGCGCGCGAGGGCTGGCAGAGTCAGCGGTGCGCCGCCGCCGGCGGTGATGGTGACGCGCCCATAGCCCAACAGCAACTCACCGAAGGTGCGCAGTTCCACGCGGGCCGACTGCACGCTGCCCAGCGGGATCTCCTGCACATCCAGCGCGATGCCGCCTCGCTGCACCATCACGCGCCGGTCGGTGATGATCGCGCGCGTACACCACCAGGGATACGCCGTTGCGCCGCCCCAGCGCCCCAGCACCAGAAGGGTCGCCAACCCCAGCGCCGCCAGCGCCACCCCCGCGACCGATCCAGGCAGCAGACGCGCGCTCTGCGCCACCGGCACGCCCACGAGCGCCATCAGCCCCAGCACCACGGGCCACGCCGGCAGCAGCAACGTCGCCCGCGCCGGATGCGTGATCAGGATGCTGCGCTCCCCCGCCTGCTGGCCGCGAAAAGTGCGCGCCTGGGATTGCGGCTGAGATCGTGCCGAGGTAGCGGCGTGCTGCACAAACACATTCCTTTATGCTTCTAGACTTCTTCGTGCATGCTTTTTCGTGATCTTCGTGGACATTTCGTGACTTTCGTGTTCCCGTCCCCGCGCTCACGGCGTCTTGCCCACCGGCTTGCGCGACGACAACCCGATAGCGATCAGCGTCACGACGATGCCGACGAGGATCAGCGGCACGATGCTGGTGCGTGTCAGCACGCCGTCGGGGAACTGGATATTGATCCCCGCCTGAAAGCCCCCCTGGCTGAAAAGGAAGACGCAGATGAAGGTGCCGTTCAGCGCGCCCATCACGAAGCCGGAAACAAAATTGCCGAAATCGCGCGTCGCCGTCGGCTTGCCGAACTTCTGGCCCATGACATACGCCAGCAGCACCAGCGCCACCGTGCCGCAGACCAACATCACCGTCGTCCACGGCGCTTGCAGGGGATGCGCCGCCAGATCGTTCGATCCCGCCTGATTGCCGACGAGCGCCATAAAGCCGGCGGCGACGCGCAGGGGCAACTGCTCGAAGATCGTCGTGCCACCGAAAAAAAGCAGCAACATCGTCATCGTGATGCCGCCCAGCGTCCACACCTCGCGCTCCGGCCCGCGCACACAGCCAAAGATGCCGAAGCCCAGCAGGAACACCGAGAGGGTCTCGATTGAACTGATCGTCATTGAGGCATGTACCTCCTTGCCAACAAAGCGGGCTGGCTCCTTCACCCCGCGCACTATCTACTCATCTATAAGATACTATCGGCATCCTTACGCAGATTCCATACCAGCGCGGGGTGGCCCCACCCCCAGCCCCGGTGGCCCCACCTCCAGCCCCTCCCCATCTGCGGATGGAGAGGGGAGCGCAGACGTGGGGCGGACATTCCTGTCCGCCGTCCCGTTCCTGCAACGTAACGAGCATCGAAGGCACGGATGGTAATGCTGGTGAGAACCCGTGCAGACGGGTTTCGTGGCGGCACGCCCCACCGGCGCGGTTTCAACCGCCCGCCGTCC
>DAIDGU010000076.1 GCA_027459785.1 Ktedonobacteria bacterium | reverse complement strand
GCATCGTCCGGGAGGAGGATATGGCTTCGGCGTGCGCCTCTTTTCGCCAGACTTCACTGCTAGTATACCTGGAAACGCAGTGGCTGTCAAGGGTATGGTCACTGGCTCAAGCCAACGCACGCCCGTGCATCCGCACGCCCTCAAGGGACGGCGGCTTTACGGGCTATTCTGTAACTGACGTGGCAGATTCAGTCCCAAGTGGGCCAGGGAGATGCCGGTGGAACTCAGATGGTGCGCCCAGCGCGAGGGTGCGAATTGCCGAATGACCAATTCCTGGGCATACGGTGCCAGGAAGGTGGTCAGATGGAAGGCAGGATCGAGGTAGATGCCGAGCTGCTCGTACATCACCAGCGTCTTCAGCAACAGCGCCATATTGGGCGGCAGTTGGAGGTGATGGCGTTGGATAATGGCGAGCACATTATGGATAATCGGCCCCAGAGCGATGTCGCCTAGCGCCTGATCGTAGTAGGGAGCGAGTAAATGTTCGAGATCGCGCCGGAACATTAGACGATTGATCGGGCGGTTGGTGACGCCCAGTGTCAGGATCGTATCCACCAGGGCGTCGCTCTCGCGCATCGTAATGGCCAGCAGCATCATTGCCAAATGCTCGCGCAAGCGTGGATCAACGCTGCCGGTCATGCCGAAATCCACCAGGCCGATGCGCCCATCGTCTTCGATGAAAAAATTCCCTGGATGCGGGTCGGCATGATAGTGGCCATGCTCAAAGATCATGGTTAAGATGATCTCGGTACTCTGGCGTGCCAGCCGTGCGCGATCGATGTGTAAGGCGGCGAGGGCGGGCGCGTCCGACACCTTGACCCCATGCAGCCGTTCCAACGTGAGTACCCGTGCCGTCGTCGCTTCCCAGATGACGCGGGGAATATGCACATACGGATTCTTGGCGAACTGGGCGGCGAAACGCTCAGCATTGGCGGCTTCGCGTAGGTAATCTAGTTCGGCGCGGAGGGTTTGCGCGAATTCCTGCACCAGCCCGATGAGATCGAATTGTTCGGCGTATTCCCAACGGCGACTGGCCACCTCGGCCAGATTCTGGAGCATGTCCAGATCCGTTTCGATACGCTCGTGAACGCCAGGCCGCTGAATCTTAATCACCACTTCGGTGCCATCAGCGAGGGTGGCGGCATGTACCTGCCCAATGGAGGCGGCGGCCAGCGGGATCGGATCGATCTGCGCGAAGAGGCTCTCACACCGGTTTCCAAGTTCGGCGCGCAACACGGCGGTGATGATGCTTGCGGGTTCGGCTGGCACGGTATCCTGCAAGCGGGCTAATTCCTGCTGATACGCGGGGGGGAGCAGATCGGCACGGGTGGAAAGCATCTGGCCGAACTTGATAAAAGTGGGACCAAGTTCCTCAATCGCCAGGCGCACGTGCTGCGGGCGGGTATGGGGGTGCCAGCGATGGAGCGGCTTGCCCCCAAGGTGCTGGCGTGGAGCGAGGCGCTCGATTTCCAGGCCCGCGATGAGAAAACCCAGCCCATGCCGCAGCAACACAGCGGCGATCTGGCGCGAACGCCGGCTGAGCAAGATCTTACGTTCGGCGATCATTATGGTGTTTCTGCCTCACTTCCTCCTCCACCTTCTGAGCAAATCATGAAAGAACTTCAAAGTTATCATACGACATCGCATCGATGCATTCAAATCTGCTATGCCGGTATAGGCCATCTCGTTGCACATACTGTAGTCGAATTCACACTGGTAGGCCCCAATGGCTTACCATCGTCATGCTATACTTCTAAAGATCTCTTGGCTAAAGGTCGCTTGATCGCCAGTTTTGCAAGAAGGTGCTGTATGACAAACGCAGACGAACAACCCACGCAGCCGCCCACGCCGGCTGGTGTGCCACCCACCTTCACGCCGGTGGGAGAAATGCCCCTCGCGCCCGCGCGTCCGCGCAATTGGCGCAGCGTCTTCCTGGCGGGCGGCGTCGTGGTGGCGTTGCTCGTCGCTCTCGGCGGCTACTTCGTGGTGCGCGCCCATTTTGCCACCGCGCCCGCCGATGCCGGTGCGTTGCTGCGCCAGGCCAGCCAGGCGCACCTGCGCGATGCCACGTATACCATCGGCGGCAACCTGACGGCCAGCGTCACCGGCGTCGGCTCGATCAGTGAACCGCTGGCTGGCAACGGCACGATCATCCGCACGCCCTACCAGCAGCACATGACGGTCCAGGTCGGCAGTACCGGCGGCCTCACCGGCGTGATCACCGAAGAAGCGATTATCAGCGACAATATAGCCTATACGCGCACGCTGAACGGCAACAACACCAGCAGCAACACCCTCTGGACGAAAACCGACGCCGCCACCCTCAGCGCCATTCCAGGACTGAACGCCGTCGATCTGCTCGACTACAGCACCATCCAGCACCCCGTCATCGTCGGCGAAGAGACGATCAACGGTCACAAGACCTGGCATGTGCGCGGCGATCTGAATACGCCTGCCAGCGTCACGGCCACGGCTACTGTTGTCCCCGGCCAGGTGCAGGCCGTGAGCAAGGGAACCGAAGATCTGTGGTTGCGCGAAGACAACAAGTACCCCGCTCAGGTGACGCTGCACCTCACCCTGAACGCCAGCGCGCAGGCCGCCAGCCTCGCCGGCAACCTCGACCTCACCGAAACCTCGACCTTCACCCAGTGGAACACCGGCGTGGTCATCACCCCACCCCCGCCCAATCAGGTGCAGGGCTAACCGCGCGGTGTCACGGCGAAGACACAGTGGCCGGTGAGGGTCTGGCAGCTACACTCGATCTCGGTCACGTCCCAATACTGCTCGATGCCCACCAGGCGGAGGGTGGCGGCGATGGAGGCGCTCCACACGTGGCATTGCGGCGTTGAGCGGCGCAGGCGGCCATAGGCGTAGAGGTTGCTGTAATGGATCAGGTAGTGTGTGCCGTCACGACCGTGCGCCCACACATGCAGGTCTTCGCCGCGAATCGTATTCATCTCGCGGGCGAAGGCTTTCAGCACGGTAGTAACCGCCTGCTCGCGTGTGAGCAACCGGAACGCCTGTTGCGTCACCAACGACACCGCCCGCGCTTGCAGCGATGGCTGCGTCCCCGCGTCGCTCCACTGGCGCAGGCATGCGACAGCGTCATCCGGATGCGCCAGCGCCACGGCTTGTTGTAAGCAGGTGATGTATTCCGGCGGAACGGCGTAGACATCATCTTCTGGCGGCCAATTGCCGGGGGCGATGAACTGCGCCAGCCCGACATCCGTTAGGGTGCGTTCCCATGCGTCGCCGGGGATGATCGCCCGCGCGGCGCGCAGGATCTGGCGCAGGTGCTTATTCTGCGAGCGCAACTGGCGGGCGATGCGCGGCTCCGGCGGCTCGGCCAGCGGCAGCGCGAATACCTGGGCATGCTCGGTCGGTGCCAGGCTGCGCTGCTCTTCCGGGAAGAACGGCCACAGCGGCTGCAAAACCGCCAGCGCCGCCGAGGCGCTGCTGTGCTGGCGGGATGACTGCGCCGCATCGGCCACCAGGGGGGCGGCATCGGGAATGAACAGCGGCATGTTCAGCAGCGGGATTTGCCAGGGCAGTGCTTCCGCCAGACGCCGCTGTAATTGCCCCAGAAAGAAGTTTTGCTGCGCTTCGACCGTCCCCAGGATGATCGCGCGCACGGCCAGGGGTGACTGGGTCAGCCGCTGCACCGCCAGGAACGGCGTCAACGCGACGACGGCGCGCAGGTGCGCACATGTCACCAGCCGCGCCAGCCGTTGCGCCCGCGCCTCATCGGCATCGATGATCAATAGGGCCGGTTGCTGTGGTAGCAAGGCACCTGTTTGCATGCCCGTTATCCTTCTCCATCAAGGGATCATGTCATTCAGCGGCATCCTGTGCTGGCGCTCGCCGCAATCCAGTGCTTGCTCAATATATATAGTACCAGTGGTTGGCAATAACGGCTGAGGATTGGCAGCCCACCAGGACGTCTGGCGCTGTGATACAATGCCGGATGATGAGGGCGGTCATCGTGGACCAGCCTGGCAGAGACGCCGCCGGTACCGGTGTTTCGCGCAATGCAGCAATCATGCGGGGAGGATTCACCACCAATGCGTTACGCACAGACCATCCTGGAAACGATCGGGCATACACCGCTGGTGCGCCTGAACGCGCTGGCACACAACCTGTCGCCGCTGATCCTGATGAAGCTCGAGCAGTTCAATCCAGGTGGCAGCGTGAAAGACCGCATCGGCCTGCCGATGATCGAAGCGGCGGAGCGCGCGGGGTTGCTCAAGCCGGGTAGCACCATCGTCGAGCCGACGAGCGGCAACACCGGCACGGGTCTGGCGATGGCCGCGGCCATCAAGGGCTATAAGTGCATCTTCGTGATGACGGATAAGGTCGCGGAAGAAAAACGCAGCCTGTTGCGCGCGTATGGCGCGGAGGTCGTCATCTGCCCCAGCAGCATTCCGGGCGACGAGCCGGGCGGCTATCGCTTCACCGCCGCGCGTCTGGCGGAGGAGATCCCCAACGCCTATCGCCCGAACCAATATGACAACCCGGCGAATCCGGAGACGCATGTACGCACGACGGGGCCGGAGATCTGGGAAGACACGGACGGCAAAGTGACGCATTTCGTCGCGGGCGTCGGCACGGCGGGGACGATCATCGGCACCGCGCGCTACCTGAAGACGATGAATCCGGCGATCCGCATCGTTGGCGCGGACCCCGAAGGCTCGATCTATTCGGGCGACGAGCCGAAGCCGTATAAGGTCGAGGGCATCGGTACAGAGACGTTTCCCGGCAATTACGATCCCAGCCTGGTCGATGAGTATGTGCGCGTGCCGGACCGCGTCGCGTTCACCCTGGCCCGCCGGCTGGCGCGCGAGGAGGGCATCCTGGCGGGCGGCTCTGCTGGCACGGCGCTGGGGGCGGCGCTGGACGTGGCGCGGCGAGCGCAGCCGTCCGACGTGATCGTCGTCTTGATCCCTGATACCGGGCGCGGCTATCTCTCCAAGGTCTTCAATGACACCTGGCTGCGCGAAAACGGCCTGGCCGAGGCGCTGCCGCTGCCTACGCTGCGCGACCTGCTGGCCTTCCGCCAGCAATCCACCCCCGTGCCGCTGGTGCTGGGCGTGCGCCCGTCGGATAGCATCACCCACGCCATCGGTCTGCTGCACCAATATGGCATCTCGCAATTGCCCGTCATCGAGAATGACAAGGTCATCGGCAGCCTGACGGAGACGAACATGCTGCAACGCCTGGCCTCCGGCGAGAGCCTGGAAGGCCAGACCGTGCGCGCCTGGCAGGGACCGCCGATGCCCACGCTGCCGGAAACCGCCTCCGTCCGCGACGCCTACGATCTGTTTCTGGGGGGCCAGACCGCCGTCGCCGTCACCACGCCCCCGCCCGGCATCGCCATCGCAGCGGTCATCTCGAAAAGCGACCTGCTGGAGTTCTGGGCGCAGAGCAACCAGGAGAGCTAGCGACATATACGGTGCCAGCGAAAGGAACGAAAAACGCGCATGCAGTATGCGCATTTGGGGCGCACGGGCCTCTTGGTCAGTCGCCTCTGCCTGGGAACGATGAACTTCGGTCCCCAAACCAGCGAAGCCGACAGCCACGCGATCATGGATCACGCCCTGGCACAGGGCATCAACTTCTTTGACACGGCCAATCAATATGGTGGGCAACTGGGCGCGGGCATCAGTGAACAGATCGTCGGGCGCTGGTTCGCGCAGGGGGGTGGTCGCTGCGAGAAAGTGGTGCTGGCCACGAAGGTGTATGAGCCGATGGGAACGCGGCCGAACGAGAGCAAGCTCTCCGCGCTGCACATCCGCCACGCCTGCGAGGCTAGCCTGCGTCGCTTGCAGACGGACCACATCGACCTTTATCAAAAAGGCGCGTAATACCCCTGCCTTCCAGGCGTACGGCCTGGGGGTGATCGCGTGGAGTCCGCTGGCCGGTGGCCTGCTGGGCGGCGCGCTCAACGCTGCGCAGACCGGTCGCCGGGCGGCCCCACGCCTGCAAGAGGCCATCACCCAGCACCACGACCAGTTGCAAGCGTACGAAACGCTGTGCGCTGAACTCGCCGTGCCGCCCGCGCAGGTGGCGCTGGCCTGGGTGCTGGCGAACCCGGTCGTGACCGCGCCTATCATTGGTCCACGCACAACAGCCCAACTCGATAGCGCGTTCGCCGCCAGCGAAACAATCCTCGCCCCGGCAACCTTGACCCAGCTAGATGCCATCTTCCCCGGCCCCGGCGGGGCCGCGCCCGAAGCGTACGCCAGGTGAGGTGCAAGATGGCATCGCCAGCGGCGCTGGATGCTCTGCGCCTGTTGGAGGCGAGGCATCGCTGTTGCGTCGTGCGGTAGCGCGAACATCCAGGCTGGCATGCATTTTGCAACAGGAAGGGGATAGACGAGCTTGTTCAGCAGGCAAAGGAGATTGCCGTGAGACAAGTCGCACCAGGAAGTGAGGCGCGGATGAGACGCAAACGCCATCACCATATCCCTCCTATCGAGCCAGGGATGATCGTTGAATCGACAGATGCCGACCTGGGCGAACACGATATCAGCCAGGCCCATGTCGCTGACGTTCACCGCGACGCGACCGGCGCGGTGGATGAAGTGGTCATCGAGAAGGGGATCGTCTTCAAGAAAGATATCGTCGTTCCCGCTGACCGCGTGGCCGCCATCACGCCCCAAACCGCCGCCACGCCGGGCGAGATCATCGTGCAGGCCAACGAAGATGAGATCGACAGCCTCCGTGCCGTCGGCACGGAAGATCTGACCGCTGGATCTGGCACGAAGGATGAGCAAACCGGCGGTCTGCTCGGTCACTTGCAGGATGATCTGCCCACGGTCGAAGGCTTGCGCCGCCGCGAAGGCCGTCGCCGGCATAACCTGCCACCATCAACGGAGGCCGCCGCCCAGGAAGCATTAGCGGAGGGCCAGCCGACAGGCATCCGACGCCTCTTGCAGGCATTGGGACCAGGTTTCCTGGCGGGGATGGCGGGTAACGACGCTTCCGCCGTCACCTCCTATTCGATCAACGGCGCGACGAATGGCTATGGGCAACTGTGGCTGATGCTGCTCTCCACGCCGATGTTCCAGGCGGTGCAATATGCCTGTGGCAAGGTCGGGCGCATCAGTCAGCGCGGACTGGCTGAACTCCTGCGCGAACGCTATGGTCTGGCCGTTGCCGCGCCCGCCGCCATCATCCTGATCGTCGCCAACATCGGCCTCGTTGCGGGCGATCTCGTGGCCATCGGCAGCGGACTGGAATTGATCACCGGCATCTATTGGCTGTGGTTTGTCATCCCCGCCGCGCTCTTCCTGTGGTATATGACCCTGTTCCAGAACTTCAACACCATCAAAAAGGTCTTCATAGGGATGAGCCTGGCCTTCATTGCGTATCTCATCGCCGGATTCATGGTGCATCCGGCGTGGGGCGACGTGCTGCGCGCGACCTTCGTGCCGCACCTGGGTCTGGGCTTCGCCAGCATCAGCAGTGCGGTAGCTTTGCTGGGCGCGACGGTCTCGCCGTATACGATGTTCTGGCAAGTGCAGGGCGAAAAAGAGGAGCAGCGCCAGGGGCCGCTGCCACGCCAACTCAAGGCGAGCATGTGGGATATCGCCAACGGCGTCATCAGTGGCAATCTCGTGGCGTATTTCATCATCGTCGTCACCTCGGCGACGCTCTTCATGCACCACCAACAGATTGCCACGGCGGCAGACGCGGCGCGGGCGCTGGAGCCGCTGGCGGGACCATTCGCCAAGTATCTCTTCGCCATCGGTCTTATCGGCGCGGGCCTGGTGGCGATTCCGGTGCTGCTGGCGAGCACGGCCTACGCCGTTTCCGGCACCTTCGGCTGGACGGCCAGCCTGTGGAAAAAGCCCTGGCAAAATGAGGGCTTCTATTTGATCCTTTCCGTCGCGCTCGCTGTCAGCGTGATCGTCGCCCTGCTGCGCTTCGACCCGATCCAGATCATGTTCTGGGCGAATGTGCTGCAAGGGTTGCTCTCGCCGGTGCTGGTGATCCTCGTCACCCTAGTGGCGAATGATCGGCGCATCATGGGGACGTACCGTGTGCGCTGGCTGACGAATCTTTTCCTGGGGTTGACGGCAGCGGTGATGCTGGGGGCGTTGGTCTTTTTCTTCATCGGTCTGGCGAACGGCCAGAGCTAGCGGAGGTGGTTGCAATGACCTTGCGGGCGATGGTGTTCGTGCGCTATGAGGGCGCATTTCATCTGGGACATGTGGGCTGGGCATTTGAATATCGTACTGGTTGGTTCAACGCCGGTTCGGTGGAAAACGTGCATGGGTTGCCCGAAGCCACCCCTAAAGATATGGACTTTTGGACCAAGGATACGCTTGATCCCGTCAGCGCGATGGCGCAGTGGCACTATGACGCCTATAAGGTGCTGCCGGTGGAACATCCCGCGCCCCGTGCCGCTCGGCGGGTGATCGCCTGGATCGGCCAGCAGCCGTACATCTTCCTGCAACGCAATTGTGTGGACGACGCCTACGATGTGCTGCGCGCCTATGGTCTGATCGATCTAGCGCTGCCATCGAAGACGCTGATCCCGAACCTGTGGTTCGCGGCGCTGCCCGGCCCGGCGCACCAACTGGACGGTGAACCGGCGCTCGTCCAAAACGGCCTCCGCCGTGTCTGGCGCGTCTTGCCTTTCGCCCACGAGCGCACGTTGCACATCGCAACGAACATCTCGGTTCCACCGCCGCCCTGGCGGGCCGAGGGCAACGCCGCCCAACGCTTCCTCCAAGCCGCGCTGGACGAACTGAAACTTAAGGCAGAAAACGAGATCCCGACGAGTTGATGGCGGCAAGGATGCGGGCAGGCGCACCATGCCGCGCCCACGAAGATCACGGCGTCGGGGTCGGAGCCAGGTTGGGCAGGCTGCTGGAGATCGATGAGAAGGTTTTGTTGATCTGGCCGCTGAGCAGGCCCAGCACCACGATGGCGGCGATGGCGACTGCCGCGATAATCAGGGCATATTCTACCAGACCTTGGCCGGCCTGGGCGCGACGGTGGGCGAGCGCCAGGCGGTCACTGACGGCGGCGATGAACGCGGTGAGGTGGGCTTGGACGAAAAGCATTGAGGTTCCTCCTCTGAACTGGGCGACACCCCGTACCTTCAGGATGGCGCTGACACGGATTCCCTATCCAGCCCTTCGTTTACGCATGAGTTGTGCCGAAGTCCGCTTTGTGGGATGTGTATACTGTTAGATACATTCGGGTTAGATACATTCGGGATAGGTGCGATCAGCGCGGGAGCGGCGGGGAAAGCCATCTGCCCCACCGCTCCCATCTGTTACCCTACGACGAAGTTGATCAGCTTGCCGGGGACATAGACGACCTTGCGGATCGTCTTGCCGGCGATGTGCGCTTGCACCTTCGGCTCGGCCTCGGCGGCGGCGCGGATGTCGCCCTCGTCGGCGTCCGCCGGCATGGCGATGGTCGCGCGCAGTTTGCCGTTCACCTGCACCGGCACGGTGATGACGCTGTCGAAGGTCAGCGCCTCGTCATAGTCCGGCCAGGCCGCGTGGTGGACGCTGCCGGTGTGGCCGCGCCGGTGCCACAGTTCCTCTGTGACATATGGGGCCAGCGGGGCCAGCAGCAGGATCAATGCATCAATGGCGGCGGCGAAATCGGCGGGATGTTGCGCCGCATCGCCGCTATCGCGCGCCGCGCTCAGCCCGTTGGTCAGCTCCATCAGCGCCGCCAGCGCGGTGTTGAAACGCAGGTGCGCATAATGCTCCCCCACGCGCTTGATCGTCTTATGCTGCAACCGCGCCAGATCGGATGCCGAACTATCCTCAGCCTGGCGGATAGGAATGTCCGCCCCACGGTTGGATGCAGGGGGGGCCGTCGTCACCAGCGCCCACATCCGGTGCAGGTAGCGTGCAATGCCCTCGATGCCCTGGTTGTTCCACGGGCCGCCCTGGTCGAACGGTCCCATGAACATCAGGTAGCAGCGCACCGCGTCTGCGCCATACTTCGCCACCACCTCGTCCGGCGCGATGACGTTGCCGCGCGATTTCGACATCTTTTGCCCATCCGGCCCCAGCACCATGCCCTGGTGGAACAGCCGCGTGAACGGCTCACCGAACTCCACCAGCCCCATGTCGCGCAGCGCCTTCGTGAAGAAGCGCGCATACAGCAGGTGCATCACGGCATGCTCCGGGCCGCCATTATACATATCGACCGGCATCCAATCGGCGATCTTATCCGGCGACCACGCCGCCTGCGTGTTCTGCGGATCACAGTAGCGCAGGAAGTACCACGACGAGCAGATGAAGCCATCCAACGTGTCGGTCTCGCGCGTGGCCGGGCCGCCGCAGATCGGGCAGGTCGTCTCATAAAACTCCGGCACGTATTTCAGCGGCGATTCACCCGTTGGCTTGAACTCGACGTAGTCCGGCAGCAGTACGGGCAGTTGATCTTCCGGCACCGGCACCGTGCCGTGTTCCGGGCAATAGATGATCGGGATCGGCGCGCCCCAGAAGCGTTGGCGCGAGATCAGCCAGTCGCGCAGGCGATACGTCACCGTGGCCTGGCCGACGCCGCGCTCTTCCAATTCGGCGATGATCGCACTCTTGGCCTCACTGGCCGGCGTGCCGTCAAAGGGACCGGAGTTGATCAGTTGCCCGACGGCCCCGCGCGCCGCTGACCACGTTGCCGTATCCGACGGTTCCTCGCCCTCCGGGCAAATCACCTGGCGGATCGGCAGCTTATACTTGCGGGCGAACTCAAAGTCGCGCTGGTCGTGCGCAGGGACGCCCATCACCGCGCCGTGACCATAGCTCATCAGCACGTAGTCTGCCACCCACACAGGAACTTGCGCGCCGCTGATCGGGTTCGTCACATAGCCGCCGGTGAAAACGCCGGTTTTCGCGCGCTCCGTGCTTTGCCGCTCGATCTCCGTCGCGTGGCGCGCAGCCTCGACATACGCGCGCACCTGGCGCTTGCGCTGGGGGATCGTAATGCGTTCCACCAGCGGATGCTCCGGGGCCAGCACGAAGAACGTTACGCCGAAGATCGTGTCGGGCCGCGTCGTGAAGACGGGAATCTCCACCGTCTCATAGGCCTCTGCCGTGGGGCGGACATTCCTGTCCGCCAGCGCAGCCCCTTCGGGCGCGATCAATCGCGCCCCTACAGCTTTGGCGCGTTTCACCTGGGCCGTGAAGCGGATCTCCGCGCCCTCGCTGCGCCCGATCCAGTTCCGCTGCATGGTGACAGTTTTTTCGGGCCAGTCTATGCCGTCGAAGTTCAGCAGTTCATCGGCATACTTGGTGATGCGGAACAGCCACTGGTCGATCTCTTTACGGATGACCAGCGTGCCGCAGCGTTCGCAGCGCCCGTTCACCACTTGCTCATTCGCCAGCGTTGTGTTGCAAGTCGAACACCAATTGGCCGGCGCTTTGGCACGATAGGCCAGGCCCGCCTTGTAGAATTGCAGGAACAGCCATTCGGACCATTGATAATAATCCGGCAGGCACGAGACGATCTCGCGCGACCAGTCCCATGTCGCGCCCATCAGCTTCAGTTGCTCGCGCATGTTGGCGATGTTCGACAGCGTCCAGTCGCGCGGCTGCACGTTGCGCTTGATGGCGGCGTTTTCCGCTGGCAGGCCGAAGGCGTCAAAGCCGATCGGCTGCATGACGTTATAGCCGCGCATGCGCATATATTTACTGAAGGCATCGTGGCCGGTGTAGTTGTACCAATGGCCGATGTGCAGGTCGCCCGATGGATAGGGCAGCATCACCAGGCTGTAATAATTCTCTTTGCCAGGGACGTGATCCGCCGTCGTTCCCAGGTGTTCACGCGCCCAGGTCGCGCGCCACTTCGGCTCGATATCCCCAGGGCGATAGCGGTCGTCGCTCTGCCCCTGAGATGTGTTTGGTTGCGCTTGTGATGATGTTGTCATGTTGATTCGTACTCCTCGTAGGGCGGACATTCCTGTCCGCCACCCGCGCCAGGGCAACCACAAGGGATTGCCCCTACAGAAGCGGGGCGTGAACGTTCCTATCCGCCACCCACCTGTGCGGGGATGCTGCCACAATATGCCCAAGGATCGGATGCATTCAGGGGATGGGGCGATGGGCATTAGGCGAGACCATCCCCTAGCTAAGGATGAGATACATATGACGCATCATGATTTGCTTTCACTTTCTCTAAATGTATCTGGCCTTCGGGTGCGAACGGCCCTTTTTCGCCAACAAAAAAACGCCTTCCATCCCAGAATCGGGACGAAAGACGCTTGAAGCGACTTGCGCGGTACCACCCAATGTTGATGAGCGACCACCGGAAAACGATGGTGGACCTGAGGGGGCTCGAACCCCTGACCTTCTGCATGCCATGCAGACGCGCTCCCAGCTGCGCCACAGGCCCAAAGACGGCGGATCGGCTCATCCACTTTGCGACGCGCTAACGCTCGTCAGGCGGCCCCAGCTTGGCACACGGCTTCACCGGAACGGGGATAACACGGGCGAGTTCGGTTCGCGTCACCTGCGCCGCCTTGCACCAACCGGCGACTCTCTGAGGAGGTGAGCAGCCAACGTACTACTCCCGCGCAACCACGATTTGCGATTGCCTCATCATTCTACCATGTCTGCATCCAAATTGCAAGGGGCAAGCGGCGAAATAGCCCGAATGGTCCTGGCACCACCTCTTGCTGACACTGTTAGCGTTTTACAGACCATGGCGTAACGAAAGAGAGCGGGCGGTAGTGATTGAAACCATTTGCGCGCCTAAGCGCCTAGCGGCGACAAAGTCCGCCGTCGCGGACTGAAGTTAATTGCTTTACACCGTGGTCTGTAAGTGTCTTGCATCCACCATGTAAAGTATGTTATACTGCTCACAGTGTACGAAGTATATACTCCTGTATGCAGTATATACACAATGATCCATTTCAAGCGTGTAAGCCCCAGGAGGCTCAGCGATGTTGATGCAAAAGGTGCGCCAGGTTGGTAACAGCTTTGTCGTGACGATCCCGAAAGAGGAGATCGAGCGGTTGGGATTGCACGAGAATGATCTCGTGGCGATTGAAGTGCGCAAGCTCCAGGTGACGCCCACCCTGCCGCCAGATATCGCAGAGGTATATACGTGGTCGCGGGAGCGTTACGCTGCTGATTATGACTATCTCGCTGAGCATTGATGAAACATGAGTTCGATACGTTACCTTGCCGCCCTGGATGTCATCGCGCTTAATGCTTACATCATGCAAGAGATGAAACAGGCATCTCAGGTGCTCGATGAAAATATTCTGGAAAGCGCCCTTATGCGTCCGCAAGCGGCATCGCATTATGAACAAGCCGATCTCGTAACGCAAGCCGCCTTGCTGATCGAAGGCATCGCACGTGCGCATGCTTTTATGGATGGCAACAAGCGCACCGCGCTCGCCGCTGGCACGATATTTCTCAAAATCAATGGCTACTTCATCGATAGCGCCCCAGGAGAATTTGGCCGGCAGATCGAGGCGCTGGTGACGCGCGCCACCACGATCACCGCTTTCGTGGCATGGCTGCGTAAACGGCTGCGTCCCCTGCCGGCATAAACGGCGTGCTATGCATGGGGCGCACGACAGCGGAGTGGTGCCAGCGGACAGGAATGTCCGCCCCACGAGCAACAGACCCCGCGCCCCGTTGTATGGGCGCGATGCATCGCGCCCGCGTCGCCCCCTCTCCATCCGCGGAGGGGGTTGGGGGTGGGGCCACTATGGCGAGACCTGCCCATAGTGATAGAGCGGATGCAGCTCCGCCCAGCCGTTGTGGTCCTCATCATAGACATAGCGCCCTTCCATCCACACGTGTTCGCCGACGGTGGGCAGGGCTTGTGAAAAAGGATCGGGATCGGCGGCACAGGTGGCTTGAGCATCGCTCTGTGTTACCTGGCCCACGCAGACCGGCTCGACGACGAGGTCGCCGCGCTCATCCTGGTTGGCTGGTTGAAGCAAGTTCTGGAACTGGGAATCGAGTCGCAGGAGGATGTGCTTATCCCCATCGGCCTCGTTACGCACCACATCGATCACGCCCGTCACACGCAGGCATTTCTGTACCACTTGCAGCCGGTCGGGATGATACACATATTGGTCCTGGTCGGTCGGCGTGCAGGTTGCCCCCGCTGTCCCCGACGAATTAGATGCCCCTGTTGATGTTCCCACATCACAAGCCGCGAGCGTAACTGCCAGGCACAGCATGCCCGCCAGCACCACGAACCGTTGCCTCATCGCTGTCTCCTTAATCGAAATAGTCGCGCTTCAGTATACCAAGAAACGCGACTTACGCCAAAGATCTCCCGCTAGATAGCATGCAGTTAGTGATGCAATACTGACGCAAGCTTCAGGGGATCAACTGTGCTTCTTCCAGATCGAAGACCTCGATTGGCGTCAGTTTATCGTCCGCGAAGTGATTCTTTTCCACCAGAAACCACTGGCCATTGAGCGCCACGACATCAACGGCCCAATCGGTATTCAATTGCACGATCTCATCCAGCAGCGCCCGCCCTGGCGCGCTCAGCACCTCAGTGGGAATCGCGGCGATCTTTTCTGTGAGTGTCAGCATGTTGGTTCCTTTCCCTCTCCCAAGCGACGAACAAACGCTCTATCCTCATTCTACCAGCGGGCGAACCGTCAGGCTAGCGATTAGGACAAAGATACCAATTATGCCCTAGTACCTTGTGCGACTGTTGCCGGTTTGCATGCTGAACCTATTGCAAGTGGCGTGCCTGAGTGTCCGACTGGTCCAGGCGGTGCAGTAGATCACAGGGGTGGGACAACCCACCAACGTCCGCGCACGCAGATGCTAGCCAAACACCGCCTTGATGACGGTGCAGGCGCGTAGCGTCACCCACTTGCTTACCTGGCCCTGCTGGTCGATGTTCCCCCAGGTTTTGCCATTGGCGGCGGCCTCGTTGCGCCAGCGTCCGGTGGCATCTTGCTTGCCCAGGAGCCAGGTGACGGCGGGTTGGAGCCGTGCATCGTGTGCCAGGCCCAGTTCACACAGGACCGTGAGATTCTGGAGGAGGTCGGCGCTGTAGCCCAAGGGGAAACCCAGCTTGAACCAGGCCGGGCTGGGCGTCGTGTTGCCCCAACCGGCAGGATACGCGGCGGAGAGCGGGTCACATTCCAAGAGGAAGGCGACACCTTGCTGGATGGCGCGTGCCACGGGAGGGGTGCGCTGGTGGGCTGGGAGGCGTGCCAGCGCCAACAGCCCTTTGATCGCGCCCCAGGCGCAGGGGAGATATTCGTTCGAGCCGCAGCGAAAGCCTGGCCCGCTGGTCCCCGAACGATAATAGTCACTGAAATCTTCGCCAGTGATCGCGTGAACTTGCCAGTCAATCGCCCGCTGCACGCGCGCATCATCCAGCCTGCCGAAGCCGATCAACGCCCGCAGCAGATTGCCATTCAAGCAATGCAGCGCCAGCGATGGCGGTGGGGGCGCGTCTTCCCGTTGCCCGCCCTGCCACGCGGCGAAGCCCCCCGACTTCGCCTGGCTGTGAGCTAATATGTAATCACATGCCGCTTGCACACGCGCGTCGTCGCCGTCGGCACCCAACTGGTCGAGGAAGATAAGCTGCCAGACGGTTCCCCGATATTTGGGCGCATAGCCGGGGCCGGGTTTGACCCAATAGCCTTCCGGCTGTTGCGCGGCCAGGATGGCGGCGATGGGGTCAGCGTGCATGGCGGCGGCGCGGGCCTGGCGCACCTCCGGCGCATCCGCTGGCCGGTCAAGGAGCTGGCGTAGCGCCAGATGGCGCACCGCTGGCGTTTCTTCGTCCAGCAACCAGGGCAATGGATCGCCTTTGATCATAGCCCGCCAGGTCGTCATGGTTCGGCCCGCCTTTCTTTCGCGCTGGTATTCATAGCGTTATAATCACATGCCCTTCATCGTATCATCTGGGCTGCCCCGCACCACTGCTGCACTGTCACACTTGCCCGCGCGGTCAAGCGCGCTTGGTCAGCCGTCGAGATCGCATGCGGTATGATCAGGAAAGAAGGGCTTTAAAGATGGGTTTTTGACCAAAACGTTGTGCGGTGAGAAAGCGAAAAGCAGATGACAGACCGTTTCCCTTTGCCACGCCATCAGCGCCTGCCGCGCCACTTCGCGCCGTCTGTGGATGGTCCGGTGGCCTATGCCCTGGTGGGCAGCGGCCCACCGATCATGCTGCTGCACGGCCTGGGTGGCACGGCGGACTTCTGGCAGCCGGTGGTGGCGGCGCTGGCGACGCGCTATACTGTCATCGTACCGGATCTGTTGGGCTTCGGTGCATCGGCGAAACCAGCGGTGGATTACACGGCGGAACGCCATGCTGCCGCGCTGGCCGCCGTGACGGCGGCGCTGGGGATCACGGAACTGGCGGCGCTGGTTGGGCATTCGTGCGGCGGGGTCGTCGCCCTGACCCTGCTGGCTGGCGGCCAGGTACAAACTGCGCGGCTGGCGCTGGCGGCCACGCCCTTTCCCACGCCCCGCTTCCCCGTGCGCCAGGAATTGCTGCGTTCGCGCGGCCAGCGCTTCCTCGTCGATCATCCGGCGGTCGCGTTGGGTATGATGCGCATGGATAAGGTGCTGTGGCCGGTTATCCAACATGTGCCGGTGCCAGACGACCTATGGGGCGCTTGGTCCGGCTTCACTGCGCATTCCGGTCAGAGCTACATGAGCACGCTCGCGTGGTGCATGCTGCGCAGCGATCTCGATCCCGCCGTGGCCCTGGCGGCGGATGTGCCGACGCTGCTGCTCTATAGCCCCACCGACCGCACCGTGCCGCTCGCCCACGGCACCCGCCTGGCTGAACGCTTACCCCATGCTACCTGGCAACCGATCACAGGCAATCACTATGCGATCTTACGCACGGGCATCGCGCCCTTACACGATTGGCTGGCAAGTCCTACGCCCCTAGAGCGACCGATGGAGGCACCAGGGCGACCGATGGAGATAGGAGTGCCAGGCGAGACGGGAGTGCCAGGCGAGACGGGGTGAGCATGCGGGGGGTCAGGGCGACCACAAGGGTACGCCCCTACAGACCCAATGGCAATAGGAGCGCCAAAGGGACCAGGGTGACCATTCGGTACGGGCAATGCCTTGTGCTTGCCCTGCCCCGCCAGACCCACAGGGGCGCTGAGCGTGGGGCGGACGGCGCTCATCGTGGGGCGGACATTCCTGTCCGCCGGGTTTGGTGGTTGTGAGAACAAAGGATGTGTGCATGCTGGAAGAACCCCTGTATCCTGCGACAATTTGGGGCGACCATGCGCTCGTGTGGGGGAAGCGCACGCTGATCATGGGCATCGTCAACGTCACGCCGGACTCGTTTTCCGGCGACGGGCTGGCGGCTGAGGATGATCCGGCGGCCTGGGCGGAACGCGCGATGGCGCAAGGGATGCGCCAGGTGGCGGAGGGCGCGGACATCATCGATGTGGGCGGCGCGTCGTCGCGGCCACGTGCGCCCGTCATCGCACCGGAGGTGGAGGCGGCGCGGGTCGTGCCGGCGATCCGCGCATTGCGCGCGGCCCTGTCCGCGCCCATCCCGATCTCGATAGATACGACCAGTGTAGCGGTCGCCCGCGCGGCACTGGCAGCCGGCGCAAGCATGCTCAATGACATCTCCGGCCTGCATGCGGAACCGGAACTGGCCCAGGTGGCGGCGGCTGCCGGCGTGCCGGTGGTGATCATGGCGAATATGCGCGGGGTTCCCATGACGCGAGGGGACGGCATCGCGCGGCGCGATGTGGTACACGACGTGGCGCACTACCTGGCACGCGGCATCCAGCGCGCCGAGGCGGCGGGCGTCCCACGGGCGCACATCATCGTAGACCCTGGCTTCGGCTTCGGTCCCACCCCTGCCGAAAACATCACGCTGGTGCGCCGGCTGAACGAGTTGCTGGCGCTGGACCGGCCCATCCTGCTCGGCGTCTCGCGCAAATCGACTCTCGGCACGCTGCTGGGTGGCGCACCGGTGGAAGATCGCATGGAAGCCTCGCTCGCCGCTGCTGTCGTGGGTGTGTTGCGCGGCGCGGCGCTGGTGCGCGTGCATGATGTGCGGGCGACGGCCCGCGCGCTCAAAGTCGCGGACGCGATCCGGTATGGCATGCCGGACTAAGCATGCACGGGCAATTATTCCTGCACGACGAAGGTTGGCTCTGCCACCACCGCGCAGGTGACGGAGTTGGCGATGAAGCAATCATTGTGGGCGCGCTCCACCAGGGATTCCGCCGTGGCGCGGTCGGAGTCCGCCGTGATGGTGATGGTGGGGCGCAGGGTGACGCGCGTCATGCGCAGCTTGCCTTGTTGCACGGCCAGGTCGCCCACGGCGGCATCTGTATAACTGAGCACGCGCACGCCGTTGCGCGCCGCCAGGAAGAGATAGGTGAGCATCTGGCAGGTCGCCAGCGACGCGGTGAAAAGCTCTTCGGGATTTATCTGGCTCCCATCGCCCCCAAACTCTGGCGCGGCAGACATTCCCACCGGCGGGCGGCCCGCGAAGGTGACGCGCGTCGCGCGGCTGAACGTCTGCGCGGCCACCGTCGGCCCCTCGGCGGCTCCGGTCCACTCGACCGTGCAGGTGTATTGATGTGGCATAACGGTCTCCTGCTTCTGCTACAGATGGATTTCCATTGCAGCTTATCACATCCTTGGCAGGTCATTACGCTATCATTTGGATGACAGCCATTCCTGTCTGTCACTAGGATCACCAGGAGGATAGACATTCTTGTCTGTCACTAGGATCACCAGGAGAATAGACATTCCTATCTGTCCGGCCCCGCTGACCACCGTCTGTAGCGCAACGGGTATACACCGCATGGCAGCGCAATTGTTAGGGACCAGGGCGAGCATGCGGGCGACCACAAGGGTACGCCCATACAGACCCACATGTGCGCTGAGCGTGGGGCGATCATTCTGTCCTCCCGATCCTGACAGACAGGAATGGCTGTCACCCAGTGATAGCATGATGACCTGAATTTGGTAGCACACCAACTGGGGGTGATATTTTTCTGCCAACGCCAAAAGATCGCTGTTGCCCGGCGTACTCCCCGCTTGCGCGATGCCGCACGCTATGGTAGGCTCCCTGTGTGCTTATCGTTAAAGAGAGAGGCGGGCCATCATCGTATGATCGTGAGCAGGGCGGCGGTGCGGGGGGTGCGGTTGCGCCGCGCGCTGAGCCTGGGCGTGTTGACCGGCGTGGGGCTGGGCGCGCTCGTTGAAATCGTCATTTTCTTGTTTCCGCAGATTCTGCGGCTTGGCTTCGCGCCGGACCCTGCCGCGTTGGCGAGTGCGCTGCCCTATGCGGGCGTGGTGGCGGCGCTCGTCGCCGTCGTCGCCGGCATCACCGTGTGGTTCACGCAGCAGGCGCGGCTTTTGCCCACCGGCACGGGCAGCGCGCTCGTCGTGCCGAACCTGATCGAGGTTGCTATCAGCGGTGGCACGGTGCCGGACCCGGCCCAGAACTGGGCTATTTTCGTCGATCTGTCAAACGTGGCGCTGGGCGAAAACAATAGCGTCGATCTCAGCACCGGTGAACTGGAACGCGCGCTGGACTGGCTGGAACGCACGCATGATCGCATCCTGGTCCGCCAGGCATACGGCGACTTCAGCGGCGCGATGGTTGGCGCGGGCGACCTGGGCGTGGAGTTGCGCCGACGCGGCTTCACCTTGGTCCACATGCCGCGTCTGCAACGCGGCGCGGAAAAGAATCACTCAGACATCCAGCTCGCGGTGGATGCCGCGCTGATCGCGCGGGCGCGGCCCGATGTCGGCGGCTATATCATCATGGGTGGCGATGGCGATTTCACGCCCCTGCTGCTGCAACTGCGCACGCTAGGCCGGCGCATCCACATCGTCGCGCGCGAACGCATGACCAGCGCGGCGCTCATCGCCCAGGCTGACGCCTTCATCCCGCTGGATACAATCATCGGGCGCGACGCGCTCACCCCCACGGCGCTGCGCGATACACTGGCAACGCTGCGCACGGCGCTAGCGGCGCTGGCAGCCAAAAGCATCGCCACGCCCGCCCAAGGGCTACCGTACCTGCTGCGCGCACTGGGCAGCGACGTGACGGCGCTGGGCTTCCGCGATGTCGCCCTCTTTCAACGCGTGGTGACGGACCTGAACGTGGTGCAGGTGCGTGCCACCCCCGCCGGCGAGATCCTGATGCCCGGCGAGGTCGTCCCCGGCCAGGACGCGCTGGATCGCCTCCTACAAGCCATAGGGACCAGCATGGTCGAATTCAGCCGCCGCAAGCAACGGCCCACGCTGATCCAGGTACTCGAGCCGATCTGGAAGGCCGATCCCGCGTTGGATATCACCAAAACTACGCCGCTGGTGCCGCTCCAGATCCTCCAGATCGCTGAGCGCCTGGGCATCGTGCAGACCGAACGCGAGCACGGCACGCGCGAACTGCGCCTTTTGCCCGGCAAACCGCTGTCCGCGTGAGACCATCCAGCACGCGCCATAGCCTAGCGGAATGAGGGCATAGGCAACAATACGCGCCCTGCCGCTCGACCAGATAGCGCGCCCCGCGTATGGCACCTGCACCGTGGGAATGATACCTTAGGTACTAGCGGCGGGACCAGTGTTCGTGATAAGCTTAACCTGTGGAGGTGGGCGAAATCACATGGCCGAACAGATGCGCGTTGTCACCAAAGATATCGACGTGCCGGGGATCGATACCCTGGCGGTGTATGAGCAGCACGGGGGCTACCAGGCGTTGCGCCAGGCGCTGGGGATGGAACCAGCCGCCATCATCGACGAGGTGAAGGCGTCCGGGCTGCGTGGGCGCGGCGGCGCGGGCTTCCCCACCGGCATGAAGTGGAGCTTCCTGGCGAAGGGCAGCCCCAAGCCGACGTATCTTTGCTGCAACGCCGACGAGAGCGAGCCGGGGACGTTCAAAGACCGCATGTTGATGGAGAAGCTGCCCCATCGTCTGGTGGAAGGCGTTTTGATCTCCGCCTATGCCACCGGCACGAAACAGGCGTTCATCTATATTCGCGGCGAATTGCTTTATGCCGCGCAGCAAGTGAGCCGCGCTGTCGCCGAGGCGTATGCCGCTGGTTACGCCGGCAAGAACATCATGGGCAGCGGGCGCGATATCGATGTGCTGGTGCATCGTGGCGCGGGCGCGTACATTTGCGGCGAGGAGACGGCCTTGCTGGAATCGCTGGAGGGCAAGCGCGGCTACCCACGCCTGAAGCCGCCTTTCCCCGCTGTCGCCGGTCTGTATGGCGGTCCCACGGTCATCAATAACTGCGAGACGCTCAGCACCGTTCCCATGATCATCGCCAACGGCGGGGCGTGGTACGCCAGCATCGGCACGGAAAAGAGCAAAGGGACGCGCATCTTTTGCTTGAGCGGCCATGTCAATCGCCCCGGCAACTATGAACTGCCCATCGGCACCACCTTCCGCACCGTCGTCGAAGAGTTTGGCGGCGGCGTACCTGGCGGCAAGCAGGTGAAAGCGTTCATCCCCGGCGGCTCCTCCACACCGATGCTCCCCGCCGAGAAGCTCGACATCTCCGCTGACTACGAAGCGGTGGCGGCGGCGGGATCGATGTTCGGCGCGGCGGGCGTGATCGTGCTGGACGAAGACACGTGCATCGTCGGCGCGGTGCTGCGCATGACCGAATTTTACCGCGACGAGTCGTGTGGCAAATGCACCCCCTGCCGTGAGGGTACGTTCTGGCTGGTGCAATTGCTGGAACGGCTGGAAGCCGGCCACGGGCGGCCCGAAGACGTGGCGCTGCTGCTCGACATCTGCGACAACATCGCGGGCAAATCGTTCTGCCCCCTGGGCGACGCAGCCACCTCGCCCATCGTCAGCAGCATTCGGCTCTTCCGCGACGAATACATCGCCCACGCCACCGGCGGCGGCTGCCCATTCAAGCAACGGGCGCTGGCCGGCGCGGGGAGCCATTAGCGATGGGCGACATGGACCAGGGTATCAAACGCTTGTTGCAACTGCGCCCCCAGGACTTCCTGGATATCGCGTTCCCCGATGCCCACGCCGAGTTTCTGGGGCCGTTGGAAACCGACATGGCGATGGAGCCGCAACTGATTACAGATACCTTGTTCCATGCCCGCTTATATAATGAAGCATGCATTTTAGACATTGAGGCCCAGGCATATCCAGAGGCAGAAATGTCGCGGCGCATGTTCAAATACGGTGCGCGAGTTGACATTATTTACGACTTGCCAGTGCTGTCAATCGTGCTGATTCTTCAGCCCGGTGGAACTGTTGAACAGCCACCTTATCGGCGCAATATTGGCTCCATTCCGATTGCCATCTGGCACTTTCATAACATCGAGATCTACAACCTTCGCGGACGTGATATCATAGAAGCTGGGATGATCAGCTTGATGCCCCTCGTCCCGTTCATGGCCGACCGGAGCGTGGAGATTGTAGCCGCCGCCGCTAAAACCATCAAAGAGCAAGTTCCTGATCTGGATCAAGTCAAAGAATTGGAAGGATTACTCAGCGTTTTTGGTGCCAGATTCTTTGGTCTGGATGCCATCAAGGCGATGATGGAGGCACTGTTTATGTCAAACAAAATCATTGAAGAATCTCCTGTTTATCAGGAAGCGTTGGTGATCGGTGAGCAGCGTGGCGAGCAGCGCGGCGAGTTGCAATCGAAGCGTGAAGATGTGCGCTTGCTCCTGGAAAAACGCTTCGGCGCGCTCGATCTGGAACTCGTCGCGGCCATTGAGCAGGCCGATCTCGCGCTGCTCAAGGCTGTCTTCCTGGATGCCGTCACGGAGCCGCTGGCGGCGGTCCGCGCGCGGCTGGTGCCACCCGCCGCCGACACAAACGAACAACAACCGTAGAGAGATAGAAGCATGTCGCAAGAACCGCAGGGCGTCCCTCTGGTCACGCTCACCATCGACGGGCGCAGCGTCACCGTGCCGCAGGGAACGGTCGTCTGGCAAGCCGCTCAGCAGGCGGGGATCGAGATCCCCATCTATTGCTACCATCCCAAGATGCCACCGCTGGGCGCGTGCCGGATGTGTTTCGTCGAGGTCGAGCCGATGTCGCCGCCCGTCGCCAAGCCGCCGCAGACCGCCTGCACCACCGAGGTGCGCGAGGGGATGGTCGTCCACACCGACACGCCGCTGGTGCAGAAGTCGCGCAAGGGGACGCTGGAGTTCTTGCTGATCAACCACCCACTGGATTGCCCGATCTGCGACAAGGGTGGCGAGTGCGATCTGCAAGATTTCACCCTGCGCTACGGTCCCGGTGCCAGCCGTTTCAACGCGCAGAAGCGCCACTTCCAGAAGCCGATCCCCGTCAGCGAGAACATCCTGCTGGACCGCGAGCGCTGCATCGCCTGTCAACGCTGTGTGCGCTTCACCCAAGAGATCGCGCAAGACCCCGGCTTGATCTTGCTCCAACGCGGTTTCCGCACGGAGGTCGGCGTCGATCCGGGTGCGCCCTTCGATTCGATCTTTTCGGGCAACGTGGTGGAGATGTGTCCTGTCGGCGCGCTGACGGCAAAGTCCTACCGCTTTATCTCGCGCCCGTGGGAACTCAAGCGCACACCCAGCATCTGCACCAACTGCGCCGTCGGCTGCAACGCGCGCATCGATGTGCGCGTGGATCGCATCCTGCGGCTGATGTCGCGCACGAATGACGCCATCGATGATGGCTGGCTCTGTGATCGAGGCCGCTGGGGCTATGCGGCGGTGAACGATCCCGCCCGGCTGCGCGTGCCGCTGGTGCGCCGCAACGGCACCTTGCAGGAGACGACCTGGGATGACGCGCTGGATACCGTCGCGCGGCGTTTCCGTGAGATCGCCAAGCAACACGGTGCGCAGGCTGTCGGCGGCATCGGTTCGACCCACACGACCAACGAGGAGAATTATCTGTTCCAGAAGCTCCTGCGCGAGGGGCTGGGGACGCCGAACATCGATCACCACCACGGCGTCTTCCCGCCCGCCAGCCAGGGCGCGTTGCCGTGGGCCTTCACCGGCACCATCGCTGGCATCGACCGCACCCAGGAAATCGTGCTGCTGGGTGCCGACCCCTATGAGCGCCAGCCGGTGCTGGACCTGCGCCTGAAAAAAGCGTTGCGCAACGGCGCACACCTCACCGTCATCGACGCTGATCCCAGCCGCATCGAACGGCTGGCGGGGCGCGTCATACGCATCAAACCCGGCACCGAGAGCGCCGTGGCGCGAACGCTGACCCAGGTGGTGCTGGCGGAAAACCTGGCGCGGGGCGACATGGCGGCGCGCGTCACCGACGAGTATCGCGCTCGCTTCAAGCAATTCACGCCGGAGCGTATGGCCGAGGCGTTGGGCATCGACGCCGATGCAGTGCGGTCGCTGGCCCGCGCACTGGCCAGCGCGGATGGTGCCGTGATCCTCTACGATGAGGCGACGACGCGGCAGTCCGGCAATGAAACATTGGCGGCGGATGCATTCGAACTGGCGCTCCTGACCGATCATGTGACGCGCCTGCATAGCGGCGTCGGCCCGCTGTGGGAAGACGCGAACGCGCTGGGCGCGCGCGACATGGGGGTGTTGCCGGATGTCGGCCCCGGTTATCAGCCGGTACAGTCGCCGGGGCTGGCCTACGAGGCCATGCTGGCCGGCGGCGTGCGAGCGCTGTGGGTGATGGGCGCGAACCCCGCCCGCCACGTGGACCCCGCCGTGCTGGACGCGCTGGACTTCCTTGTCGTGCAGGAGATGGCCATGACCGAGACGGCCAAACGCGCCGATGTGGTGCTGCCCGCCCTCTCATATGCCGAGAAGATCGGCACGATGACGAATCTGGAGCGCTGCGTGCAGGCGTTGCGCCGCGCGCTGGTGCCGCTGCCCGGCGCGAAGGCGGACTGGGAGATCCTGCGCGGCGTGGCGACGCGCCTGGGTCTGCCGTGGAGCTACCGTTCGCCTGCCGACGTGCTGAGCGAGATCGCCGCAAGCGTGCCGCTCTATGCCGGCCTCACGCGCGCGACCATCGGCGACCAGGGCCAGCGTTGGAGCTTCGCCGACGCGCTGGAACCGGCCACGATACGTTAAGACAGATGGAGAACGACGGGCGATTGAAATCGAGCGGGGAGACGCGGGCGATTGAAATCGCCCGCCGCCCCCGCCACTTTGTGAAACGTTAGGTTGTAAAGAAGGCTGAGCTATGTCGGATACGTTGCTGGCGATTATCGCCACCATTGTCAAGAGCGTGATCATTATCGGCGCGCTGCTGACGGTCTTTGCCTATATGACGCTGATCGAGCGGCGGGTGATCGCGCGCTTCCAGTCGCGGCTGGGGCCGAACCGCGCCGGGCCGTTCGGCGTGATGCAGCCGCTGGCCGATGCCATCAAGATGGCCTTCAAAGAACAGATCATCCCCTCGCGGGCGCGGGTCTTCGTGTATATGATGGCACCGTGTTTGTCGATCTTCGTGGCGCTGGTGGCCTTCGCCGTGGTGCCGTTGGGCGACCACCTGGACGGCTTGCCGGCGGTCTGGAATCCGTATATTGCGGATGTCAACATCGGCATCCTCTACATCCTGGCGATCTCGTCGCTGGCGGTGTATGGCATCGTGTTGGGTGGCTGGGCATCGGGCAACCGTTATTCGCTGCTGGGCGCGTTGCGCTCCGCCGCGCAGATGGTGTCGTATGAGGTCAGTATCGCCATCTCCCTCGCCGCCGTGCTGATGTATGCCGGCACGCTGAGCATGGTGGGTATCGTGCATGCCCAGGTGAGTCAGGGCATCTGGTTCATCCTGGCGCAGCCGCTGGCCTTCGTGCTTTACGGCGTCGCGGCGACGGCGGAGGTCAATCGCGCGCCCTTCGACCTGCCAGAAGCGGAACAAGAGTTGGTCGCCGGCTATCTGACCGAGTTCAGCGGCCTGCGCTGGAGCCTGTATCAGATGGCCGAATATACCAACATGATCACCGCCTCATCGATCGTGGCGACGCTCTTCCTCGGCGGTTGGACGCTGGGCGGCTTGACAGGCATTCCCGGCATCCCGATCCTGTGGTACGCCATCAAGGTCGCCGTCTTCCTGTTCATCTTCATCTGGCTGCGTGCCACGCTGCCGCGCATCCGCTACGACCAGTTGATGCGCTTCGGCTGGCAGGTGTTGCTGCCGCTTTCCGTGCTGAACCTGCTGGTGACGGCGACGGCGGTGGTCTTCGGCTGGCCCTGGTGGACGACCGGCATCTTCGGCCTGGCGGTGCTGGTCATCGCGGCAGCGATCTTCGCCGCGCGCCAGCGCCGGGTGAGTACGGGCGGTGTCGTGGAAGTCGGCCTGCCCATGCCGGCATCCGTCCGCCTGGTGCAAATGGACTCGCCCCCACCCGCCAGACCAGAAACAGTGAAAGCATGAAAGAAAATGCGTTCTTCGTCTCGTTTTAGCACGTAAATCAAGGAGACACTGCGATGGCATCGGATATCATCAAGGGGTTGCGCACGACCCTAAAGGAACTGGGGAACAAGCCCACTACCGTCTCGTATCCCGAAGAACACCGCGCCCAGGCGGCGCGCTATCGGGGTCGGCATGTGCTGCACCGTTACGAGAACGACATGGAACGCTGTGTCGGCTGCTTCCTCTGTGCGGGTGCTTGCCCTGCCGATGCGATCTACATCGAGGCGGAACAGAACACCGAGGAACAGCAGGTGTCGCCGGGCGAACGCTATGCGCGCGTCTTCGACGTGAACATGCTGCGCTGCATCTTCTGCGGCTATTGCCAGCAAGCCTGCCCAACGGGGGCGATCACGTTGGAAAAGGAATTCGAGTTGGCCGATTATCGCGCCGAGGACTTCATCTACCACAAAGCCGACTTGTTGGAACCAGCCGGCTCACCTTCGCCCGATAATGCCATCACCGGCTCGAACACCGCCTGGCAACCGCCCGCGCCAGCGGATCCGCCGCTGCCGATCCCCTCACGCCAGGGCGCGTTCGACGGCTCTGAGGCGTCCGCCGCCGCTGTCGGCCAGGCCGCGCTGGCCGTCAAGCCCAACGCCGACTCCGAGCCGGTGCATGAATCCGTCGAGGAATAGCAGCTTCTCCGCTTACGATGGGGAACGCAGCGGCGCTCAGGTTCTGTATGGATGGAAACTGGGCGCACGTTTTGGGCATCGCTCCCAACCGCAGGCAGCGATGGATGACGATCAGGCCGACAGATTTGTTTGGTGCTCATTTGGGTCGTCGGCGCTCATGTCCGTCGGGTGCTGGTTGTCGGGGTGGGTAGCCGTCGCGGCGGCGGCTTCGGCGGCGAGGGCGACGGGATTCGTCCCCTGCTGGAACTCGGCGGGATGGGTCTTGCGCCATTCGGCATAGACATCCAGCATGATCGCTTGAATCAGGCCGGCGATGGGCGAGGCGAAGAGCGCCCCCAGGATGCCCCAAAGGTCGCCTGCGGCGATCAACGCGACGATGGAGACGGCGGGATGCAGGCCCACGGCCTTGCCCACCACACGTGGCCCCACGATATCGCCTTCGATGATGTGAACCACGACGAAATAGGCCAGGACGATCAGCGCCAGCACCCAGCCTTGCGTCAGCGCGATCAGCACGCAGATCACGCCGGAAACGAGCGTCCCCAGGATGGGGATGAACTCCAGGATGAAGGCCAGCACGCCCAGCAGCGCGGCATCCGGCACGTGCAGGACGAACATGCCGACGCCCACCAGCAGCCCGATGAGACTTGACATGATCAACTGGCCGCGAATGTAGCCGCCAACGACCCGCTGCAACGTCGCCAGAAATGAGACCACGCTGCCGCGTGTGGCCATCGGAGGGCTGGTTGCCAGCCAATGCACCAGCCGCTCGCCGTCGATCAGGAGATAGACGCTAAGCACCAATACCAGCAGCACATCCAGCGTGCTATTGATCAGCCCGGTGACGAACGGCACCACACTCTGCGCCGCGCCTTGCAATTGCGCCACCACTTGCTGTTCACCAGAAGTAATCTGTTGTTGCGTGAAGCCGAAGTGTTTGAGCGTCTGCACCAGCGGGGATGGTTGGCCGTGCGGGCCATTCGCCAGCAGCGTCTGCACTTTGGGGACCAGCGTGGTGAATTCACGCACGGCGGTGGTCACGATCAGATAGCCGACACCACCGATGACAGCGATCAATAGCAAATAGACGAGCAGCATGGCCAGCGGGCGCGGCATGTACCGTTGCAGGAAGCGCACCGCCGGCATGAGGGCATAGGCCAGCAGGGCAGCGATCACCAACAGAAAGATCGGGCGCAAGACATGGCCGGCGAGCCATAGCCCGATGAAAACGAAGGCCGTCACGCCCAGTGCGACGACGATGCGGTCCCGCCGCCCGGCCCAGGTGATATCAGCGGCGGTGCGCACCACCGGCGAGCGGGGATTTGACGCCAGAATGTTACGCATAATCGCGCTCCCTCAGCGGGTTGATGTCGTTGATGGCTTTTGCACGGCTCATGGGTCACATGACGCACATGCTGTGCCGTGCCTGCTAGACGCCCCGCGAAAGTGGCGCGGCTCTTGCGAGACCATTGGCGGCACAAGCGTATACTGAAACACAAGGGGAGGCAGGAAGCCTCCATGAAATAGTGCTCACTCGTAGTGTACTGCAAGGAGGCAAGGTCCGCGATGCATCGTTGTCCCCACTGCCATTTTCCCTCGCCCGCCACGGCCAGCCGGTGTGGTTGGTGCGCGAAACCCCTGCTGGCCCAGGCAGTCGCCGCCAGCGGCTCGCCTTACCCTGCCGGTGGGGCATTGCCAGCCCCGCCGCCCATGCGCAGCCAGGAACGGGCCAGCGGCTTCTTGGTTGATCATCCGCCCCTGGCCGCGGTCGCGGCACCGCCAACTACAGGTGGCACCACCCCCTCACAGCCGGCCCAACCAGGCTGGTCTATGCCACCGGGATACGTGCCGCTCACCACCGGGCATATCACCGGCGTGCCGCCCTCGCTGCCGGCCTGGGGCGCATCGCAACCGTTGCCGCCATCAGCCACGCCGCGTCCCTGGTGGCTGATCATCCCCCTCGCTACGGCGCTGATCGCCTGGGAGATGGCGCATGGCCAGGCGGTGTGGGGACATACGCTGACAACGGCGGCGCGGGTGCTGTTGGCGGGCGCGGTGGCGCTGGCCTGCACTGCTGTGGTGCTGGCAAGCTGGCAACGGGCGGTGCTGGCGGGTCGCGGGCCGGCGCTGGTGGGGCTGTTGCTGGCGGCGCTGGGCCTGGCGAGCTGGGGGTTGGCCCAGCCGGTGACGTACCTGCAAGCGCAAGCGGCGGAAAATGGCGGCGACTATATGCGGGCCGTCAACCTTTATCTGCACATCGGCAGCACCACCGACGCCATGCGGGCGCGGGTGGAATGGGGCCAGGCGCTGACCGACCAGAAGGCGTTCACGGCAGCGCAAAGCGACTTAACATTCGCGCTGAACCACACCACCGGCCCCCTGCACGACACGGCCCGCGCGGCGCTAGGCCACCTGCTGTGGCAATGGGGCAGCGCGCTCTATGCCCGCCACGACATCGCGGCGACGCGCGCGAAGTGGACCGCTGCGGTCGCCCTGGCGGCAGGCACCGCAGACGCCGACCGCGCCGCTGCTGCGCTCGCCGCACCGCAAGCTGTCACGGGGCGCATGACCTGGCACGGCCAGCCATTGCCCGGCGAACACGTGGCATTGGCGAGTTCCTGGCAATTCTCGCCGGAGTTCCACATCCTGCAAGTGCAGGGCGCGCGGCTCGACGGCATGAGCGGCGATGATGGCACCTTCACCATCACTGGTGCGCGGCCCGGCACCCCCTACATCCTGATCTGGCAGGGGAACGCTGGCGATGTCACACGCGTGGCTGACAACGGCACACCGCTCTATACCATCACGCTGCTACCGCTGCAAGGCGGCACGCTCGGCACCGTGAGCATCGACGGCAACTGATTGTGACCGTGGCCCCTTGCGCGACAACACTGATAATACCGAACCTGAAAAACCGAGAAACAGCCCTTTCCTCCTAGGGTGGACAGAAATGTCCGCCGTTTCACCCTTCGAAAAACATCGTCTTTCGCGGAAAAGGGTGTGAGGCCGGGCGATTCAGCGTGCCAGAATGCGTAGCGCCCGCACGATGAGTTCGTCCAGCGAGAGGTCCGCCGCGTTAGGGATGGTGCGCAGGGCCGACTGGGCCTCGGCGGCGCTGTAGCCCAGGCCGGTGAGCGCTTCCACCGCGTCGGCCTCGCGCGTGTCCGCCGGGGATGCGGCGCTGACGGAGCCGGCGGCGGTGGCGATGCCAGGCGCGTTCGCCATGAGTTTCGTGATCGGCGCTTTCAGTTCCAGGGCGATGCGCTGCGCCATCTTCTTACCGATGCCCGGCGTCCGCGCCAATCGGTCAGCGTCGTCGGCTAGAATGGCACGGCAGATCGCTTCGGGGCTGAGGGTGGAAAGCAGCGCCAGGGCCAGCCGCGCGCCCACACCACTGACACCCAGCAAGACGATGAACAGATCGCGCTCCTCCGGCGTGAGAAAGCCAAAGAGCGCCAGGTCGTCTTCGCGGACGATCAGGTGGGTGTGCAGCGTCACCTCGCTGCCCGGCGCAAGTTGCGCTAAGGTAGGCAGCGGCGCGGCCACTGCCAGCACGAAGCCGCCGGCGCGAACCAGGGCGCGATCTAGCGTCTTGCCCTCGATGATGCCGTGCAGCCCCGCGATCAAGCTCAGACTCAAAATTCCACCTGCGTGCTGCGCGGGCGTTGGTTGCCGCCACCGATGAGCGTATTGACGAGCAACGCGCCGATCAGGCCGGTGACGGAGGCGATGAAGAAGGTGCAGACGCCGACCACCGCGCCTTCGAGATGCACCGAACCCAGCGCGCTGCCCCAAACGAACAGCGTGACGGGGAAGCCCAGCAGTCCGCCGACGAACGCGCCGATGGTGCTGGCGAAGCGCAAACGCGGCGCGACGCTGTAGGCGATGAACATCGCGCCTGGCAGGGCGAGTACCGCGCCCAGCGCGCACCAGATATAGTCAATGGTATCTGTAACAGCCATGAGACAACCTCACACCTGAGATGAATGATGGATCGGCGCGGCGTCTTATGCAATCACTGCCACGCTTCCCGCTCTCTCTATCGTATCACGCCGCGCGACATTTCACCAGGGGGCAGGCCAAATAGCCCCAGCGTTTCAGCTACGTGGCTGCGCCGGTTGGCGGAAAAACCCGCGCCTTTGGCCAAGCAGCGTGGCCCAGCCAGGCGGGCGATGGGTCACGCACCCCTTGGCTAAGCACGGCTTGCTGCGGCATTGCCAAAGCTCTTTACATGTGCGCCTCGTCGGGCAGCGGTACCGGCACGGCGTTCGTAGCGATGGGCAGGCGCACGTAAAAGGTCGTGCCTTTGCCAGGGATGCCGGTGCTTTCCAGCCAGATGTGGCCGCCCATGACCTCGGCCAGCGCCTTGCAGAGATGCAGCCCCAGGCCGTTGCCCAGCACCTTGCTGGCGAGGTCGCGCGGCAGGCGCGCGAAGCGCTGGAACAACACCGGCACGTCTTCCGGCGGGATGCCCAGGCCGTAGTCGCGCACCATGATCTCGACCATCTCGCGCTCGACCGGCGTCTTGCGGCCCCAGCGTCCTTCGCTATATTGCACATCGATGACGCGGGCGGCAGCGACATCCACCGGCGCATCCAGGTCGGAGTATTTGACCGCGTTGGAGATGAGATTGGTGAGGATCTGTTGCAGATGCACGCGATCGCCCATAATGGCGAGGGCGGGGGAAACGCGCACGCGCACCTCGCGCCCCGTCATGTTCGCCTCGCGCGGGTCGATCAAGCGCATCGCGGTGGTGAGTGCATCGCGCACGTTCACCGGCTGCGGCACGAAGTCTTCGATGCCCTGGTCCATGCGGCGCGTCTCCAGGATGCTGTTGATGAGGGCGCGCAGCCCCTGGCCGGCATCGTTGGCTTCATCCACGATCAGTTTCAGGCGCTCGCCGGCACTCTGGTTGCGGGGGATCTGCAACAATTCGATGTAGCCCAGCATCGCCATCGTGGGGTTGCGCAATTCGTGGTTTACCGATGTGATGAACTGTTCCTTTAAGCTGTCGATGCGCACCATGCGCTCATACGCCTGGCGTGTGCGCTCCAGATCCTGCATGTTGGCCTGGTAGCCGGCGATAAAATAGTACATGATGGCTGTCGCAATGCTTTCCTGCGCGAGCGCGAAAAGGAGGAGCATGCCGTTATTAGCCGCGATGAAATTCGCCAGAAGTGAGAGCAGGGCCGCCGCGCCAGCCGTAGCCAGGATGAAGCGCCGGTCGGCCAGCACGCCCGCGCTAAGGATCACCAGCGGATAGACCGCGAACAAAAGGAACGCCAAACCTGCGTTTGTGGTGCCGCTCAGCATGATTTGCGTGACGAAGGTCGCCAGCAAGATCGCCCCTACCAGCAACAGCGCCGCGCGGGCGAGGTGCGCCCGCCAAGCCAGCCACAGGCCCAGGCCGGCGAGGGTGGTGGTCAGCACCAGCAGCGCACCAAAAAAGACGGCGCTGCCTGCGCCAGCGACGAATTGCACGATGGTGGTCGCGCCCAGGGTAAGGGCCAGCAGCGCGACGGTGACAACGGCGAAGCTGATGAGCAATCGGCGGCGACGTTGGCGATCCTGGTCGCGCTCATCCTTGGGCGGCGTGGCGGCGGCAGCATCCTTGGCGGGGGCGACGACCTGGGTGGGGATGGCAGAAGCGGTGGCCATGCTGCGCTCCTTATTGCGGCTTAGCGTTTGCCAGGATCATCGAAGGCTTCTTCAGCCAGGGCGACTTGTTTGCGCTCGCGCTCGGCGGCGCTGATATGCAGCGCGGCGCTGATGGCCCGGCTGAGTTCGGAAGGCAGGACCGGCTTGCACAGGTATTGGTCGGCACCGGAGGCCAGCCCGATATACTGATCCTTCTCTTGCACTTTCGCGGTGAGCAAGATCAGTGGGATGTGCGCGGTCACTGGATCGCCACGCAAGGCGCGCACGAGTTGATAGCCGTCCAAACCGGGCATCATCACATCCAGGACCATACAGGCCGGTTGTAATTCGGCGCACTTGATCAGCCCCTCGATGCCGTCATCGGCGGTGACGACATCGAAATCGCCGAAATCGGGTAAGCCCATCGCCATCAACTTCGTCAACTGCGGATTGTCATCGACGACCAAAACGGTGTAGCGTTGCGGTGTTGGTGCTTCCATAGCGACCCCTCCACTCTGCGGATACCTGCATGTAGCTTAAAGATAGTGGAAACTCCACCATTTGTCAATCATTTCACCTGATTTTCCCGCCAATCCGCCTTAAACTTGGGGTTTGACGGCCCCTTTTGTGCGTGTTACCATGCGCTTGCAAAAGATGTTAGGGTATGCTAATATCTGAGTAGAACCATCGGAATTGCTCGGCACACGAGGAAGAGCCATGACGACCACCGCCAGCGCCAAAGTCGAAGAGTATCTCGAGACCATCTACAACATGGAAATGGAAGGCGAGACGGTCATCGGCGCGCGGCTGGCGGAAAAGTTTCGCGTGAAAGCGCCGACGGTGACGGAGATGTTGCAGCGGCTGGAAAAGGCCGGCTACGTCGCCCTGGATGCCCAGCGCCATGTGGCGCTGACGCCGAGCGGCGTGGAACTGGCGGAATCCGTCTTGCGCCGCCACCGGCTGACGGAACGCTTCCTGACGGACATGTTGGGCATGCAGTGGCACGAGGTCCACGAGGAAGCCTGCCGCCTGGAGCATTACATCTCCGGCGCGGTGGAAGAGAGAGTGATCGCTTCGCTGGGTCATCCCACCACCTGCCCACATGGCAACCCCATCCCTGGCTATGTGCCGGAGGCGCGCGGCTACCTGGCGCGCGTGGGGGCGCGGCGGCTGACCGAAGCGGAGGGCAAGCCGGTGCGCATTCTGTGCGTCTCGGAGGTCATCGAGGACGAGGAAGAGACGATCCGCCAGATGCACGCGCGTGGCCTCACGCCTGGCACGGCGATCATCTGGCATGGTGAAACATCAGAGGCTGGCACGGTCCGCTTACCAGATGGCCGGCAAGTGACTATTTCCTGCGCCCTGGCGCGCGCCCTGTGGGTGATTCCCGCTGACGCGGCACTGCCACGCGGAGCCGCCGGCGCGGCTGATCGATAGATATTTACGATAGAAGAGAGAGCCAGCTATGCCTACGGGAACGATTGTGTTGCTCGGCGCGTTCGCCGGGCTGACCATCTATCTGGGGTTGCCCGTCGCGCGCCTGAAAAACGCCTCGCCGACCTTCAAGATCTTCTTGAGCATGGTGGCGACCGGCGTCCTGATCTTTTTGTTCTTCGATGTGATCAATCAGGCCAGCGCGCCGATCAATGCGGCCATCGGCCAGGTGCGCGATCATCACACCGGCGGCGGCACGCTGGCGGCGGATATCATCCTGATGGCGCTGGGCATCGGCCTGGGATTGATCGGCCTGGCGTACTTCAACAAGTACGTGATGATGCGCATCCGCTTCGGCCCACGCCCCGAAACCGGTGGCACGCCCGCGCCGGCCCCCGCCGCGCCGCACTTAGTGCTGGCTGCGGCTAACCCTGCCGCGCTGAAGGCCGGCACCGCCAAACCTACCATCGTGGCGCCCGCGCCCCAGGCCGCCGCAACCGTCCCCGCCGCGCCCGCGCAGGAACTGTCGCCGCAGATGCTGGCGCTGATCATCGCCACCGGCATCGGCATGCATAATTTCTCCGAAGGTCTCGCCATCGGCCAATCAGCGGCTGCCGGCGAACTCTCGCTGGCGGCGGTGCTGATCATCGGCTTCGCGCTGCACAACATGACCGAGGGCTTCGGCATCGCGGGGCCGCTGACTGGCAAGACCGTCTCATGGAAGTATCTGGGGCTGCTAGGCATCATCGGCGGCGGGCCGACCTTTCTGGGGACGATTATCGGCATCGCCTTCCACTCGACCGCGCTCTTCATCTTCTGCCTGGCCTTCGCTGCTGGCGCGATCATCTACGTGGTCGCCGAACTGCTCGGCGTGGCGAAACGCGCCAAGGCGCAAGAGATCGTGATGCTCGGCCTCTTCATCGGCTTCTTCCTGGGCTACGCCACGGACCTCATCGTGACGTTTGGGGGAGCGTAGGCTGATTGGTACATCTAACCAGGCATGCGGATACCCACTCTGTATCGTCACGCCTGCTGTAGCTTATCCATGATGCTGTGGCACAAGATACCGAACAATATGCTATACTGAGGATGATTCGTCGCGCCGTCACGTTTGCTACGCGAAAAGAGGGGCCATGAGTCAACCGACATATGATAGCATCTGGAAACGGCATCCTGGTCTTGCTGTTGCTAGAATATCAAAACTATGCGGACAAATCAATGCCCTGGTGCATCTTCCAGTATGCCGCGCTGCTCAAACTGGCCTATCACCAAAAGCAGCAGCGGGACATCCTGGTGGTGCCGATTGTGATCTGGGCGAACAAGCGTGTGCCACCGGAGCCGCTCTACGAAAGCCTGCTGGACCAGGACATCGGCATCACCTGCCGTTATCGACATATTCGCTTACATGAACTCGATCGGCAGGGAGTCGATCCCTTGCTGTTGGTGCTGGCCCCGTTTTTGCACGGCACCGCGAAGAAAGACTTGAAGACGGCGGCGCTCCGGATGTACGCGGCGGCCCCGCCGACACACCGCATCCTGCTGCTGGCGGCGCTGCTGAGCATCAGTAAACGAGTATACCGCAACATCGACGAGATCGAGCAAGAGATTTTGGCGCATGTGAGGGTGACAATGGACGAGATTATCGCTGCAATCGAAGAGGGGCCGATCGGCCTCAAGATCAAAGAACGAGCCGAAGCTAGAGGTGAAGCCAAGGGCAAGGCGGAAGGATTGCAAGGAGCAGCGCTATTGCTGTGGCAGGGGCGCTTCGGCACGGTACCAGCGGAGGTGCGCTCCGCGCTAGGACAAGCCTCCCCGGAGGTGGTGCAGCGCGTGCTGGAAGCTTTCGCTGTTGTGACCCCGGAGCCAGATATTCGCGCTATCTTGGATGTGTAGCACAGCTGGATGCTGCAAGGTGATCACGTCTCTTGGCTGAAACTTCGCCAGCGATGACACCTAACGCGCTGTCCATGCTGGCTTACACAGCTTCGCGGTGCTGCTCGGCTGGCGTGACCGCGGGCAATCCTTGCCCGCGCATGGCGTCTACCACGGTCTGCGCTTCGGCGATGATGGCGCGGGTGGCGACCATCGCGTGCGCACACACGCCGCGATATTGATAGCCCTCGCAATCGCAGATCACACGTTGGCTGGCTGCATCGACATATGGCAGGTGGACGGTGCCGGTATGCGAGCGGCTGGGGACGGCGAAGACCTGCACGCCGTTGATGGTCGCCTGGCCGACAACACGCAGTTCGTCCCGCTGGGCAATCTCGATGGCGCGGCGCACGTCGCGCCATGAGGGAGTGATGAGAGTAACAGGAAGCATCGAAAAAACCTCATGAAATCAGGTGTCAGCACGTCTGTCGTACATACATCTATTCTGATTCCACAAGGCTATTCCGGCAACCCCAGGCCTTCATAGCGCGCCGCTTTTCACCTGCCCGCCGATGATGACAGCGGTCGGCGTGATCAGCGGCAGTTCACGGGTGGGCAGCGTGAAGGGGTCGGCGGGCAAGACCAGGCAGTCGCCCAGCAGGCCGGGCGCGAGGCGACCCAGGCGCGTCTCATCGCTGGCGGCCCACGCCGCGCCCACGGTGTAGGCCCACAGCGCCCGCGCCAGACTCAGCGCCTCGGCCATGTGCCAGCCGGGCCGGTCGGGGGTGGCATCGTCGGTGCGCGCGATGGCGGCATGCAGAATGCGCCAGGGGTCCGCCGTTTCAATCGGCACATCGGAGCCGAAGGCCAGCCGCACGCCGGCCTCCGCCAGCGTCTGATAAGCGTATGAGCGTGCCGCCCGTTTGCCCCACAGGCGATCAGCCACGTCACGGTCCGAGACAGCGTGGAACGGCTGCACGGAGCCGATGACGCCCAGCCGCGCCATGCGGGCGACGTCTGCCGAGGCGGCGAGCTGGATGTGTTCCAGGCGAAAGCGGCGCGTGGGCGCGCCCAGGGCGTGCGCGCGTTCGATGCCGTCCAGCGCCACGCGCACCGCGCGGTCGCCGATGGCATGGATGGCGACGCCCAGCCCACCGCGCACGGCGCTCTGCACCCGCGCCTCCAACACATCCGCTGGCGTCGTCAGGATGCCGTAATTCTGCGGCTCGCCGGCGAACGGCTGCAACATCGCCGCCGTGCGCGTCCCCAGCGCGCCATCCGCGAAGATCTTGATGCCGGCCAGGCGCAGCCAATCGTCGCCGAAGCCAGCTTCCAGCCCCACAGCGCGAGCGGCGTCGAGTTGGTTGACGCGCAGATAATAGTTCACGCGCAACGGCAGCCGACCACGGGCATGCAAGCGTTGCATCATTTGCAGTGAGCGCCCGCTTTCCATCGTGTGCGCGCCCGTCAGCCCGCGCGCCATCATGCCGCGTAGGATGCGCTCTAGCGCCGCCACTTCGGTTTCTGCGATGTCGCTCTCGGTTTCCCAAGCGGCATCGATCAGGTCTGTCGCGCCCATCTCGTAAAGGATGCCCGTCAGCGCGCCCTGGTCGTCGCGCCCGATGACGCCGCCCGGCGGGTCAGGCGTCTGCGTGTCGATGCCGGCGCGGGCGAGGGCCAGCGAGTTCACCCACATCACGTGCTGGCTGTGCGCCCACAGCGCGACGGGGTGGTCCGGCACGGCGGCGTCGAGCAGCGCGCGGCTGGGGAATTGTCGCCCTGGCCAGAACTGCTGGTTCCAGTGCCGCCCGCGCACCCATGTCCCCGCCGGCTGCGTCGCCGCCCGCGCCGCCACCCGCGCCACCGCCGCAGCGGCATCTACACTGCCCGCCAGGTCCACCTCCGCCGTGTCGCGCGCCGTGCTCAAGAGGTGCGTGTGCGCATCGATCAAGCCCGGAATGATCGTCTGCCCCTGGAGATCCACCGTTTCCACAGCGGCGAACGGGCCGACAGAGGCGCGCACGTCCTGGGCCGTCCCCACCGCCAGAATGCGCCCCGTCGCGCGTTCAATCGCCAGCGCTTCGGCATGGGGCTGCGTCTCATACAGTGTATGGATGTTCGCGTTCAGCAGCAGCAAGGGAGTGGGGAAGGACATGGAGCGCACCTCTTGAACCATAATGTCGCTGGTAGTGTACGATCTCGCACCGCCGTTTTGCCTGCCAGCCTTCTTGCTCGCGGGCAGAAATCCCGTTACAGTTATGGGAGGGAGCAATGCTGCTTCCCCGTGTCATCCCCTTGTTTTGCCGACGATGAAGGCGGAGGAGGAGCCATTGCCTTCTGATACCCTTTGTGGGTGCATAGTATGGATGACGGAGGACAGCCATTCCTGTCTGTCCGGTCCCAATGACCACCGTCTTTCCCCGAATTGGGTATGTTTGGGCTGCAACGCTTGATGTTTATACAGATAAAGCGGTTCAGAAAAAGCCCGATGAAACGTAGGTGGCCCGAATCTGCAGAGACATTGCTGTTCCAATTGTGTTGCGATGTTTGCGACAACTGCCACCAGCAGGATTGCCTACGCATCTGTCCCTGGCATCTCTCGAAACCTATAGCTGGGAATATCGCGTCTTGCTATCCAGCCACGTATAATGAATACAAGAGTACCATCTCGCGGCGTTGTATGCGCAGTGATCGGCGCAATGAGGCATCGGTCATGCGCCTGTGAGAGGAGTAGAGCATCGTGGCTAATCCATCGCCGTCGCCTTCCCCCGCTGTTGTCACCAGTGGCAAGCCCTGGCTCGCCCATTATGACGCCAATGTGCCGGCAGAGCCGAGCATCCCCCATGTGCAATTGCCCCAATTGCTGACCGAGGCCGCCGCGCAATGTGGCGACCGCACGGCGATCATCTTCTATGGCAATCGCCTGACGTATCTGCAACTGGAACTGGCCGCCGACCGTTTCGCGCGCGCGCTGCGCTCGTTGGGCATCGGCGCGGGCGACCGCGTGGCGATCTGCCTGCCGAATGTGCCGCAGTTCCCCATCGCGTTCTATGGCACGCTGCGCGCCGGCGCGGTCGCCATCCCCACTAACCCGCTCTATACCGCGACGGAGATGGAACATCACCTGAAGGATTCAGGGGCGAAGGCGCTTATCACGCTCGACATCCTCTATCCCACGGTGCATGCGGTGCGGCAAGACACGCCGCTGGCGCATGTCATCCTCACCAACGTCGCGGACTACCTGCCCATGCCGCTGTCGCTGCTCTATCCGCTGAAGGAAGCGCGGGAACAGCGCGGCAAGCCGCACGTGCCGGAAAGCGCGATCAAACATGATCCGAGCATCGTGCAATTGAAGGATCTGCTGGCGCGCGTGCCAGCGAAGCGTGGCGGCGTGCCGCTGCTGGACCTGCCTGCCGCTGGCTCGCCGGACGACCTGGCCGTGCTGCAATATACCGGCGGCACCACGGGCGTCTCGAAGGGCGCGATGCTCACGCACCGGAATCTGGTGGCGAATGCCATCCAGACGGGCATCTGGCCCGGTGAGGCGCGTTTCACGGCGCACACCGCCGTTGTGGCGCTGCCGTTCTTCCATGTCTACGGCCTGACCGTGGGCATGAACATGAACATCTATAATGCCGCGACGATGGTGCTGCTGCCGCGCTTCGTGCCGGCGGACGTGCTGGCGACGATCCAGAAGTATCACCCCGATCTTTTCCCCGGCATCCCGACGATGTACCTCGCCATCGCGCGCGAGATCGAGAAGCGCGGCAAGGGCGAGAAGATCGATTCGGTCAAGGTGTGCCTTTCCGGCGCGGCCCCCCTGCTGGGTGAGGTACAAAAGCGCTTCGAGGAGGTTTCTGGCGCGCACATCGCCGAGGGCTATGGCCTGTCGGAGGCCAGTCCGGTGACGCACTCGAATCCACTACGGGGCGACCGGCGGCTGGGGACCATCGGCGTGCCGCTGCCCGGCACAGAAGCGCGCATCGTCGATCCGCAGACCGGCGCGACCATGCCGCTCGGCGAGCGCGGCGAGATCACCATTCGCGGCCCCCAGGTGATGCGTGGCTACTGGAACCGCCCCGACGAAACGGCCAAAGTGCTGCAAGACGGCTGGCTGCGTACCGGCGACATCGGCGTGATGGATGCCGATGGCTACTTCACCATCGTTGATCGCGCCAAGGATCTCATCATCGCCGGCGGCTACAACATCTATCCCCGCGAGGTGGAAGAGGTCGTGGCGCAACACCCCGCCGTACAAGAGGTCGTCGTGGTCGGCGTCCCCGATGAGTATCGCGGCGAAACTGTGCGCGCTTATGTCGTGCTGAAAGAGGGCGCGACGGCCACCGCCGACGAGATCATACAATTCAGTAAACAGGAATTGGCCGTGTACAAAGCGCCCAAGCAGGTCGTCTTCCGCACTGAACTGCCCAAAACGCTGGTCGGCAAACCGCTCCGCCGCGCCCTGCGCGATGAAGCCGCCGCCGAATACGCCGCCACCCAACAACAAAGCAAGTGAAAGAAGGGCTACGAACAACGGAACGCGAAATGACACGAGATCTTGCGCGAAATGACGCGAGCAAGATTTTAATGCATTTCGTGCCATCTCGCGATTTTTTCGTGGTATTTCGCGTTCCGTATCCTTGCCACAATTCTTAAAAAGTAGTCGAGCAGCCGTAATTTAGAGGAGAAAACGCAAGCTATGGCAACCGAAGTGCGCCCCACCACGACGCAGGGCGCGAGTTTCTTGACCACCCCCGTCACCGAGGCGCAGTTCCTGACCGTCGAGGGCTTCGACGACACGCAGCGCGAGGTGCGCAAGCTGGCGCGCACGTTCACGGACCGCGAGGTGCTGCCCAAGTGGGAGCAGATCGACCACCAGGAGCCTGGGCTGCTGCGCACGCTGCTGCGCGCGGCGGGCGAGCAGGGCTTGCTGGGCGTGGATGTGCCGGAAGAGTACGGCGGGCAAGATCTCGGCCTGGTGTATGCTGCTATCGTCGCCAGTGAGATCGCTGATGGCTCGTTCGCCGTCGCCTTTGGCACACAGACGACCATCGGCCTGTTGCCCATCGTCTATTACGGCACCGAGGAGCAGAAGGCGCGCTTCTTGCCCAAGATGGTCACGGGCGAGACGGTCAGTTGCTACTGCCTGACGGAACCCGGTGTGGGATCGGACGCGATGGCGATCAAGACGCGCGCCGAACTCAGCCCTGACGGCCAATACTACATCCTGAACGGCACGAAGCAGTGGATCTCGAACGGCGGCATCGCCGACATCGGCGTCGCCTTCGCCAAGATCGACGACGTGAAGTACACCGGCTTCATCGTGGATATGCATGCCGAGGGTCTGACGACCAGCCCCGAAGAAGTGAAGATGGGCATCAAAGGCTCCTCCACCCGCCTCGTGTATTTCGATAACGTCAAGGTGCCGGTGGCGAACGTGCTGGGCGAGATCGGCAAGGGCTACAAGATCGCCTTCAACATCCTCAACATCGGGCGCTTGAAACTGGGCGTCGGCGGCGTCGGCGGCATCCGCAACATGCTGGCGGTATCGGCGGACTACGCGGCCACCCGCAAGGCGTTCGGCAAGTCGATCAACCAGTTCGGCATGATCAAGATGAAGCTGGCCGGCATGGCGGCGGATGAATACGCCGTGGAGGCGCTCGGCTTCCGCACCGCTGGTTACATCGAAGATGCCCGTGTGGCAGCGGGTGAAAACAAGCTGGCCCAACTCGCCGCGCTGGAAGAATTCGCCGTCGAAGATAGCATCGCCAAGGTCTTTGGCAGCGAGGCCGTCGGGCGCGTGGCCGACGAGGGCGTGCAGATCCACGGCGGCAACGGCTTCATGTATGGCTATGCCGTCGAGAAAGCCTACCGCGACGCGCGTATCAGCCGCATCTTCGAGGGGACCAACGAGATCAACCGCCTGCTGGCGGCGGGCAAGGTCTTCGAGAAGGTCATGGGCGGCAAACTGGATCTTTTCGCCATCGTGCCGGAGGTCGAAGAGCAGGCCACGAGCGGCAATATCCCCGATTTCGCTGGCGCGGGCGTCCCCGCCGACCTGCGTTCCGCCGTCAACACGCTGGAGCGCGCCAAGCGCGCCGCGATCTACGGCGTGATGAAGTCGTCGATGAAGTACGTCGCCAACATCAAGGACGAGCAGGAGTTCCTGGGCAACACTGGCGATCTCTTGATCAACCTCTTCGCCATCGACAGCGCGCTGGGCCGCGCCCTGCACGCCGCCCGCACCAACGATCCGCAGGCCAAGGTGCATGCGCAACTGGCGAACCTCGTCGCCTGGCGCTTGCTGCCGCAACTGCGCACCTCGCTGGAACGCATCATCGAGGCGGCAATGGAAGGCAGCGACCGCGCCAACGAACTGAAGCTGGTGCGCGGCTACCTGGCCGACCTGGACGTGAACGGCACCGATCTTCAGCGCGGCATCGCCGAGCTAGTCATCGCCAAGGGCGGCTACCCCCTGGCATAAGAAAAGAGGATCGAACACGAAGGCCACGAAGAAGCACGAAAACCACGAAAGGTTTTGAAAGATTTTCTGACTTTTGAGGATTTTCTGATTTTCGTGTTCAATTTCGTGGCTTTCGTGTTCGAATCACGCTTAGGAGCGAGCAGCATGGAGATGGAGCAGGCGCTTTTGGATGCAGTGCCGTTCAACCGCACGCTGGGCATCGAAGTCGTGGCCGTCACGGCCAACGAGGTCACGCTGCGCCTGCCCCTGCGCCCGGAGCTGACGAACCACGTCGGCACCATGCACGCCGCCGCGCAATTCGCGCTGGGCGAAGCGGCTTCCGGCGCGCTGAATTTCTTGATCTTCGGCGAGCAACTGGCGCAGGTGGTGCCGCTGGCCAAGACCGCGCAGATCGAGTATCGCCGCCCATCACATGGGGATCTGATCGCGCGGGGCGAGATGGGCGACGAGGCGCTGCAACAGGTGCGCGCCGCCTTCGCCAAGGAGCGCCGCGCCAAGTTTTCCACCGCTGTCGCGCTCTATGCCGCGAGCGATCCCACGACCATCGTTACCGTTGTCACCGTCGAATGGGTCATTCTCAAACGACCATAGAGGTTTTTCGAACACGAGGATTTTTTCGAACACGAAAGCCACGAAGAAGCACGAAATGCACGAAAGTTTTTGAAATTTCTTCGGTTCCTTCGTGACCTTCGTGGAAATTTCGTGGCTTTCGTGTTCGATCGTTTTCCCATAGAGGAGCCTAACTTATGCCAGAAGCAGTGATTGTCAGCGCCCTGCGCACGCCGATTGGCCGCGCCAGCAAGGGCAGCCTGCGCGATGTGCGGCCCGACGACCTGGCCGCGCTGGTCGTGCGCACCGCGCTGGAGCGCGTGCCGCAGCTTGATCCGAACCTGATCGAAGATCTCATCGTCGGCTGTGCCTTCCCCGAAGGCGAGCAGGGGATGAATGTCGCACGGCTGATCACCGGCCTCGCCGGCCTGCCGATTACCGTCGCGGCGACCACCGTGAACCGTTTCTGCGCCAGCAGCTTGACGGCGGTGAATATGGCCGCGCAGGCGATCATGCTGGGCCAGGGCGACGCGGTCGTGGCGGCGGGCGTGGAGTCGATGTCGCGCGTGCCGATGGGCGGCTTCAACCCCAGTTTCAATCCCAAATTATATGAGAATCCTGTTGGCATCGAGATCTGCGATGGGCATGGGCAGACGACAACCGCCTTCGAGCAAGCCTACATCCCGATGGGTATGACGGCGGAGAATCTGGCCAAGCAGTACGACATCAGCCGCGCCGAGCAGGACCGCTATGCCCTGCGCAGCCACATGAACGCGATCAAGGCCACCGACGATGGCACCTTCGCCCGCGAGATCGTCCCCGTGCCGCTGCCTAACGGCCAGACGATGACGGTGGATGACGGCCCGCGCCGCGACACCTCGCTGGAAAAACTCGGCACCCTCGAACCCGCCTTCATCAAGGGCGGCACCGTGACCGCCGGCAACAGCAGCCCGCTCAATGACGGCGCGGCGGCGGTCGTGCTGATGAACGCTGAGAAGGCCAAGGAACTCGGCATCACTCCGCTCGCCCGCGTCATCACGATGTCGGTCAGCGGCGTCGCGCCGGAAGTGATGGGCATCGGCCCCGTCCCCGCCGTGCGCAAGGCGCTAGCCCGCGCCGGCATGCAACTCGGCGACATCGATCTGGTCGAGCTGAACGAAGCCTTCGCCGTTCAGAACCTGGCCGTCATCCGCGAACTCGGCCTGGACGAGAACAAGGTCAACATCCATGGCGGCGGCATCGCGCTCGGCCATCCGCTCGGCTGCTCCGGCGCGCGTATCACGGCCACGCTGCTCAACGATCTGCAATCGGAGAACAAGTCCATCGGCCTGGCCACCCTCTGTGTCGGCGGTGGCCAGGGCGTCGCCACCATCATCGAGCGGCTAGCGTAAAAGAGAGCGATCGAACACGAAGACCACGAAAGATTCACGAAAAGCACGAAAGAATTTTCAAAATCCTTCAAATAATTTCGTGTCCTTCGTGGAATTTCGTGGCTTTCGTGTTCGAATAATATTGCTGAGGAGATACCACCCATGCCATATGAGATCAAGCGCGCGGCGGTCATCGGCGCGGGAACGATGGGCGCGGGCATCGCCGCCGCCATCGCCAACGCCGGCATCCCCGTCGATCTGCTCGACATCGTGCCGGACGACGCCAAGGCCAGCACGGACCCCGCCGCGCGCAACCGCATCACGCAGGCCGGCCTGGAACGGGCGCTGAAGGCCAAGCCGGCCAGCGCCTTCTATTCCCCGGCGGATGCGCGGCTCGTCACCGTCGGCAACACGGAAGACAACTTCGACCGGCTGGCGCAGGCGGACTGGATCGTCGAGGCCGTCTTCGAGCGGCTGGACGTGAAGCAGGCGACGTATCAGCGCATCGAACAGGTGCGCAAACCGGCGAGCATTGTCAGCTCGAACACATCAGGCATCCCGGCAAAGATGCTGATGGAGGGCCGCGACGCCAGCCTGCGCCAACACTTTCTGATCACCCATTTCTTCAATCCGGTGCGCTTCCTGAAGTTGCTGGAACTCGTGCCGGATGTCGATACCGATCCAGAAGTCGTCACCTTCATGGGTAAGTTCGGCACGGAACGGCTGGGCAAAGGTACGGTTGTCTGCAAAGACACGCCCGGCTTCATCGCCAACCGGCTCGGCAATTACGGCATGCTGGCGACGCTGCACCGCGCGCTGGCGGAAGGCTACGGCTTCGATCAGGTAGACGCGATCCTGGGGACACCGATGGGTCGCCCACGCTCCGCCGTCTTCGGCACCGCCGACCTGGCCGGCATCGACATCATGGCCGATGTCGCCGATGGGTTGTATCGCAATCTGCCGGACGATCCGTACCGCGACGCTTTCGCGCTGCCGGACTTCGTGCGCACAATGCTGGCGAATAAATGGCTCGGCAACAAGACCGGCCAGGGCTTTTATCGCCGCACCAAGGGCGCGGGTGGCAAGCGCGAGGTCGCGGTGCTGGACCCCGCGACGATGGAGTATCGCCCCAGCGAAAAAGTCGCGTTCCCATCGCTGGACGCCGCCAAGAGCCAGGATGACGTGATCGAGCGCATCCGCACGCTGGTGAGCGCGACCGACCGCGCCGGCAAGCTGGCGTGGGAGACGACAGCGGACGGCCTGATCTACGCCGCCACGATTGGCCCTGAGATCACCGACGACGTGCGCAATATCGACAACGCGATGCAGTGGGGCTTCAATATGGAGATCGGCCCCTTCGCCACGTATGACGCGCTGGGCGTGGAGGCCACCACGCGCCGCATGCAAGCTGAGGGCCGCACGATCCCGCCGCTGGTGCAGCAGGTGTTGGGTAACGGCCAGGGCAAGTTCTTCGTAGATGCCCCCGCTCGCAGCTATTTCGATTTCCGCACCCAGGCCTATGCGCCCGCGCCGGCCTCGGATGCCGTGATCACGGCCAAGGCATTGCACCAGGCGAACAAGGTCGTCAAAGAGAACAAGTCCGCTTCGTTGCTGGATATGGGCGACGGCGTGCTGCTGCTGGAGTTTCACACCAAGCTGAACGCGCTGGATGACGACATCTTCAAGCTGCTCAGCGAGTCCGTTGCCCAAGCGCAACAGTGGGGCCGCGCGCTGGTCATCGGCAACGACAGCGACACCTTCAGCGCCGGCGCGAATCTGGTGCAGGCGGTGATGGCGAGCAAGATGCGCCAGTGGAAGCTGATTGAGCAATCGATCAAGTCCTTTCAGGATGCCAACATGGCGCTGAAATACGCTGATATCCCCGTCGTCGCGGCTCCGGCTGGTCGCGCGCTTGGTGGCGGCTGCGAGATCATCATGCACAGCCAGCACGCTCGCGCGGCGGTGGAAGCGTATATTGGCCTGGTCGAGGTCGGCGTCGGCCTGATCCCCGGCGGCGGCGGCTGCAAGGAGATGCTGGTGCGCTGGCAGAAGGGCATCCCCGAAAAGGGACCGTTCGGTCCGTCGCGCCACGCCTTCGAGATCATCGCCGTCGCCACGGTCAGCACCAGCGCCCGCGAGGCGCAGGGACTGCGCTATCTGCGCAAGACCGACGCCGTCACCTTCGACCGCGAACGCCTGCTGCTGGACGCGAAAGCCGATGCCATCGCCCTGGCTGAAAAGGCAGCTCGCGGCGAATGGCAGAAGCCGGAACCCGCCACCTTCCAACTGGGCGGCACGGGCGCGCGGCTGGCGCTGAAGCAGTTCGCCGAGAACCTGCACTTGCAGGGCAAAGCCAGCGCACATGATGTCGTGGTGGCAGATCAACTGGCGCGCGTCCTCACCGGCGGCGACTGCCAGCCGACGCAGATCCTCACCGAGCAAGACATCCTGGATCTCGAACGCGAGGCGTTCCTCTTCCTGCTCGGCACGCCCCAAACCCAGGAGCGCATCCAATACACGCTCCAAACAGGCCAGCCGCTGCGCAACTGACGCGGCGTGGTCCCCATGCACGCACGCCGGGAGCAACGATTGAACATAACAATCGTCCCGGCGCGGAATTGCGCACCCTTTTGCGCTGCGTCTGCCCCGCACTGCCTCAGCCAATGCTTTCCCGCGCCCGCCCCCGATGAGATATACTGTACCCAGCCTCTATTCCGTGGTGTTCCGTGCCGATTTCCGCGTTTTCCGTGTTCCCATCTTGCGTCCCGCGCCCTAGTAAGGAGCCTGCCCCATGATCCTGCTGCACGCGCTCGACGCCCCCTACGATATCCCCGGCCTGGATATTCGGCGGGGCGACACGATGTATCATCTGCTGTCGGACGTGCCGGGGGCGGCGGGGACGGCGGAGTTGCTAGGATTCGTGCGCGCCTGTGGCGGGCAAGATAGCTGGATGCAGTCGGCGGGGACGTATCGTGAGCATTTCGACATCTTCGGCGAGTGGGCAGCCTTGGCGCGGGAACTGGGCGCGCGTGTGGCGACGGGGCGCGAGGTCGCCGTCATCCTGGCGCAGAAGCGCGCGGCGATGACCACTACAACGTTGCCCGTCCCCGCCATCACCAGTCGGCAGATGCGTGTGGTGGACGAACTGATGCTCGGCCCCTACGGCATCGACCTGCGCCAGATGCTGGAACTAGCCGGCGCGCGACTCATGGAGCTGGCACGCATCGTCCTCGGCGGCACTGTGACTGGCAAGCGCATCGCCGTGCTGGCCGGCCCTGGTAATAACGGCGGCGGTGGCCTCGTCGCCGCGCGCCATCTGGCGAACGCCGGCGCGCAGGTTCACGTGTGGCTGGCAACGGATGTCGCACGGCTGCGCCCACTCACTGCCGGCTATCTGGCGACGCTGCGGGCGCTGGGTCACGCCCCCCAGGTCGATCACCTGCCGGACGCAGCCGAGCTGGCCGCGTGTGATCTGATCATCGACGCGCTGGTGGGCTACAACCTCGTCGGTCCGCCGCGCGGCCTGCTCGCCGCCACCATCCGCGCCGCGAATGCCGTCGCCACGCCGATCTTGTCGCTGGATCTGCCGTCGGGGCTGGACGCGAACGAAGCCGGCCCCGCCGATCCCTGCATCCGCGCGACGGCGACGCTGACGCTGGCGCTGCCCAAGCGTGGTCTGGTGCTGCTCGCCGCCCAGCCTTACATCGGCGATCTCTGGCTGGCGGATATCGGCATCCCGCGCCGCGCCTTCAAGCGCGTGGGGGCGCGCGTCGGCCCGCTTTTCGCCGCATCGCCCCTGGTGCGCTTGCAGCCTGCGTCCCTGGCCGGCGACGCCCTGGCGAGCGATGTGGTCCAGTGGCACAGCGCCGAGTGAAAGGATTATCTTCTAGATGGACGCGACACCGGAAGCCCGCCTGGCGCGGGCGCAGACCTCTCTGGAAGGACTCTCCGTAGGCGATGCCTTTGGCGAGCGCTTCTTTATCCACATCAGTTCGTTGCTGTTGCTGATTGGTCAGCGGGTGCTGCCGGAGCCACCCTGGCGCTTCACAGACGACACACAGATGGCGCTTTCCATCGTTGCCCAATTGCGGCGCTCTGGTGTGATCGACCAGGATAAACTGGCCAAAAGCTTCGGGAAACATTATGATATCTCACGCGGGTACGGACCGGCGATGCATCAACTCCTGCCCCTAATCCGCAGTGGCAAGAAGTGGCGGACGGCGGCGCACAGCCTTTTCGGTGGACAGGGGTCATTCGGCAATGGCGGGGCGATGCGCGTCGCCCCCCTCGGTGCCTACTTCGCCGATGACCTCGCCGCCGTCAGCACTTACGCCGCTCAAGCGGCAGAAGTGACGCACGCCCACCCCGAAGGCAGCGCTGGCGCGGTCGCCGTGGCGCTGGCCGCCGCCTGGGCCTGCCGACTACGCGCAGAAGCGCCAAGCATCGCACCCGCCGATCTCCTCGACCGCATCGCCCAGGATGTGCCAGAGTCCCAGGTGCGCACGGGCATCCTGAGCGCCCGCGACTTCACGCCGGCGATGAGCATCGCCACTGTCGCCGGCATCCTGGGCAGCGGTAGCCGCGTCACCGCGCAAGACACCGTACCGTTCGCCCTCTGGTGTGCCGCTCACTTTATGGCATCCTATACGGAGGCGCTCTGGCAAACGGTGAGCGGCCTGGGGGATCGCGACACAAATTGCGCGATCGTCGGTGGCATCGTCGCCGCTTATGTCGGCATCGATGGCATTCCCCCGGAATGGCGGGCTGCCCGCGAACCCTTACCCATTTGGGACGAGTGAACCGTTAAGGCTGACCGACACTGCGCAGTCCCAGGCTCAGCAACTCGAACGCAAATCAGTACCCGGCGGTTGTGCTGAAAGCGTTGGCCATCACCTGATAGCCTGTGTCGGTCGCGTGGATGTCGTGATACGACGAACAGATCCACGTGTACGTGCAGATGTTCGCCGCCTCGTTACTGCCACCAAAAGCGGTGTAGGTATCGACCACGGGAATGTTGAACAAGGCCGCATCGTTCGTGATCTCGCTGTTGAGTTGCTGCACGTAGGACAAATCCCCTGGGCATTGCGCGGCATAGGGATCGTAATAGTTGGTCATGATCAAGTCACCCGTGCGCTGGCCGCGCTTGTTGGTGAGCGCGTGAATCAGGTCGGGCAGGATCGTATTGACCAGATTGTTGTGCAAGGTCGCCAGATCGGTTGACCAACTCGACGAAACCGTGCAGGTCGAACTGTTGATATCCGGTAGCACGTCGTTCGCGCCCATATCCAGGGTGACTGGGCTGACAGCGCCGGCATGACCGGTGATGAAGTTGACGGCAGCCGTCAACTGTGGTCCGAAGTAGTAATTATGGAGCGCGTAGGCATACGGGCAGCCCCCGTTGATCATAGTGGTACTCGTCTCGCCGTTGCACCCGTAATCTGTCAGGCTGCTGGTGCCGTGGCTTTTGAGGTTGTTATAAAAGTCCTGTACGTAGCCGTGGGTCCAATCCAGGTTGGGCTGATAGCCGAAGGCCAGCGAGTCGCCCAGGCCCAGATCATATTTCTTTGGGCCAACCCAGGTATAGCTGGCGGCGTGAGCGCGCGTCGGCGGCACCAGAAAGTGCAAGCTGGTGGCAATGAGTGCAAGGATGACAAGGCTAATGCCAACGAGGGTGAGATGACGCGGGATGTGAACTGCCATGAAAGAACTCCTTCCTCTACGTTGAGGTTACGCTGTTTGAAGACGACATGACTGTGTGCCAAAAGCGAGCAGGAGCGGGCAACGCATGCAGGATGCGTTGTGCATATGCTAGCCTATCACCGCGCCCGCTGTCAAGCACCCCTTTAAATAATGATAGGATATAGTATAAGCAAGGACAACGATGCCTCTGCTTATTGCAATGGAAAGGGGAGATCAAGCGATGGCTACCCCAGAGAGCGATCCTGAATCCGGCTTACCCATCGGGGGGCATGTCGATCCTACGCCAGCCAAGCGCCCAGAGCGCACGATACTCGCAGGCCACTACGTCACCATCGCCCCCCTTGATCCTATGGCACATGGGGCATCGCTTTATGCTGGGACGCATGGACCCACGCAAGACCACCTGTGGCTTTATCTATTTGATGGGCCGTTCCCTGATCGCACTGCATTCGCTACGCACCTGGCCCAGCTTGCGCGTGGGGAGGATCCGTTGTTTTTCGCCATCTTCGATCCAGCGTCCATGCAAGCTACCGGCATGGCAGCCTATCTGCGGATTGAACCGAACCACCGGTGCATCGAAGTCGGGCATATCCTATATACACCAGCATTGCAGCGCACCCCCGCCGCGACCGAGGCGATGTATCTGATGGCCAAATATGTTTTCGAAGATCTGGGATATCGGCGGTATGAGTGGAAGTGCAATGCCCTCAATGCCCCCTCGCGCCGCGCCGCCCAGCGCCTTGGGTTTACGTTTGAGGGCGTTTTTCGTCAGCATATGATCGTCAAAGGCCGCAACCGCGATACGGCCTGGTTTGCTATGCTTGATACGGAGTGGCCCGCGCGCAAAGCTGCTTTCGAGCAGTGGCTCGAACCTGCTAACTTCGACGCGGACGGACACCAGAAGACTTCTTTGTCTACGCTCAACCAGGCACCTCTGTAATGCCTGGCGTAAGTGATACCAATTTCGGGGAAAGACGGTGGTCAGTGGGGCCGGACAGACAGGCATGTCTGTCCTCCGTGGTTAGGGAGAATGGCGGTCCGCCGGGGTTAGGTGTGAATGGCGGTCCTTCGGGGGATTGTAGCGACAGACAGGAATGTCTGTCCTCCGGGGTTAGGTGTGAATACCATAACCCCCCCCTTGCCCTGAGATCAGAACAAGGGGGGTATCGGGTATCCTGCCAGGCGTTTACGCTGTCGCCGGTGCCGCTTCCGGCGCTGCCGTCGGGGCGGTCGCTGGCTGCGGCGTGATCGTCAGCCCGTCGCCGATGGGTTTGAGGTCCACCAGCACATGGTCGCCGTCGTGGATGGTGCCGGCCAGGATCTGGCGTGACAGTTCGTTCTCGATGGTGCGCTGGATCAGCCGTTTCAGCGGACGCGCGCCGTAGTTCTCGCTGACGCCCTCGCGCGCCAGCCATTCTTTCGCGCCCTGCGTCACCTCCACGGTGATGTGCCGCTCGTGTAGCCGCGCTTGCAGCCCGCGCAGTTGGATGTCCACGATCTGCACGATCTCTTCCAGCTTCAGCGGATGGAAGACCAGGATCTCGTCGATGCGGTTGAGGAACTCCGGCTTGAAGCTCTGGCGCAGCTCGCTCAAGACGCGATCTTTCATCGCCTCATAGGCGTCTTGCGTGGCCTTGGCCTGGTCGCGCCCGCTGGTGAAGGCGATGGAGCGCTTGTTCATCTCCAGCGCGCCGACGTTGCTGGTCATGATGATGACCGTGTTGCGGAAATCGACCGTGCGGCCCTGGCCGTCTGTCAGCCGCCCGTCGTCCAACACCTGCAAGAGGACGTTGAAGACTTCGGGATGCGCCTTCTCGATCTCATCGAAGAGCAGCACGGAGTAGGGCCGGCGACGCACGGCCTCCGTCAGTTGGCCGCCCTCTTCGTAGCCGACGTAGCCCGGAGGCGCACCGACTAAGCGGCTGGCAGTGTGGCGCTCGCCATATTCCGACATGTCGATGCGCACCATCGCCTGCTCGTCATCGAAGAGATATTCCGCCAGCGCCTTCGCCAGTTCCGTCTTGCCGACGCCCGTGGGGCCAAGGAAGATGAAGCTCGCCAGCGGGCGGTTGGGGTCTTGCAGCCCGGCGCGGGAGCGCCGCACCGCGTCGGCCACCGCGCGGATCGCCTCTTCCTGGCCGATCAGGCGCTGATGCAGATGCTCTTCCAGGCGCAGCAGTTTTTGGATCTCGCCCGACAGTAGCCGCGTGACGGGGATGTTCGTCCACTTGGCGACCACCTGGGCCACGTCTTCGGCGTCCACCACCTCGCGCAGCATACGCTGGCCGTGTTCCTCCGCCGCCAACTTCGCCTCGGCGGCACTGATCTGCTGCTCGATGGCGGGGATGTCCTGATATTTCAGGATCGCGGCGGTGTTGTAGTCATACGACCGTTCGGCGCGTTCCAGTTCGCCGCGCTTCTGCTCCAGCGTCTCCTTGAGTTGGCGGATCGTCGTGACGCCGCCCTTCTCGCGGTCCCACTGGGCGCGCAGAGCCTGCGCGGCTTCTTTGCGGTCGGCCAGTTCCTTCTGAATCGTCGTCAGGCGCTCGCGGCTGGCGGGGTCCGTCTCGCGTTGCAGGGCCATCTCTTCGATCTCAAGCTGGCGCATGCGCCGCTCGATGCCGTCCAGTTCCACCGGCACGGAATCCAGTTCCATGCGCAGCCGGCTACCGGCCTCGTCGATCAAGTCGATAGCTTTGTCGGGCAGGAAACGATCCGTGATGTAGCGGTGGCTGAGCGACGCCGCCGCGACCAGCGCGGCATCCGTGATGCGCACGCCGTGATGGACCTCGTACTTCTCTTTCAGGCCGCGCAAAATGCTGATCGTATCCTCCACGCTGGGCTGATCGACCAGCACCGGCTGGAAGCGGCGCTCCAAAGCGGCATCTTTCTCAATGTGCTTGCGATATTCGTCCAGCGTCGTCGCGCCGATGCAGTGCAGTTCGCCGCGTGCCAGCATCGGTTTAAGCATGTTGCTGGCATCCAGCGCGCCTTCCGTCGCGCCCGCGCCGACGATGGTGTGGATCTCGTCGATGAAGAGGATGATCTCGCCCGCGCTGGATGTGATCTCCTTCAGCACGGCTTTCAGCCGCTCCTCGAATTCGCCCCGGAACTTCGCGCCCGCGATCAACGCGCCGATATCCAGCGCGAAGACACGCCGCTTCTTCAGCGTTTCCGGCACGTCGCCGGCGACGATACGCAGCGCCAGCCCCTCGACAATGGCCGTCTTGCCCACGCCCGGCTCGCCGATCAGCACGGGATTATTCTTGGTGCGCCGTGAAAGCACCTGGATGACGCGGCGGATCTCGTCGTCGCGCCCGATCACGGGATCGAGCTTGCCGCTCTGGGCCAGCGCCGTCAGGTCGCGGCCATACTTTTCCAGCGCCTGATATTTCTCTTCGGGATTCGCATCCGTCACGCGCTGGCTGCCGCGAATGCTGGTGAGCGCCTGCAAGACGCTCTCGCGCGTGATGCCCAGCGCCGCCAGGCTGCGCGCCAGCGGGTCTGTGGTGTTGCCGAGCAGGCCCAGGAACAGATGCTCGGTGCTCAGAAATTCATCTTTGAACTGCTCGACCTCGCGCACCGCCGCTTCCAGCGCGTTGCGCAAGCGCGCCGACATCGTCATCTCGAACGCGCCGGTCACTTTCGGGAAACGGTTCAACTCCGCTTCCAGCCGGTTGCGCACGTTCTGCCGGTTCGCGCCGATCTTCGTGATGATCTCCGGCACGATGCCGCCTTCCTGCACCAGCAGGGCCAGCGCCAGATGTTCCGGCTCGACCTGGCTGTTGTGCAGTTCCTCGGCGATGGCTTGCGCCTGCGCCAGCGCCTCGCGCGCCTTCTCCGTAAATTTATCAATCCGCATCATGGGGTTTATGGTTCACCTCTGGTTTGTTCATCGCATGGCATCACAGCGGGATGGCCCCACCCCCAGCCCCTCCCCATCTGCGGATGGAGAGGGGAGCGCAGACGTGGGGCGGACATTCCTGTCCGCCAAGCCCTTCAGCAAGGTGCCGAACAAGCGCGCTCGTCCATTGCTGAAGGGGGATCATGCCGTCTCCCTTACTGGATGGCGAGCAAGGCCGTCTCCCGCACTCGCTACATGTGTCCGTCGCGCATACTGTGTGCCATGCGTCGTTACTAGCATAAGTATATCACTTTGATAGGATCATTATCAAGGTATATGAGCCAGTCCTTATGAATCTTCTGGAATGCGACGCGAAGCCTGGAAATCTGCTACACTCAGGTCGGCACCGCTTTTCGCGCACACGCATCTGCCCGCCAGCGAGGAAAAAACTGCATGGATTCCCTATTTGCGATCACGACGCGCCGCCTGCGACTCTATGCCCCATCGCTGGCGGAAGTCACCGCGCTGCGGCACGGCGAACATGCGGCATTGAGCGCCCGCCTTGGTGCCGCGATCCCGGCTGCGTGGTGGCACGGCCCCACGTTGCTCCGCTTGCTACCCGACCTGCCGGAGACGATGGCGCGCGAACCTGGCGACGCGCGGTGGATCTGGTTGATCTGCGAACCGATCACCGCCCGCGTGATCGGCGATCTCGGCTTCCATGGCCCCGTGCGCGATCATGCGACCGCTGAGATCGGCTATAGCGTGCTACCGGAGGTGCGCGGCTTCGGCTATACACCGGAAGCGGCGGCGGCCTTGATCGAGTGGGCGTTCGCCCACACCCAGGTCGCGCAGATTATCGCGCAGATCGATCCTGCCAACACCGCGTCGCAGCGCGTCGCGGCCAAAATCGGCCTGCACCCCCTGCCGCCCCGTTCCGCCGATCACCTCTGTTTCGGCATCTCGCGCCCGCCCGCATAGGCGCACCCTGGCGAATCAACCGCTCGTGGCGCAGCGCATAACACAACACCGCCCACACGCACTATATCTATGAGGGCGAGCGGGCGATCTTGCCTATGGCGCTTGCACCGCCGCTCGATTTCGTGTATCCTATCCCTAACTAGGCACGGTCGGCACCGCTTCGCATGCGCCGTTGCCGGGCCGCGCCATCGGCATCGCTGCCGAACGAAAGGAGCGGGATTGTGACATCTGCTGAAGAACAACCACGCACCATTCTCATTGTTGACGATAACGAACAACTCCTCATCACCGTTTCCGCCGCGTTGCGCCACCTCGGCCATTATCGGGTCGTTATGGCGGATAACGGCGTAGACGGTCTGGAACGCTATTACGAGTGCCACCCCGCCTGCATGGTGATCGACGTGCGCATGCCTGGACTGGACGGCTATCAGCTCGTGCGCGCTCTGCGCGGCGATCCGGATTCCGCCACGACGCCGCTCATCATCCTGACGGCGATGGCGCAGGATCACGATCGCTTCGCTGGCCTGGCTGCCGGCGTCGATCAATATTTGCTCAAGCCTGTCAAGCCGCTGGATCTCGTCGCCGCGATCCAACAGGCCATCGCCGTGAGCGACGCGGAGCGCACCGAACGCCTGCGCACCCTGGCTGAAGCGCCCGACGCGGCGACGGAAGGCGGTGCCGCATGAGCGAGGTCGCTTTCGTCGCGCCCATCGAACGCGAGATTTACCGCGACTATGATCGCCAGCGCCGGTTGCGCCTGACTGAGCGCGTCGCGCCCGTTTTCGGCGTGCTGCTGGGCATCCTTTTCGTCGCGGCCACCGTCTTCTTGCTGGTGCGCCCGCCCACCCAGCAATTTTTGTATCTCGGCTACGAGATGCTCGGCGTCTGCGTCACCCTTTTCGGCGTCGGCACGTTCGCCGCCCGTCGCCAGCAGGTGAACCTGGCCGCCGGCAGCGTGGCCGTCGCATCCAGCCTCGCCATCATCACCGTCTATGCCGCCTGGGCGCTCACCCAAGGACTCGATCCCTTCATCCTCACCGGCTTCGCCTCGTTCGACCTCGCCATCGTCCTCGTCGGCATCCTCGGCGAGGCGTGGATGGTCATCGCCGCTACCCTGCTGATGAACATCTTCACCATCTTCTTGCTCTTTTTCGCGCTGCGCCCCGCCGGGCTGGACGACCTCGTGCGCGGCCAATTCCCGTTGCTGCTCACGCAGGGCGCTTTACAGGAGTGGGGCTTCGCCGTCTTGCTGCTATCCGTCGCGCGGGCCTATCAGCAGACGTTGCGCGAACTGGGCGATATTCGCATCGCTTTCGAGCGCGCCCAGAAGCTCGACGATCTGAAAAACCAGTTCATCACCTCCGTCAACCACGAGCTGCGCAACCCCATCATGGCGCTGCAAGGCTGCGTCGAGATCTTGCACGTGGCGGGGGAGGCGATGCCGCCGCAGGAGCGCGAAGTGTTGTTCCAGCAAGCCCGCCGCGCGGGCGATGATCTCGTCGAACTCCTGTCCAGCATCCTGGATGCCCGCCGTCTGGACCAGGGCGCGGATCAATTCACCCCCGAAGTCGTCAGCGTGCGCGCGGTCCTCGAATCCGCCCTCGGCCTGCTGGACCCGCGTGAGGGCCAGATGGTGGAACGCGAACTGCACATCCAGGTGGCGGAGGACGCCCGCATCTGGGGCGACCCCGTGCGCCTGCGCCAGATCCTGGTGAACCTGCTTTCCAACGCGCTCAAATACTCGCCGCCTGGCACCGCCATCGAATTCACCGCGCTGCCCGTGCCTGAAAGCGATCCGCGCCGCCGCACGCGCGGCGTGAACAGTCGCCCGCAGCTTGAGATCATCGTGCGCGATCACGGCCTGGGCATCCCGCCGGACCAGATTCCCTTGCTCTTCAATCGCTTCACCCGCCTGCCGCGCGACCTCGCCAGCAAGGTGACGGGCAACGGCCTGGGCCTGCATCTGTGCAAGCTTTTCGCCCAGTCGATGGATGGCACGATCTGGGTCGAAAGTACCGGCATCGAAGGCGACGGCTCCGCCTTTCACCTGCGCCTGCCGCGCATCTGACGATCACCGCCCGTCCGCGTCCCGCGCCAGGGCGGCGGTGGGCTTGCGCGCCACACGGCGCGTGCGGTACGCTGTGCCAGGGAGCCGCTTTGTCCCGCTTCCCCTCGCGCTCCGTCGCTGTGAGTGCGGGCATGCCGAGGAGGCCGCCGTGGATTTCGCCTTCAGCCCTGAGACCGACGCCTGGCGGGCGCGCATCAGCGCCTTCATGGACGCGCATATCTTCCCCAACGAGCGGCTGTTCTTCGAGCAGATCGCCGCGTCGGGCGATCCCTTTCACCACGCTGAGATCCTGGACGACCTGAAAGCGCGGGCCAGGGCCGAGGGCTTGTGGAACCTCTTTCTGCCCGATAGCGCGTATGGCGCGGGACTCAGTAACCTGACTTACGCGCCGCTGGCGGAACTGATGGGCCGCGTGGTCTGGGCTTCCGAGGTTTTCAACTGCAACGCGCCGGATACCGGCAATATGGAGATCCTGGCGCAGTTCGGCACGCCGGAGCAACGCGCGCGCTGGCTGCGTCCCCTGCTGGATGGCGCGATCCGCTCCTCCTTCGCCATGACGGAGCCAGATGTCGCCAGTTCGGACGCGACCAACATCCAACTGACCATCCAGCGCGAGGGCGACGAATATGTGCTGAACGGGCGCAAGTGGTGGATCACCGGGGCGATGCGCCCGCGCTGTGAGATCTTCATCGTCATGGGCAAGACCGCGCCCGACAGCCCGGACCGCCATCGCCAGCAGAGCATGATCCTGGTGCCGCGCGCCACGCCCGGCGTCACAGTCGTGCGCAACCTACCCGTCTTTGGCTATGTGGAATACGAGAGCCATTGCGAGGTGCGCTTCGAGAATGTGCGCGTCCCCGCCAGCAATTTGCTGGGCGGCGAGGGCGACGGCTTCGCTATCGCGCAGGCGCGGCTGGGGCCGGGGCGCATCCACCACTGCATGCGCGCCGTCGGCATGGCGCAGCGGGCGCTGGACCTGATGTGTCAGCGCGTCACCAGCCGCGTCGCCTTCGGCAAGCCCTTGGCCGCGCAGGGGGTGATCCAGGAGTGGATCGCCGAATCGGCGTATGAGATCGAGCAAGCACGCCTGCTGACGCTGAAAGCGGCCTGGCTGATCGATACCCACGGCAAGAAGGCCGCCCAGAACGAGATCGCCATGATCAAGGTCGTGGCCCCGCGCGTCTTGCTGCGCGTGGTGGATCGCGCTATCCAGGCATTCGGCGGCGCGGGCGTGGGCGACGACTTTCCCCTGGCGGCGATGTATGCCGGGGGGCGCACGCTGCGCCTGGCCGACGGCCCGGACGAGGTGCATCTGCGCGCCATCGCCCGCGCACTGCTGCGCCGCTACGCCACGAGTGACTGAAAGCGCGCCGGCGGGGAAATCATGGCAGGGTGGCAGCGCGATCACACCGTCACCATGCTCTTGATGCGGTCGTAGATCGAGCGGCTGATCGGCACCAGCAGCAGTTGATCGATGGCGGTGAAAGAGCCGTGCGTCAGGCGATAGGCGACGATAGCATCCGCCGTTTTGAGGCTGACGCCCAGTTGCAGGTGCATCGTTTCGGCGCTCGCCACATTGATATTCACCAGGATGATGCCGCCGACGTCCGTGGGGAACGGCTCGCCGATGAGGGGGACGTAGACCTCTTCGCCGTCGAACAGAAAGGCGGCCTGGTTGACACGCACCAAATCCGCTCCCTCGCGCGCGCCGCCCGCCGCCACCAGCAGATCCTGAATGCGCGCCCCGTTTGGCATGCGATAGACGCCGGGGTGCTGCACCGCGCCCACGATATAAGCTTCCAGCGTCCCTTGCGCCGTCAGTCCCACGGATGTACCAGTAGGGGCAGTCTGCACAAGGTTGCCGAAGCCGACGCGCGTGAAGAAGAAGGCCAGCGCGGCGACGACCAGCGCCGCGCTCAGCGCATATGCCACCGGCATGAATGCCGGTTGGCTGAAGAAACTACCCTTGCCGCCACTGATCATGTCCACGTTCCCCGTCTCAGTGTTTGGCTGCCATTATAGCTGATACCAGCCACCCCGCCAAGGGAACGCATGACTTTCGGGGGATATCACACGCTACAAGCGTAGAGGATACCGTCCATATTGCCGAAATAGATGTAGCCGTTGACGATGCTGGCCCCGCTCATGAAGGCCGAACCGTTGCGATGATCGCGTAGGCGGCTGAGCCAACTCCCATCGCTGGCGCGTACCACATCAATATACTGCCCTTCGTCGAAAACGACGATGCCCGGCGCGGCGGTGACGGCGTTCTGCACCGGCTTATCCAGGCAGCGCCGCCAGAGATAGTTGCCGGTGGCGGGATCGAGCGCGCTGACATTGCCCATGCACTTCTGGCCGTTGATCGTCGCCTGGCCACCGCCGACGTAGACCGCCGTGCCATCGAACGCGCTGGACGACAAGCTGCCTTCACCGCAATAGCTACAATCGCCGCCGACACTGGAAGCGCGCTGTTGCCACACCGGCCCCTGGCTCAGATAGGTGCGGTCGAAGGCATAGTACCAGCCGTTTTTGCTGGCGACCCCGATCATCAGCATCGGATAGCCATAGGAGTTCGTGGTGAAAAGCGTCGGTGTCGCACCGAAATCCTGATCGAAGCCCAGTTCGCTGCTCGGCACGGTCCAATAATCGATCAGTCGCAGCGTATCGAGGGAGAGTGCCAGGATCGAGGTGCCGTACTGCGTCCCCTTTTGGCACGCGCTGGTCGTATCATTATTGCCCGTGACGACATAGAGATTGCCGGTGTAAGTATCGACCGTCGGCGTCCCCCAGATCGACGCGCCCAGGCAACTGCCCGACGTGGTATGAAAGATCGCCTGGACCGCGCCCGTCGTCGCGTTGAGCTTGGCCAGACCCCCCTGCACCAGCGGGCAGTCACCGAAGGACGCGATGCCCATGTACACGGCCCCGTCATACACCGTCGGCGAACTCCACAGGAAGTGCGCCGGCGACGCCCCCAGGTTCGTATGCCAGATGACGCGCCCCGTGCGCGCGTTCAGCGCATACACCGTCGCGTTGCCGCCAGCGACGATCACCGCCGGCTGGCCGTTGATCGTGGTGATCGTCGGCGTGTCCGCGACGCCGGCACTAGGTGGAAAGCAGGACGCGACCGTCGTTCGGCCCAGGAACGTGCGCCAGAGCGGCACCCCCCGCGTCGTGGTGGCATGGAGGTAGCCATCCCACGAGCCCCAATACAAAACGCCATTGGCTACCGCCGCCTCGCCGGAGATGCCGCCGCCGGCCTGGGCCGTCCACACCGTCCGCAGACGGCGGGCGCTGCTGGCGTTGAGGAGCGTCTCATTGCTGTTATAGCCGCTGTGGCCGATATCGCCCTGGAACATCGGCCAACTGGTATTCGACGCGGCGAAAGCTGTGCTGGCAGGTTGGGTGGCCAGTGCCGCCAATCCCGCGATCAGCACCGCCAAGCCGAACTGTATCATCTTCCGTAAGTTGCGTACTTCCATCACCAATCCCCACTACCACTACTTTTGGCACGTTGCTACCTGACAAGCTCAACAACAGCGTGCTTGTCTGTTCAGATAGTGTAGCATGGCGTGGGAGTAAAACTGGTGAAGTAGGGTCTTTGTACTATGCCGATTTTCCTAATATTTTATATTATGTCAAGTAGAGAACTCCTTGAAGCGATAGCCCATGCCGCGCTCGGTGAGGATATATTCTGGGTGGGCGGGGTCGCGCTCGATCTTCTGCCGCAGATAGGTGATGTAAAGGCGGACGTAATGGTCCTCGTCGCGGTACTCGCGGCCCCAGACCTTCGCCAGCAGCGTTGCGTGGGAAAGCAGCCGCCCCGCGTTGTTGACGAGGTGATAGAGCAAGCGTGCCTCCGTGGGGCGCAGTGTCACGCGCTGGCCGCGCACCTGCACCTCGCGCCGGTCGAAGTCGATGGTGAGGTCGCCATCCACCGTCACGATGGCGCGGCGGGTGGGCGCGGGCATGAAGGTGCGGCGCAGCACGGCCTTCACACGCGACAGCAGTTCCATCGTGCTGAACGGCTTAGTCATATAATCATCCGCACCCAGGTCCAGCCCGCGAATGCGGTCGCGCTCGTCGTCGCGCACCGTCAGCATGATCACCGGCACCGACGAGATCTCACGGATGCCCTTGAGCGCAGTGAAACCATCCATCTCCGGCATCATCACATCCAGGATGATGAGGTCCGGCAACTCCTCGCGCAGCTTTTCCAACGCCGCGTAGCCAGTCCCCGCCTCGGCCACGCGATAGCCCTCCAGCTCCAGGTTCAGCCGCGTCACGTCGCGCAGGCGCGGCTCGTCATCCACCACCAGCACGGTGACGCCCTGGGGATTGAAGGTGTCGGTCATCGCGGCATGGCTCCTTGCTCTATAGCCCGGTTGCAGAAATAGCGGCGCACGATATCGTGCAGTCTAGCATGCTAGGGTGCATGCTTACATGCCTTCAGGAACAGTATATAACACGGGGCGGTCAAGCCGCGCCCTTCGTGTGGCCTGGGGCGCGGTCGAAAAGCAATACGTCCGAGACGACCGCACTGACCAGTGGCATGCCAAAGCCGACGCGGCGCAGGGCAAACGCTAGCACGACGAGGAACTAGCAAAACCCGTTTGCAGCGCTAGCTCAGCGGCGTGAAAACGAAATCGCTGAAAATCACGGTCGCCGTGGCGTTGCCAGCGTTGGTGATCAGGCTCACATCGTTCGTCGCTGTCAGGGGCGCGGTGGTATCCGAAACGGACGTGACCTGCGTGCCGTTGATGCTGAGGCTGATCGCCGTCCCTTTCACCGTCACAAGCATCTGCACCGGCTGGCTGGCATTGAGCGTCACCTGACCTGTGCCGAGCTTGGTGGCATTGCCGCTGGCGTCGTCCTTCAGGATCGACCATGTGCCAGTGGGATAAATATACACATGGTAGCTGCCGGCGGCGCTGGTGCGCGCGAAGATACCCGCGCGCCCGCCGTTGATGTTGCTCAGATCGATGGTCGCGCCCACGCTGTAATTCGCGGGGAAGTTGCCATCCAGGTCGTAGAAAGACGCCTGGCCAATTTGTTGTGCCGTCGCTGGCTGGACCATTTGCATACCGTTGGCCGTGCAGGTGATCTTCGTACTGGGGTCGCCGAGATCGGTAGGATCCCATTGGCCTTTGCCCTTGTCGCAGCCAGGACCGGGGCTGGCCGCCATATACGCCGGCTGGTGCTGTGCCACGGCGGTCGCCGTCGCCTCGGCATTCGTGTCCGACAGTACGGGCGTGGTGAGCGGCGTATAGGTGAAATTCGAGAAGAGCGCCGAGGCCGGCTTCGTCGCGCCGACATCCTCCATCACCAGCGCCAGCGCGTTTGTCGTGCCATAGGTCGTGTTGGTGACGGTATCGACGGTGACGCCATTGATGGTGAGCGTCATCACCGGTCCCACCACTTGGACCGCTAGCGTGAAGGTTTTGACGGGTTTCTGAAAGAAGCCGATTGCCAGCCGCTGCGGATTGCCGCTCGTGTCGTTCAGGTCATATTCCCATATGGCATTCGCCGCCGCCAAGATCTCGCCGCCCTTGGTGGCCTGGCGATGGACCTCCAGCCCCACAGCGGCATTCGCATCGCCACTGGTGATCGTCGCGGTCATCTGCACCTGATAGCTGGCGGGGAAAGGCGCGCTGGCCTTGCCATCGAAAAAGACCTCGCCCGCGATGTTGAAATTGCCGCTTTTGGTCAGCAAAAAGCCATTCTTCTCGCAGGTGCCGGCCAGCGATGTGTCGCCCAGATGTTCCCACACGCCGCCGCCAGTGTCGCAGTTTGGGCCGGGCAACGCGGTGGTATAAGCGACGGGCGCACTCGCCGTCGTGCCTTTATGCAAATATTTCTTGATATATGGATAGCCATATTTGATACCACCAAAGATTAAGCCGGCGGCGACGATGAGGCTGATGAGCGTGCCGGCGATGCGCGATCCTCCGCCTTGCTTGGCCGGGGCGGCGGGTGCCGCACTCACCCGGACTCCGCCTTGCCCCGGATAGGAACGATTATAGGCTTCCGCCTTATACGCCGCGCCCCGCGATGTGGGCATGCCGACGAAGTCCTCGCCCCCTGCCGCTGGGTAGGCATTGCGCGGTGGGTACGACGGGCGGCGCATGCCCACGGCACGCATGCCGTCTTCGATGGCCTGGGCCACTTCCTCCGCCACCTGGCTCGGCGACTCCATCGGGATCGGCTCGTAGGCCCACGGGCCGCGTGGCAGCGGCATCTGTTCCGCCAGCACGGGGATCAGGTAAGGTGGGTTGGCGCGCACCATTGCCGCAATGGGCGGCGCGTTCCAATAGCGCGGGCGCAGCACCGCGACGCAGACCGACTCCGCCGCGTAGTCTTCCGCCACGTCCGGCGTTTCGGCCAATTGGACATCCCAACCCATCTCGTGCAGGTCGTCCACCAGGCGAATGGCGCGCGGGTCGCCGGGGGCTGCCGCCACCAGCACGCGCGTCCGGCGCGGAACCGACCGTTCACGTTCATAGCTCATGAGGCTCTACCTTTTCTTGTGCATGCAGTCAAGTGCAGGTGCTGTTGCCCGCTAGTATAGTCGGCCACGCGGGCGCTGTCAATGCGGCATGCCACCAATGACCTGGCGGTATGATATACTGAGGATGATTGATACGGTGATTTCGCCAGATAACAAACAGCCACGAGTGAGGTGAGCATGAGCCAGCCGCTACCGACACATTCGCTTGCACGAACTCGATTGGCAGGGCGTCGAGCCGATTTTGTTGGTGCTGGCCCCGTTTTTGCACGGCACCGCAAAAAAAGATCTGAAGACCGCGGCGCTCAAGTTGTATGCTGCCGCCCCGCCACAATACCGCATCCTGTTGCTGGCGGCGCTGCTGAGTATCAGCAAGCGAGTGTATCGCAACATTGATGAGATCGAGCAAGAGATTTTGGCACAAGTGAGGGTCACAATGGACGAGATTATCACCGCGATCGAAGAGGGGCCGATTGGCCTCGCGATCAAAGAGCGGGCCGAGGCCAGGGGTGAAGCCAAGGGCAAAGCTGAGGGCAAAGTCGAGGGATTGCAAGGCGCGGCGTTGTTGCTATGGCAGGGGCGCTTTGGCGCAGTGCCGGCGGAGGTGCGTGCCGCGCTGGAGCAGGCGGCACCAGAGGTGGTGCAGCGCGTGCTGCAAGCCTTCGCGGTCAATGCCACCGAACCGGCTATCCGCGCCATTCTCAGTGTGTAGCTGATGACCACCCTGCGCTGAAGCAGCCTTAATCGCCATCTTCTTGCTCGATGGTGGTGCTAGGGTCGGTTGCCGCGTCAGGCGTCTCAGCGACGGCAATGTCCTCAAAGATATCGCTTACTGGACAAGAAAACGCAGGCAATACAGCGAAGCCGGTGAGGGTATCTGCTGAGGTAAGGACTTTGCTCTGAATGATTTCGCCCCGTTTGGCCCGCGCCTGAGTCGTGTCATCCGCCTGCCAGACTTCGACGAATTGCGGATTTGGCCAGATCAGCCACAGCAGTTTAACTCCTGCCGCCAGGTACAGATTCACTTTTTGATACATTTCCGGGCGGGTTTGGGAGGGTGAGGCGATCTCTGCAACGAAATCCGGTGCGATGCGTTCATACGCTTCTTTACGCTCACCCTTGCGACCAGGAGCAATATAAGCGGCATCCGGGCCAAGTACGAGACGCGGCTCGCCTTTCTCGCTTAAAAGCACACCAAGTTCTGCCCGCACGCGGCCACCTACCTTATTTTCCTTTTGCCATATCTTAAGCAACATAATCAGATTCGCCTGAACGTTACTGTGTTCGTCTTGTGGTGGCGGCATCTGGATGACCCTCCCGTCTACCAGTTCGTAGCGATAAAAATCGTCGTTGGGCAGTTGCGCAAATTCGCGCTCGGTGAGCAGGCGATGCGCGTAGGCGGGAGCGAGAGTTCCCCAGAGTTTAGCGGGGGCATGGGGCGGTCTGGGTTGCTGCATTACATAACCTCCATAGGTTCAACTAGCTACAGTTTACCACAGCAATCGACTATGCGGAAAAGGGCAAGGGAGCGCGCAGGCGCGGGTATAGAAAAAGGCGGGGAGATCCCCCGCCCTTGATTGAGTTTGCCACGTCAGCCCTAGGCCGGCGTTGGCGTCCCGCTGTGCGCGGTAGTGATGGCCCGCGCTTTTTTGCCGCGCGGCTTCTCGACCTTATTCATGGTGCGCAGACAACGTGTACAAATGTTGACATTTTGCAGCGTGCCATTGATCAACAGACGACGGCGTTGGATATTCAACACGAACCGGCGGTTGGTTTTGTTTTCAGCATGGCTCACGTTATGCCCGTATTGCGGCGTGCGCTTGCAGATGTCACAGCGACCAGCAGCCACGATAGTTCACCTCTTTCCGTTTGGTATGCTATGATGCACTATGCAAGTATATCATGTCGCTTGCGCCGCCGCAAGAAGCGGGTGCCACAAGTCCGGGCGGCAACGCCACGTGTAGGAATGAAGGGGATGGCATGGACCAAATGACCAGGCAAACCGATGCAGCAGCGGTCCAACGCGCGACGGACCGGGGGACCATCGAGGTCGCGCCCCAGGCGCTCGCCACGCTCGCAGGGCGGGCGTTGGTGGACTGCCCTGGCGTCGTCGGCATCGCCGACAAGCACCTGCGCTTCGGCGCGGCGGATCTGTTGCCCGCCGACCAGTATGTGCGCGGCATCGACGTGCGCATCATCAGCGACCGCCTTTCGGAGCGCCTGGGCGAACGCCTGGGCAAAGCGGTGAATGAGCGCATCGAGATCGACCTGTATCTGGTCGTGGAATATGGCCTGCCTATCGCCGCCGTCGCCCACGAGGCCATCGAGCGCGTCAAAGCCACGGTGGATGCGATGCTCGGCATGCCGCGCGTGCAGGTGAATGTGATCGTCCAGGGGTTGCGCGTAAGTGATCCCACCCTCTGAATCTGCGGTACAATCCAACAGGTGTGGTGAGCGTCATTGCCGTTTGCCCCGCAACATGGTATCATCGCTGTTGATGTGCGGGGGCATCCCCGCGAGATGCATTCTGCGCAGAAAGGACGAGGGCGTCCACACTCCCTCGGTGAAACCCCGATGCCCATTTTCCGTTTCCGCCGCCCCAAAGAGCGCCAGGTAACGGTCTTCGACGGCCAAGATTATCGCAAGGCGATGCTCGCCGCCGCCGCCTGGCTGGAACAACATAAAGAGCAGATCAATAAATTGAACGTGTTCCCAGTACCAGACGGTGATACGGGAACGAACATGGCGGCGACGATGCGCTCGGCCACGAATGCCATCGCCGATGTGACGGATACGAACGTCGCGGTGGTCGCCACCAAGCTTTCGGAAGGCGCGATTCGCGGCGCGCGGGGCAATTCGGGCGTCATCCTCTCCCAGATCTTGCGGGGCATCGCCGTCAGCCTGGATAAGAAACCCACCTTCACCGCCCAGGAATTCGCCCTCGCCCTGCAATCTGCCGCCCAGAATGCCTATCGCGCGGTGATCAAGCCCGTCGAGGGAACCATCCTCACCGTCATCCGCGAGAGCGCCGAAGCCGCCAAGGCTGCCGCGACGCGCGCCAACTGCGACCTCATCGCGCTGATGCAGGAAGTCGTCGCCAAGGCCCGCCAGACCGTCGCCTACACGCCCGAACTGCTGCCCACCCTCAAGCAGGCCGGCGTGGTGGATGCCGGTGGTCAGGGTTTGACGACGATCTTCGAGGGCTTCCTGCGCTATGCGCGCGGCGAGGCCACCAACGCGCCGCCGCAGATCGCGCCGCTGGAATTCGAGGCGGTGCATCGCGGCGCGGTCTCCATCGAAGAAGAGTTCGGCTACGAAGTCGTCTTCTTGCTGCACGGCGACCACCTGGACCTGGAAGGCATCCGCAACACCATCGTTGAGATGGGCGGCGTTTCCACCGTTGTCGCCGGCGATGAAACCATGATCAAGGTCCACACCCACACCCCCACCCCTGGCAAGATCCTTGATTACGGCGTCGGCCTGGGCAGCCTGGAAGACATCAATATCGAAAACTTGCAGGCGCAGAGCTTGCGCTATGCCGCCGCCAGCGCGGCGGAACGCGGCGTGGCCGATACCAGCACAGCGCGCGCCGGTGCCATTTCCCAGGATGGCGCGACCAGCCCAACGAGCCGCAGGCTGGCGCAACTGAACCAGCCCATCGGTGATGTCGCCACCGTCGCGGTCGTCGCCGGTCCCGGCTTCGAGCAAGTTTTCAACAGCATGAACATCAGCGCCATCGTTCCCGGTGGTCAGACGATGAACCCCAGCACGCAAGAATTGCTGGATGCCGTCAATGGCGTGCCGGCGTCGAAAGTCATCTTGCTGCCGAACAACGGCAATATCATCATGGCTGCGCGGCAGGTGCAAACGCTGACGAATAAGGATGTGCGCGTCATCCCCACGCGCTCCGTGCCGCAGGGCATCGCCGCGCTGATGGCGCTCAACTTCGAGCAAGACCTCGACGCGAACGAACAGGCGATGCAGGCGGCGCTGGATGGCGTCGTGACCGGCGAGATCACCACGGCAGTGCGCGACGCGCAGGTCGATGGCATCACCACACATGCCGGCGACACCATCGGCCTGGTGAATGATGTAATGATCGCGGCGGGAACCGATCCCAAGGCGGTGCTGCGCCAGACGCTGGATAAAATGGGGGTAGCCGACCGCGAGGTCGTTACACTCTATTACGGTGCGGGCGTGACGACCGCGGATGCCCAGCAGACCGCGCAGGAGATCAGCGCATGGTTTCCGGAGCCGCAGATCGAGGTTGTCGCTGGTGGCCAGCCACATTACACCTACATCATTTCGGCAGAATAGGGGAGGCGCGCAGTGACCATTCATCTCGTCACCGACAGCACATCCGACATCGAACAGACCCGCGCCGCTGCGCAGGGCGTCACCGTCGTTCCGCTGACGGTCGATTTCGGCAGCCAGACTTATCGTGATGGCGTCGATCTCGATAACAAAGCCTTCTATGAGAAGCTGGCGTCTTCCGCCGTCTTGCCGAAAACCTCCACCCCCAGCGTGGAGGCTTTTCGCACCGCCTATGAGCAGGCCATTGCGAACGGCGCGACGGGCATCCTCTCCGTGCATATCTCCGGCGCGCTCAGCGGCACGCTCAATACGGCTACCCTGGCGGCGAACCAACTGACGGAGGACCGCGACCACGCGAAAAAACCCGCCGTGCCGATCCGCCTGGTCGATAGCCGCACGGTCAGCGCCGGTTTCGGCTACCCGGTGTTGTTGGCAGCCGATCGCGCTAAAGCGGGCGCGTCGCTTGACGATCTGGCCACATTCGTGCAGCGCATCAGTGAGGGATCGAAGACACTGTTCCTGCTGGATACGCTGGAATACCTGCAAAAAGGCGGGCGCATCGGCACCGCCAGCGCCATCTTCGGCACAATGCTCAGCATCAAGCCAATCTTGGGCATCCGCGACGGTCTGGTGGTGCCGGTGGAGCGCGTGCGCACGCGCGGCAAGGCGCTGACGCGCATGGGCGAGCTGGTGCGCGCCATCGGCCCCATCGAATATATGGCCCTCGCCGCTTCGGATGACGGCGCAGCCACTGACCTGCTGAACGTCATCAAGCCCGTCTATGACGGCCATATCGAACAATTCAAGCTGGGCGCGGTCGTCGGCACCCATGCCGGTCCCCACGCCGCCGGCGTCTTCGTGATGCCGCAGCAATAAACCGTCGCACGAAAAGGGAACCGTCGCATGCCCAAGCTTTTCACCCGCGCGGAGGCGCAGGCGACCCTGCCGGAGATCGTGCCGCTCTTGCAAGCGTTGCAGGCGCAGTGGCCGGAACTGGTGGCAGCGACGACCGCCGAGGTGGTCCTGCGCCAGCGGATGGGCAACAACGGGCATGCGCTGCTGGGCGATCTGGCAACACTCACCCAGCGGGTTGAGGCCGCGCGGGCGCGCACCAGCACCTTGATCGACCGTGTGCGCGCCTATGGCGTCGAACTGCAAGATCCCGCGACCGGTCTGATCGACTTTCCCACGCAAATGTTTGGTCGCGTCGTGTTTTTGTGCTGGCAATTGGGCGAACCGCGCATCGCGTGGTGGCACGAGGTGGATGCCGGTTTTGCGGGCCGCCAGCCGCTTGAACCACAGGAGGAATAAGACAACCGTGGCGAACATCCAGACCGAAACGATCACCTACCGCGCCAACGGCGGCACAGCCAATGGCTATGTGGCCCGCCCAGACGACCAGGCGCAGCACCCCGGCGTGATCGTCATTCAAGAATGGTGGGGCATCAACGACAACATCAAGGCGATCTGCCGCCGCTTCGCCGACGAGGGGTACGTGGCGCTGGCCCCCGACCTCTATCATGGCAAGGTCGTGCTGAACGGCGAGCCGAACGAGGCGCAGAAGGCGATGATGGCGTTGGATCAGACGGAGGTCGCGCAGAATCTGCATGGCGCGGTGCAGGCGCTCAAAAGTCGCCCGGAAGTGCTGCCCAAGAAAGTCGGCGTCGTCGGTTTCTGCATGGGCGGTCGCCTGGCACTCATCGTCGCCTCGCAGGAAGGCAGCGATATCGGCGCGGTTGCCGGCTTCTATCCCGGCGGCTACAATCCCTCCGAGGCCGATGTGCAGGCGATCCAATGTCCTGTGTTGGCGATCTATGGCGAGCGCGATGATTCGACGCCGGAGCCGGCGCGCGAGCAGTTCCGCAAGTACCTTACGGATAGCGGCAAGGTCTTCGACATGGTCGTTTACCCCGGCGCGCACCACGCTTTCTTCAACGACTCGCGCCCCGCAGTCTACGATGCCGCTGCCGCTGAAGATGCCTGGAACCGCACGCTGGCCTGGTTCACGCGTTACTTGGTGTAGTTCAGTGGTTGCCGTCACCCGGCTTTAATGGTCCTTCTGTGTCAGCCACCTTGGTAGATCATCCCGCCCCCCTTGCGTTACGGCGCAGGGGCTTTTTTGTAGCAGCACCTTTCATCTGCTTGAGTTGCTATGGTAGAATAATGGTGCTTGACCGTGCCGATGCCATGTGACTTTTTGGGAGGAGCAGATGCAAGTTTTTCTCAGCCACAGCAGCCAGGACAAAGACTTTTGTAGCCGCCTCGTGCGTCATCTGCAAGCCGCCCACATCGAGGTTTGGTATGATCAAAATGATCTGGGGCCGGCGCAATTGCGGCCCACCATTGAGCGGGAATTGCGCAAACGCCCATTCTTTCTGGTGATCCTCTCGCCGGATGCTTTACGCTCGGACTGGGTGCGCGAAGAATGTGATGACGCCTACGAATTGTGGAAACAAGACCAAAAGCTCAGCGGCAAACCAGGGTATCAGGGACGCATCATCCTGCCGATTGTGGCGCGCCCCATCGCCAAACAAGATCTCTGGCTCTTTCTTAATGCCTTCAAACGTGTGGAACACGGCTCGGTGGATCAGATGATGCAAGAAACACTGCGCCTATTGCAACTGGCACAAAAGGCTCCCGGCACCCTCACGCCGGCCTCACCACAAGACACCGCCTTCAAGGAAGCCATCGCGCAGGCACAGACTTTCCGTGCGCAGAAAAAATATGCTGAAGCTCAGCCGCTGTTTGAGCGTGCGACTAAGCTGGATGCCACCGCCGTAGAGGCATGGTGCGGTCTGAGCGATGTTTTGCGGTGGCGTTTTCGTTTCGATGATGCTTTGGCGGCGGCAGAGCGCGCTACCGCGCTTGATCCCCAGAGCGCGCCAGCCTGGGCGGCGTGTGCTGGTGTCTATTGCGACTTTGGGCGTATCGATGATGCACAGGTGGCCAGTAATCGCGCCTTGACTTTAGACCCGGCCAACGCGGATGCGTGGGCGGCGAAAGGCTTTGTGCTGAACTCCTTTGGTCAATTCGATGCCGCCTTGGAAGCAGCAGACCGCGTTTTGCGGATCGATAGCCGCAACGTGTTGGCGCTGCTCGTCAAGAGCGTGGTGTGCATGGGAACGCAGCAGAAGCCACAGGCACTGCACCTCCTCCAGCAGGTGCTGGCTATCGATCCTAACTGCGTGGGAGCCTTACTCGGTTGCGCCTTTATTGCTCAAGAAGCCAAACAACTACCGCAGGCGATTCAGTATGCCGAGCGGGTCATCGCGCTGGATGAACGGTCGATTGTGGCGCGCGTGATCAAGGCGAACTGCTTGACCGCCCAGGCGCAGAATCCCACCGCAGGTATTCCCGCGCTGGAAAGCGCGCTGAAATTCACGCCGCGTATCCTGGAAGAATGGGCCTGGCGCGGCCAGGTATTGCTGATGTTGGGCCGCCAAGAAGAGGCGCTGGCGGCTTGTGACCGCGCGCTAGCGATCTCGCAAAAATCAAGCTGGGCCTGGCAATGTCGCGGGATGGTGCTGTTGAGTTGGGGCAAGGGCGAAGAGGCACTCGCCGCGTTCGATGAATCAATCAAAATTTTGGGACAGCCGAATGGTGCCTGGCGTGGCAAAGGTGACGCCCATCGGCTGCTGATGCAATTCGATCTCGCTCTCCGTGCCTATGACCATTATCTGCGCCAGTTCCCGGATGATGTTGATGCGAAGATCGCGCTACTGTGGTCGCTGTATTGGCTCAATCGCCACGCCGAGGTGCTGACCAACGGCGATGCGCTTTTACAAGCGAAGGTCGTGCATCCTGAATTGTACGATGTGATCGGCTCGTCATTGTCGCAACTCAATCGCTTTGCTGAAGCACTGCCGATGTTCGAGAAAGCACTGGCCTTGCAGCCGACTTTCGCCGACGCGATGGGAGGCAAGGCGCGTTGCATGCTGGCGATGAATCGCAGTGATGAAGCGTTAAAGCTCATCAACGCCGCGCTCAAGCTTGCGCCGAATGCACCCATGCTGCACGAGATCAAAGGGCTGGCGCTCCATAATTCGGGGCAAGCGGCGGCGGCGCTGGAAGAGTTTTCTCAGGCGCTTCGGCTGGCCCCGAACATGGTTCTAGCATGGATCAGCCGTGGCTATGCCCTTTTGGCGGCGAAGCGGAACCAGGAGGCGATCACCGCCTTTGATACCGCCCTCACGCTTGATCCGATCAATGAGATCGCAGCGAAAGGCAAAGCGGAAGCGCGCTCAGCAATTCAAGATGCTGGCAAACCTCTCTGGCGTCGGCTTATCGATGCCTGAGTATGGCACAGACGCGCATCCACTTAAGCTGTCGCCATGCCCTTCGTGGGCCGATAGGTCCAGAAGCTGTGCATCAGGAAGTTGACGGCGGTGACGATGACTATCGCCAATGCCTGAGCGATCTCGGCGGCATGCGGCAGCGCCTTCAGCACGACCAGGAACACGCTGGAAAGCACCAGCGTCAGCACGAAGCCGACTGACGCGGGCGCGTGGAAGCGCAGGCAGCGTTGCAGCCACGTCCGGCGCTGATCGATCATCAGGCGAAAGGTGAAGCGGTCGTTGAGCATGAAGTTATAGATGAGCGAAACCTCCGTGGCGATGGCAGCGTAGATGACGTGATGGAGGATCGCGTTATGGTTCGGATCGAGGGCGTCCAGCCCGAAGACGATCAGCAGATTCAGCAGCGAGGCCGATCCGCCGATGATCAAAAATGACAGCAATTGCGTGATTTTTGCCGCTTTGTTGCCACTGATACGATCCAACCATGCATAGAAGCGACGATACCATTCAGTGTCGATCATCAATTCGGCTTGAAGTTCCACCGGCAGCGGTGTGATGCCCGACATCGCGGCCAGCAGTGGCTGCGACTCCATCACCATCGTCTGGCGCAGCCGGTGCGTCTGCATATGGCTGATGCGCTCTTGCGCCGTCAGCTTTTGGGTGGGAGCCAATTGCGAATCGGTGATAGGCAACTTCATTGTCGGCGCATCGTCCGGCGGTGAAACGGTCGGAGTATGCCGCTGCTGGTTTTCCATGTGAGGCTCTCTTTGTCTGCTTTCTCGTGGCCGTTGCTACCAACGACCTCGCAATGATGCGCTTATTGGAGCGGAATGTCAATGATGGTGGCACTATAGCCTCCCAGATTGAGCGCCAGGGTACTCGTCCTCGGCGTCTGGCCCAGCGCCACCGTCTGGGCTGTTGCCGGACCATTATGCTTCAGCGTTTGGGCGTCATAGGTCCACACCTGCGCGGTATGCGCGCCACTCGGCAAGCCAGCGATGGTGATGCATACCTGCTGGGCGACGCCGGTACCATTATTATCAGTCGGTGCTTTTACCCGAATGTTGCCCAGCATCAGGCGCAGGTGTTTTTTATCCGGCGTCAGCGCCGCCAGTGCGCTCAGGCCGGTGGTCGAACTCACCGGCACCATGGCCATCCCTGGGGGGAAGGCATGGTTCACGTTCACATACAGCCAAAAGATCGGATAAATGGCCAACGTCTGATAATTTGCTAAACTCTGCTGCGCATCGCCCAGCACGGGAAACTGCCCATATAGCGCCACCCCGTGCTCTTCGAGCAAGGTGAAAACGGTGGCCACATACGCATAGGCGAGCAGCGATGTCCCACGCGGATCCACCGGCAGGCGCGCGATCTCATTGAAACCCAATTCATCGATCCATAGGGGGATATGCTCCGTGGGTTTCTCTTGTTGCACGATCTTCTGGATCGCTACAATACGGTCGAGTAGGCGCTGGCCCAGCACCTCATTGAAAATCTCGGTATCCGGCTCGCTCTGCGCCCCAATCGCGTAAAAATGGAACGAAAGAAAGTTGAGCGGCTCTCGAATATCGTGAACAAAGGTTTGGATATAGGGATTGTCGGGATAGGATGAGACCGTCGGCCCCCCCGTTTGAATCGTAGGATCAACCGCCCGCATCGCCGCCGTCGTCACATCATACAACCGGGCGAAATTCGCCGCCTGCATCCAGGTCGCACTGGGATCAGCCACCGGCGCGGGGATCTCGTAGCCAGAATTAGGCTCGTTCCAGATCTCCCAGGTGGTGATCCACCCATAGTGGCCAGAATGATGGTATACGCCGTTGTCATCCGTGAAGCCACCCTTGTTATACCAGCCCACCAGGCGGGCCATATACGTAGCGAACTCGTTGAACGAGGGATCGCGCAGATTGCCCTGGCTATTGAACATCCAGGCGGGCGCGGAACGCACGTTTAAGAAAAAAGGCTGATGCTCGGCGCGGAGCGCCGCGACCGCGTTATCCAGATGCGTGAAATCCCATTGCCCCTGCACGATCTCAGGGATGGAGCCAAAGGTGTCGCCGTGGACGCTGAAATGGAGCCGCGCATACGCCGGCTGCATCTGTTGCAGGATGTAGTGATCTACCCGCTGCTTGGCGCTGTTGGGTGCGAGTTCATCCGCCTGTTGGATGTTGACAGCAAAGGCCGTCACGGTGGGGGTGGTTGGCGCGGCCAGATTGACCGTCACGGGAACCGTGCCGGCAGTGGTCGGCACACAGGGCTGCGCCGCCTGCACGCTGGTCGTGGCCGCACGAGGGATGCAACTTGCTGTCGCAATGATGCTGAGCAACGTGCTGGCGCAAAGTAGGTTCGTCCATTTATGGCGCATGGTGTATTCGCTCCACTCCACCCTAACAGACCTCATTCGTGCTTGATCGATCAGTCGATCAACTGGCGCGTGGCCGTAGCGGATCGACTGGCGGTGCCAGCCATTGGCGCGAGCGTTGGCGCATGTGGCCCAATCCCTCATACTACGATACGATCTTCGCACACCGTTTCGTGTCGCCAATGGTCACAATGTCACGTGCCGGTGACCGTCGCGCCCGCATGCACCAACCCCAGCCGCGCCATCTCGTGATAGAGCGTCTCCGTCAGGCCGGTCGTCAGGTCACGGGGCGCGTAGCCCAGGTCGCGCCGCGCCTTGGCGTTGCTGCCGATGTAGGTGACGCCCGCGCTGACGCGCAGGAACTCGGCAGAGTAGTTGTCGGGAACGGGGACGGCTTTGGCCACCACGCCCATCACGTGTGCCAGCGACTTCAGCGCCCCCGGCGCGACGTGTCGCTTCGGCGCGGGGATGCCGGTGATGCCTTCCGCGATATGCATGGCGTCTGTCAGCGTATGGGTGGGGCCGGCGATGATATACGTCTGGCCGGCTTGGCCGTGTTCTAGCGCCAGAAGGTGGCCGCGCGCCACGTCCTCCACGTGCGCCCACGAGAAGGCTGTGCCGGTCGGCAACAGAGGCAGCTTGCGCTTGAGATACTGCACGAACGTCGTATGCACGTTGCTGGTGTCGCCCGGCCCATAGACGACGCCCGGCATGACGACGACCAGCGGCAAACCGGCGCGCATCAGCGGCGCGGCCACCTCGTACTGCGCGACCCATTTGCTGCGATCATACACGCTGAGGTGCGGCCCGTAATAGCGATAGGTCTCGTCCACGGCATGGCCGTGGGTATCCGAATTGACGGCGAGGGTGCTGGTATAGACGCCTTTCGCGATGCCCAGGTCGCGCATCGTCTCCAGTACGTTGCGGGTGCCGGTGATGTTGATGGCCGCGCCCTGGCTTGTAGCCTTCGTGCCAACCTTATACCAGCCGGCGATGTGCAAGACGCCGTCCACGCCGGTCATCGGCGCACGCAAACTGGCTTTGTTCATAATATCGCCGGCCACCACCCGCGCGCCGCCTGCCGCGAGGTGCGCTGCCTGCGCCGGATCGCGCGCGAGGACGACGACTTCATGCCCGGCATCCAATAGTTGCGCTGCCACACGCCCGCCGATGAACCCCGTCGCCCCCGTGACAAAATACCGCATCCGCTGTCCCCTTGTGTGCTATACTGACGCAACCAAACATCAGCAGCGTATCACATCCGTGCCGCTGGCTCCCATGCTCCGGCGCGCGAAATGCGCTAAAGGCCACCAACGCTAACACACCACACGAGGAGATAGCTCCATGACACCTCCACCCCATGTCTTGCATGCCGCGCGCCAGCGTCACATGCGCGCCGCCATCAGCAAAGGCACGCTCGGCGTGGTCATCGGCATCCTAACGGTGATCCTCCTGGGCGTCGCGTTCATCAAGCTTTCTGGCGAGGTCGTCGAGCAAGAGTTCAACAATTTCGATGATGGGGTTGAACTGGCGATCCATAGCACGGCCACCCCTTGGCAGACGGCGCTGATGAACTTTGCGACGGATTTCGGCAAGCTCTTCGTCTTCGGCTTCGTCGCCATCACGTTGATCATCGGCGCGGCGCTGTGGTATCGCGCGCGGCACGATCCTTTTCGTGTGCAGGCGGTCGCCATTCTCAACGGCGTCGCTCCGGCGGTCGCCAGCGGCGGCGCGGGCGTGTTGGATCTGGGCGTGAAGGAGATCGTGCGGCGAGCGCGGCCCAACCTCTTCCCCCACATCGCGGCGTCGGGCTATAGTTTTCCCAGCGGGCATACGATGGTCTCGCTCGCGTTTTATGGCATGTGCGCCTTCTTGCTGGTGCGGGCGGTGCGCAGCGGCTGGGCCAAGGCGGGTATCATCACGTTGGCGACGTTCATCGTCGTAGTGGTTGCCTATTCGCGCGTCTACCTGGGCGTCCATTTCCCCACGGATGTCATCGGCAGCTTCATCCTTGGCTCCGCCTGGCTGCTGGCTACGATCATCACGCTGACCGTGGTGGAAAGCCATCTGCGCGCGGCGCATGCCGTGCAGACCTAGGCCCAGGCGCAAACGGACCGTGCGGAGGAGCACAATGCAACGGTCAATCCCACACCCGTCACGTAAGCAGGCAGCAGCTCATCCATCCGCCCCTTGGTGGACTACCTGGGTGGCTGCGTGGCAAGGATCGCTCCACTTCGACCGGAGCAAAGTGACCGCCGGCGCGGCATTGCGTAGCGCCTTCGGCTTCGGATTGCCGCTGGTGGTCGGCGATGCCACGGGCCATCTGCTGGTGGGCGTCGCGCTCGCCGCCGGCGCGAGTCTGGCGGGCGGCATCGGCCTCACGTATACCTATCGTGTGCGGGCGCGCACGTTGCTGCTGGCTTGCGCCGCCAACGCGCTCGCCGCGTTCGTCGGCAGTCTCACCGGCGACAATCCCTGGCTGTCTGTGCTGCTCGCCGGCCTCTGGGGTTTGGGCGCGGGGCTGCTCGTTGCCATCGATCTGCCGGCGATGGTGATCGGCTTGCAAGCGTGCCTGACGCTGATCATCTTGTCACACTTCGCCCTGCCGCCGGCGCAGGCGGCGACGGAGGCCGCGCTCATCCTCGCCGGCGCGCTCTGGCAAACGCTGCTGGCGCTGATCCCGCTGCCCTGGCGTTTCGCCGCGCCCGAACGCGCGGCCCTCGCCGCTGTTTATCGCCGCCTCGCTGACTATGCCGACCACCCAACCGATTCACAAAGCCGCGCGCAACTGCGCGACGCGCTGGTGCAGGCGCAGCAGACCATCGGCGACGCGCCGGCGCGGGGCCAAGGTGATCGGACGCTCCAAGAACTGCTGGCAGAGGCGGAGGCGATCCGCCTGAACGTGCTGGTGCTGGCGCGGCTGGGTCCAGCGGGGCCAAGCGGTGTTGCCGCGCCCGTGGGTGCGCGCCTAGTATCTGCTGTCGCCGGAGCCTTGCGGGAGATCGCGGTGGCCCTACCCGCCACGCCGCCCCTGCATGCACGGGCGCGGCATGCCATCACCTTGCCGTCGCTGCCAGCGGGAAATGCGGCATCCGGTTCGGGTGAGTTGACCATCTATTATGCTGCGCTGCGCGCCCATGTGTACGCCGCCCAGCAGCTAGTTCGCACCAGCGGCACCCCGCATTTCGCCGTGCGCCTGCCCCTGCCGCGCCAGACCTATTTGCGCATCCACGATGTCGGCACGACGTTGCGGGCGAACCTGACGTTGCACTCGTCCGCCTGTCGCCACGCCCTGCGCCTGGGAGCTGCGCTGGCGCTCACCACGGCGCTCTATCGGCTGGTGCCGTTGCCACTAGGGCGCGGCTACTGGCTGCCCCTGACGGCGCTGCTGGTGTTGCGACCTGATTTCAACGCCACCTTCACCCGTGGCGTGGCGCGCATGCTGGGGACGCTGGTCGGCGTGGTGCTGACAACGGCGCTGGTGGTGGTGCTGGCCCCCGCGCCCGCGTTGCTGGTCGCGGCGAACATCGTGGCGGCCTATTGCGCCTTCGCGCTGCTCTTCGCCAACTATGCTCTGTTTACGGTGTTCATCACGGTCGAGGTCGTCTTCCTGCTCTCGTTCGTCACGCCGCAACCCCTCACGCTGGTCGGTTATCGCGCTGTCGATACCATCATTGGTGGCGTGCTGGCCCTGGCGCTCTATCGCCTCTGGCCGACCTGGGAGCGCGATCAGGTGCCGAATGCGCTCGCCGACCGCCTGGATGCTGTGCGGCGCTATGCCGACGCGGTGCTGGCGGCGCATATGCAGCCCGGCACTTATGATGGGTTGGCGGTGCAACGCTTGCGCATGCGCGCCCGCCTGGCGCGGTCGAACGCGGTGGAGTCCGTCGCGCGTGCCGCGCAGGAACCGGCTCCGCACCAGGCCGATGCCGACCTGGCAGGCGGCATACTAGCAGCCGCGGATACGATCATGCAGAGCTTGCTGGCGCTGGAGGCGCGATTGCTCGATGATCCCGCGCGCCACGCTTTGCCTGATTTGCGCGCGTTCCACCGCGCCGTGGACGATGCTCTTTGCCGCCTCGGCGCGGCCACGCGCGCCCAGCAACCGCCGCCCACTTTGCCCGATCTCGCTGCCGCCCTGGCAGACTTGCCCGCGACCGCAAACGCGCTCTCCGATCTGCCACTGGTGCGCGCGGAAGCTGACCACATCGCCCATGCCCTCACCACCATCGCCCAGCTCTTGGCGCTGCACACGCCCGCCCCGGCGGCCAACCAGACGCAACCCCAGGGGCAGGGGCTTGGTGCGCCGCACGCGGCAAGCTAGAAGAAAGGGCCAGGCTAACGTAGCTATTTATGATAAATCTACCTTGCTAGGCATCGGGATCGTGCGCCTGCTCATACTCATATGCCAAGTTGCCAAGTACGTGCAGCAGATTCGCAAGCGGGTGATTTTCACTCGTCACCCGAAGTGCGAGTTGGGTGATCACCTCACGGAGCCGATCAAACTCTTCATCATTGGTCGGCACGATGAAGATGGGCGCGACGTGATCCCACGCATCGACCGCGTCTTGCACGGCGGCTTGAGCGTCAAACTGGGTCTGGGCCATGTGGTGCAATCCTCACTTCCATTACTTCCATTTGTCTTTGTCATACTCGGCGTGCGTCAAAATTGCAAGGATGTAGAGCCGTTGCACGTTGAAATGAATGGACGCTACCAACCTAGTGGTGTTCCCGCCGATGTTGAACACAAAGATCGTATCCTTAATAAGATCCACCGAAGGGTACGTGGCTTTGAGTTCCGCCAGGTTGTAGAATGTGCCGGCTTTGATGGTACGATACCAGATATCAAGCGCGCTGCCGGCGTTTGGATGTTTGGTTGAGAACTCCACAACCGCACGATGGGTAATGACCCGCAATCCTGGACCTCCATCCTGGTTACTTGTTTCTCATGATCCACGATTTTTAGGTAGAATTTTGCCACCAAGCATTCCTGCTGGTACAGCGCGATGACCTGATCTTCCGTCAGCCCGTTATACCAATTTCGGGTACAGACGGTGGCCATCGTGGCCGGACAGACAGGAATGTCTGTCCTCCGGGGTTATAGAGAATGGCGGTCCTCCGCTACCCACTATTGATTATCGGCAAACTTTATCAATAGAAGACGCTGATTGCGACGAGCGGTTAGCCGAAACAGGTTTTACGCCTGGCGGTCGCCTTAAAGGCCGGGCGGCTCAGCTTGCCGGCAGATCGAAGTAATCGACGACGGTATTTGATGACAGTGGGTTGGGTTCGGGAATCCAGTAGAGGCGTCCGTTGGCGATGGCTCCGAAGCCGCCGGTGGCGTGCAGCCCGAAGGTGGCGCTCGTCCCCGCCGGCACGCGGATCACCTGATATTGGTCGTCCACATCGTCCAGGCAGGCGATGAAGGGGCGATCCGGCGCGAGGATCGGCATGACGCAGGGTGCCTCACTGACCGCGGTCGTCTTGCCGGTGACGATATCATAAAGGTCCAGGTTGCCGGGGTCGGCGTCATACCAGGCCACATAGCGGCTGTTGAGCGCGACCGCGCCCTTGGGCCGGGCGGTGATCTGCGTCGGCGTGGGCTGGGTCAGCAGCCACAGCCAGGCGGTCGTCTTATTTTGCGTATCCGCCGTCTGGAAATAGAGCAGCCGGTTCACCAGCGCCACCGCGACGAAGCTGGCGGCTGGCAGATTATCCAATGTGCGCCGTGTGCCGCTCGCCAGATCATAGGCGAAGAGGGTGGATGAGTTTTGGCCATAGACGGCGACGGCCCAGACGACATCCGTGCCATCGGTGGCGAAATCGCCGGGCAAAAGGCCGCTGCCATGCTCCTGCGTCGCGCTATCCACCAGATGTTTCGTGCCGGTCGCGGGGTTGACGGCCCACAGTTCCCAGTTGCCGCCTTGCGCGTCGGCCTGCACATAGGCCACCCACGCGCCGCCCGTGGTGTAAGCATTGATCGTGCGCGCGATGTTGCCGGTGGCCGGCGTGGCATGGGCGAAGGTCGTGGGTGTGCCGCCCTTGAACGCCACAAAAGCCAGCGAAGCCGTTCCCAAGGTGCTGCTGTTCGGCGGGGGCGGTGCCAGCACCAGTCCCTGCGTCGTCGCCCCCACCGTCGCCGCCTGATATGTTCCCAAACTGACGGTGTTCATTGACGCGGGAAGCGTGATCGCCGCCGTCGCGTTGGAAACGAGTGCCGGGTTCGGCGTGGGCGTGGCAGGGATCGCCGTGGGTTGGGGTGTTGACGGGCCAGTGATGATGCCGCCATCGCTACACGCGGCGAGGAAGAACAGCATGCCGGCGAACACCAGACCGGACAACAAACGAGGGCGTCGCATACAACCGTTTCGGGCCTTTCTCAGACATCTTGTACGACTGAGTATGCCAGGGGTTGACGCCGGTGTCAAGAGGCTGGGGTCTTTGGCTGATCTCTCAGCCGGCGGCCCATACTTCGCAGCGGCCATCGTTGCGAGCGATAGCCAGGGTGGGTTTGCCGCCGCTGGCGGCGAAGCTGAGCGCGGCCACCGGCGCGGCCACGTCCCAGGTTTGAATGCGCTGGCCCGTAGCGGTCGCCCAGAGGTCCACCCGCCGCTGGTCGGGCGGGGCCAACGCCAGTAGCGCGCCATCGGCGGAGATGACCATGCGCGCCTCCGGCGCGACGGGGCCGGTCGGCAGTTCGATATGTTGGCCGGAATGCAGGTCGTATAGCCGAACGGCGCGCTCCTCGAATTGGGTGGCGAAGATTGTGGCTGTGGCCGAAACGGCGATGGGGTACCACAGCGCCCGCGCTGGAATGACAAGGTTGCCCTGGCGCTGCGGCCCCGCCGTCCCCAACCGCCCCCGCTGGCGCAGGTTCCACAGATGCACGATGCTGGCATTGCTGATGTTCGCGGAGGCCGGGCCGGTGGAAAAGGTCAATAGCGCTTCGCCATCCCACGCCAGCGCCCGCAGGTGAATGCGCCAGCCGCGCCCAGCGCGCTCCTGCGGCGCGGGTTCGTCGCAGCGCAGCGGCACGGCCCAGGCCGGCGCGACGGCCCCCGCCAGGGGGCGCGTCCACACGTCGGACCCCGACCGGCCCTGTTCTGCCCAGTGAAACGGATCTTCCTCGGCCAGCGCCAGCGGGGCCGCCGGCACAGCCATGCGCACCAACGGCGGCGTATCCAGCAGCACACCGTCCATCGCGCCGCTGGGCGCGTTGAAGGCCGCCGACCAAAGTAAGCGCCCCGTGCGACTCTCCCAGATGTGCGTCCCCAGGTTCAGCCCCCAGGCCAGTGCCAGGCCGCCGGAAGGTGAGAGGCGGATCTCTTGCAGCACACCGGCGCGCACCGTCGTGGTGGCAGGTGCCGGCAGGTGCAGGAGCGCGATGCGCTGCGCCGTCGCCAGGTGCCAGATCTCCACGCGCCCATCGCTGAAACCCAGTCCCAGCAGGGCGTCGCCCTGCCCGAAAGCCAGCGCCGTCAGCGCCTGATCCTGCGTGTCGATCTGCCGGTAAAGTTGCAATGGGCCTTCGGTGCGCGTGACGGCGGGGGTGGCGGGCGGCGCTGCCGCACGGCCACGGGCGCGCGAAGGCGTCGCCGTGCGCAAGGGGCGGCTCGTTGCGCCCACGTGCCGCAGATCATATTCGCGGCGGCGCTCCGGATCGCTCAGCACACGGTAAGCGGCATTGATGCGCTTCATCGTCTCCGCGCCCGCTTCGCCGGCGACATCGGGATGATAGGCGCGCGCCAGCCGCCGGTACGCCTGGCGGATCGTCTCGTCATCCGCTGCCGGCGTGACGGCGAGCACGCCATAATAATCTGGCTCATGCCCTGATGTAGAATACGCCACCCGCGTTGCTCCCCTGGCAAGCCGTCACGCCCCCACGCGGCGCAACGGTTGCTCTCATGTTACCTTATACATCCAGCGAGCGTCGGGACCACCGGCTTTATCCCGTCGCCCGCTTGCGTTCAGAAGGGTATATCCAGCGTATGGACCAGCGTCAGCATCGGATTCCCGCTCGCCATTTGCTGGGGGCTGAGGATCGTCACATCCGCGATGAACTGCCCCTTATGTAAGATCGTACCATCGCTCAAGCGGAAAGTAAAGGTCAGGCGATCGGTGCCGTTGGGCGTCGGGCGTTGCGCGGTGATCGCCAGCGTCCCTTCGCTCAGGCCGCCTTCCAGGGGGATCGGTAGGGCCAACTTGTGTACTGGCAAATAGAACGCATCTTCGGGCGCTTCAACCTCGACGATGGCCAGTGGGCGCGAGGTCGGTGGGCTGTCGCCCGCCTTGCGTAGCGAACGATATTGCAGCCGCACCAAAATCGAATAGCTGTGCTGCGGATACATGTGGCGGGGAACGACCACCGTGCCGGTGGCGGCGGCGGGCAGCGCCGGCGTCTGAAGTATGCTGCGGATGCGATCCACCAGGGGGATCGATGGCGTCTTGGAGGCCAGCGGCGTCGTATTCGGCGCGTGTGTCGGGCGCAGGTTCACGGATGGGACCGTTGGTTCTGCCGATGGCGGCGTGGGCCAGTCGGGATGCGCCGTGATGAACTGCTCTGGCAGTGGGGCGGGTGGCGTTTCCGCCGCCGGGACGCTATGAATGCCGCTCAGCGCCGCCATGATGGCCGCGTCGGAGGCGAAAGCCGCACGCTCGTCATGGTTCGCCTGCCCGTTGGCATGCGTCGCCCAGGCCGTCTCCGCTGGCTCGTTGCTGATCGCGGGCAAGCTGGGCGGTGTTGGCTGGGTCATAGGCGCGCTGGTGGTGGCGTCACTGGTTCCCGCTGGCGCGCTAGGCGTATCAGTCTCCACCGGCTCATCCCACCATGCGCCGCGCCTGCCATACGGCGTCGTCACCGTGTCGCTGGTCGGCGCGGGTGAACTCACCCCATCCGGCGTACTCCTCACAAACCCATCGACGTTGAAGCCAGACTGCGCCGGTGGCTCCTGCGTCAGCCAATCCTCGCCAGCACTATACGCCGGCAGCCAAGGTTCAGGCTGATCGCCCGCAACTGGCGGCACGTCCGTTGCCGCTGGCGTCGCTGGCTCGACATCCGCATCTGGCGTCGCGGGCGCGGGAAAAGCGGCTTCCGTCGGTGTCTCCGCCGGTGGGGGCGGGGCGGCATCTGTGGGTGTGGACTCCGCTGGCGTGTCGTGGTCGTGGGACGTGAAGGCGTGGGTGATCGCTCCGGCGGCGAGCAGCGCGGCCCCTGCCGTCGCCACTGGCAGCACAATGTCCCCGATCCCGCTGTGTGGAGCGTGAGTCTCACCCACAGGTGGCGCGGTCTCCGCGCTGCTGGCGGCCTCCGCTGGCGCGCTGGCGCTTGCAGCGCCCTGAGCAGGCGCGGTTGCCAGCACCGGCTGCACGTCTTCGATGCCACGCATCGGCAACGGCGGTGGCATGTGCGCGAGGTTATCCAGCAGATCGGGCGTCAAAGCACCCCATAGCGCGTTGGTGACGATGCCGCCATCCGGCGCGCTGCCCAGATCTCCGCGTTGCGGCAAATCCTGCTCTGTTGGTGGCACAGCGGCATCAGGCACGGCATCAGGCACAGCAACGTGATCGGCAGGCGGGGCGAAGACATCGGCGGGCGGCGGCGGGGCGGCTGGCGCGGTAGCCGCGACCACTGGCGACTCCTCAGCCATGGGTGGTATGGGCGGCACACTCGGTGCCGGCGCGGGCGCGATCGGCATGCTCGGCGTAGGCGTAGCGAGCGGCTGCGATGGTCGGCGGGCGCGCACACCTTCCACCGCCGCGATGATGGCCGCGCCCGATGCCGCTGCCGCCAGCGGTAGCACGAATGCCGGCAGGCCGGTATGCGCCGGCTCCGCCGTTGGTGCCGGCGGAACATCCGGCGCGGGCGCGGGTGGCTGGCTCTCGGTGGGCGCGCTGCTGGTGCTTGCAACGGCGGCAGATTCATTCGCTGGCTCAACGGCTGGGGCGGTGGTCGTCTCGGTCGCGGCTAAGGCGGTCGCTTCTGGGAGAGCCTGATTCGGCGGCACCGGCTCAATGGTCTGATCGCTACTTACGCCAGGGGTGCTACTGGCGGCGACATCCGGCGCAGCAGGTGCCGGGGCTTGGTCAGCCTCACTGGGAACGGGCCAGCGGGGCGCGCTGCCCTGAGCGTCGGCTTCGGCGGCGAGAGCGGCGGCGAGGTCGTCGCGCGGGGTCGTCAGCGTCGCCGGCTCTTCCGGCAGCGGCTGCGATGCCGCGCCCAGCCACCATTCATCAGCGGCGGCGGGCGGCGGGGCCGGCTCGGCCATGCCGGCGAGCAGCGCGCCGTGAAACGCGGCCACATCCGACCAGCGATCAGCCGGGGCGACGGCCAGCGCGCGGCGTTCTGCCGCGATCACCGGCGCGGGCAGCGCGGGGTGCAGCGCATCCAGCGCCGTTTGTTGCGCCGGGTCACCGCCCGGCCAGGGCTGGCCTGTCAGCAACAGGTGCAGCGTCGCCGCCAGGGCAAAAACATCCGCCCGCGCGTCGCACTGGCCCTGCGCCAGTTCCGGCGCGACCGCGCCGGCGGGGAGATCGGCGGCCACCTGGGCCGGCGTCAGCAAGCCCAACGGGATCTCGAAGCCGATAGGCTGGGCGCGATCTTCCACCGTGACGAACAGCGCGCTACTACTGAGATCGCCCAGGTGCCAGTCTGGTAGCGCGGTGGCGAAATATTCTAACATCTCCGCCGTCTGCGAGATCCAGCGCACAGCGGCGGCGGGCGGGATCGGCGTGGCGCGCTCGGCCATAATGTGCGCGATGGTCTGGCCGCCGGCGAAGGTCAGTGCGATAAACACCGTTTCATGTTCAACGAAAACCACCTGAAACGAAAGCAACGAAGCATGGTCAAGTTGCACCAGCGGCGCGGCGCGTTCCAGCGCCGTCGTGGCGGCGGCATCATCTACCGGAGCCAGTTCCACCAGCGTCGCGGCACGGTTGTGTGTCAGATCCCAGGCGCGATAGATCGCACGCAACGGCGTGCGCGTCAGCAAAAGATCGATGCGATAACGGCCTTGATATAATACCGTTCCTTGCGCGAGAGCGCCTACAGTGCGCGTATTCATCATGCGTTTTTCCTTCTGCCCGGCTGCATATCTAATCGTACGCTCTGCACGTCCCACACAGCGCACCCCGTTCATTTTACCGCTTATGAAGGCCAATCGCAACTATATCCCATCTTTGGCGGTGCGCGATGCCCTTCCCAGGGTCGAAATAAGATGAAATGTGGGACATGCACGCTGGGCAGCAACCGGTGCGCGTCAGCGCACGCGCGCGTGACGCTGGCTGTGTTCCTTCGGCGTATCCGGCGCGGAGATGCGCCCCAGGGCGGCGGCGATGGCGCGCGTGCCGGTGATGATCTCGCGCAGCGCGGCGGGAGTGATCGTCTGCGCCGCGTCGCTCATGGCGGCATCTGGCTGGGGATGCATCTCCACGATGACGCCGTCCGCCCCGGCGGCGACGCCCGCCAGCGCCATCGGCACCACCAGGTCGCGCCGCCCCGTCCCGTGGCTGGGGTCCACCACCACCGGCAGGTGCGTCAGCGTGCGCAGCAGCGGCACAGCGGCGACATCCAGCACGTTGCGCGTCAGCGGATCGAAGCTGCGGATGCCGCGCTCGCACATCACCACCTGGGGATTGCCCGTCGCCAGGATGTATTCCGCTGCCAGCAGCCATTCTTCGATGGTCGAGGAAGGGCCGCGCTTGAGCAAGATCGGCTTGCCAGCATGGCCCGCCGCCACCAACAGCGCGTAATTCTGCATGTTGCGCGCCCCGATTTGCAGCATGTCGGCATATTCGGCGACCACATCCACCAGATTCGGTTCCATCACCTCGGTGACAACCGGCAGGCCCGTCACCTCGCGCGCCCGCGCCAGCAGCCGCAACCCGCTGATGCCCAGCCCTTGGAAGGTATAGGGCGACGTGCGCGGCTTGAATGCTCCGCCGCGCAGCATCACCGCGCCGGCATCCTTAGCGGCCTGCGCCGCTTCGACGATCTGATCCTCATTTTCCACGGAACAGGGGCCGGCGATGACCGGCGGCACGCCGCCGCCACCGATGACAACAGCGCCGATGCGCACGGACGAAGGCGTGGCACTGGCGGCACGGCTGGCGAGCTTATAGGGCGCGGCGACCGGCACGACGCGCGCCACCGCCGGCAGCGCGGCGATGCGCTCACGGGCCGCCGCCGTCAACGGCGCGGCCTCCACGCCGATCACGTCGCCCGCCCCCAGCGGCAGCGTCCCCATCGGGCCGCGTGCGCCCTCGGCGGCCAGCGCATGGCGCAGCTCGGCGCGCTGCGCGGCGGTCGCCTGGGGCCGAATGAAGATGAGCATCAGCGTTCCATCCTTTGATTGCAAAAAAAATCGCAGAGGCTCACTGCTCCTCTGCGTCTCCGGCGAATCGTTCTCTGCTGTTGGGGGTCAAGCCAGCCGCGCACTCGCCAGAGACGAGCGCCACCACCACCAGCCCAGGCGGTTACTTAGGTGAGTGCGGCAGGCCATATCACTTGCCCCGATCAGCGCGTTGCTATCTGCGCCCTGCGAACTTCGAATTACTACCGTAGATTATATGTAGATTATACGTGCTGGGGGCCAGCGCGTCAAGGGGCGCGTCGCCAAGCCAGGGCTTTGTTGCGGAGCCGCGACGTGCTATAATGTCAGTACCCAATCCCCATGATGGAGGTGAACCCCATGCCCAAATCGCCGCCCGCCAAAGAGAAGCGTAAGCCCAAAAAGAGCAAGGAAGCGAAGTAGAGCAGATGAATACGATCCTGATCGCGATGACGTTCGTCTCGTTCATCCTGACGATGGGCATCCGCTATGGAACGCAGGCATTGGTGACAACGTTGCTCGGCGATGGCAGCCCCGCGAAAGCGCGGCGGCTGTCGCCTAACCCTGTGCGCCACCTGGCGGCGCTGGGAACAAGCGTCGCCTTCGCGCTCAGCTTCCCCATCGGCGCATCGGTGCCAGCCGGCTTGGGCTGGGGCAGGCCAATCGAGCCAGACGCCACGCGGCTCAGCATCGGGCCGAAGGCCGGCATGACCTTGATCGCGCTGAGCGGCATCGTCACCAACTTCGTCATCGGCATCGTCATCGCGGTCGCGTTGGGCTTCGTGCCGCTCACCACCGCCGACGCGCACCATATCTTCGCTTGCAGCACACTCACGGGAGGCCCACTGCAAAGCTGCCTGCACGTTTGGCAGCCGGGCTGGGCGCTGCGCCTGGAACAATTCGGCTTCATTTTTGCCAGCGTCAACATCCTCGTGGGCCTGCTCAACATCGTCCCTCTTTACCCGCTGGACGGCTACTACATCCTCTATGAACTGCTGCCGGCGCGCCTGGTTCGCGGCTATCGCAACAGCCAGATGTATCAAGAGATGATCTTGTTCGGCGTGCTGCTTTTCCTGCCGTTCGTCCTGGTGTTGGCCGGTTTGCCGGGTTCCTTCGCGCCCTCGTACCTGCTGCAAACACTGAGTTTGAAGATCATGTCGCTCTTCACCTACTTCGCCCCCTTCGCTGAGGCGCTATGAGCCGCTCGGCAGGCATCCTCTCCGCCGCCGGCTCGGCGCGGGTGCGCTATCGCCTTTGGCAAGTGTGGCATCGCCTGACGGCGCGCGTGACGGAGGCAGATCGCGCGCCGGTGCGCGATCTGTTGCCGCCCGCCGGCCAGCAGCTTTTCGCCACGATGACGCGCGGCGACCAGCGCCACAGCCTGGATGTGTATGCCGCCCTCGTGGCCACCGGCTGCCAGGACGGCGATCTGCTGGCCGCCGCGCTGTTGCACGACTGCGGCAAGGGGGCAGGGCGGGTGCGTTTCGCCATGCGGCCCACCATCGTGCTGCTCAAGCAACTGGCTCCCACGCTATTACATCGGCTGGCCGGCTCCGGCGCGCTGGCCCCTGTTCCCCGCTGGCGGCGATCTTTCCGCGATGCCTGGCACCACGCCGAACTGGGCGCGATCCTCGCCGAACGCGCCGGCCTGTCGCCCCGCGTCGTCACCTTCATCCGCACCCACCACGATCCACATGGCCCCGCCGCCGCACTGCACGCCGTTGACGAGGAACACTAGCGCGCGGCATGATTAAAGAGAAACATTGGGCTATTACTGATCACGGTGTAAGGCTGCTAGGGGGCAGGGCGGGGGAACGGCGGGCGGTTGAAACCGCGCCTAAGCGCCTGACGGCGACGAAGTCCGCCGACGCGGACTCGGATCCCAACCCGCGACGGCGGTTTCGTGGCCGAATGGCCCCAACGGCGCGGTTTCAACCGCCCGCCGTCCCTCGCCCGCCGCCCGCCGTCCCCGGCACGGTTTCAACCGCCCGCATGCTCACTAACAGTACAAGTTGCGCTAAGGATGGGAAGTTGGTGTCGGGTGAGAACGCGGCGTGGGACTCGCGCCAGGGGTCGCGCCGGGGTGCGGCGTGGGACTCGTGCTCGCGGTCGGGCGTGGCGTCGCGCCGGGGTGCGGTGTATCCGTCGGGCTGAGCGTGGGCGTGCCAGTGCCAGCGGTGCCGGTGGGGGTGGTGGCCGCGCTCGGCGTCGGGGTCGCGCTGTTGCCCGGCACCGTGCCAGGCTGGGGCGTCGCCGTCGCCTGGCCGTCCTTTCCGGTATTAGCCGGATTCGCGTTCAGCAATTGCGTCAGCACCTGCTGACGCTGTGAACTGGCGGGCGCGGGACCGGGCAAGAAGCTGGTGCCGACGACAGCCAACGAGAGCACGGCGGCCAGCGCCACCGCGCCCGCCAGCAAGCGCCATTCGCCGGTGCCGCTCTCCGCGTCATAGGCGCGGCGGCGCACCGCTTGCGCGGCACCCTCGGTCCGCAAGCTCAGCAAGCACAGGATGGGCGCGGCGGCATAGGTCGCGCCCTGGGCCAGCGCGCAGATGCCCAGCGCCAGCGCCGAAGCTCCCCAGGCCCACCACGCGCCCGCGTCCGTTGCCTGGCGCGCGTGCAGCAGCACAAGGCTGCCTACGCCCCAGCAAGCCGCAGCGAGCAACGTCTCGCTCAGAGTACTGCGCAAGGCGCGCAGGACGGGTGCCTTGCCGACTTTTGGGGTGCGCAAAAAGACACCGTTGCGGCGCAACACGCCCTGCAAACACGCCAGCGCCACCACCCAGCTCAAGCTCCACAACAGCGCCAGCGCGCCCAGGGCTTCGCCCCACGTGCAGCGGCGGGTGGCGCGGAGCGCCCACAGCGTCCGCGCGATGCCCATGCCCCAAAACGCCAGCGGCAGCAGCGCCAGCGTCGCGCCCAACGCCGGCAGGCGAATCGGATGGCCGGCGACCAGCAGTGCGCCCGTCACCAACAACAATGCCGTGAAGCCCAGGGTCAGCACATCGCTGAACCATTGGATGCCAGAGAGCAGGTAGTGATAGCGTTGCGCCGCCGTCAACCCCGGCACATCCCACCGCCGCGCATCATGACGGTTCCAGGGCAGCAGCGTCGCCCAATGCTTGCGCAGGATCTGGATGCCGCCGAAACACCAGCGGAAGCGCTGGCGCTTGAGCGCGTCGAACTCCAGCGGCATCATGCCGCGTCCATAGGAGCGGTTGACGAAACGCCCCTGGTAGCCACGCGCCAGCAGGCGCAAGCTCGCCTCCGCATCCTCGGTGATGCACCACTCGTCCCAGCCGCCGATGGTTTCCAGGGCTGAGCGGCGTATCAGGCCCATCGTGCCGCCGAAGATGATCGCGTTGCGCTCCGCCCGACTCGGCATGCTGAGATCGAAGAAATAGCGATAGGCATGATAGCAGGCGCGTTGATAGAAGGTGCTGCCAGGACCGTAATCGCGGTAATCTTGCGGCGTTTGCACGAAAGCGACAGCAGGATCGGCGAAATACGCTGCCAGGTCGCGTAAATAATCGGGTGCGACCAGATAATCCGCATCGACGATGCCGATGATATCATACTCCGGTGGTGTCGCGGCCAGGGCGTAATTCAGCGCGCCCGACTTGAAGCCCGGCCACTTTTCCAGGTGCATGAACGTGAAGCCGTAGTGGGCCGCCAGATCCTCCAGCGGTTCCCAGGTTTCCGGCTCCGCCGTGTTATTATCCACGATAAAAACGGTATAGCGATCACGTGGGTAGTTCAGGTGTGCCAGCGCCCGCAACGTCGCCGCGACCACTTCTGGCGGCTCCTCGTGGCAGGGAACGTGCAGCGCGACACGCGGCCAGCGCCAAACTTCGCTCGGCAATTCTGGCAAGCCACTGAAGTCCTGTGCCACCTGGCGCGGCGGGCGGGCCTCTGGGAAGCGCCAGCGCCGCCGGCAGATGACATCGATGATCTCGAACGTATAGGACAAGGTGAAGGTGAGCGCGACCGCTTGCATCAGCAACAACGCCAGGCCCAGCGCCGTGCCAACTGGACTGGCTGGCACCAACAGCACCACGACCACCGAAACGGCGAAAAAGCTCAGCCCGGCGAGGAGCGTGAAGAGCCAGGCCGCCTGGCCGGCGGGATTCCACCGGCGGCAGCGCCAGACGATCAGCACGCCCAGCGCCAGCGTGACCACCATGCAGATGCGCGCCTCGTTGGCTGGCACACCCAGTTGCCGCGCGCCCCAGGCGCTACCGGCAGTCAGCGCGCCCATCAACAGCAAGCCGCCCCACCAGGCCGGCCCGCCCATGCGGCGTCCCATCAGCACTAACACAACAGTCGCGCCAACGAACCCGATCATAGCGAACAATAACGCATGGATCAGCACTCTAGCACCGTTCCTTCTATTAGCGGACTGTATTGGCAATCAAGGTGACGATACCCAGGCCGATCACGATGGCCAACAGCGCCTGGCCACGCGCCCCACGCAGCCGGTCATATTCCGCGCGGGCTGGGGCCGGCAGCGGCGCGTTGACATGCGCCGCCCGCCAGCGATGTGCGCGCCGGCGGAAGCGGACGATGCCGGCCAGGGCCGCCAGCAGGCAGAACAAGCCTAGCAACAGTCCACCCACCCCGCCCAGCACCGCCAACAGCAGCGCGACACCGGACCAGCGCAGCACGCGCACGCCTGGCACCGGCAGCTCTGGCGTCGGCGGGAACGGTTCTGGCAGCGCACGGTCCTTGGGGATGGTGACGATATCGCCGTAATGCAGATCACGCACGGCGTAGGCGTCCGGTGTCTGGCGCTGAAACTGGGCCAGCAATGGCACGCCATTCACTTGAGATGGTAAAGGCTGCTGGGGGGCAGGGCGGCGGTGATGCAGCATGGTGGCGTCTCAGTTCCCGATCTTAACAAAGGGCAATCGTAACGAATCTCATCTATGATAGTTGTTGTATCGGCAGACGATGTTATGCTATCCAACCAAAAGTCATGGGTGCAACCACAATAGCTCTTTTTGCGCGCACAGTAAAGTGCAGCGGCAACAGACGCATGCCCTGCGGTCATATGATCTTATCCACAGAGGAGCCGCGATGGCCGAGGAGATCTATCAGGTCCGCCTGCCCATGTTCGAGGGGCCGCTGGATCTGCTGCTGCACCTGATCGAGAAGCGTCAGATGGAGATCACTACCGTTTCGCTGGTGGCCGTGACGGATCAATTCATTGACTACCTGCGTCACGCGCCGGATGTGCCACTAGCACGGTTGGCGGATTTCATCACGATGGCATCGCGGCTGCTGGTGATCAAGTCGCGCAGTTTGCTGCCGCGCACGAACCGGCCCGAAGACGACGCGGAGATCGCCGAGGCCCAGGCCGACGCCGAAGAACTGCGCCGCAATCTGCTGGAATATAAGCTGGCGAAAGCCATCGCCGCCGTGCTGCGCGAGCGGTCGGATGCCGGTTTGCAGAGCTTCGCGCGCCCGACGCCGCCGCAGAATATCGCAGAGACGCTCGTCTATACGCCGCCCAAGCTCACCGGCCTGAGCGTGAAGGCGCTCGCCGCCGCGTTCCAGCGCGTCCTCACCGCGAACCAGGACGACACGCCGGCAGAACTGCCCCTGCCCGTCGTCACCGTCGCCGAAAAGATCGCCGAGATCGAGGCGCTGCTCACGGTGCAGCCGGCGATCACGCTCACCGAACTGCTCGCCGGCCAGACACGGCGCATCGTCATCGTCGTCACCTTCATCGCTGTGCTGGAACTCTGGCACCTGCACCGGATCGCCGTGCGCCAAGATGATCCCTTCGGCGATGTCTTCATTGAGCGCGCGACCGCCGCCAACATGACGCCACGCAGCATCGTAGGCTGAGCGCCAACCGGGCGCAAAAACGCCTCGCCGTTCTGTTGTTCCTCCGGCGCATGAGTGCGATGGTGCCATCGCTAAGCGGCATAGGTAACGATTTGAACCTCGGAGAAGAGAGCGAGAACAACAGGAGCGGTAAGGCACTATATCAGTATAACATCATTTTATGATCTCTGCTAGTGACTTATCAGGAGGACATTTTTCGTGTCCTCCGCGTCAATTTCCGTGGTCTCCGTGTTCCCGTCCTGCCTTCGCGTCCTTCGTGTCTCGTCCTCACCGTCCCTGCAACGCTTTTGCGATGATCATGCGCTGCACCTCGCTGGTGCCTTCGCCGATCTCGTTCACCTTCACGTTGCGCCAGTAGCGCGAGACGGGGAAATCGTCCATGAAGCCGTAGCCGCCGTGGATCTGCACCGCCTGGTCGGCGGCACGCTTGGACGTTTCGGAGGCGAAGAGTTTCGCCATCGCGGCCTCTTTGGTGAAGGGTTGATCGTGCATATGCAGCCAGGCGGCTTTATAATACATCAGGCGGGCGAGTTCAATCTCCATCGCCATATCCGCCAGCTTGAACTGGATCGCCTGGAAGGCGCTGATCGGCTTGCCGAACTGCCGGCGCTCGTTGGCATACTTCAGTGATTCATCCAGGCACGCCTGCGCCAGACCCACACAGAGCGCGGCGATGGCGACGCGTCCGGCATCCAGGATGCCCATGAACTGCCGGAAGCCCGTCCCCACCTGGCCCAGCACGTTGTCCGCCGGCACGCGGCAGTTATCGAAGTTCAGTGGGCGCGTATCGGATGCCTTCCAGCCCATCTTTTTCAGCGGGGGGCCGATGACATAGCCCGGCGTCCCCTGTGGCACGATCAGGTTCGTGATCTCCTTGTGGCCGTCGGCGCGCATGCCCGTGACTGCTGTCACCGTCACGCCGCCGCTGATGGGCGTGCCAGCGTTAGTGATGAACATCTTCGCGCCGTTGATGACCCAGGCGTCGCCGTCGCGTTCCGCGTGCGTCTGCGTGCCGGCGGAATCCGATCCCGCGCCCGGCTCCGTCAGGCCAAAGGCCCACAACTGCTCGCCCTGCGCCAGCGGCACCAGATAGCGCTGCTTCTGCTGTTCCGTGCCGAAATGCAGGAACGGCGTCGCGCCCAGCGAGGTGTGCGCCTCCATCGTGATCGCCACCGAGGCATCGCCCCGCGCGATCTCCTCCAGCGCCAGGCAATAGGCCAAAAAGTCCGCCCCTGCCCCGCCATACTTTTCGGGGATCGGCAGACCCAACAGGCCCATCGCGCCCATCTCTTTGATCAGCCCCAACGGAAACTCCGAGCGATCATCAATCGCCTTGGCGATGGGCTTGATCGCCTTCTCCGCGAAGTCGCGGCAGGTCTGCTGGATGCTCAACTGCTCGTCGGTGAGGGTAAAATCCATCAGCGGATCCCTTTATTCTATTCCCTTTGCCGGGAAGTATTTTTTGTATGGGCGCGCTGCATGGCACCCGCGCCCCAGGTATTAGTGGCCGCCGCAACTGCACTGGCCGCCGCAGGCGCAGCCGCCCGCACCGCCTTCGTCGCCGAAGTCATAACCGTCGCCGAATTCGCCGTCGCCGCCCCGACGGGCCGCGAAGACGGAGAGCAGCTTGCGCACGCGTGTGCCGTGGCATTGCTGGCAAACGACCTCGCCCGCCTTGGCCTTGGCATAGGGCGAAAGTACCTCGAACTTGGCGCGGCAATCCGCGCAGTAAAATTCGTAAAGGGGCATGGATCAGTCCTCCTGGAACCAGCGTTGGTCTACGCGCTTCATCATAGCACACCCAGACTTTGGTCATGCGGGTCATGCACCCCTTGACAAATCCCGAAGGATATGCGATTATAGAGGAGCGCCCTGACGCAAACGCGAATGCGGCGCACAGCACCTGGACAACTGAAAAGTGACAGTATAAAGAAGCAATACGCAATCCAAGTCAACAACTTTGATTCGTAGTGATCGACGCGCCAACGACGTACAGATTTGTACGAAACGCTGCTTTCGGGCAGCATTGATAATTGGATGGCGAGTTTGATCCTGGCTCAGGACAAACGCTGGCGGCGTGCGTAACACATGCAAGTCGAACGGGTGCCGCAAGGCATCAGTGGCGGACGGGTGAGGAACACGTGGATGATCGACCCAACACTGGGGAATACCCGTGGG